>NC_014230.1:2132500-2732500 GCF_000196315.1 Croceibacter atlanticus HTCC2559 | reverse complement strand
CCAGATTTATTATCTGTACGACTACAAAAAGCGTTTAAGGCATTTGGCAAAAAGATGAAAGGATATTATACAAATACAGCTGTATTACACGCACCAGAAAGTAGAACATCTTCACCGGTTTCAATTCCTCGAGATACGGAAACGTTGGAGCATATTGAAATAAGCGGTTTATATCCTTGTGGCGAAGGAGCAGGATATGCAGGTGGCATTATTTCTGCAGCTATTGATGGAATTAATTGTGTTGATGCAATTGCAAAACTCTATAAACTATAATATTGTTTAGTCTTTTTAGATAATAACTAAACAAAACTGTATCTTTACTAAAAGATACGTTATGTTTGGATTATTTAAGAAATCGACTGAGAAAGAGAAGCTTCAAGCTAAATATGCAAAGCTAATGGAGCAAGCACACAAGCTATCTAAATCTAATAGAAGGGCAAGTGATGCAAAAGTTGCTGAAGCTGAAGAACTTTTAAATAAAATGGAAAATTTAGAATAAGCTAAAGGATGTCTAAAAAAAAGAAACCAGATAACGTTGTATTTAATGAAGCAGATCAAAAATATGATGCTAGCTTAAAAACCTATGCAACAAATCTTGGTGCTCCGCAAATAACTTCACTCGATACCACAGCTTGGAAAAACAGGAGCATAAATAAAGTTAACCATAAGATTAAGACAAAATTCTCTGAGTTGCAGAGTGCTTACGAAGCTATGCTCAAGGAATATGAGTACAATCAATTAATTTACCAATCTAAGTTTTCTTTTGAACCTGTAGTTGGCGAAACGTACCACTTATACAGACGTAAAAACTCAGAAACTTTTTTATCTATCATTGCGCCACACCAATGTAATTTTGATTTTGTGGGAAGTTTTAAATTAAATGCAGACTCAATCTGGGAACGTGTTGAAAATAAAGATGATAAATAGTTGTAATATATAAAATGTTAAGTTAGCTTTACGTAAAGTAAACTTTACAAAATATTACTATGTTCAAATTGTTATCACACCGCTATAAAAAGATTGGTTTAATAGTAGCGCCTATTGGTTTATGCCTTTGGGTTTTTATGCAATTGGGGTTTGTTTCAAAACTTTCACAGTTATTAGGAATAACAGACGCCACTATTTTAAATATGAGTGTTGCTATTCTTGGTTTTTTTACCTTCTTATTTGGAACTTATGCTTTAGCATTTTCAAAAGAAAAAGTAGAAGATGAAATGATTAAGAATGTAAGGTTAGAGTCTTTTCAGTTTGCTGCCTTACTACAAATGATAGCTTTAGTATTGGGTATTATGGTTATTGGTTTTATGAACAACCCACCAAAAGATGCTGGTGTAATGCTATTTCTTAGTATTGCAATCCTCTTTTTTTGGATTACTTATATACTTCGTTTTAACTACATTATTCATTTTAGAATCTTTAGGTATGAAAAATAATGTAAAGGAGGTAAGAAAAACAAAAAAGGTAACTCAAGTAGATTTGGCTGAGTATCTTAGTGTTTCACGACAAACTATTATTTCAATAGAGTCTGGTCGTTATGTGCCTTCAACTGTTTTATCACTTAAAATTGCCAAGTGTTTTGAGACTACGGTCGAATCGTTATTTGTATTAGAAGCCAGTGATTTTTAAATGAAGTTTGGTACTATTATTATGTTGTGCTATTCTTCTTTAGCGCTTTTAATTATTGCTTTTAAACGTGCTTTACGAGCATCTTCCTTCTCACGTTTCTTATCCTTTTTCTGCTTTAGGAGTTTGGTGTGGAGAGCTTTATTTTTCCCGTTCTTAATTTTACCTTTTTTAGACATGTTGTAAAATTAACTCTTTTAATGTTGAGATTATAAATAAACTAAAAAAGCCCAGATAAAATATCTGAGCTTTCTAATATAATTGTAAAGGTAAATTACTTAATCTCTACTAATTCAAGATCAAATACTAAATCTTTACCAGCAAGTGGGTGATTTGCATCAACAACGATATGATCATCGTTTACTTCTGCAACTCTTAGTTGTCTTTCAGAACCATCAGGGTTCTTAGAAACTAATCCCATTCCTACTTCTGGCTTAATTTCCTGTGGAAGTTGGTCTTTAGGAACTGCCTGAAATAATTCTTTCTGAACATCTCCATAAGCTTCATCCTTAGGAATATTTATTGTCTTTTTTTCTTCAACCTTCATGTCAATGATTCCTTTTTCAAAACCAGGAATAAGCATACCTTGACCTAAAGTGAATTCTAAAGGCTCTCTGTCTACAGAGCTATCAAAAACTTGTCCGTCTTGAAGCTTTCCTGTGTAATGTACTTTTACAGTATCATTTTCTTTTACTTGACTCATGTCGTTTGTTTTATCGTTTATAAGTTGTGCAAAGCTAAGGGCTTAATTTCTAATAGAAAGTATTTAGCCAATAATCTTGAGGAATTGGGTAAAACTTAACTAATTAAAGTCCTTTTTTTAACAAGTAAGTAATAAATGAAGGTGAAAACTATCTTTTATACAATAATAGCCTACTTTCCGATACAGAAATTTGCAAATATATTACCTAGCAATTCGTCATTGGTTACTTGTCCTGTAATTTCTCCAAAGTGAAATAATGCTTGACGAATATCAATAGCCATAAGATCACTTGGTAAATTGGCATTTAAGCCATCTTGAACCTTGTTTATTTCTTCTAAAGCTTTTAATAAAGCATCGTAATGGCGTGAATTGGTTATTATGGTATCATTGTTTTTTAATGCTCCAGTATTCACAAAATCTAGCAGTGTTGTTTGTAGCTCTTCAATACCTAGTCCTGTTTTAGCAGATATAGTAAGTAGGTGCGTAGTATGCGGTTTTAAATTGTCTATTAAATTTTGAATTTCGCTATCTAGTAAAGCATCAATTTTATTGGCAATGACTAAAAGTGGTTTCTGCGGAAATCTATTTTTTATCTTTTCAACTTCAACTTTAAGATTTTTAATCCTTATAGCGTCATTTTTAATTAAACTCGCATCGAACAAATAGACGGTTACTTGACTTTTTTCAATTTTCTCGAAGGTTTTTTTAATACCTAAACCTTCAATCACATCTTTTGTTTCACGTATACCAGCAGTATCAATAAACCTGAAACCAATACCACCAATGCTTATTTCATCTTCAATAGTATCTCTGGTCGTTCCAGCGATATCACTAACAATAGCGCGTTCTTCATTTAAAAGTGCATTAAGTAATGTAGATTTTCCTACGTTTGGTTCTCCAACAATTGCGATAGGAATCCCGTTTTTTATAACGTTTCCAGTTGCAAAAGAGTCTATAAGACGTTTTAAAACGGTCTGTATTCTTGTTACCAAATTTTGAAATTCGTCTCGATTAGCAAACTCTACATCTTCTTCAGCAAAATCTAATTCAAGTTCTATTAATGAGGCAAAATTTAATAATTCTTCTCTTAGCTTAGCAATTTCGGTTGAAAAGCCACCTCGCATTTGTTGTAATGCCAATTGGTGAGACGCTTCATTATCACTTGCAATAAGATCTGCTACAGCTTCTGCTTGGCTAAGATCCATCTTGCCATTAATAAATGCACGCAAGGTAAACTCACCAGGATTAGCTGCACGACAACCTTTTCTTAATAACAGTTGAATAATTTCCTGTTGAATATAATGACTACCATGACAAGAAATTTCAACAGTAGGTTCTCCAGTATAAGATTTGGTTCCTTTAAAGACAGAAACCAAGGCTTCATCAATAATTTTTGCGTTGTCTTTAACATCACCTAAATGTATTGTATGAGAGTTTACATCTTTTAGTTGCTTCCCACTTTTAGCAGAAAATAACGGGTTTACAATTTCTATGGCATCTTTACCTGAAACTCTTATAATGGCAATTGCACCTGCGCCAGATGCTGTTGCTAATGCTACAATGGTGTCATTAATTTTCATCTTGCAAAAGTACTAAATTAGAAGTCAAGATAAAGTGTAACAAAATAGAGATTAGCACGTCATATAAGTACATCAATCAATTAAAATCAACTATCATGAGAGAAGACAAATCATTACTCGTTATTACACATTTAAGTCAATTATTAACCTATATTACTGGTATTGGCGGTTTAATTGTACCACTTATTATCTGGGCTTTTAAGAAAGATGAAGTATTTGCTTTAGACCAACAGGGAAAAGACATAGTAAACTTTCAAATAAGTATTATAATTTACAGTATTATATGTATTCCACTTATTCTGTTATTTGGTTTAGGTATTTTAGGTCTTATAGGAATAGGTTTAATCGCCCTAATTTTCCCTATACTTAATGCAATTAGGGTTAGTAATGGCGAAGAGGTAAAGTACCCATTAACTATACAAATTCTTAAATAAGTTAAAAATTATAGTTTAAAGATAAACTAGCAAAATAATGGCGAGGCAAACCTGGATAGTAGTATCTAGGTAGGCTATTTCCAAAAGAAGAGGCGTTAATTAATATGGAAGATGCATAAGCTATATCTGTCACGTTATTAACGCCTCCTTTTACTTCTAGACTTAATTTTTCATTAAAAGACTGATTGTAACCACCACTTAATCTTAGTGTTGTATAATCTTCAGCATAAAGCGTATTAGCATCTGTTATTGGTTGTTCTCCAATATATTGTAACTGTGAAGAGAAGAAAAAACCACTTGTATGTTGTAAAGAAATACCAGCATTTATTTTCTCTGATGGTACTCCTGTTAAATCGTTTCCAGAAAAGTCTGAGTCTCCATCTACAAAGTCTATAAATTTATGGGCGTTAAACTCCGCATTTAAAAAGGTTTTAAATTGAAGCTGTTCAACTATATTTTGCTTGTAGTCTATTGATATTTCTATGCCTTTATGGTCTGTTTGTCCTGCATTTCTGCCAATAAATTGATCGTTACCCACACGTTCTGCAACCAGTAAGTCGTTTACAGATAGGAGGTAAGCAGCAGCATTAATTTGTAAGCGTTGTTTAAGTAAAGACAATGTTGTGCCTACTTCATAATTCCAGCCAATTTCCGGACCTATATCTGTATTTATAATACCATCTGGTGTAAGAGTTTCCTCCAAACTTGGGTAATTAAATCCTCTACTAATGTTTAAATACGTAGTTACAGTATTATTAAGCTTGTAAAGCAAACTAAGATTTGGAGCAACAATAATATCAAATTCTCTGTCTGCACTTGTGTTAGCTTCAGCTTCATTAAAATTGTCATCTAAGTTGTAAGAAGTTTTATTTAAATGCAAACCTATTTCTGCCGTTAGTTTTTCTGTAATTGGTAAAGTACTTGTTCCAAACAGTTGAAGCTGTGATCTAATCTCTGTATTATCACTTAATAAACTACCTTCTAAGCTTCCATTACCATTATTGTCTTCATATAAATTTTCAGTTGTAGTCACTACATAGTGGTCTTGGTTAAACTCTACTCCAAAACTTAAATTTGCACTTTTCATGTTAAGGTTAAATGTATTTGCAAAAACTGTTCGAACGCCATAAGTATTTGTAATTTCTGCAAGTATATTAAAAGGTCTAGGCTCATAGTGGTCTAAATAACTATAATATACATTAGTGGCATTACTCCAAGAATCTGAAATATTAGAGGAAAGGCCAAGTCCTACTAATGTTTGCCTATTGTCTTCAAAACCTTGAGATTGTGCCCATGTAAATGCAGCTTGCGTCGGGTCTTCATTAAAATCTGTAAGATTTAGAGAACTAGGAATTTGGGCAAAGTTATTTATATGTTGCACCAAACCATTTATGGTAAATGTTTTATTTAAAGTGTAGGACGTGTTTATAAATAATGCATTTCTATTATAACGATTGTTTTCTCTATAACCTTCATGTTCTTGGTGATCTGCATTTAGATGTAATGAAAGTTTGTCTTCCTTCAAGTTTAAGGATAAACTCTCTTTAAACAACTCGAATGAGCCAATGGTTACCGTATTTTTTAAAACTAAACCTTCCTTTTTGGGGTCTTTAGAGTTTAACAATAATGTACCTCCAAGATTAGCACCATATTGGGTAGCTTTTGGCCCTTTAATAATTTCTATACTAGCAATATCTTGCGTGTTAAAAATATCGATAGCTGTTTCGCCTATACCATTAGTAATGGGAAACCCATTAAAGTAGGCTCTAATCTTATTGGTGCCAAATAATGTTCTGGAACCAATACCACGAATAGTGATTCTATTTGTGTTAATTGCTCCGCGTTGTATATAAACACCACTTGTTTCGTTTATGGCATCTACTAAATCTATTGGTGAGCCTTCGGCAATACTTTCTGCGGTAACAGATGTTGTAGGTATTAAAACCTTACTTTCTTTTTGATAGGTAGATGCGAGAATTACTGTATTAAGCTCCTCTTCAGCTTTTGAAAGAACTACAGTATATTTAAATGTATTGGGTGAAATTTTAAGGCTTACAGGTTTAAAGTCTTTTAAAGTTAATCTTAAAATAAACTCTTCAGTAGACGGATTTTTAAAAGAAAGAATGCCTTTATCGTTGGAGGTGGCAATTACATTAGAAGATTTATAGGCTATTACATCTTCGAGAGGTATGTTATCTTCAGAAACTATAAGAATTTCAGTATTGTTGGTTTGGGCGTAAGTGGTAGCTATAGCAAAAAAGCTAAACACTACTAAAAGGTGGCGCATCATTAAGCAGTTTTTTTAATAAAGATAAGGTCTTAAACCAAAAGAATCTGCTAAAAGCAGATTCTTTATACTATGATAATGTGAGTTAGGTTAGCTGTTAAGCATAACAGGCATAACAAGCATTGTAACTAATTCGCCTTCATCTAATCCATCAACTGGAGTTAGGATACCTGCGCGATTAGGTAAGCTCATTTCTAACTGAACTTCGTTAGCATTAAGATTGTTTAGCATTTCACTTAAGAAACGGCTATTAAAACCAATTTGCATATCATCTCCTTGATAAGCACAAGTTAAACGCTCTTCTGCTTTATTAGAGTAATCTATATCTTCTGCAGAAATATTTAACTCGCTACCAGCAATTTTTAAACGTACTTGGTGAGTGGTCTTGTTAGAGAAAATAGACACACGTTTTACAGAGTTTAAAAATTGAGATCGGTCTATAGTTAATTTGTTTGGGTTCTCTTTTGGTATTACAGCTTCGTAATTTGGGTACTTACCGTCTATTAAACGACAGATAAGCTCTACATTATCAAAAGTGAAGCGTGCATTACTTTCATTATACTCAACAGTAACATCACTATCACTTCCTGCTAAAATTCCTTTTAATAAAGTTAAAGGTTTTTTAGGCATAATGAATTCAGCTTCATTTGTAGCAGAAACATCTGTGCGAGAATATTTAACAAGCTTGTGGGCATCTGTAGCTACAAAAGTTAAGCCGTCTTTAGCAAATTGAAAAAAGACACCGCTCATTACTGGTCTTAAATCGTCATTACCAGATGCAAAGATAGTTTTGCTTATTGCTGTTGCTAGTACATCTCCATTTAGTACTGTTTGGCTAGGGTCTTCTAAAGCAACTGCATTAGGAAACTCTTCACCATCTGCATAGGCAACCGCGTATTTACCGTGGTTAGAGCTTATTTCAATAGTATTATTATCTTCTTTAACGAAGGTAAGTGGCTGTTCTGGAAACGTTTTTAATGTATCTAAAAGTAAACGAGCAGGAACGGCAATACTTCCTTGACTATCACTTTCTACATCTATAGTAGAAACCATGGTGGTCTCAAGGTCTGATGCAGATATCTTTAATGAGTTATTGTCTAACTCAAAAAGAAAGTTATCTAGGATAGGTAAAGTATTACTAGTATTAATAACGCCGCCTAAAACTTGAAGTTGTTTCAATAAATAGGTACTGGAAACGATAAATTTCATGTGCTTAATGTAGAAAATTAAATGTTAACAAATATATCTTTTCTGTATGTAAAACAGAATGTAATCAACATAGAGTTATTAACACAAAATAACAGCATTTGTTACTAAATACCATAGGTAATTATAAGGCTTTTAAGTAATAGGAATTGCAGTAGAATCTTTTACAGTGTTCATAACAAAACTACTTTTAGTACTTCCTAAATATTTAAGAGATGTTAATTTCTTAACCATGAACTGTCTAAAGGCTTTCATATTGGGAACTAAAACCTTAATTAAGTAATCATTATCACCACTAACGTGAAAGCAAGATACCACTTCATGAAATTTAAGGATATCTGTTTCAAAAGCTTTTACAATATCTTCTGTATGTTGCACTAAACTCACTTGGCAAAATACTGTAAGCTTTGCATTTAATAATTCTGGATCTACTAATGCTACATAGTCTGTAATAATTCCTTCTCTTTCCAGTTTTTTAATTCGCTCATAAATTGCAGTTACCGACAGATTTAGTTTAAGAGACAAGGCTTTTGTAGTTTGTTTACTATCCTCTTGTAAAAGTTGTAGTATTTTTTTATCTGTAGCATCTAACGTCATAATGTAATTTTTATTGAAAAGTAATCGTATTTAGTAGTAAAATTAGATTAAAAGTTTGTTTATTAATATATATGTAGTAAAAAAATCTATAATTAATTGATATGATTGACTTATATTCATAAGCCATTTAGATTTGAAGCTTATTTTTTAATTTATTATAGTTATGGATTTCAACCCAGCAGACCGCATACAAGATTTACAATATTTTGGAGAATTTGGAGGAGTTAACCCTTCAATTTCAGATTCATCTACTTACACCTTTCTATCAGCAAAGACGATGTTCGATACTTTTGAAGGCAATGCAGAAGGCTGTTATTTATATTCTCGACACTCAACACCATCTAATTTATATTTAGGTGAAGCTCTTGCGGCTATGGAAGGAACAGAGACTGCTAATGTTGCTGCTACTGGAATGGGAGCAATAACACCTGTGTTACTTCAGCTTTGTAAACAAGGTGATCACGTGGTTTCAAGTAGAACTATATATGGAGGTACATATGCATTTTTAAAAAACTTTACACCTAGGTTGGGTATTGAAACGTCTTTTGTAGACATTACAAAACTAGATGTTGTAGAAGCTGCAATTACAGAAGACACCAAAGTGTTATATTGCGAATCTGTAAGTAATCCTTTACTTGAAGTGGCAGACATAAAAGGATTGGCAGCATTAGCTAAAAAATACAATTTAAAACTTGTGGTGGATAATACATTTTCACCTTTAAATATTTCTCCAGCCAAACTAGGTGCAGATTATGTTATACATAGTCTTACTAAATTTATAAATGGAAGTAGCGATACTATGGGTGGCGTAGTTTGCGGAGACCTTGAGTTTATAAATACACTAAGAAATGTAAATGATGGCGCGAGTATGCTTTTAGGAGCGGCTATGGACAGTTTAAGAGCGTCTTCTATTTTAAAGAATTTAAGAACACTTCATATTAGAGTGAAACAACATAGTAAAAATGCATTGTATCTAGCTCAAAAGTTTGAAAATGATGGCCTAAAAACTGTATATCCAGGATTGCAATCTCATCCTAGTCATGATTTGTTTAAAAGTATGATGAATGAAGAGTATGGTTACGGAGGAATGCTAACCGTTGATGCTGGAACCTTAGATAAAGCAAATACATTGATGGAGCTTATGCAGGAGAAAAATTTAGGCTATCTAGCGGTTTCATTAGGCTTTTATAAAACATTATTTAGCGCACCAGGAAGTTCAACCTCTTCTGAGATTCCAGAAGAAGAGCAAAAGGAAATGGGACTAAGTGATGGCTTAATTCGTTTTTCAATAGGTTTAGATAATAATATTGAAAGAACTTATGAGATGATGGTGAGCTGTATGAAGCAAGTAGGCGTTTTGTAAATCTACCTTGCATACCTCTTAACAAAATCGTAACATTGGTTGCTTAAAAATCTAACGCTATGGACAGCCAATCTAAAGACGCAAATAATCAAAATATTGTAGATAATAATCAATTAAATATATGGGAAGCTTTAATTCCTGTATTTGCATTAGTTGGAATGTTATTTTATAATGTATTATTTGCTTTTGGAGACGATGCTTTAAGTGGTTCTAATCAATTTATTCTTTTATTAGGTGCTGCTGTTGCTGCAATTGTAGGATACTTTAATAAAGTGGGCTACGAGACTATGGTCGAAGAAGTGGCACAGAATATTAAATCTACAACAGGAGCTTTGCTTATTTTACTAATGGTAGGTTCTTTGGCTGGTACTTGGATGATTAGTGGTATTATTCCCACTATGATTTATTATGGTATGCAGATTTTAAATCCTACAATTTTCTTGGCAGCTTGTGTAATTATCTGTGCAATTATATCAATTGCAACGGGAAGTAGTTGGACAACGTCTGCAACAGTTGGTATAGCGTTAATTGGTATTGCAGAAGCACTAGGAATATCTTTAGGAATGACAGCAGGTGCAGTGTTATCTGGAGCCTATTTTGGTGATAAACTATCGCCTTTAAGTGATACCACAAATTTAGCACCTGCTATGGCTGGTACAGATTTGTTCACGCACATACGATATATGACGCTTACTACAGTGCCAACGATTATTGTAACACTTATTGTTTTTATAATTATAGGATTAAATTTAGAGACTACAGGTACAACAGATACAGAAGGCATATTAACTTCTATTGATGCCGCCTTCAACATTTCACCTTGGTTATTTGCAGTGCCAATTATAGTTATTGCCTTAATTATAAAGAAAACCTCTCCGTTAATTGCATTGCTGTTGGGAACACTTTTAGGAGGTGCAGCAGCGTTAATCTTCCAGCCAGAAATTGTAACAGCTGTTGGTGGTGGCGATAGTCTAACTTTTGAAACCGCTTATAAAGGCGTTATGAATGCTATAACAGTAGATACTGCTGTTGCTACAGATAATGAAGCTTTAAATGAGTTATTCTCTGCTGGAGGTATGAGTGGAATGCTAGGTACTATTTGGTTAATAATTTGCGCAATGGTATTTGGAGGTGTTATGGATGCAATTGGAGCACTTGCAACAATTAGTAAGGCATTATTAAAATTATTCCACACAACTTTTGGTTTGTTTGCTAGTACTGTAGCAAGTTGTCTAGCTATAAATGTAACAGCGAGTGACCAATATTTAGCTATAGTTGTTCCAGGAAAAATGTATAGTAAAGCCTTTGCAGATAAAGGTTTAGCTCCTGAAAATTTATCAAGAACATTGGAGGATAGTGGTACTGTAACGTCTGTTTTAATTCCTTGGAATACTTGTGGAGCCTATCAAAGTGGTGTTTTAGGGGTTTCTGTGGCAGACTACTTTGTATATGCAATATTTAACTGGTTAAGTCCATTTATGACATTGTTATTTGCAGCTTTTAATATTAAGATTAGACAATTAACAGGAAAAGATAAAACAGGAAAGAAGACTGTAAGTATCTAATAATTTTTTTCTAAATAAAGAACACAAAAAAAGGGATCTAATTAAAGATCCCTTTTTGTCTTAAGACTAGCCTAAAGCCCCAATTTTCGACTAACTTAATTATATGTAAACTTAAAAGTTATGTTTATGCCAAAACATACCCATTAACGGGTATATTTTAAAAATCATACTTTTTTTCCAATGCATATCTCAACAATTCACCTTTTCCACTTAAGTTAAGTTTTCTAATCATATTCTTTCTGTGTTTCTCAACAGTAGAAACAGATGTAAACCTAAGCTGTGCAATCTCTAAAGATGACTTTCCTTGACCTACCATTTTAAGAATTTGTCGTTCACTTTTAGAGAGTAATAGTTTTTTGTTTGAAGATTCTGCATCTTTTATGCTTTCTAAGTTAATAGAGTTATCGTAAAAATCCTTACCGCTAGCTACAGTTCTAATTGCATTTAAAATTTCTTCTAAAGGAGAATGTTTTAAGATGTATCCAGAAGCTCCAGCGTTTATCATTTGTTTTACAGCATCTTCTTGGTCAAACATGGTAAATGCAATTACCTTTATATGCGGAAACTCTTTTTTAATTACTCTTGTAGCTTCAATGCCATCTAGTTTTGGCATCCTAATATCCATAATGATAACTTTAGGTTGTTTTAAGCGAACAATCTTTAAAAGCTCTTCACCATTATTGGCCGAACCTACAAGTGAAATATCTTCTTCTGCCTTAATTAACAACTCAATACCGTCAATTAAAGATTGGTGATCTTCAGCTATTGCTATTGTTATCATGATGCATTAGTTTTTAGTGGAATATCTATAATTATAGTGGTTCCTTTTCCTACTGTGGAATCTATGTTAATGTCACCGTGAAGAAAATTAACACGTTTCTCAATGCTAGATAATCCCAAGCCTTGCTTGTCTATAGCACTAAGGTTAAACCCTTTTCCATTATCTTCAACTATAATATTTAAATCATCATCATGTTGCGTTAATGTAATTGATGCTTCAGATGCATTGGCGTGTTTGATAATATTAGTGACTAGCTCTTGTATGATTCTAAAAATACTTATCTCTAAGTTATTGTCTAAACGATCTTCTAACCCATAATGGTTTACTTCTACTTGTAAACTCGTAGAAACAGATGCATTTTTTGCTAAGTTTTCAATAGCTGGGACAAGACTTTTCTTAGCTAAGACACCACTGTTTTTAAGATGAGACATATTTCTTATCTCGTGGTAGGCTTGTGATAGTAACTCTTCTGTGTTACTAAATATATCATCTAAATTATCAAGACTATTTTTATGCTTTTTAAGATGGCTAAATTGTAGCCTAGCAGTAGCAAGTGTTGCACCAACACTATCGTGAAGATCTCCCGCAAGCTTTTGTCGTTCTTTTTCCTGACCTTCTATTATAGCATCAATTGTTGTTAGTTCCTGCTCTTTTAAGAAAGTTTGTAATTTTTGCTTCTCAAGTTCACTTTGTTGTTCTGCAATTTTTTTCTTTCTATTGGTGTTTTTGTAAACTAATAATCCAATAATAGAAACGGCAATTAAAAATCCACCAAATATTATGGCTAAGTTTTTATTTTTTGTTTTTTGCTGTTGCTCTAAAAGAATTTGTTTGTCTTTCTGTACAGTTTGGTATTTGGTAAGGTTTACAAATTGATCTGCTATATTAACACTGTCTCTATAATTAATGTGTTTTTTAAGGTACTCTAAAGACGTTTTGTAATTTTCTTGATCTTCATAATCATTAGCTAATAAGCTGTACAAAAACTTTAAGTTACTCTTTTTGTATAGGTTATGTTTTAGAGTTTCTGCTTGCTTTAAAAGGTTTATAGTTTCCTTATAGTTACCTCTTAACCGTGTAATTGCTGCCTTATTAATTAATGTATAGTAAGTTTTATAAGGAATATTAAAACGCTTTTCTATAACATCTGCTTTCTCTATATAATAATCTGCAGAATCTAATTCCTGAGTTATTTGTGCATAATACACACTCTTTATTGCAAAAATTCTTGCACGTTCTAGTGCATAGTTATCGTCTTTTAAATACTCGAGAGCAAGGTCAAGATTTTGCATGACCTCTTTTTTATTGTCGTAATTAAAGTTGAGTAATGCAATTTGAATATAATAATCTGCAACTTGATCATTCCATTCATTCTCTATAGCTTGTTCTCCAAAAAGTTCAAGAAGTTGGTCTGGTTCATAGTTATAGTATTCCTGATCTGCAAAGAGATTATAAAGTGTAAGGTTAAAAGCATTTGCATCATAAAGCTCTTTTACTTTTAAATACTGTTCTTTTGCTCTTATACTATATAGGTAACCTTTATCTATATCATCATCTGCTATATGTGTTTTACCCAAGTAATCTAAATACCTAGCCTTATTAATTGGTGATAGTGAGAGTGTATCTACATTAAATAAATTAATGAAAGCAGAATCTAATTGATTGGTAAACACATAATATTGTGCATTATCTAATAATTTCTCAGAAGAATCTTTATAAGATGTTTTTGAAATTATAGCTCTTGCTCCGTCTATGTTATAGTCGTTTAACAAACTATCTATAACCTTATACTGTTGTGCTTTAATAGTAAAGCACAACAGTAATCCTAGTAGTAATGGTAATTTTTTAATCAATGGAATTAGCAGCTTACTTTTGGAGGAATTACACCAGTTCCAACTGTTCTTGGTTGTGTTAAAGATGATTTAGAGCTTAAATGCTGATCTAAAATTTCTTCAACCTCTTCAATAGTTAAGGGTTGGCTATTGCTTAATTCTGTTATAATATTTTGAATGGTAGCAGGACTTAAACTTAAAAAATCTTCATCGTGAACCGTAAAAACTGTAACGTCATTTTCGTCACTAGGCTTAAAGTTTGAAATAACCTGATTTAGATCATTGTTTGGTGGATTTATTAAATTGTAATCATTACTAATAACAGGTCCAACATAATCCTCATTATGTGTTACAATTTGTAACATTGAAGATATATTGTTTCCAGAGATATCATAACTGGCAGCAACTTTAAAAGTTAATTCCACTGGCTTGCCATTAATGGTAACAGTTTTTTTAGGTACAGCTATATCTTGCTTAAACAATCCCGTTGAAGGACTGTAACACGTATTATAAGAATTAAAGGGAGCATATTGAGTTGTAGAGTTTTCTTGCATGAGTTGTGTTTTGAGTTAATTAGAGTTGAGTTAGTTTATTATTAGGAGCAAACAACTGTAAATGCATAGAAAACACATAACAGTAGTAGGTTTGTTTTATAGATCATTAAGTAGATTTGGTTTTAATTTAATCAAAATAAGAGGATTTTACCTTACTAAGATATACCCATTAGTGGGTATTTTAAAACTATTCAATTATTTATTTGCAATTGTGTTGATGTATTGTTGATTATCTTTGAAAAAAATAAAAAATGAAGTTAGACATATTAGCAATAGGAGCACACCCAGATGATGTAGAATTAAGTTGTTCTGGAACTCTTGCTAAGGAAATAGCTAAAGGAAAAATTGTAGGCATCTTAGACCTCACACGAGGTGAATTAGGTACTAGAGGATCAGCTGAAATTAGAGATGTTGAAGCTGCAAATGCTGCTCGTATTTTAGGAGTTGCAGTAAGAGAGAACCTAAAGTTTAAAGATGGGTTCTTTAAAAATGATGAAGCACACCAAAAAGCGATAATAAAAATCATTAGAAAATATAAACCAGAAGTTGTGCTTTGCAATGCTGTTGATGATAGGCATATTGATCATGGTAAAGGTAGCAAGCTAGCTAGTGACGCTTGTTTTCTTAGTGGTTTAAGGCGAATTGAAACCACATTGGAGGATGAGCCTCAAGAAGCTTGGAGACCTAAACACGTGTATCATTACATACAATGGAAAAATTTAACACCAGATGTCGTGGTAGATATTTCAGGGTATTTAGATAAAAAGATAGCTTCTGTAAAGGCGTATGAAAGTCAGTTTTTTAATTTAAAGAGTGATGAGCCACAAACACCAATTTCTTCAAATAATTTTCTTCAAAGTATTACATACAGAGCTCAAGATTTAGGAAGATTAATAAATGTAGAGCACGCAGAAGGTTTTACCTCAGAACGTTATGTAGCTGTAGATTCAATTTTTGATTTAATTTAAAAATTATCTTGCTCAAAATAAGACAATATCTTATCTTTGCCGTCCGATTACAAATGGTGGTTGTAGCTCAGCTGGTTAGAGCGCTGGTTTGTGGTACCAGAAGTCGCCGGTTCGAACCCGGTCTTCCACCCAAAATAAAAGCCTTATCTTATGATGAGGCTTTTTTTGTGGATTAAATTCAACGGAACAATACTTTTCAAATAAACTATATTTATAAAAAAACCTCCAAAGTTAATTTGGAGGTTTTTTTTATATGAATTGGATGGAACTGTTAGTCTTCACTTTCATCCATAGTATGATATACATTTTGTACATCATCATCGTCGTCTAATTTCTCTAAAAGCTTCTCAACATCTTCTTGTTGTTCTGGAGTTAGCTTTTTAGTAACTTGTGGTATACGCTCAAAGCCAGAAGAAATAATCTCAATATTATTAGCTTCTAAATATCCTTGAATGTTTCCGAAACTTTCAAAAGGGGCATAAATCATTATCACTTTTTGAGTTTCGCCTTGCTCATTTTCATCTGTGTCTTCAAAAATTTCTTCAACACCAAAATCAATTAATTCTAATTCAAGTTCTTCAAGGTCTAAGTTATCACCTTTAATTTTAAAGTTACAGGTATGATCAAACATAAAGACAACAGAGCCAGAAGTACCTAAATTTCCGTCTGTTTTATTAAAAGCAGCTCTTACATTGGCAACAGTTCTTGTATTGTTATCTGTAGCAGTTTCAATTAAAACAGCGATACCATGTTGAGCATAGCCTTCAAAGATTACTTCTTTATAATCACCTTGAGACTTATCACTCGCACGTTTAATGGCACGTTCTACATTGTCTTTAGGCATATTTACAGACTTGGCATTCTGTATGACAGCACGTAGCCTAGAGTTTGAGTCTGGATCTGGTCCACCTTCTTTAACAGCCATTACAATATCTTTACCAATACGCGTAAAGGCTTTAGACATTGCAGACCATCGCTTCATCTTACGCGCTTTCCTAAATTCAAATGCTCTTCCCATAAATTATTTTTGTTAAAGCGTAAAAATAGGAATTTCACCTATAATTATCAATGTGTAAAATTATGAAGTTTAATTGTTTTGTTAGCTAAAACATGAGTTTACGTTTACGCACCAATAGCCAAATTACAACAGGTGCTCCTACTAATGAGGTGATAGCATTAATTGGTAATGTAAATTCACTATTTGGTAATTGTGCAATAGCATCGCAGATAAGCATTAAAATGGCACCAAAGCAAAGTACCGCAGGCATTAATATGAGATGATTAGTTGTTTTTATTACCAATCTTACCAAATGAGGTACGGCTAAACCTATAAACGCTATTGGTCCTGCAAAAGCTGTAATACTTCCAGCTAATAAACTAGTTGCTACAATTATTAAAAACCTATTTTTTTTAATATTTACACCAAGGCTTTTAGCATAATGTTCACCCAAAAGCAAGGCATTTAAATTTTTTAAACAGAAAATGCTAACTATAACTCCTATACCAACTGTGACACCTAAAATACTAAGCTCTTGCCACCCTAAATTACCTAAACTACCAAAAGACCAAAACATATATTGTTGCAATTGTGCAGCAGAGCTAAAGTAAGCTAATACACTAACAACAGAAGCTGTTAAACTAGCAAACATTAACCCTATAATGAGAATTGCCATGGTGTCTCTTAATCTTGCCGAAGCTACTACTACAGCTAATAATACTAAAAAACTACCCAAACTTGACGCAATGGCTATGCTGTAACCAGAATTTAAATAGCTTGCAAATACACCACCAAACAAACTTGCTCCCATAATAATTATAGCAACACCTAAACTGGCTCCGCTACTAATACCTAAAACGTATGGACCAGCTAACGGATTCCTAAATAATGTTTGCATTAATAAACCACTTAACGCTAATCCACTACCAACAAAAATGGCAGTTAATGCTTTCGGTAACCTGTAATCTGTTATTATATAGCGCCAAGATTCTTTGTCTACATCTCCACCAAAAAGTGCGGCAAGCACATTGTCTAAAGGAATGCTTACAGAACCTAAACTAATATTAGTTAGAAAAGCTATTAATAGCAATACTATCCCTAGTAGAAGATATGTGCTTTGCTTAACCATTTAATTTAGTGGTTTAAAGAATGTAGGCGTATAGTCTTTAAGTAATTCTGGATGTAAAATAGATACCATATCTTTTAGTACTAAGTCTGGTCTGTTAGGACCAAGTTCATAGTATAATACGCCACCAGTTTCTCCAGTAGTACTTGCAAAACTAAATATGGTCTTGTCTTGAAAAGCTTTAAATTGATTGTAGTGAGAAGAGGCTTCTAACATAGCATCGTAAGAAGAAAAACTTCCAGGTGCTAACCAATATTCTGAGTTTTCAGCTTTATCTAATACTTTTTCAAAAGCTAAAGAAATACTGCCTTTACCGTTGGTGTATCCGTACACATATTTCGCATTAGCATCACTAATAAACTTTGCCTGCCAACTATTGCCATAAGGAAGATACCAAACATCTTTATACATAGCACCACACAAAACGGTAGGCTTTTCATTTACAGACTTGGCAAGTTTTTTGGTTTCTTCATAAGAGGTTGCTATCTCGTTAAATAATTGAGTTGCTTTATCGGTTTTATTAAAAAGTACTCCAAAGAATTTTAACCATTCTGCTTTTCCTAATGGATGTGTTTCAAGCCAATCTGCATTAAAAATAACTGGAGTACCATTCTTTTGAATGGTATTAAAAGTTTTGTTTTCGTTATCTATAGCAAAACCTATTACTACATCTGGCTGTAGCTCTAATAGGATTTCTGTATTTATAGATTCGTTGGCTCCTAACTCTTTAACTTTATTGTTGTTAATGAGTTGTCGGGTTTTTTTAGAAGAGATATAATCTAAATTTGGAAACCCAACCAATGCATGCTCTTCACCTAAAGCTTCTAAAGATGGTATGTGAGTGGTAGAAGTTACGACAAGTTGCTCTATAGGTAAATTTACTTTTTGATCGTACTCTAGTCCTTCAGGAAGTGTATTGTCCTCATTAACTAAGGCATAAATAAAATCTTTTTCTGCATCTGGCCAAGGGCTTTTAACAGTCATAAGTTTAAAACCGTCATAAGAAACCACTTCAAAACCTTTGGCATATTCAATCTTAAGCGTATCACCTTTGCTTAATAAAGATTTTAGCTCTTTGTCATGATTCTTGCAAGACGTAAATAGTATAGATAAGAGTAAAAGTGAAGCTAAATATTTCAAAAGATAGTTATGTATTAGTAGATTAATTAAAAAGCGTAAGAATATTCAAAACTAAGTATTTTTTAAAACTCATTGTGCGGTTATTTAAAAAAGCTACTTTTGCACTGAATTTTGGTGGAAATACGTATTACAAACGTATGACCTTAAAATGGGAATGCCGTTAAAATCGGCAACTGTACCCGCAACTGTAAGTCACTCATTTATTTGAGCTTGTACAATCTTAAAACCACTGTAGCAATATGGGAAGGTATGTACATTAAAGACAAGTCAGGAGACCTGCCAAGTTCTTAATCATCTTAATGATGCTCGGGAAAAGCATCTCAAGACTTATGAGATATATCGTTTTCATCTTATTGATGTGGATTTTTTCTACAAATGCACACTCGCAATTGGATAGCCTCCAACAATTGCCTGAGGTTATCATTAGTGATGTAAGCTTGACAGATTTTTCTACTGGTACTACAACCACAACATTAAGAGATAGTGTTTTTTACAATCAAGCAACACCTTTACAGCAAATTTTACTATATAACAGTTTAATATATTTTAAGGAAAATGGTCCTGGTGGTGTGTCTTCTCCATCATTTAGAGGAACAAATGCCTCTCAAACTGCTGTGCTGTGGAATGGTATTTCAATAAATTCTCAGTTAAATGGGCAAACCGATTTTAATACCATAAGTACTCGAAACTATGATAATCTTGTAGTAAGACATGGTGGCGGAAGCATTCCTTACGGCAGTGGAGCTGTTGGTGGTAGTATACATTTAAATAACACCACTAAATACAACACTGGTTTTAAAACAAAATTGTTAGAAAGCTACGGAAGCTTTGAAACCTATGAAGCCCAAGCTAAATTAAGTTATGGTACTAAAAAGTTTTATATAGAAACGGCATTAGATGGTTTGCAAAGTGAAAACGATTTTAAATATTTAAATACTAACCTTAGGAATGATAATGGTGCTTATAAAACTATAAATGGAAATTTAAATTTTGGATTTAAATTGAATAAGGACCATCAATTAAATGTTTATCATAATACATTTTTAAGTGATAGAGAATTTAGTAGAACACTAACGGCTGTTACTTTTGATGGTTATGAAGATGAAAATACAAGAACCCTATTAGCTTGGACAGCAAAAGGAAAAGCATTTGAAAGTGTAACCAGGTTAGCTCATGTCTTTGAGTCTTATAAATACTTTCCAGACAAAAATGTAGACGATTTTTATTTTTATGGGAAAGCGATTAGGTATGTTTTTAACAACGAGTTTAAATATCAATTTAATACTAAGACAAGTTTAAAAACTATTGCAGACCTTAATACTACAAGTGCAGAAGGATCTAACATAGAAGAAAGTAATAGAGATGTAATTTCTGGCGCTGCATTGTTAGAGCATAAGTTGAGTAAATTTATTACTGGTACACTTCAACTAAAACAGGAGTTTTCTAATGATTATGAAAGCCCATTGTTATATGGTATTTCTGCAGACTATCTTTCGGCTTTTCAAAAGGATAACACTATTCGCCAATTTGGTATTGGCTTTAATGCATCCAAAAATTTTAGAGCACCAACGTTTAACGACTTAAATTGGAACGGTGCCGGCGCTATCGGAAATCCAGATTTATTGCCAGAAATAACATATCAAGGAGAACTAAACCAAACATTAAAATTTTCTTTCGGAACATTTAAGCTAGCTGAATTTATTAGTTACTCAGAAAATTTGATTCAATGGTTACCCAACCAACAAGGGTTGTTTATGCCTAACAATATTAAGGATTCTAGAAACTACGGTATAGAGGCGCAATTTCAGGCTTATTATAATTTTGGCTCACATAAGTTTACTACTACAACAGGTTACACGTATGTTGAGGCCAAAGATTTATCAACCAATGCACAATTTATATATGTGCCTAAACATAAATTTATTGGAAGTTTAGGTTACAACTATAAATCATTACACCTTCTGTATCAGTTTTTATACAATGGTGAGGTCTTTACAAAGACAGACAATTCTGAAACTCTTGGAGGTTATGCAGTATCTAATGTTAACCTTTCATTTAAGCCAAAATCTAAAGGATTAAACTGGTTTACAATACAATTATCTGTAAATAATATCTTCAATAAAAATTATCAAAATATAGCGTTTAGGCCAAATCCTGGACGCCACTATTCAATTTTACTAACTCAATCCTTCTAAATTTTAAATAATGAAGACACTTAAATTATTAATGCTTTTGGTTTTAACTGCTGTTTTTACGGTTAGTTGTGAATCTGATGATGACGGTATGAATACCGATAACAGCAATGGTAGCATAACTATCTCTGCAAATGCCACAACAGTATCTGAAGATGCTGGTGAGCTATTGTTTACAGTTACAACTACAGATGCTGTACTGGTTGATACTACTTATGAAATTGCCCTTATGGGTACAGCTTTAGAAACGGAAGACTATACCGTAAACATTACAAATTTCACAATAAGTGAAGGTGAAACTACAGCAGTTATAACGGTTAATATTATAGATGATACAACTGTTGAAGAGGCTGAAACAATCGAGATTTCTGTAATTTCTGAAAATGGTGAGTCGCTAACAAATCCAATTTCTGAAACTGTGACCATTACAGATAATGATAGTTTTGCTTTTGAAGCAGGAATATTAATTTCTAATGAAGGACCATTTGGAAGTGGTTTTGGGACAGTATCTTATATTGATGCAAATTTCACTGCGGTAGATAATGATATTTATCAAGATGTAAACAATGACAACTTAGGTAACATAGTACAGTCAATCGGGTTTTCTGAAACAAATGCCTATGTAGTAGCAAACGTTGGTAATAAAATAACTGTAGTAAATCGTTTTTCTTTTGAAGAAATTACGAAAATAGAAACAGGCTTAATGAATCCTCGTTTTATGATTACTGCTAACAACAAAGGTTATGTTACCAATTGGGGTAGTGGTAGTGATGCTACAGATGATTATATTGCAGTTATAGATTTAGATACAAATACTATTACAACAACAATACCAGTAAGCGAAGGTCCAGAAGAGCTGTTATTTGATGGTACAAATATTTATGTAGCACATCAAGGTGGTTTTGGTGTAAATAATGAAATAAGTGTTATAAGTCCTGTAACAGATGCTGTTACTAATACAATAACAGTTGGTAAGGCACCAAACAGTTTGCAGTTAGATGCCAGCGGTAATCTTTGGGTTTTAAGTTCTGGACAATTTTCTTATCAAGGAGATGAAGAAGGTGGAAGTATTTCTGTAATTAATACTTCTAGCAATACAGTTACTACTACATATACATTTAATCAAACAGAGCACCCAAGTTATTTAAATATAGATAATAGTGCAGTTTACTATGGCTTAAACGGGAATGTTTATAAAGGAGCAACGTCATCTTTTACAATTCCTACAGATGCGGAATTAACGGGTCTTAACTTATATGGAATGGTTGTAAATGATAATACACTATACGCTTGTGATCCTAATGACTTTTCTAGTAATGGTTCGGTTCATATTTATGACTTAACCGATAATAGCTTAACAACTAGTTTTACAGTAGGCGTGTTACCAAATAATGTTTACTTTAATAACTAACACGTTTTAAGGAAACTGTTATATACTAAAAAAGGCTTCCATAAATTGGAAGCCTTTTTCTATTCTATAAAAGAAAAAGATTAGTTAGCAGCGTTATCGTCTGTTGCATCTTCTTTCATCTCTTCGTTCATTTCTTCATTCATTTCAGCTTCAACTTCTTCGCCAGCTTCGTTCATTTCAGCTTCAACTTCTTCAGCACCAGCTTCAATAGCATCACCAGCTTCTTCAGCGTTAGCTTCGATATCTTCACCCATTGCTTCGATAGCATCTTCAGTTTTCTCTTCAGTAGTTTCTCTACAAGAAGTTCCTAAAAGAAGACCTAAAGCCATTACAGATAATATTACTTTTTTCATTTTAATAAATTTTATAAGGTTAGTAAGGCACAAATATAATAATATCTTGAAGTTGTAAGAATATTTAAGACTTAAAAGGCTCCTAAAATTAGGAGCCTTTGTTTTATAAGTGTTAATAGTGTAACTAATTAGTTGTCATCTGTTTCACCATCAAACTCTTCTTTTACATCTTTAGCAGCGCCTTCTATTTCTTCGCCTGCTCTTTTAATTCCGTCTTCAGTTTCATCTGCAGCTCTCTCTAATGTGCTCTCAGCTTCATCCATATCATCGCTAACATCATCACTCACATCTTCCATAGCATCTTCTGCTTTGTCTTCTGTAGTTTCTCTACAAGATGTAGTAGCCATTAACATACCTACAGCCATAATTGATAAAAATACCTTTTTCATAATTTATTTTTTTAAATGATTAGTTACACAAATGTATTAAAATAACAGAACTACTTCTTATTATTGAAAATTATAGGTTGTACTATCTATACATTTATTTTTATCTCTACTTTTATTATATGGTTTTTGGAAAATTTCTTGCAATAGCAATCATTCTTATTATTATTTACTACTTAGTAAAATCTGCCGAAACACTTTATGTGATAAAGTTTAAAAAGCCTATATATACTCACTTTTATCTGTTTAAAAAGAAGTTACCAGAATCTTCAATCACTATACTAGAAAACCAGTTTGAATTTTATGGTTTACTTAATACTTCTCAGAAAACATTTTTTCAACATAGGTTGGCCACATTTTTAGCAGATAAAGAATTTTTTGGACGCGAAGATTTAGAGGTTACTGAGGAAATGAAAGTTTTAATTGGTGCTACAGCAATTATGCTAACTTTTGGGATGCGCAATTATTACTTAGGTATTTTAGATCGCGTTATAATTTATCCTAATACGTATTACTCTAACATTACTGCTGCATATCATAAAGGTGAGTTTAATCCAAGGTTAAAGGCGTTGGTTATTTCTTGGAAAGATTTTAAGGAAGGTTATGCAGATACTACAGATAATTTAAACTTAGGTATACACGAGTTTACACATATTTTGCAGTTAAATAGTAAAAAATTTAGAGATGTAAGTGCTTCAATATTTAGTGATGGCTATACTGAAATAGAACAAATTTTAAAAGATGATTTATACCGTAATAATTTAATGGCATCAGACTACTTTAGGAATTATGCTTATACCAACAAATACGAGTTTTTAGCTGTTCTCATTGAAAATTTTATTGAAACACCTAAAGATTTTAAAATGAATTTTCCTCAGTTATATAGTAAGGTTAGACAAATGCTTAATTATAATTTTGCAGGTTATTAATCTTATTTTTTAATAATATCTTCTACAATCATCTTTGCATGTATACGTGAGTTTTCTATAAACCATTTATGAGTTTCCATACCACCACAGATAACTCCTGCAAGATAAACGCCTTTTACATTTGTTTCCATAGTTTCTGGATTATGTTCAGGAATGCGTCTTTTATCATTAGATAAATTAATACCTACATCTTTCAAAAACTTAAAGTTTGGTTGGTAACCAGTTAGTGCTAACACAAAATCATTATTTAATGTTTTATGAGTACCGTTGTGGTTTATATCAACTTCTGTTTCTCGTATCTCAGTAAGTTCTGCATTAAAATACGCGGTAATGCTACCTTCTTCTATTCTGTTTTCTATATCTGGTTTTACCCAATATTTTACACGGTCGCCAATACTGTCTCCTCTAACAATCATAGTAACGTGTCCACCTTTTCTGTAAATCTCTAGCGCTGCATCTACAGAAGAGTTGCTGGCACCTACAACAACAGTATTTGTTGCTGCATAAAAATGTGGGTTTCCATAATAGTGAGAAACTTTATTTAAGTCTTCGCCAGGAATATTAAGAGGATTTGGGATATCATAAAAACCAGTTGCTATAATTACGTGCTTAGTAATATATGTTGCCTTTGTAGTTTCTACAGCATGTAATTTGCCTGAAGTAATATTTGTGACCCTTTCAAAAAGATTTATAGTTAACTCTTTTGAAGTTGCAATGCGCCTGTAATATTCTAAGGCTTCTTCTTTGGTAGGTTTTGCATTAGCACTTATAAATGGAATGTTATGTAGCTCAAGTTTTTCAGACGTTGAGAAAAATGTCATATTAGTAGGGTAGTGGTAAAGAGAATTTACCAAGGGTCCTTTTTCTAATATACAATACGACAGTCCCTTTTCTTTGGCCTGTAAACCACAAGCAATACCAATGGGACCACCACCAACAATTATAATGTCATATGTGTCTTGCAAAATTATAAGTTTTTTGTAAAAGTATTAATAGCGTTAAAATAAGCAGTCTTAGCATCTAACCAACCATAATGTTTGCAATTCTCTAAAATAACTAGTTCAGAATTTGGTATAAGATTATGGGCATGCTCAGGTATAGATAGTCCTACAACATCATCCTTACCATGCAGTATTAACACTGGTTTTTTAAATGTTTTAAAAAATGAAGCTGTACTAAATTCAATACGCCTTAAATCTTGCCAGACCAAACTGTTTATTGCTCTATTACCTTGTGTTAGTCTCTTAGCTACAATAGGTATGTAAGTTGAATTATATACATATGCTGGTGCTAAAAATTTACCTCTATTATATGCTGTTGCATAAGACGTATCACCATTAGAAATCTTACGGGTATAATAATCTAATGAATCTCTTTGTGTTTGGGAAAGACTTCCTCTTATATCTAAACGCTCTATTATAGTGAGATCTAATCCTCCAGAGGAAGATTGTATTAATGCAGAAACGTGTTCAGGATATTTTGCTGTATAATAATATGCCAGCATACCACCAAAGGAATGTCCCAATACTGTCCATTGGTCAATATTTAAATGACAGCGTAATACCTCAATATCTTCAGCCATAGCATTTATGGTTATGGTTACTGAATTTATGTCGTGTAAGGTAGATAAGCCAGTACCTCTTTGATCGTAAAGGATAACAGAATTGGTTTTGGAAAGTTCTTCAGCTAAAGGTTTAAATCCTTCTGAATTCATACCTGGTCCTCCATTAATTATTAAAATTGGAGAACCTTCACCATAAATTTGATAATGTAGTTTGCCAGAGTTAACATCTAAAATAACATCTGTATGTTGAGAATGTAGCATACCTACATTACCAAAAACCATCATAGCAATAATGATTATAGATAATCTAGGTATGTTAACCATTGTTTTAATTTACCTGAGCTTTTAAATCTTTAATAGTTTTTAAAGGGTCTGAAGATCCAAATACATAGCTTCCTGCCACAAGTACATCTGCGCCTGCATTTACCAATTCTTTGGCATTTTTATTAGTAACGCCACCATCAATCTCTATAAGAGTTTCGGCATTGTTATTAAGGATAATTTCTTTTAACCTTGTTACCTTCTTGTAAGTGTTTTCAATAAAGCTTTGTCCTCCAAAACCTGGATTTACACTCATAATACAAACAACATCTATATCGTTTATAATATCTTCTAATAAATCTACAGGAGTATGTGGGTTAATTGCAACACCAGCTTTCATGCCTTCGGCTTTAATGGCTTGTAGTGTTCTGTGCAAATGGGTACAAGCTTCGTAATGCACTGTAAGTACATTGCTACCAAGTTCTGCAAATGTTTTAATATAGCGATCTGGATCTACAATCATTAAATGCACATCAATAGTTTTATTGGCGTGTTTATTAATTGCTTTTAAAACGGGCATACCAAATGATATGTTTGGGACAAAAACACCATCCATAATATCTATATGAAACCAATCTGCATCTGAGTTGTTTACAAGTTCTATATCACGTTGAAGGTTAGCAAAATCTGCAGCTAAAATTGAAGGAGCAATACGTTTTTGAGACATGTTATAAGTTTTTTGCAAAGGTAACCAATAATATAAATGTTGAAGCTGTTGTGAGTTTAAGAATACTCTTAAAATGAGAAAACCTCCGGTAATCAGCCGGAGGTCATTCATCAATCAAAAAACGAACAGTATGTTATTGTAGAAACAATAAACTGAATACTGTCGTATCGTTAAATATTTTAGATTTAGCGAAGATAAGGAATTTAGCCTAAATAGGTTTTTAAGATCTTACTTCTAGAAGTATGTTTTAAACGTCTTGTGGCTTTTTCCTTTATTTGGCGAACACGCTCTCTAGTAAGCTCGAAGGTTTCTCCAATCTCCTCAAGTGTTAGCGGTTGCTGTTGTCCTAAACCAAAATACAGTCTTATAACATCTGCCTCTCTAGGTGTAAGTGTTTCTAATGCTCTATCTATTTCAGTTTGTAATGACTCAACTAAAAGGTCTTTTTCTGGGTTTGGTGATTCTCCAAATTTTAAGACATCATAAAGGTTAGAGTCTTCACCATCTACTAAAGGCGCATCCATTGAAAGGTGGCGACCAGAGTTTTTAAGAGATTCTTTTACTTCAGAAATCGTCATTTCCAATTCCTGTGCAATTTCTTCTGGAGTAGGTGGTCTTTGGTTAGACTGTTCCAAATACGCATACATCTTGTTAATCTTATTAATAGATCCAATTTTGTTAAGAGGCAATCTTACAATACGAGATTGTTCTGCTAATGCTTGTAGGATAGATTGACGAATCCACCATACGGCATACGAGATAAATTTAAAACCACGTGTTTCGTCAAAGCGTTTTGCAGCTTTTATTAGTCCTAAATTACCTTCATTAATTAGGTCTGGTAATGTTAGTCCTTGGTTTTGGTATTGTTTAGATACAGACACAACAAACCTTAAATTGGCTTTTGTTAGTTTTTCTAATGCACGATTGTCTCCAGCTCTAATACGTTGTGCTAACTCTACCTCTTCTTCGGCAGTGATTAAGTCTACCTTTCCAATTTCTTGTAAATACTTGTCTAATGAAGCGGTTTCACGATTGGTAACCTGCTTTGTAATCTTTAGTTGTCTCATGTAATTTTTTTAGATGATTGATGACATCTTGTTGTACAGGTTATACGTAAGAATAGAAAAAAAGGTTACAAAAAAGATTAATTTTTTTTGCATAAAAAAAACCGCTTCCAAAATTGAAAGCGGTTTTAAATATGTTAAGTGTTTTGCTTATAGGTGTATAACCTCATCATAAGCAGCAGCAGTAGCTTCCATTACAGCTTCACTCATAGTTGGGTGAGGATGCACTGCTTTTAAAACTTCGTGTCCTGTAGTTTCTAGTTTACGTCCTAAAACAGCCTCTGCAATCATATCTGTTACACCAGCACCAATCATATGGCAACCTAACCACTCACCGTACTTAGCATCGTAAATTACCTTTACGAAGCCATCTTTTGTTCCAGCAGCACTAGCTTTACCAGAAGCAGAGAATGGAAATTTCCCTATTTTAAGTTCGTAACCAGCTTCTTTAGCTTGCTTTTCGGTCATTCCAACACTTGCAATTTCTGGAGTAGCATATGTACAACCAGGAATGTTACCGTAGTCTAATGCTTCAACTTTCATTCCTGCAATTTTTTCTACACAAATAATACCTTCTGCAGAAGCAACGTGAGCCAATGCTGGACCTGGCGTTACATCTCCAATAGCATAATATCCAGGAATGTTGGTTTGGTACCAGTCATTAACTAAGATTTTATCTTTGTCTGTCTTAATGCCTACAGCTTCAAGACCAATATTTTCAATATTTGTTTTAATACCAACAGCAGATAGTACAATTTCTGCTTCTAAGGTTTCTTCGCCTTTTTTAGTTTTTACTTTAGCCTTAACACCATCTCCAGAAGTATCTACACTTTCTACAGAAGAGTTGGTCATTACTTTTATACCAGCTTTCTTAAAGCTTTTCTCAAATTGCTTAGACACATCTTCATCTTCAACAGGAACTAAGTTTGGTAAAAACTCTACTATTGTTACCTCAGTACCCATAGCATTGTAAAAGTGAGCAAACTCAACACCAATAGCTCCAGAACCTACAATTATCATAGATTTTGGTTGCTTAGGCAAGTTCATTGCTTGGCGGTATCCTATAATTTTCTCACCATCTTGTTTTAAGTTTGGTAATTCTCTAGAACGAGCTCCAGTTGCAACAATTATATGATTAGCTTCATAGTCTTTCTTACCATCTTTACCTTCAACAGAAATTTTCTTTCCGGTTTTTAATGTCCCAAAGCCATCAATTACATCAATCTTATTTTTCTTCATTAGGAATTGAACACCTTTGCTCATTCCTTCTGCCACATTACGACTACGTTTTACAACTTTAGTGAAGTCTTTATCTGGATTCTCAACACTAAGACCATAATCTTCTGCGTGCTTTAAATAGTCAAAAACTTGAGCACTCTTTAACAATGCTTTTGTAGGGATACAACCCCAGTTTAAACATACACCTCCAAGATTTTCTTTTTCTATTACAGCAGTTTTTAAGCCTAATTGTGAGGCGCGTATTGCAGCAACATAACCGCCAGGACCGCTTCCTAATACAATAACATCGTACTTACTCATATTTTCTGATTTTTTAGTCTGATTTTAAGGCTACGAATTTACGCAATATTAAGAGAAACAAAAAGCGATGCTCTGTAAGTTAGAGCATCGCTTTTTAATATAATAGATGTTTTTAGAAATTAGTTTTCTAAACCTTCTGTTGTATTGTTTCTGTCGTTTAAAGCATTCATTACAGCATTGTAATCTGTAACATCTACTGTTAATGCAAAGTCTGAAGGGACTACAACAAATCTAAAAATTTGATCGTCTGTATAACCGAAATCTAAGTTACTAAGGTCATAATTACCATCTATAAACAATTCTAGATCTATAAATGTGTGAGCAGATACATATTGTATTGTACCTTCATCTGTAAAAAAGTTTTGAGGTATAAGACTCCATAAATCTGCAGTAGATCCATCATTTAACCCAACTTGACCATCAAAACGATACACTAAAATAGCGTCGCTTTCAAAGACTTCAATGTCTGAAGGGATATCGATAATTGTAGACCACAAGTTTGCACTTGCATCATAAGAGTAATTAATATTTTCTATTTCAAAAGTTTGACCTAGAATATTAACACCTGGTTCTCCAGATGGTCCTGGAGGTCCTGGATCTCCTTCGCAACTTGTAAATAAAACGGCTGTAAATGCTAATAAAGCTAATATTTTTTTCATCTCTAAGGTTTTGTGTTAGTTAAATTGAAATCAAATTCAATGCCAAAACTATTATTAGAAAAAGATAGCGCTTCCCAAAGACTCGTTAAATTATTACTTATTAAAGTTTATACTAGCAGAATTTACACAGTAACGTTGTCCAGTTTCTGTAGGGCCATCATCAAAAACGTGCCCAATATGACCTCCACAGTTAGCGCATAAAATTTCGGTTCTAATCATACCAAGAGTTTTATCTTGTTTGTACTCAATAGCGCCATCAATAGCATTATCAAAGCTTGGCCATCCACAACCACTTTCAAATTTGCTGTCACTATCAAATAATTTAGTGTTACAAGCAGCGCAGTGGTATTCACCATCTTCAAAATGCATATTGTATTTACCTGTATGTGGTCGTTCTGTTCCTGCTTCTCTAAGAATATGGTATTGCTCTGGAGATAACTCTTTTCTCCATTCTTCTTCTGTCTTATTTATATTATAGTTAGTAGACATATAATTTTTTATTTAGTTGAAGGAATAAAATCTAAAGCATCACCATTTATACAATGGCGTTTGCCTGTAGTGTTTTTTGGACCATCATTAAAAACGTGTCCTAAGTGACCACCACAAACCGCACAATGTTCTTCTACACGTGTATAGCCAATTTTATTGTCTGTAGAGAAGGCAACATTACCATCTATTTCTCTATCAAAACTTGGCCAACCTGTACCGCTATCAAACTTATGTTCGCTTTTAAAAACTGGTGTTTTACATGCTGCACACACATAAGTACCTTCTTCTTTAATGTCTAATAGCTCTGAAGAAAAAGGGCGTTCTGTTCCTGCTTCTCGTAGTATATGATATTCTTCTGAAGATAAAACTTCTTTCCATTCTGCGTTGGTTTTAGAAACCTCGTACGTATTTTCTGTTTTAGCAGAATCTTTTTTTTGTGCATTGCCACAACTCATTATAAATAGAGAAAGCGCAACTAATGATAAATATTTCATAGTATTTTTTTTGTTTTTAAGTGTTGTATGTTAAGTCGTGAAATGACTATGATACTTACGTTTTAAGGATTATCATTCAATAACTATTCCGTTATAAACGATGTAATTTCTTCAATGGTTTCAGGATGACCTAAAATACGTCTGTGTCCTAATTTTTCAGTAAGAAGCAAACTGCCTTTATCTAAAACCGAATTAATTTCTTGTGCAGAAGAATAGTGTACATCTACATCGTCTTTATCATGAACTACCAAAGTAGGAATGTTTACATTTTTAGCTGAAACAGCTCCAGAATAATTATCTAAGTCTTCACCAAATTTACCATCCATATAAGACTTTAAATGCGTAGCAACTTCAGGTTTTAACCTCATATTTCTCACAAAATCTTTGGTGATATGTGTAATGCTGTTAGCTGTGCCAATAATGCTGAGTCTATCTAAAGGCAAGCCGTCACTTACCGCTTTAAGTAGAGACATGCCTCCAAGTGAGTGTCCTATAGCAAGTTGAAAAGGATACTTTTCATGAAGGTATTTTACAGACTCTATAAAAAATGGCATCATGCTTATTTTTCCAGGAGCACGACCGTGAGCTGGAGCATCAAAACTAATAGTTGAATATCCTTTTTTTTCTAAAGACTCTGCAATTTTAGCTAATTGAGTACCACTTCCAGACCAACCGTGGCACAATAATACTTTTTTAGGAGAGGTTCCATAATGAAATACTACAATTTCACGATTAATTGAAGGTACAGTAAGTCGCTCAATCCTAGAATTATTATACATGTGTTTTTCTCGCTCAGGCATTGGATATTTAAATGGCGTGAGAAATAATTTAGCTGCAAACCTGCTTGCTAATTTTGGAGAAAAAAATTGTATTATTTTTCCTATAGCTATAAACTGTTTTGGCATGAGTAATGCTTGAACAGGAACCGCGTCTTTTTTTGTTGTGGTCATGGATATACTTTATCCTAACAAATTTACTTATTTGCATTGTGACCAAGTCTTAAATTTATCTTATTCAATAGTTATATTTAGCTTTTTCTGTAAACCAACTTCAACTAATTGCCTGTATTTTGAAAGTGTAATATCTACTAAGCCTAGTTCAATCTTTGAAATAAGTTCTAGTTTGGTATTAGTTCTTTCTGCAATATCTTCTTTGCTTATTTTTTCTTTTTTTCTAGTAGTATTAAAAAGGACTCCGAGTTTAAATTTTAAAGATTTCTTGTCAAACTCATCTCGCTTAGGTGTTCCTTTTCTACCAAATCTATCTTCTATATGTTGTTTGTAAGATGTAGGTGTTTTTAAAGGGTTCATAATATTTTGATTTTATAAGTGTCTTTAATTTAATAAAATAGGCAGTGACTCTCAAATTTTAGCCTACTATTTGTCGATACGCTCTGTATTTCGCCGGTTTTAAGGTCTTTTATGACTTTTTATGATTTTCTTACAAAGTGTTATTGGTATCGTTTTTGTAATTTTAAGCCTATAAAAAATCAACTATGAAAACTAAAACAACTTTAATATTATTAGGAGCTGTAGGATTATTTCTTGCGTGTACCACTAATCCTTTTACTGGTAAAAAAACATTAGCGCTTGTGCCTAATTCACAAATTTTACCAATGGCATTTCAACAATATGATGCTTTCTTGTCTGAAAACAATGTTGTGACAAATACAAGTGAGGCATTAATGGTTAAGCGAGTAGGAGAGAAAATTAAAAATGCTTCTGAAACTTGGCTTAATGCAAATGGATATTCAGGTTACACTTCAGATTACCGTTGGGAATATAATTTAGTGCAAGATGATCAAATTAACGCTTGGTGTATGCCAGGTGGAAAAATTGTTGTGTATACTGGTATATTACCAATTACTCAAGACGAAGCAGGTTTAGCTGCAGTTATGGGTCATGAAGTTGCTCACGCATTAGCAAATCACGGACAGCAACGTATGAGTGCAGGACAATTACAACAAATAGGAGCTGTTGCAGGAACTATTGCTGTAAGCGGAAGTAGCCAAGAAACACAACAAATCTTTGGTACAGCTTATGGTTTAGGGACTCAATTTGGTGTCATGTTACCATTTAGCAGAAGCCACGAAACAGAGGCAGATATTATAGGACAACAAATTATGGCCATTGCAGGTTACGAACCATTAGAAGCTGTAGAGCTATGGCAACGTATGAAAGCAAATTCTGGAGGTCAAGCACCACCAGAGTTTATGAGTACTCACCCAAGCAGTGATACCAGAATTAACAATTTGCAAGCCAATGCAGATAACGCTAGGGCAGAAGCTAGACGATTTGGAGTTACTAGCTTTAAACGTTAATTCTTAAAAATATAATCTATAAAAGCCGTTCTATTTGAGCGGCTTTTTTATTTTTATAACATGCAAAACCTACCAAAAGGAAGTAAAAAATTGCTCAATGCTTGGGCGTTTTACGATTGGGCAAACTCGGTATATAGTTTAGTAATTGCTTCTGCAGTCTTTCCTATTTTCTACGGCGCCATTACATTAGTAAAAGATGAACAAACAGGTAAAATCTTAGATGATACCGTTACCTTTTTAGGCATCAATTTTAATAACGATAGTCTAATAAGTTATATTACAGCTTTAGCTTTTTTAGTGGTATCCTTCTTAAGTCCGTTTCTAAGTGGTATTGCCGATTATGTAGGGAATAAGAAATCTTTTTTAAAATTCTTTTGCTATTTAGGCGCTATATCCTGTATAGGTTTGTTTTGGTTTAATATAGATTATCTGTGGTTTGGTTTTTTATGTTACTTTTTGGCTTTAATAGGATTTTGGGCAAGTTTAGTATTTTACAATTCATACCTGCCAGACATCGCTTTTCCAGAACAACAAGATAAAATTAGTGCTAAAGGCTTTTCATTAGGTTATATAGGTAGTGTTATATTATTAGTTATTTGTTTAGCAATGATAATGTTTTACGACGCATTTGGATTTGAAGATGAAGGCTTACCTACCCGATTATCTTTTATTCTTACTGGAGTTTGGTGGATAGGATTTAGCCAATACACCTATAAATACTTACCCAAAGGGAATAAGGCTGAAAAAAAATTAACTAGAGGTGTGTTATTTAATGGTTTTAAAGAACTAAAACACATTTGGATTAAACTTGGAGATAACATAAGATTAAAACGATTTTTAGGCGCTTTTTTTGTTTATAGTATGGCTGTGCAGACAATAATGTTAGTAGCCACTTATTTTGGAATTGAAGAATTAGATTGGGGAGAACAAAACTCTACAACAGGTTTAATAATTAGTATTCTACTTATACAGTTAGTAGCTGTAGTTGGTGCTACATTAACGTCTAGAGCCTCAGGTAAATTTGGTAATATCCCAACATTAATTGTAATAAATATTATATGGATGGCAATTTGTATATATGCATATACAGTAACTACTCCTAATCAATTTTATGTTGCAGCAGCTTGTGTTGGTCTTGTAATGGGTGGCGTACAAAGTTTATCTAGATCTACGTACTCAAAGTTGCTTCCAGAACACGCTATAGATACAGCATCATACTTTAGTTTTTATGATGTTTCAGAGAAAATAGGAATCGTGATAGGAATGTTCTCTTATGGTTTTATTGCTGAGCTTACTGGAGATATTAGGTATTCCATTATCACATTAACTGTATATTTTCTAATTGGTATTATTTTGCTCTTAAGAATTCCTAAAGCTTTGGGATAATCATCTTAATATTTTTTAATTATGTTTGTTATGACTAAAAAACATATGATGAAACACCTACTTAACTTAAAATGTATTCTTATTGCCCTAATTGTAGTTAGCTTTTCAGCTTGCGAGAATGAACCTTTAGAAGGAGAATTTGCAGCTAGTGGCGGCGCAAATCTTACCTGTGAGCAAGCAGCACAGGCAACTGTTTCTGCAGGACTTGCACTTTCTGATGCTACAACAGAAAATGTAGATCAACTTTGTAACACTTATAGCTTAGCTATTGAACAACAAATTACATCTTGTGGAGATGAAACAGGTGTTTTACAACAATTATTAGATAGTATTGAAGACTGCTCTGCCTTTGTTGGTGGTGGTGGAAGTACATCTGGAATCTTCGATTTTGATATTGTAGATGGAGATGCTTTTGAAGGTGTTTCAATTTCTGCAGTTAGCAATGAAGACGGATTGTTAGTTGATGCAACAGTAGGAACAAGACAAGCAGGATTCCAAATATTTAACCCAGTACAAGGCACTACATATGATCTGTCTGACCCAGATCAAGCTATATTACTTTATGATACAGATATTTCAAATGAAGAGTCTGACGTTTTCTTTGCTATTTCTGGATCACTTACATTAAGTACGTATAATACTAATACAAATATAGCTGGAGGTAGTTTTTCTGGTGTAATGCAGGAATTTTTTACAGAGTCTACAATTACTGTAGAAAATGGAATTTTTCAAAATATTGAATTTTCTGTAGAAGAACCAGTAAACAGCTGTACAGCAACAATAGATGGTGCAGGATTTAATGCAAGTTTATTTCCAGTAGTATTTGTACAAGAAACAATACAGGTGACTTTTGATGATGATATGGGAAGACAGATCCGAATTATTTTCCCAGATAACATTACAGAAGGAACATATGATTTAGCTGCTACTCCAGAAATTTATAGTGCCACGTATACAGAAAGTGATGTGGATTATACAGGAGTTGAAAATAGTGGAAGCATTGTTATTACAAATGTAGAAAATGATGTAGTTACAGGATCATTTAATTTTGATGTCGTTAATGATGGTGACCCAGAAGATGTAATTGTAATTACAAGCGGAGAATTTGTTATAGATGTAAGCTTTTAAGTTTTACCTATAATTTTAAAAAAGCCGATAGAGTATATGCTCTATCGGCTTTTTTTATGCCTTAATTATTATTGGTTTTAAATATACAAGTAATGTTTTATAGAGCCTTGATTCAACTTTAAATACCTAATTACTGTCTCTAAGTATTTTAAGTTTAACAACATTAGTTACACTTAAATTAGCATTAAATCTTAAACACAAATATTATAGCATAAAAAAACCGACTCAAATTAATGAGTCGGTTTTAATAATATTAGGATTTAGAATTACTTCTTAGAAGCTTCATCCATACCTTCTTTTACCATACTGTAAAATTGGTCTAATTTAGGAAGTACTACAATACGAGTTCTTCTGTTTTTAGCTCTACCTTCTGCAGTGTCATTACTAGCAACAGGAATGTAGTAGCTACGTCCTGCAGCTGTCATACGCTGAGGTGGCACACCATACTCGTCTTGTAAAATTCTTACAACACTTGTTGCACGTTTAGCACTTAAATCCCAGTTGTCTTCTAAAACAGCATTCTTAATTGGCACATTGTCTGTATGACCTTCTACCATAAATTCAATATCTGGTTTAGCATTTACAACTGTAGCAACTTTACCTAAAACTTCTTTAGCACGGCTAGTTACGTTGTAGCTACCACTCTTAAATAATAATTTGTCTGAGATAGATACATATACAACACCTTTTTCAACATTAATTTCAATGTCTTCATCTGCCATATTACCTAAAGCACCTTTTAAGCTTGTTACTAATGCAAGAGTTACAGAATCTTTTCTTGTAACAGCATCACGTAACGTTTTAATCTGTAAATCTTTTTCTTTTAAAGATTCTAAAGATTTTTCAAGGTTTGTAGCACCTTTAGTTGTCAAGGTAGTTAAGTTACCTTTTGTTTCAATAAGATCTGCATTAGTTCTTCTTAAGTCTGCTACCTGATCTTCTAAAGCATTTGCCTTAGCAGTTGCTCCAGCTTTTTCTTCTAAACAAGAGTTTAATTTTACGGTAGCCGTATTTAACCTGTCTTGCGTTTCCTGTTGCTGAGCTTCTAAATCAGCATATTTCTTCTGAGAAACACAAGAAGACAATAAAACCGCTGCAGATGCAGCAATAATCATTATTTTTTTCATAATTGTTTTAATTCGTTATTTGTACATCAAAATTATCAAAAAGAATGCCGACTTTCTTAGTATTAACAATACTTTAAGTAAAGATTATAGTTCCTTAAAGGATTGTTTTTTCAGAATAAAGTGTTTGTAAACTACCGAGTTAATTTGATGATATTTAATACTACTTTTTAATGCCTTTCGTTTCTTTAAAAATTTTGGTAGTTGTGCATAAAAGCTACCGTGTGCTTTAAGAATAGCAATAAAATGTTTTGGTTTTTTTTCAAGTAGAAATTTAAATCCTGCAATCCCATCTAAAATTAAACGAATTAAGATGAAGCCATAAACTTTAGGGCCAGCAACGTTTTTAATTAGGGCAAATAAGGTATTCCTAAAGTTAAAGAATGTTTTCTTAGGATTCATACTGTTTAATGTAGCACCACCAACATGATATACAGTGCTTTGCCCAGTATAAACTATGTAATATCCTGCATTTTTAATGCGCCAGCATAAATCAATTTCTTCTTGGTGAGCAAAAAAGTCTTCATCTAAAGCGCCTACCTCATGAAATGCATCATTTTTAATTGCAAGGCAAGCGCCGCTTGCCCAAAATATTTCTTTAGTGTCATTGTATTGTCCGTGGTCTTTTTCTAAGCTATTAAAAATACGACCTCTACAATAGGGATAACCTAAAGCATCAATATAACCACCAGCTGCACCTGCATATTCAAAGTAAGATTTATCTTTATAATCTAATATCTTTGGTTGTACCGCTGCTACGTTAGGGTTGCTTTTAAAACAAGTTAAAATAGGAGTGAGCCAATGTTCTGTCACTTCTACATCACTATTTAATAGAATAAGGATATCTTCGTTAAGATGTTTTAAAGCATCATTATACCCTTTAGCATAACCGCCATTAACAGCATTCTGTATTATTTTTACTGAAGGGAATAGTGAAGTTATCAATAAGACAGAATCATCTGTCGAGGCATTATCTGCCACATAAACAGTTGCTTCTTTAGAGAAATTAACAACAGATGGTAAGAACTTTTCTAAGAGCGCTCTACCGTTCCAATTTAATATGACAACTGCAATCTTCAAAGGATAAAATGTTTAAGGGCAAAACTACTTTAAAATATGTTATTTCTAAGTTATTACTCGTGTAATTGCAATTTTCTGTAGTTTAGTAACCTCTAAAAGATTCCTTATGAATGTTATAATTATTGAAGATGAAAAACCATCTGCAAGGCGTTTACAACGTATGCTTGCCGAAATTGGAATCTCTGCATTAACAATGCTTCATAGTGTAGAAGAATCAATCGAGTGGTTGAGTATGAATGCACATCCAGATCTTGTGTTTTTAGATATTCAACTAAGTGATGGCTTATCTTTCGAAATTTTTGATGTGGTAAACCTTAAGAGTGCAATAATCTTTACTACGGCTTATGATGAGTATGCGTTAAAAGCATTTAAATTAAATTCTGTGGATTATTTACTTAAACCTATTGATGAAGATGAATTAAAAGTGGCAGTTAAGAAATTTAAGACAACATTTTCTACAGCATCATCGGCATCAATAAACATGTCTGAGATACGACAATTATTAAATGTTGCTGAAACTGCTTCTTATAAAACAAGATTTACGTCTAAAGTTGGTCAACATATTAAGGTATTTAACAGTTCTGCAATTGAGTGTTTTTATTCTGAAAACAAAGGAACCTATCTTTTTAATACTGAAGGAAGAAGTTATTTAGTAGACACAACAATTGATGAACTATCAACCGATTTAGATCCAAAAAAATTCTTTCAAGTTAGTAGAAAGTTTATCGTGAGTTTTAAGGCAATACAAGATATTGTTAGTTATTCTAACTCAAGGTTAAAGGTGAAACTAAAAACATACAATGAGCAAGAAATTATAGTTAGCCGAGAACGTGTAAAAGAATTTAAAGCTTGGTTAGAGTAAGTATATGTCTAAATCTTTAAGAGTCCTTCAAATTATAGATACGTTAAATGCAGGTGGTGCAGAGCGCATGGCAGTACAAATAGCTAATGGTTTAGTTGATAAGACTGGCTTTTCAGGTCTATGCTGCACTCGTGAAGAAGGTGTGTTGAAAGATTCTTTAAGTCATAAAGTAAATTACCTTTTCGCAAAAAAAAATAAGATAATTGATTTTAGTGCATTAAAAACAGTTTTAAGGTTTTGTAAAAAGAATGAAATAACAATACTTCATGCACACTCTACCTCATACATATTTGCAATACAACTAAAAATATTAAAACCATCCCTTAAAATTGTTTGGCACGATCATTTTGGCAATTCTGAATTCTTAGAAGAAAGAAATTCTTTCCTTCCTTCCTTAGTTTCTGTTTTTTACTCAGGAATAATATCTGTGAATAAAAGCCTTGAAGCTTGGGCAAAACATAATCTATACTGTAAGAAAGTAGAATGTATAAATAACTTTTATTCAAAAGATAAATGTAACTCGGCTAATGTAGTAAAATTAAAAGGCTATGATGAGAAAAGAATAGTTGCATTGGCAAATTTAAGGCCACAAAAAGATCATGGATTTTTACTAAGCTCATTTGCTTTAGTAGTGAAAGAATTTCCTGATTGGACTTTACATTTATTAGGTAGCTATAATGAAAGTAGCGACTATTTTAATTCTCTAAAAATCTTAATAACGTCTAGTGGTCTAGAAAATAATGTATTTATTTATGGGTCTGTAATCTGTGTTCAAGAGGTCTTAAAACAAGCTGATATAGGTGTTTTGTCATCTAAAAGTGAAGGACTTCCGCTAGCCCTTATTGAGTATGGAATGGCAGGATTACCTGTTATTACAACAAATGTTGGTCAATGTAAAGATGTTGTTGATCAAGATGGTTTAGTAATTAATCATGGTGATGTTAATAATTTTGCTAAGGCCTTTAAAACTCTTATAAAAGACATTGAATTAAGGAAACAATTAGCAAACACTTATTACATTAAAATAAATAAACATTATACAGCTAATATATCTTTAACTAAAATCTGTGATTTTTACATAACACTCTAAAGTGAAATTTAAACCATTAAAAAAAATAGCATATTTACAGTTAGTAGTATTACATATTGTAATAGCAATAATTGTTACGGTAATACCAGTATTTGCTAAAGTTTACTCAATTTCAGTTTTACTTATATTTTTATTTCTAATTCTAAAATCTAGAAACAAAAATAACGAGGTTTTAGTAGCTGCAGCATATTTTACATCTTGTGAAGTATTCTTGAGAATGACCAATGGTGGTATTGCTTATGAGTTTGGTAAATATGTTGTTATTGGGTTATTACTAATAGGTCTTTTTTATAGAGGAGCATCTTCTCGATCTGGCCCATATTGGTTATATCTTATCCTATTAACACCTGGAATTTTATTTGCAGCAATGTATTTAAATCCAGAAACAAATGTTAGGAATACAGTTTTATTTAATTTAACAGGACCTGTTTGTCTTGGTTTAAGCGCAATTTACTGTTATAGGCGTTCAATTAGTACGCGTAGGTTACAGCATATTATTCTTGCGCTGTTACTACCGGTAATAACTATGACCGTTTACTTATTTTTTAATACTCCAGATATTGGAGATATTTTAGGAAGTACACAATCTAATCATGAAGCTTCTGGAGGTTTCGGTCCTAACCAGGTTGCTACAACTTTAGGAATAGGAATATTTGTACTTCTTACCCGCTTATTTTATATAAAGAATAAGTTCATTAATATTTTAGATCTCATATTGCTAGCATTAGTTACATATAGAGGTTTAGTTACGTTTTCGCGTGGAGGTATAATTACAGGGTTAATTTGTGCTATAGCTTTTGTAGGTATTTATTTTTTAAGAGGAAATATAAAAACTAAAGCGTTTTTAATACCGAGGCTATCTATAATAGCTATTATACTAGCAAGTACCTTTGCTTTTACGGCTATTAAAACTTCTGGGTTAATAACGAATAGATACACAAACAAAGATGCTGCTGGTCGTTTAAAAACTGATATTACCACTGGAAGAGCAGAGCTTATTACTTCGGAACTTGAAGCGTTTTATGATAAACCAATTACTGGTATTGGTATTGGTAAAATTAGAGAGTATCGCTATGAGAAAACTAAAATTCTTGCAGCTACACATAATGAATTTAGTAGATTATTATCTGAACATGGTATTTTAGGTATTGTAATACTTCTTATTTTAGTATTAACTCCGTTACTTTACAGGTTTAAGAATAGGCGTAATAATTACTTTTATGCATTTTTGTTATTTTGGGCATTAACTATTAGTCACTCTTCAATGAGGATTGCAGCACCAGCATTTATTTATGGCCTCTGTTTATTAAATGTAACCTATGAAACATCTCCTTTACGTAGGAAACAAACTTCAGCAGCACGGTTACACACCTAGTGGTGTAGATGTTTATTCTAAAAAATTTGAAGAATTAGGCTTTAAGGTAACTGCAGTTTCTTCAATAAAAAATAAATATCTAAGACTTTTAAAAATGTTTTTTACAATACTTAGATATAGAAATAGTGTTGATTTTATTTTAATAGATACCTACAGTACTCAAAATTTTTATTTTGCTTTTCTATGTGGTCTATTAGCTAAGCTTATAAAGATAAAATACATTCCTATTTTAAGAGGTGGCAACCTACCACAAAGGCTTGTAAAATCTAAAAAACTTTCTAATTTATTATTTAAAAATGCTCACGTAAATATAGCGCCATCAAAATATTTAAAAGACGCTTTTAACGTTCATAATTTTAATAATGTCTTATACATTCCTAATAGTATTTCTTTAAAAGATTATGAGTTCACTCCTAAACCAATTGATATTCCAAAATTACTTTGGGTAAGATCTTTTGTAAAAATTTACAATCCCAAACTTGCTATTAAAATTTTTAGTGCTATTAAAAGTAAATATCCAGAAGCTACACTGTGTATGGTTGGGCCAGAGAAAGATGGTAGTTTACAAAATTGCAAAGCCTATGCAGAGCAGTTAAATTTAAATGTAAAATTTACAGGGCAATTAACAAAGCAAGAATGGAGAGAGCTTTCTAATAATTATAACATCTTTATAAACACTACAAATTTTGATAATACACCAGTAAGTGTAATAGAAGCTATGGCTCTTGGTTTACCCGTAATCTCGACAAATGTTGGAGGATTACCATATTTGATAAATAATGTTGAAGATGGAATATTAGTTCCGGCTAATAATCCCACACATTTTATAGATGCAATTGTTTCCTTAGTTGAAAACCCAACAAAAGCTCAGGAATTATCAATACACGCAAGAGAAAAAGTTTCTAACTATGATTGGCAAATCGTTAAGCTTAATTGGCAAAAACTCTTTACTTAAAATGTTATATTTGAATCCCAACTAAATGAAATGCCTAAACCTACAACTATTCATTTCGAAATATCTGAGCGTAAAGTTTTATTAAGAATATTTGATGTTCTTTTAGTACTTTCTAGTCTTTATTTGGTTAGTGAGTTGTTTGATTTAGAGTATTTTAATATAAGTGAAGAACATTGGGTGTGGTCTATTGTACTGTGTGTTTATTTACTTGTGTTTTCTACTATATTTGAACTCTACAACCTTCAAAAAGCAAGTAATCTTCAAAAAACCGTCAAGAATATATTTGCAGCTGTTTCACTAACAGTATTACTTTATCTTTTTACTCCTTTTTATACACCTAAACTTCCTAGTAACCGATTACAAATTTTAGTGTTTTTCGGTATTATAACATTTACACTCTTTATATGGAGATTGGCTTACATAAAGTTAATTTCTGCACCTAGGTTTTTCAAACGTATTTTAGTGGTAGGCGATTCTTTTGATATAGAGCTAATTGCTGAGGCATTACAAAAAAGTGATCCTAACTATCAAGTAATTGGATATGTGAATACAGATATTAATAATGACGAACAATCAGAATTTAAAAATTTAGTTCAGATAGATGTTAACGTTATAGATGATGCCATAAAGCAATATCATATAAATGAAATTGTAGTAGCAAGTTCTTATACAGAAGGTGTAATGTTGCCGCTATATAATAAGTTAATAACTCTTCTAGAAGATGGTTTCCCTATTAGAGAATATACACAGGTATATGAAGAAGTAACTCATAGAATACCTGTACAGCATATAGATAAAGATTTTTATAAATTTTTCCCTTTTAGTAGAAGTAATCAAAATAAATTCTACTTGTTTTATCATCGCCTTTTTGATGTTCTAGTTTCAGTTTTAGGTATTTTACTATCTACTATATTATTGCCTTTTATCCTCATAGGAAATTTAGTAGCCAATCGAGGCCCTTTATTTTACATACAAGAACGTATAGGGAAAAATGGAAAGCCATTTAAGATAATGAAATTAAGAACTATGGTTGTAGATGCTGAAGTTTCTGGGGCACAATGGGCAAAAAAAAATGATACTAGAACAACTCCATTCGGAAAGTTTTTAAGACGGTCAAGAATAGATGAAATTCCTCAGTTTTATAATATTATATTAGGACACATGAGTATTATTGGTCCTAGACCAGAACGACCAATGTTTGTGAAAGAACTATCATCCATAATCCCTTTTTATGAAACTAGACACGTTGTAAAACCAGGTTTAACAGGTTGGGCCCAAGTAAATACATCTTACGGATCATCTTATGCAGACAGTCTAGAAAAACTGCAGTATGATCTTTATTATATAAAACACAGAAGTGTTTATTTAGATATAAGCATTGTACTTAAAACGTTAAGCACTATAATATTTTATAGAGGACAATAGGTTGTTAATTTAGACTTCGCCACGCCTTCTTGTTATAGCGTATAAGAAAAGGAAAATTAAGACAAAGGCAGATGTTCGTGCTATATAATCACCATATTTTACATAAAATGTCATAGTATCATTTAGGGTAACAGTGCCTTTAATGCTTCCTTGCTTCTCATATCCTAAAGTTTCTAAAACCTCTCCAGTTTCAGAAATAAAACCAGAAATTCCAGTATTAGCACTTCTAGCAATACTTCGTCTAGTTTCTATAGCTCTTAATCTTGCGTAATTAAAATGCTGCTTATGACCTTGAGTATTGCTCCACCATGCATCATTGGTTATAATACTTAAAAACTGAGCTCCGTTTCTTACGTAACCCGTTACAAATTCACCATAAATAGACTCATAGCAAATTATAGGAGCTGTTTTTATATTGTAATTTAAAGTAAAAGCTTCTCTATCTTCTTGTGTCGTTTTCATTGCTACTGTACCGCCTAAATCTAACATAACATCACCAAGTAGCGGTTTTAATAGTCCTTGATACGGAAAATTCTCTACGCCAACTACAAGTTTAGATTTATGATAAAGCTGAATATCTTTACTTGTATTCATCATATAAGCAGAGTTATAATCATCAAACCAACCACCTTTAGGATGACTATTAGATTGTGGTGTTACTCTAGAACTTTCAGTAAAATAATCATACATAGAAATGCCAGAAAGTATGCTTAGTTTATAGTGCTTACTCACCATTGTTTTTCCAAATTGATAAGCTGGTGAATAGTTTATTTTAGAAAGTGGTGTATTGTCTGCAAATACTGTCTCAGGTGCTAAAACTAAAGCCGTACTATCTGTAACTCGCTCTTCTGCTAAAGTAGTAAGGAGTGTTTGTATGTTGCTATCTGTAATGTTATATTTCTCGTTGTAAGGATCTATATTAGGCTGTAAAATAACAACCTCTGCAGTTTTAGTAGATGTTTTGTAAGTTTTTAAAATGATTACAGATACAAGTAATGGTAAACCTATACAAGCCATTAACTTTATCGCACCATTTAAGATAAGTTTAGTCTCTTTATATTTAAGGTAAAGCAACGTTGCTTTAAAGATAATAAAATTTCCTATCCAAACCCATAACGTTCCTCCAAAAGCACCTGTGTACTCATACCATTGAATCCACGATGTATATTCTGCAAATGCATTTCCTAAGTTTAACCAAGGCCAAGAAAATTCCCATTGTAGGTGAAGGTATTCAAATGATATCCAAAGCAGTACGAGAAATAGTGCGCTTTTCTTAAAATCTAATCGTTTGGTTATTTTGTAATAAAATAAAAACACCAAAGCCATTAAAAGTGTGTTTACTAATACAGCAAACCACATACCGAAAGGCGTAGAGTAGTAGAGCCAATACGTGCTTACAATATTCCAAATAAAGAATGATAGGTATGACAAACCTAAAATTAACCAGCCAGATTTTTTTTGAGATGCACTGCGTTCATGAATTACAATGAGTAATGGTACAAAAGCAAAAAATAGTAATTGTGGTATACCGTATGTTGGCCAAGCTAAAGCTAACAAAACTCCAGAGAGTAGAGAAAGTATGAGGTGTCTCATCTATTTAATTTGAAATCCTCTCAAAAATAGCAAAAGGTAATCCCATTACCTAAAGGAATCTAAACTTACCTTTAAAGAAAAAACGTTAGAGTAAAGAGCAGCACTTTGATCACCAATGTCTGTAAAAGCATAATCTACCTGAATACCTCTGTATTTAAATCCAACACCAAAACTTGGCTGAAATCCAATACGTTCATCACCTTGAAACTCACCTTCAAAATCTGGATCATTTGGTGCGCCTTCTAAAGTTTCAATATTTTGAAAATTATTAACGCCACCTCTTAAGTAAACAAGGTTTATATAACCTACTTCAAAACCAAATGCTGGAGAGATGCTAAATGCTGAGGTTGAAATAATATCATTAGTTTCTGCAAAGCGCATATTTAAATCTAATTCTGCTTTTACATCAAAATCGTATCTAATCGTCATGCTTTTTGCAATACCTAATTGTAATTTAGGAAGCGTGATCTCTGTATTTTCAGGAAGTTCTTGGTTTTGGCCTTCTACAGCATTTTGTACAGTAGCATACTCTTCTTCATCTATACTCCAAGCATTAAATGTTGTTGTAATATCACGCGCCATAAAACCAAATTTCCAGTTGTTTCTTTCAAGCTGAATACCTGCATCTAAACCAAAACCCCAAGAATTCGCAAAGTCTCCAATAATACGGCGAATTACTTTAGCATTTACACCATAACTAAAACCAGGTATCTTTAGCTGTCTTGCATAAGAAAACGTAAAAGCGTAATCTGCAGTTGAGAATAAGCTTATCCTATCATAATTTATGTTTCCTTGGTCGTCTATTAATTGTGTGGTGTTTAAAATATCATCAACACCAAAACGTATGACACTAAACCCAATTGCACTTTCATTATCTAAAGGTTTTGCAACCGCCAGGTAATCATAATTAGCAATGTTTGCAAAGTAGCTGGCATGCATTCCAGAAACTTCCCAATCATTAATATTAACTAAGCCAGCTGGATTCCAATAACCAGAATTTACATCATTACTAAGTGCCGTAACAGCATTACCCATACCAAAAGCAGCAGCATCAACACCAATATTTAAAAATTCATTGGAGTATTTACGTGTGGTCTGTGCACTAAGTGTAACAGATACTAAAATTAAAAAGAAAGTAAAACTATGGCGCAATATGATGATTTTAGGCAAATATGCTGAAAAAAATACAATTCTATAACTCTAATTACGAGGCAATATTGCCTTTGGTTGTTATAAGACGAAAATACTTTGCTATTTTTACATTGTAACTATAATTATCCTAAATGACTAAGCAAATACCTAACCTAATTACACTATTAAATTTATTGTGCGGAAGCATTGCAACAATCCTTGCAGTACAAAACCATTTGGTGCTTGCAGCTTTGTTTGTAGCTATAGGTATTTTCTTTGATTTCTTTGACGGTCTTGCAGCAAGACTTCTTAATGCAAAAAGTGAATTAGGTTTACAGTTAGATTCTTTGGCAGATATGGTTACAAGTGGATTAGTTCCAGGCATTGTAATGGTGCAACTATTAAATAACGCTCTGGTATCTAAAGATGGTTTTTATGGAAGTTGGGATGTTGAAAATCATATTTTCGAATACCCGATGTTATCATTTATCGGCTTAGCGATTACGTTAGCGTCTTGTTACAGGTTAGCTAATTTTAATGTAGATGATAGACAGACAGATAGTTTTATAGGATTACCAACTCCTGCCAATGCATTGTTAGTTTTAAGTTTGCCGCTAATATTAGAATACCAACCTGTAGAAATATTTGTTGAGCTATTTACTAATATGTGGTTCTTATTTGCTTTTACAGTTTTAAGCTGCTTTTTATTAAATGCTAATTTAGAATTATTTGCTCTTAAATTTAAGAACTTCAAATTAGATGGAAATAAAACAAGATTTGGATTCTTGCTATTGTGTATATTGCTAATTGTGTTTTTAAAGTTTATAGCTATTCCAATTATTATGTTAAGCTATATTTTAATTTCATTCTTTAAAAAACCATCTCATGCCTAAAAAATCTTTAGTCCTATACGTTGTTATATTTATAGTAGTTTATTTTGGATTTAATTACTTTTTACAACGAGAAGTCTTTGCAGAGAAATGGCCGGCAATTTTAATTACTTCAATAGTCGCTGGATTGTTTTCTGGAGCTGTACTTTACTTTTTGTCTAAGAAGAACCGTAAAAAATAATCATACATTTTGCTATGAGTAATCTGATTTATTTAAATCTTACTCACTTAGATGTCTTAAAAAAAAGAGAATTTTGATAGTAGTAGTATTTATTAAGTAAACAACTTCTTCTTACGTAACTCAAAGTTTTGCCCTAAGTATACTTTACGTACCATTTCATCTTCTGCCAACTCTTCTGGTTCGCCATGTTTCAAGATGCTTCCTTCAAACATAAGATAAGTTCTATCTGTAATGGCTAACGTCTCTTGAACATTATGATCTGTGATAAGAATACCTATGTTTTTGTTTTTAAGCTGCGCTACAATACGCTGTATGTCTTCAACAGCTACAGGATCTACTCCTGCAAAGGGTTCATCTAAAAGTATAAAACTGGGATCTGTAGCTAATGCACGAGCAATTTCTGTTCGCCTACGTTCACCACCACTTAATAAATCGCCTCTGTTTGTCCTAATATGATTTAGACTAAACTCATCTATAAGGCTTTCCATTTTCTCCTCACGTTGCTGCTTATTAAGCTTTGTGAGTTGTAAGACACTCATAATATTATCTTCTATACTTAGCTTTCTAAATACAGAAGCTTCTTGAGCTAGATACCCAATGCCGTGCTGTGCACGTTTATACATTGGGTATTTAGTAATATCTTGTTGGTCTAGATGTATGCTTCCGCCGTTAGGTTTAATTAGGCCAACTATCATATAGAACGAGGTTGTTTTTCCGGCACCATTAGGTCCTAATAAACCAACTATTTCTCCTTGGTTTACTTCAACAGAAATACCTTTTACAACTTTACGGCCTTTGTAGGCTTTCATTAAATTGTCTGCTCTTAATTTCATTGTTGTCTATATTAAATCACTAACTAAACGTAAAGATAGCAATTAGATTATGCTTCAGAGGTTTCTAAAATTTCCCAGTACTCATAAGCTCTTCTTAAGTGAGGAATTACTATTGTACCACCAACTAATGTACCAATACTTAATGTTTCCATTATTTGTGCTTTGGTAACGCCTTGGTTAAAGCTACTTTCTAAATGGTACTTTACACAATCGTCACAACGTAAAACTAAAGATGCTACTAATCCTAATAACTCTTTTGTTTTTACATCTAAAGCACCTTCTGCAAAAGCATTGGTGTCTAGGTTAAAAATTCTCTTAATGACTTTGTTGTCTTCATTAAGGATTTTGTCGTTCATCTTACTACGGTAAGAGTTGAACTCATCAACCATATTTATCATGAGGTCTTTTTTAATTGTTGTTCTTTTTTTCGTTGTTTACGCACAACCCATTTTGCAATTACGATACTTACTTCGTATAAAATAAGTACAGGAATTGCTACAATAACCTGACTGGCTATATCTGGAGGCGTAATAACTGCTGAGATTACCAAGATGATAACTAACGCATACTTTCTATAGGTTTTTAAGAATTCTGGAGTTACCAAACCTATTTTTGTCAAGAAATAAATGACAATTGGCAACTGAAATATTAATCCGCTAGCTAAAACTGAAGCTCTTACTAAACCGGTATAACTACTTAAATCAAAATCATTAAACACCTCTTTACTTACTTGGTAGCTACCAAGAAAGTTTATAGATAATGGAGTGATCACGTAATAACCAAATAGTACTCCTAAAAAGAATAGCATAGATGAGGCCGTTATAAAGCCTCGTGCGTGTCTGCGTTCTGTATGGTGTAATCCTGGCGAAATAAATTTCCAGAATTGATAAATTATGTAAGGAAAGGCTACTATAAATCCTGCGGTAATAGACATCCAAATGTGAGCAGAGAATTGTCCTGCTACCTTTCTACTTTGTATTCTAAATGGTAACTCTTCAAAACAAAAGCTATCATCTAAATGAACAAGTTGTGCTAATTGGCATAAAATATCATAGGTTACAAAATCTGCTTTCTTAGGGCCAAGTAAAACAACATCAAATAAAAATTTATATGAGAGGAACGCCGCAGTAGCACAAATTAAAACAGCAATTACGCACCTAATAAGATGCCATCTTAAATCTTCAAGATGATCTAAGAAAGACATTTCTTTCGCGACTTCTTTAACAGATTTTTTTGCCATTATATAATACCTTCTCTAATAAGATTGTGTAAATGTACAACGCCGCTATATGTACCGTTTTCTTCGGCAAGTAGTTGTGAGATGCCATTGGTTTCCAAAACATCCATAGCATCAACAGCCATAGCATCATTATCTATAGTTTTTGGAGATTCACTCATGATATCCTGAGCAGTGAGCGCTTCAAAATTATCTGTTTTTGCGAGCATACGTCTTAAATCTCCGTCTGTAATAATACCTACAATTTTGTTGTCTTTAGTTACAGCAGTAACACCTAACATTTTTTCAGAAATCTCTACTATTACTTTCTTTATGTCTGTAGTTAAAGATACTTCTGGTTTTTGGTTTGCTTTGGTAATATCACTTACGCGTAAATAAAGTTTTTTGCCCAATGCACCACCAGGATGATATTTGGCAAAGTCTTTACTTGAAAATCCACGTAGGTCTAAAAGACAAACTGCTAAAGCATCACCTATAACCAATTGTGCCGTTGTACTTGTTGTTGGTGCAAGGTTATTAGGGCAAGCTTCTTTTTCGACAAATGCGTTTAAAACATAATCTGCTTGCTGTCCTAAAAATGAATCCTTATTACCTGTAATAGCAATAAGTTTATTATTAAAGTTCTTAATTAATGGTACTAAGACTTTAATTTCTGGTGTATTACCACTTTTTGAAATACAGATAACCACATCATCTTCAAGAATAGTTCCTAAATCACCGTGTATGGCATCTGCAGCGTGCATAAAGATTGCTGGAGTTCCGGTAGAGTTTAAGGTAGCAACAATTTTAGTAGCAATAATAGCACTTTTGCCAATACCTGTAATAATTACACGTCCTTTTGAGTTATAAATACATTCAACAGCATTAGAAAATGAATCATCTAGCAGGCTCTCAAGGTGAGCAACGGCTTTAGCTTCATTTAAAATGGTGTCTTTTGCTACGGAAAGAATTTTATTCTGAAGTGTCAATTTTATGAATTTTTGGACTTGTAAGTCCTTTAGAAATCTGTATATTTAAAATACAAAGGTAATGTAAAAATGTAATTAAGCTTAATGGGATTAACCGAAATCAATTTACACGAGCAGCTTAAAAAGTACTTTGGCTTTAGCCAATTTAAAGGCCTTCAAGAACAGGTCATTAAGAGCATAGTTTCAAACGAAGATACATTTGTAATTATGCCCACTGGTGGCGGAAAATCTTTATGCTATCAATTGCCAGCGTTAATAAAAGACGGTACTGCAATTGTGGTTTCGCCGTTAATTGCATTAATGAAAAACCAGGTAGATGCCTTAAGAAGCATTTCTTCTCAAGAAGGCATTGCTCATGTCCTTAATAGTTCTTTAAATAAAACTGAAATTAATCAAGTAAAATTAGATATCACAAATGGTGTGACCAAGCTATTATATGTTGCGCCAGAATCTTTAACAAAAGATGAGTATGTCGATTTTCTTAAAGAACAAACCATTTCTTTCTTAGCTATAGATGAAGCACATTGTATAAGTGAATGGGGACACGATTTTAGGCCAGAATACAGAAACCTTAAAAAAATTATTAAACGTATTGGAGATGATATTCCAATAATAGGACTTACGGCAACCGCAACTCCTAAAGTGCAGGAAGATATATTAAAGAACCTTAATATGTCTAACGCCAATACATTTAAAGCTTCTTTTAACAGGCCAAATTTGTATTACGAGGTACGCCCAAAGACAAAGGAAGTCTTTTCAGATATTATTAGATTTATAAAAAAGCGAACTGGAAAAAGCGGTATTATTTATTGCTTAAGCAGAAAAAGTGTTGAAGAACTAGCACAGACACTACAAGTAAACGGTATATCTGCAGTGCCATATCACGCTGGCTTAGACGCTAAGACAAGAGCAAAGCATCAAGATATGTTTCTTATGGAAGATGTAGATGTTGTTGTAGCAACCATAGCTTTTGGTATGGGTATAGATAAACCAGATGTAAGGTTTGTAATACATCACGATATTCCTAAGAGTTTAGAAAGCTATTATCAAGAAACTGGTCGTGCCGGTCGTGATGGTGGTGAAGGGCATTGCTTGGCATTTTACGCTTATAAAGATATAGAGAAACTGGAGAAATTTATGAGCGGTAAACCTGTTGCAGAACAGGAAATTGGTCATGCATTATTGCAGGAAGTTGTTGCATACGCAGAAACCTCTATGTCTCGAAGAAAATTTTTACTTCATTATTTTGGTGAGTCTTTTGAAACTGAAACAGGAGATGGTGGTAATATGGATGATAATATCAGGAATCCAAAAACTAAAACTGAAGCCAAAGATGAGGTTACATTATTATTAAAGACTATTAAAGATACTAATGAGCTTTACAAGTCTAAAGAAATTGTAAATACCTTAATCGGAAAATCTAACGCATTAATAAAGTCTCATAAAACAGATGCTCACGAGCTATTTGGAAAAGGAAAAGATAAAGATGCCAGCTTTTGGATGGCGCTATTAAGACAAGTGCTTGTTGCTGGTTATTTAAAGAAGGATATAGAAAGCTATGGTGTTGTAAAGCTTACCAAACGAGGTAAAGACTATTTAAATAATCCGCAGTCGTTTATGATGTCTGAAGATCACGTTTATGATAGTAATGCAGAAGGAGATATTATTGTAGCTACTAAATCTAAATCAACTGGGCCAGATGAAAAGTTAATGAAGATGCTTAAAGATCTTCGTAAGTCTGTAGCTAAACGAAAGGAGTTGCCTCCATTTGTGATTTTCCAAGATCCGTCTTTAGAAGATATGACGGTAAAATACCCTATAACTATTGAAGAGTTAAGTAATATACATGGTGTAGGAGAAGGCAAAGCGAAAAAGTATGGAGCTCAGTTCGTAAAACTAATTTCTGAATATGTAGAGGAGAATGATATTTTCAGGCCAGATGATTTTGTTGTAAAAACAACAGGTTCTAACAGTAGTTTAAAACTCTACATCATTCAAAACATAGACAGGAAATTACCATTAGAAACCATTGCAGGTTCTAAAGGTATGACCACTCAAGAATTTATTGGTGAGCTTGAGGCTATTGTTTATAGCGGAACAAAATTAGACATCTCATACATTGTAAATGATTTGTTAGATGAAGACCAACAAGAGGAAATACACGATTACTTTTTAGAAGACGCAGAGACCGATAAGATTGAAGATGCTTTAGAAGAATTTGATGGTGATTATGATGAAGAAGAACTTAGGCTTTACCGAATAAAATTTATTAGTGAGGTAGCCAACTAAAACACTTCAACTATAACCTTTAGGAGGTAAAAATTAAGTAGTGTAACAAACAACCGCTATAAACTACTTATATAGAAAACCATAACCTATGAAATCATATTGGAAGAAAGGCCGAAAACAAAAGCTAATAATTGTTTTTGGAAGCGTGTTACTACTATTACTTTTGTTCTTCCTAAGAGATGATTATCAACCCATTTTATTATTTATAAGGAAATATATATTCCTCATTCTTCTTGGAGGTATATTCTTAGCATTTGCATTTAGAGCTTTTAGGCATTCAGAAACATTTTTTAAACGCATTGCATATTTGGCGCTAATTGCAGGAGTTTTTTTTGCGGGATGGTATGTTGGTTGGAAATTGGAGCTATACGAATATATGCAAACCTACAATGTCTATAACAATCTAGATAAAGTTGAAATAGATGAATTGCCATTAACAACAAATGAGCGTATACAGCCTTATAATAATATACTTACAATGGCCTACGAGAGTATTTCTGAAACCCAAGAAGTGTCTCTGCCACAATTGGTTAGGGTAGATAATGAAAACAAGTGGACAATGGCTGTGCAACCGGCACAAGAATACACGTGGCAACGTGTAAATGATAATACCGAAGAGGTATTTTCTGTTGAAAGTACTTCTCCTTTTCCAAGGTTTTCAAATGAAAATAGAATTCCTGTAACTTTTTCAATAGGAGAATCTCTAGCTTTTAGCCGAAATACATATAATGCCGTAGTACAACGATTCAATATCTTTCAACTTTTTAATTTAGAGCCAAGTGAAGTTTTTTACATGAAAAATGACACAGGTGCTTGGGTGCAAGTTGTTAGTCTTATAAAATGGAAAGGCTTCTTTTTTCCTTATCCTACTTTTGGAGGAGTTATGATTATAGATTCTGGAGAGCATAACTTTAATGATTATGTAGAGCGAATGACAATAGGAAAAGGCTTATATGTTAGCCCAGACCAAATGGACAACTATCCTTTTTTAAGAAAGCAAAATACATTAGCAGAGCAAATTTCAAAGTTGCAAGCAGAATCACTAAAATTCTTAGCAGGTTTTTCTGATCCATTACCCTGGAATATGGAAACAGCTGTTAAAATTCCAGATCTTAAGGATGATGAGAATACTCAACCTTACGTAACAGATTTTATATTTGATGATGTAGATAATACCGCATTTAATGGTCTATACCATTGGTTTGGGTTGGAGCCAATAGGTGAGGAGCGTACAAGTTTAGCTTTTAGTGTGTTTGTACCTGCAGATGGTACTCAAAAATTATATTATTATAATCATGCGGCAAAAAAAGAAGGTTTAGCAGGTGTGTCTGCAATGCCTTTAAAAGTCATTGAATCTAAAAAAGAATACGATTGGGATAATAATAGACCAGTTGAATTTAGACCATACATTAAGCATATAGGAGAACGTAAGCGCATGTTTGTACTAGGTACAGTTACAGCAAAACGGAAAGACAGCAAGAAGTTTGATGGCTCTGCAACACCAGATTTAGCTTTGGTAGATGTTCAATATAGAGATGTAATCTGGATAGATGCTAAACATCCTTCATCTTGGGAAAAAACTATTTACAACCAAATGGCTGAGGTTTGGTCTACAGCAGAAGGTTTAAACCTTAAGTCAGAAAACACCCTGGAAGTTAAAGCAACAGATACAATTACTAATACTAAAGCTATTAAAGAAGCTTTACAGGCTATAGCTAGAGACAGTATAAATTAAAATCTATTTTTTTATAGCAGAAACTTCGTCTTCTGTAACCATTGTTTCTTGAGTATTGCCCCAAGAATTCATAACGTAATTCATAACATCTGCAACTTCATCATCAGATAAGCCAAGTGGTGTCATAACATTGTTATACGTTTTGCCATTAACTTGTATTTCACCGTTTAGTCCATATTTTACAGAATGTATGCTTTCCTTGCGTTTTTCTTCTAACCAATTAGAGCCTGCTAGTGGAGGATAGGTAGTGCCAACACCTTTACCGTTAGGCATATGGCAACGCTTACAAAAATCTATATATACAGCTTCACCTCTTTTTATACTTTGCTCCAATGGTGATTCTTGAGAAAATGTTTTTTCAGATTCTGGTATTAATGAAGTCTCAGTCTTTTGAGTTTCATTTTTACAGGAAAGCAGTGAGAATACTGTTACACAGATTAAAATACTATATTTCATTATTGTTGTTTTGTTACTAATTTTAATATTCCTTTACTTTCTACACCTATATATATAAAACCATCAGGTCCTTCTTCTACACTTCTAACACGACCAATGTCCTTAAGTAAGCGTTCTCTCTTGGTTACATTTTCACCATCTAATATATTATGTTCTAGATATTGAAATTTAAGTGATCCAGAAAGTAAGTTTCCTTTTAGATTAGGGTATTTATCTGAAGTTACAAAAGACATACCGCTAGGTGCTATTGAAGGAACCCAATAAAAAACAGGTTGCTCCATTCCTGGTTTGCTTGTATCTTTTGTGATTGTTGTTCCAGAGTAATTTTTACCGTAAGTAATAGATGGCCAACCGTAGTTTAACCCTTTTTTAGGAATATTAATTTCATCGCCACCTTTAGGACCATGTTCATGTAACCAAATTGTATTTGTTTCTGGGTTTATCTCCATACCTTGAGGATTTCTATGTCCGTAAGACCATATGGCTTCTTTTGCATTTTCTTTACCAACAAAAGGGTTGTCTTTAGGTACAGAACCATCTATATGTAGTCTATATAACTTTCCGCCGTCTCTTGTAATATCTTGTGGATTTTCATCTCTATTACCACGTTCTCCAATTGTAAAGAAAATAAAACCTTGATCATCAATCACAATTCTACTTCCAAAGTGCTGACCTCTAGTTGTATTAGGAGTAGCCTTATATAATGTTTTAATATTTTCTAAAGTATTATTTTTTAACTCAGCTCTAATTAATGCAGTATTTCCACCTTTGCCTTCACCTTCCTCAGAAGCATATGTAATAAAAATAAAATTGTTGTTTTTAAAATCAGGATGTACTTTAATATCTAACAATCCGCCTTGACCTCTATTATAAACCGCAGGGACATTTTTAATAGCTGTCTTTTTACCATTTACAATATGGTATAGAGTTCCACTTTTTTCAGTAACCAACATACTTTCATCTGGAAGAAAATCAATGCCCCAAGGAATATCTATTCCGTCTACCACTAATTCTGTTGTATAAGAGTTATTATCAACTAAATCTAATGTTTCTTGTGGTATAGTTTGTTTGTTTGTGGTTGTCGTTTGTGCCGTATCTTCAGAAGATTTCTCTTCATTTTTACAACTACCAAAATTGGATAAAATTAAAACAGAAAGTAAAAGTTTAAATAGCTTCATAGGTAAGTATGCTTTAGACTTGAAAATTAATAAAACTAATTAATAAGTTTCTAAAACTTAGGTTAAGACTTCATATAAACTATAAGACTTACATAACCAAGACGATTAAATTTATGGGTTTTATAACATCTCAAATTTGTATTTGTTGAAGTTTTAAAGCATATTACAGCAACAAAATATATTACTATGACAACCTTAAGCGCAGGAGATAAAGCTCCAGATTTTAAAGCTGTAGATCAAGACGGCAACACACATACATTACAAGATTATAAAGGCAAAAAATTAGTGGTATTCTTTTACCCTAAAGCAAGCACACCAGGCTGTACTGCAGAAGCCTGCAACTTAAGAGATAATTGGACAACATTTCAATCTCAAAATTATGCAATATTAGGTGTTAGTGCAGATTCACAAAAAAGACAAAGTAATTTTAAAACTAAACACGAATTACCGTTTCCTTTATTAGCAGATGAAGATAAATCTGTAATAAATGCATTTGGTGTTTGGGGTCCAAAGAAGTTTATGGGTAAAGAGTATGAAGGTATACACCGCACAACATTTGTTATAGATGAAGAAGGTGTGATCTCAGAAGTAATACAGAAAGTGAAAACCAAAGCTCACGCAGAGCAAATTTTATAATCATGGCAATATTTGGTAGTTTAATTAAGAGTGCAATTGAGTTTAGAGAAAAATTTACTTCAGAGTCTCAACCAATACTGGAGCAAGAGAAAGTTTTAGAAGAGCTACTTAAAAAAGCAAAGGATACGCTTTTTGGTAAATATTATTTTTTTGATAATATTTTGCAGTGTGATAATATTCAGAAAACATTTGCAGAAAAAGTGCCTTTTTTTGATTACCACCAAATGAATGACCAATGGTGGTCGCGATTACACGAAGGCCAAACCGATGTGTCTTGGCCTGGAAAGCCATCTTACTTTGCGTTAAGCTCTGGAACTACAGGAAAAACCAGCAAACGTATTCCTGTAACAGATGATATGATTGAAGCTATTAGGTTAGCAGGAATTAAACAAGTTGGTGCATTAAGTAATTTTGATCTTCCTTCAGATTTTTTTGAAACAGAGTTTATGATGCTAGGAAGCTCTACAAACCTTGTGGAAAAGGACGATCATTTAGAAGGTGAAATTAGTGGAATTAGCGCAAGTAGAATTCCGTTCTGGTTTAAAGGATATTATAAACCAGGAGAAGATATTGCAAAAATAGACGATTGGGATGAGCGCGTACAACATATAGCAGAAAATGCTAAAAACTGGGATATAGGTGCCTTAAGTGGTATTCCATCTTGGCTTGAATTAATGTTGAAAAAAGTTATCGAACATCATAATCTAGATAATATTCATGATATCTGGCCAAACTTACAAGTGTATACTTCTGGCGGTGTAGCTTTTCAACCCTATGAAAAAAGTTTTAACGCATTATTAGCGCGTCCCATTACAGTAATAGATACTTATTTGGCTTCAGAAGGTTTTATCGCTTTTCAAAATAGACCAGAAACTACAGCCATGAAACTCATAACAGATAATGGTATTTATTTTGAATTTGTACCATTTAAACCAGAGTATATTCTTAAGGATGGTAGTATTTCTCAAGACGCAGAAGTTCTCAATTTATCCCAAGTTAAAACAGATGAAGATTACATTTTAATTATGAGTACAGTTTCTGGAGCTTGGAGATATTTAATAGGAGATACCATTGCTTTTACAGATGTTGAGAGAGCAGAGATTAAAATAACTGGTCGTACAAAGTTCTTCTTAAATGTTGTGGGATCACAGCTTTCAGTTAATAAAATGAATGCTGCTGTTAAAGACCTTGAAGAAACTTTTGATATAGAAATACCAGAATACACCATATCTGCAAAACGATTTGATGGCGAATTTTACCATAGTTGGTATTTAGGGACCAATGCTACAATAGATAATACGAAACTTGCTGAAGCTTTAGATGAATCATTGCAAAACGCAAATAAGAATTATAAAGTTGCAAGAGGTAAATCTTTAAAAGGCGTAAAAGTTACTTCCGTATCTCCAGATGTTTTTTATGAATGGAGTGGAGCCAACAAAAAGAAAGGTGGCCAAGTAAAAATGGAAAAAGTGATGGGTGAGGAGAAATTTAAAGATTGGGAGGCATTTGTTGAAGAGAATAAATAAGTGACTTTGTTTTAGTAACTTATTTGATCTTTAATCGTTCGTGTGTAACGAGGAAAGATTATTAATCATATACGCATGTTGTAGACGTTTATACTGAAGGAGAATTTACTAGATTTATAAATATAAAAAATGCGTTAACTAAAATTGCTAACGCATTTTCTTTAAAAATTTGCATAATGAAGATTATGGCATTTATGCAGGTACACTTAATTTTACTTCGACTTTATGGTCATTAAATTTAACTTCAACCTTACTATCATCAGTTTTAACTTCAAATTGATTTGAAGTATTTTTTTCACCTCCAGCCTTTAGTGCATTATCGCCAGAAAAGAATGTTTTATGGTCGTCTCCTAAATTTGAACCTGCCATTCTTTGATGTTTTACGCAAGATACACCTTTGCGAATTTCTTGTCTTTGTACCTCTTTTACATAAGACAACATACCAGACTCTCCAAAATAACCTTTGGTAAGATCATTCATGTGTAATGCGGTTGTATGATATGTAGGCAATGTGATTAAGTGATGGAAAATTCCGGCGTCTCTTGCACTATCTGTTTGAAATGTTCTAATTTTCTCATCTGCGCGATAGCATAGTTCTGAATTATCATATTGAGCATCCATTAAATTATTTCTATCATAAGCTGTCATGTTTTCACCTTCCAAAAGCATTTCTTCAAATACTTGATTACGGAAATTTAATGTCCAATTAAAAGAAGGTGAGTTATTGTAAACCAATTTTGCATTAGGCATAACGTCTTTAATTCTGTTTACCATGTGTGCAATTTGCTTAACATTAGGCGTAGGTGTTTCAATCCATAACAAATCTGCTCCGTTTTGAAGATTTGTAATACAATCTAACACAACTCTATCTATATTTGAGCCGTTTTTAAATTTGTATAAACCATTTGCTAATCGCACAGGGCGAACTAATTTACCATCTCTTTTAAGCAGCACATCATCTTCTTTAGCATCATTAATCGCTATTTCTTCAGTTTCTACAAAGGCTAAATATTTAGATGCTAAATCACCAGGTTCTTGGCTAACTGGCAGTTTTTGGGTAAGGCCAGCACCTTCAGAATCTGTTCTTGCCACAATGATCCCTTCGTCGACTCCTAATTCTAAAAAAGCATACCTAATAGCATTTAATTTAGCTATAAAATCTTCATGTGGTACTGTAACCTTTCCATCTTGGTGTCCACATTGTTTTGCATCAGAAACTTGATTTTCAATTTGGATAGCGCAAGCTCCAGCTTCTATCATTTTTTTAGACAGTAAATAGGTTGCTTCTTCATTACCAAAGCCTGCATCTATATCTGCAATGATTGGGACAATATGTGTTTCAAAATTGTCTATTTGATCCTGAACATCCTCACCGTTTTCAAGTCTGTTAAACAAATCATTCAATTCTATTGCATCTGCTTGTCTTAAAAAGTCATAAATTTCTTTTATTAATGCCGGAACAGCAGTTTTTTCATGCATAGATTGATCTGGTAATGGTCCAAATTCTGAACGTAATGCAGCAACCATCCATCCAGAAAGGTACAAGTATTTTTTATTGGTGGTCTTATGATGTTTTTTAACTGCTATCATTTTTTGCTGAGCAACAAAACCGTGCCAACAACCAAGGGATTGTGTGTATTGAGATGAATCTGCATCATACTCGGCCATATCTTTTCTCATTATTGCAGCCGTATAATTTGCAATATCTAAACCTGTTTTAAAACGATTTTGAGTCACCATTCTAGCAGCACTTTCTGGATCAATTGCATTCCAAGTATCTCCATACTTTTCTTTAAGGTTTCTTACAGCTTGCAGTGCAGAACTATAATTAGCTTGTGATAAATTTTTCATAATTTTGTGATATGTTATTTAGTATTAATAATTAGGTCCTGTTGATTGTTGCCGCAATCGCAGGATTGTTTTTTACAGATATTGATAAGCTGAAAGCGTTAAAAATTCTTCAAATTTTTCTGACAATACTATTTTATCAAATAGCTCAAACGCCAGTTCAAACTTGGTATTTTTAATGTTAGACTCGCCATACTCTTTTATTATTTTTTCAACTTCATCATTAAACAACGCTTTGTAGAGTGTAAGGTCAAATTTTCTGTCATCTTCAAGTATGACTTCATTTTTTAACCATTGCCAAACTTGTGTTCTAGAAATTTCGGCAGTAGCAGCATCTTCCATTAAATTGTATAGTGCTACAGCTCCATGTCCTCTTAGCCAAGCTTCTGTATATAAAATACCTACGTTAATGTTTTTTCTAATTCCTGCTTCTGTCACAGTACCTTTTGGAATTTCTACTAAATCTTCTTCGGTGATGTGTATATCGTTACGTGTTACGTGTAACTGGTTTGGTGTTGGCATAAACTTGTTAAATTCTGTCATTGCTATTTCAACTAAAGCAGGATGCGCAACCCAAGTACCATCGTGACCGTTCTTTACTTCACGTTCTTTATCTTTTCTAACTTTTTCTAGCGCAACCGCGTTGGCTTCTGGATTGTTTTTAATAGGAATTTGCGCTGCCATACCACCAATGGCAAGTATGCCACGTTTATGACAACGCTGGATCACTAATTTTGAATAAGCATCCATAAATGGTGTCGTCATAGTTACCTGGTCACGATTAGGGACTACAAAATTTGGGTGATTTCTGAATTTCTTGATGTATGAGAAAATGTAATCCCAACGACCACAATTTAAACCAACAATATGGTCTTTAAGCTCGTAAATTATTTCATCTAATTGAAAACTTGCAGTAATTGTTTCTACTAAAACGGTTGCTTTAAAAGTTCGTTTTGGAACTTTTAAATAGTCTTGAGCGAAAGTGAAAACTTCATTCCACCAGCGTGCTTCTAAATAATGCTCTAATTTTGGTAGATAAAAGTAAGGAGCTGTACCATTTTCTAACAATGTTTTTGTGTTGTGAAATACGTATAACCCAAAATCTACTAAACTTCCTGAAGCTTCTTCATTATTTATTAATATGTTCTTTTCGTTTAAATGTAAGCCTCTTGGTCTTACTAGAAGAACAGCTGTTTTATTATTTAATTTGTAAGATTTCCCACGTTTTGTGTCAACTAATTTAATTGTTTTCTTATTAGCATCCATTAAGTTTTGCTGTCCTTGAATGCTGTTTCTCCAAGTAGGGGCATTGCTGTCTTCTAGGTCAGCCATAAACGTTTTGGCACCAGAATTTAAAGCATTAATAATCATTTTTCTATCGACAGGACCAGTAATCTCTACGCGTCTATCCTGTAAGTCGCCCGGAATGCTACCTGCTGTCCAGTCGGTATTTCTAATCTCTTTCGTTTCTTTAGGAAATTCTGGAAATTGCCCGTTGTCAAATACACTTTGCTGTTGTAAACGTCTATTTAACAATTTTAATCGCTCTCCATTAAATTTTTCATGAAGTGCAGCCAAAAAATCATGAGCTTCATCAGTTAAAATTTCTGGATAATAATTATTGACATCTTTGGAGTATGTGATTTTTGGTAATTTTAAAAGCGTGTGTTCCATCTTGTGATTATTTTATGAAGCAATATTAGTATAAAGATTGCTATAAAACAAGCGAACGTTCGCTAAAAGTGTATTTTCGCAAAAAATTAAGTGTTCGCAGAAAAGTTTATATTTGCTATTATGGAAGAAGATTATATTAAACTTATATTCGGCTTGAAGTTAAAGCAAATAAGGACTGACAAGAATTTGTCATTGTTTGGTTTGTCTAAACTTTCGGGTTTATCTAAGTCGTATTTAAATGAAATAGAAAATGGGAAAAAATATCCCAAACCTGATAAAATCGCCATACTGTCTAAAAAATTAGACGTGCCTTTTGATCAAATGGTATCACTAAAATTAGATAAAAATTTAGCGCCAATTGGAGATATTTTACAGTCTAAAATACTCAAGGAAATACCGCTCGAGGTTTTTGGTATTAAAGAAAGTAATTTAATTGATATTGTTGCAAACGCACCAACTAAAGTGAATGCGTTTATAAGTACAATTATCAAAATTGCACAGCATTATAATTTTGGTAAGGAGAATTTTTACCTCGCTTCAGTGCGTTCATTTCAAGAGGCAAACAAAAATTATTTTGAAGATTTAGAACAAAGTGTTTTAAAGTTTGCTAAAGCTTATCACTTGGATTTGAATCAAAAAATTACCGCTAAAGATCTAGAAGATATTCTAATAGAGGAATATGGCTATAGTATTGTAGCTAATGAGTTAAGTAAATATGAAGCTCTAGGTAATTTACGATCTGTTTTTATTCCAAAGACTAATACTTTATTACTTACAGATGAGGTAGATGATGCGCAACGCACCTTTATTTACGCCAAAGAATTGGCTTATAATTTTCTTGAGATAAATGAACGGTTATTTACGTTTCCTTGGATAAAGTTTGATTCTTTTGATCAGGTATTAAATAATTTTTATGCGTCTTATTTTGCAGGTGCATTGATAATACCTAACGATCAAATTAAAGCAAAATTGACTAAAATCTTCAAAAAGGAAACTTTTGATACATCTCTTTTTTTAGAAGCTATAGATGCGTTTAATGCTTCTCCAGAATCTTTTTATCAACGCTTAACTAATATATTACCGAAAGCCTTTAATATCCAAAATTTATTTTTTTTAAGATTTACTTATAAAGCTGCAAGTAATAAATTTCATCTTAAAAAAGAGTTACATCTGTCACACCAGCATTCACCACGTGCCAATGAAACTAATGAACATTATTGTAGAAGATGGGTGTCTTTAAAAGCTTTAAAAGATATAAGTAAAAGTAAAAAAGAGCACGAATTTGATATTCAGATTTCTGAGTATGAGGATGGCGCAAAGTATTTAGTAATATCTTCTGCTACTAAAGATCCATTTAAAGATAACCACTACAGGAGTATAAGTGTTGGAATGTTAATTAATAAACATTTGCATCGAAAGCTCAGTTTTTTAGAAGACGCAAAAATAAAAAATCAGAATGTAGGCGTGACTTGCGAGCGTTGTGCAATTAAAAACTGTGAGGTTAGACAAGTTCCACCAACTATATTAGATAAAGTTGCTAGAAACAAAAAGATAGAAGAAATTGTTCAAAAATTAAATACGAAGTTCACGTCTTAAATGAATTACGTTTTGCATATGGCTAGTGGCGGCTTCGAAGCACTTTCCTGTCCACCGAAATCAAGGCTTGCTACGTAGCGAAATTCTTGCTGACAGCCGTTCACCCGCTATAAAATATATGTTTTGTTGTGTGCAGTTTTTATTCATTCTTTTATTGATTGTGGAGGACCTGCTTGTTCAATTGCATCTCCACCAAACTTAATTAAATCAAAAAGATGAGTTACCGTCCATCTTAATTCATCTTGATTGCAGTAGTAGCCTTCAATCTTTCCATATTCGTTGTAATCTGATATATTAAAACCGTCTTCGATGTCATTAAACCAAATCACTTTCTTGCCACAGATTCCTACGACCCAAAATCCACCACCTTCGCTCCCATAGTCCGGTTCAGTCCATTTTTCAGGATTAATTTTTATCAGTTGCCAGAAATTCCATAATTCTCCGTTCAGGTCAGTTTCTGTTTTCAGAATTTTGACCAGTATCTCAATCTCTGTTATTGGTTTCCACATAGTTCTTTCAAATTGCACACAACTCGCTAAATAATCTATTTTATCGTCGATATCCAGTAAAGATATAGAATTAAACTATTTGTCATTTGGCGTCAATTGGGTTAATGGTTTTTAAGATTTTAAAGTTATCGACTTCTGAACTGTTCTTTATGTTGGGTATTCTCAGAATTATTAACATAATTCTTCAAATAATGCTCGAACTGACATTTGAGGATAAAAAAAAAGCCTTCCAAAACTGGAAGGCTTTTTAGTTTATACAAAACAGGAATTAATCTCTGCTTTTGTTTCTATCGCGATCACCACTACGATTTCTATCACGGTTTCTGTCGCCTCGAGGTTTGTCTTCTCTAGGAGCTCTTTCTTTATAACCTTCTGGCTTTTCTAAAAGTGCTTTACGAGATACTTTCTCTTTACGTGTACGTTTATCTATACCAAAGTACTTAACATCAATAATATCACCTAGTTTTACTACATCAGAAACATTTTCTGTGCGTTCCCAAGCAAGTTCACTAACGTGCAGTAATACTTCATTTCCTGGAGCTTCTGTGTATTCTACAACAGCACCAAAGTCTAGCATTTTAATAACTTTAACTTCGTAAACGCTACCAACTTGTGGTTTAAACGTTACAGAGTCTATCTTAGCTAGTACAGCATCAATACCTTCTTGCCCAGTACCAAGTATTTCAATAATACCTTCTTCTGTAACAGGATCTTCGTTAATAACGATAGTTGTACCTGTTTCTTTTTGAAGTTCTTGAATTACTTTTCCACCAGGTCCAATCATTGCACCAATATACTCATTAGGTATTCTTACAGAAACCATTTTAGGAGCATAAGATTTTACATCTTCATTTGGTTGAGAAATAGTATCTGTTAACTTCTCTAAGATATGTAAACGACCATCACGAGCTTGTTTTAGCGCATTTACTAAAATCTCATATGATAAACCTTTTACTTTAATATCCATTTGGCAAGCTGTAATACCATCTGCAGTACCAGTTACCTTAAAGTCCATATCACCTAAGTGATCTTCATCACCTAAGATATCAGATAGTACAGCATACTTTCCACTTTCTGCATCAGAGATTAATCCCATTGCAATACCAGAAACTGGTTTTTTCATTTGTACACCAGCATCCATCATTGCCATTGTACCAGCACATACTGTAGCCATAGAAGAAGAACCATTAGATTCTAATACTTCAGAAACAACACGTACGGTGTAAGGACAATCTTCAGGAACCATACCTTTTAAGGCACGTTGTGCTAAGTTACCATGACCAACTTCTCTACGTGATGTTCCACGAATAGGTCGTGCTTCACCAGTTGAAAAAGGAGGGAAGTTATAGTGTAAGTAAAAACGCTCTTCACCTTCATAAGAAGGCATATCAATCATATTTGCATCTCGTGATGTACCTAAGGTTACTGTAGCTAAAGCTTGAGTTTCTCCTCTGGTAAATATTGAAGATCCGTGTACAGATGGTAAATAATCTACCTCACACCAAATAGGTCTTATATCTGTAGTTTTACGACCATCAAGACGTAAACCTTCATTAAGCGTTAAATCTCTAATAGCAGCTTTTTCTGCTTTGTAGTAATACTTAGAGATTAAGCTGCCAAAATCTTCTTGTTCTTCTTCAGAGAAGGTAGCAATAATTTCATCCTTAATATCAGAAAATGCTTGGCTACGTTCGTGCTTAGCAGATCCAGCTTGTGCAATAGCATAAACTTTATCATATGCCATATCATGCACTTTCTTAGCAAGATCTTCATCTTCACGTTCTGCAGCGTATTCACGAGTCTCTTTCTTACCAAATGCTTCAGCTAATTTTACTTGAGCCTCACATTGTACTTTAATAGCTTCGTGTGCAAACTTAATGGCTTCTGTCATTTCTTCTTCAGAAATCTCATCCATTTCACCTTCAACCATCATTACAGAGTCTGCAGATGCACCAATCATCATATCGATGTCAGATTCTGCTAACTGTGTTCTTGTTGGGTTGATTACAAATTCCCCATTTACACGACCTACGCGTGCTTCTGAGATAGCACACTCAAAAGGGAAATCTGAAAGTTGAATTGCTGCAGATGCTGCTAAACCAGCCATTGCGTCTGGCATTACATCGTCGTCATGAGACATTAACTGAATCATCACTTGAGTTTCTGCATGATAATCTTTTGGGAAAAGAGGACGTAAAACACGGTCTACTAGACGCATTGTTAATACTTCACCATCACTTGGTCTTGCTTCTCTTTTGAAGAAACCACCAGGATAGCGTCCTGCAGCTGCAAATTTTTCACGGTAATCTACCGTAAGTGGAAGAAAGTCCACATCACTTTGTTTGTAGTTAGACACTACGGTACAAAGAAGCATACATTTGCCAGATTGTACCACTACCGAACCGTGTGCTTGCTTAGCAAGTTTACCAGTCTCAATAGTAATTTCTCTACCATCACCTAAATCGATGGTTTCTTTAAATACTTGAGGTATCATAAATTGTGTTTGTTGAGAGCAAATACTGCTCTCATTGTTAAAATTGGTCTTCGTCTTTCCTGGACGATACAGGGTTGTGTGTAGTAGTAGTGTGGCTTTCGCCGAAAATTGACCAATGAAAAACTAGAGTTTAGCTTTCTTGTATAGTTGTAGTTTTAAATGCCCAACCAAACATTGTAATAAAAAAGGGAACGCCTAGACGTTCCCTTATATATAACTTACTTACGTAAATTTAATTTCTTTACAATCTCTCTGTATCGTACAATATCTTTCTTCATTAAGTAATCTAATAAAGAACGACGACGACCTACCAAACGTACTAGAGAACGCTCTGTAGCGTAATCTTTACGATTGTTTTTTAGGTGATCTGACATGTGTGAGATACGGTGAGTAAATAATGCGATTTGTCCTTCTGCTGAGCCAGTATCATTTTTATCTTTACCGTGTTCTGCGAAAAGGTTTCCTTTTTCTTCTTGAGTTAAATACATTCCAAAATTGTTTCAATGAATATCATGTACATGGCAGACGTTCTACCAAGCCGCAAAGATATACTTTTTATTTAGATAATTAATTTTCAGTTTGAAAAATTATTTAAACATACGATTACAATTAATTTCTCGTTATTCATAAACTAATAAAAACTCAAAAACTAAACTTATGAAATTAAAATTTTTAGCTATTTGCTGTATTACTTTAGGAATAGTATCGTGCTCTGATGATGATAACGAATCAGAAAATGAAACACCTTCTAATTTTTCTGTCGAAAATGAACAACGCTCTGCTCAAATGAGTACAAGTTCAGATTTAAGCTTTAACGTAGTAGAAAATGCATTCGATGAACAAACAGCTCCAAGTGAACTAGTCTCTAGCACAACATTTTTTCCTACTTGTGCAACAATTACTTTAAATGGAAATGGTGACGGTAGCGGTACAATAACTGTTGACTTTGGTGAAGGTTGTACCTTAAATGATGGCAATTATGTACAAGGTGCTATTATTATAGATTATGAGACAGTAGATGAAAATACACGAAATCTTACATATACTTATGAAGACTATGCTGTAAACTTAATTGAAATTTCCGGTGGTGGTGCAGCAGTAAGAACCCTATCTAACAACAATGGTTTACCACAATCTGTAGCTACAGAATCTATTTCTGCATCTTTTCCTAATACAGATGTTACAGGTACAAGAGTTGCAAATCGTACTGTAGTATGGGTTGAAGGTGTAGGTTCTGGAACCTGGACTGATAACGTATATGAGGTTTCAGGAAACTGGGATACGGAATTAAGTAATGGATTTTCAAGATCTGGAAATGTTACTACAGTGTTACGTAGAGAGCTAAGCTGCCCAGTAGTGGTAAGTGGTGTTGTGGAAATTACTCAGAATATAGGTACAGCTAGTTTAGACTATGGTGATGGCACTTGTGACTCGATAGCTGTTTTAACCTTTAACGGTGTAGATTATGAAATCTATATTGGAAATTAAGAGCTTTTCAAAATAGGATAAAAAAAGCCTCCAATTATTGGAGGCTTTTTTTAGTTTCTTACCGGCTGATTTAAAATTAAATCAAGGTATAAGTTTACTTTTTTCTTTAACTCGCTTCTTGGAGTTATAAAATCTAAGAAACCGTGTTCTTGTACAAACTCTGCAGTTTGGAAACCATCTGGTAATTCTTTACCTGTAGTATCTCTTACTACACGTGGACCAGCAAAACCTATTAAGGCTCCAGGTTCACTAATATTTATATCTCCTAACATTGCAAAAGATGCTGTAGTACCACCAGTAGTAGGATCTGTACATAATGATATGTAAGGAATATTTGCATCTGCCAATTGAGCAATCTTTGCAGATGTTTTAGCTAATTGCATTAAAGACAAAGCAGCCTCCATCATACGAGCACCACCAGATTTAGATATCATTAAAAATGGAATGTTGTGTTTAAGTGAGTAGTCTGCAGCACGTGCAATTTTTTCACCTACAACACTACCCATAGATCCTCCAATAAACCTGAAGTCCATACAGGCAATAACTAGATCTTTACCTTGAGATTTTCCAACTGCAGTTCTTACTGCGTCTTTTAAACCTGTTTTCTTTTCAGCTTCTTTAAGACGATCTACATATTTCTTTTTGTCTTGAAATTTAAGTGGATCTTTAGAAGTTAGGTTAGCGTCTAACTCTTTGTATTTATTGTCATCAAATAGTATTTGAAAATACTCGTTACTACCAATTCTTACGTGATAGCCATCTTCTGGACTAACATAAAAATTTTCTTCTAATTCTTCTGCATCTACAATCTTACCAGTAGGACTTTTGTACCAAAGTCCTTTAGGGACATCTTTCTTGTCTTCTGTCTTTGTCTGTATCCCTTTTTGGGTTCTTTTAAACCAAGCCATATTTTTGGGTTTTTTAAGTTGAAATTAAATTCAATTTCAATCTTTATAAAGTATTCACATTATTTAAATCTTCAAAAGCTTTCTTTAGTCTAGCTTTAAAAGTTAATTCGCCTTCACGTACCCATTTTCTTGGGTCGTAATATTTTTTATTTGGGATATCATCTCCGTCAGGATTTCCTATTTGTGCCGAGATGTAATCTTTTTTGTCTAAAATATAATCTCTACATCCTTCGGTAAATGCATATTGTAAATCTGTATCAATATTCATTTTTATTACGCCGTAACCTATAGCTTCTCTAATTTCTTCGACTGTAGAGCCACTACCACCGTGAAATACAAAATCTATGTGGTTATGTTCTACATTGTATTTATTAGAAATATATTCTTGAGAATTTTTAAGAATCTTTGGAGTAAGCTTTACATTTCCTGGCTTATAAACTCCGTGTACATTTCCAAAAGCTGCTGCAATTGTAAATTGGTCGCTTACTTTGCTTAACTCTTCATAAGCGTAGGCAACTTCTTCTGGTTGTGTGTATAGTTTAGAGTCGTCTACATCTGTATTGTCTACACCATCTTCTTCACCGCCAGTAATACCTAGCTCAATCTCTAATGTCATACCCATCTTACTCATGCGAGCAAGGTATTCTTTACAGATTTCAATATTTTCTTCAAGAGGCTCTTCACTTAAGTCTATCATATGAGAGCTGTATAGAGATTTACCAGTTTCGTTATAAAACTTTTCACTAGCATCTAACAAACCATCTATCCAAGGTAATAACTTTTTAGCACAGTGATCTGTATGTAAAATAACAGTTGCGCCATAAGCTTCTGCAAGCTCGTGTACGTGTTTAGCACCTGCTACACATCCTGCTATTGCAGCTTTTTCATTTTCATTAGATAATCCTTTTCCAGCATTAAATTGACCGCCACCATTTGAAAACTGAATAATTACAGGTGAGTTTAACTCTGCCGCTGTTTCCATTACAGCATTAACAGTACTTGATCCAACCACATTTACGGCAGGTAAAGCATAGCCGTGTTTTTTAGCGTGGTTAAAAATATCTTGAACTTCTTTGCCTGTAGCAACTCCAGGTTTTATTGTGTGACTCATAATTTTTAGTTTGTTAGGTTACAAAAGTAGTAAAAAATGCCTGCTTAAAAAGGATAGTTTATACCAACATTATATACGGCATTTGCAAAGTTATATTGTTTAAACCATCTGTCTCCTTCAGTTAATGCTGGATTGTATGTTTTAAAGCCGATATCAAATCGTATTACGAAAAAATTCACATCGTATCTTAAACCAAAACCAGAACCTACAGCTAACTCACTAAGGTCTGAAAGTGATGTGAATCTTGCATCTTCATCATCTACATTATCTAGTACATTCCAGATATTTCCTACATCTACAAATAAAGCACTGTTTAATTGTCCAAAAAGATTAAATCGGTATTCACCGCTAAAATGTATTTTCATATTAGCTTCATTAAACTCATTACGGCCACCTGTACTTCCTGGTCCAAGATCATATGCTTGCCAACCTCTATTATCATTTGTGCCTCCTGCAAAAAATGACCTAGAAAAAGGAATGCTTTCTGAGTTGCCATAAGGAATGGCTATACCACCAAAAGTGCGTATTGCAAAAATATTCTTGTTGCCCCAATCCCAATGCTTTATGTAATCTAGCTCTAATTTTGCGTATTGAGAAAATCGTACACCAAAGATATTATAACCACCAGTATTGTTTTCTTCGAGACCTATACTACTGGCAATTGTTGACAGTGTATTTCCTGCAAATTCTATTTTACCTCTAAATCTTGAAAAATCATTATCATAAAGGTTGTCTCTATTATCATAAACATAGGAGAAATTAGAGGCAAAAATCAGGTTGTCTTCTGTTAACCTGTCTTGGCGTTCATTTATATTGTTTATGTCTTGTAGCTCATCTGTAGTTAAGTTATCTATGTTGTTAGATAAAGCATCATTAATAAAGCTATTGGCGCCTTCGGGAATTATTAATGTAGATGTGCCGTCTTCGTTAGTATTAAAGTATGCAGGGTTTACATCATTATTGTTTTGAGCAATGTCATTTAGAATATTAAAAGAGTTTCTGTAAACATTAAAATAATTTCCTGTATTTAAATTTCTAACATACTGAACGTTAAGTAAATCTAGTTGATGTGTTAATGTTTTTTTAGGCTGCCAACGGTATGAAAAAGCACCTGTGACATTTTGTTTATCTAAGCCTATATTTTGTTGAGTGCTTACACCTACGCTTAATGTGGTGAAGGGTGACATGTAATTAGGAATATATTTTTCTGTGTTTATAGGGAACAGTATTTTTGGGAAAGACAATTTCATATCTGCTCCAACTTCTGATATATTAAAAAAACGATCTTCGCTATCTGCAGCATCACTGGAAGAACCTATACTACCTCTAGTTGATATTTCAAAAGTTTCTGCACCTCTAAAAATGTTTCTAATTAGTAAAGAGCCTCCAAAACCAATACCGAAATCTTGTATATTACTTTGAGAGACATCAAAATTAAAGGCGACATTGTATTTTTCTCTAGGCGTTAAAAATACATTGGCTATTAAATTAGTATTTGTGCTGTCTCGAGGATCTTCCACATATTTAATATTAGGATATTTAAAAATCCTTAATTGTGAAATTCGATTGTATGTTAAGGTTCTGTCTATGTCTTTAAAAACATCGCCCTTTTTTATAAAAATATTATCTGTTAAAGATTTGGGCCTGTACTTTATTTCATCGAAAGCCATGAGATTATAACCGTCATAGCTAGTGGTATCTGTAATGGGTTTATTTCTATTTTGATACGTGTAGTCTGTAATAATATTAACCTCACTAATCTTATGAATTTTAAAGGGAACCTTTATAGCAGTATCTCCCAGTTTTACAGGTCTGTCACCAATAAGCACATTTACATTAACCTTATGGTTAGTGTTTACAGTATCTGCATCAAAATTTAAAAATTCTTGCTCAAAATGATAAAGGCCACTATTTCTAAACAGTGTTGTAAGACGGTCGCGTTCATTCCCAAAATCTTTAGTGGCATATTGTACTCCAGACTTAATAAGACTTTTATCTTTATGGGCTTGATATAAAGAATCTACAACTGGTGACTCTATTTTTCTTGAAATGCTATCTACTATGTAGGGTTTGCCTGTAGTAATAAAATAATCAACAGTACCACGTTTGTTGTCTTCTAAATTTATTTCATATTTAGAATCAACATTAAACCAGCCATTATTCCAGTACCAAGCTTCTAATCTGTTTTTAGATTTGTTGGTTTTTTCTTCATTTATAATTGTTGGTGCTTGTCCTGTACGTTTAATCCATTCGTTAAAGTTAATTCCAGCATCTATGCGCTTGATAATTTGCTTTTCTGACCAGAATTTTTTCAGAAATTTTAGTTTCTTAGGGTTGTCATAAATTCTAGAAGTAAGAATAGAATCTATATTTGGTCTTGCCATATTATAAATGTGCAAGCGTAAAGGAACGCCAAGTAGTTTAACGTTAGGGTTTTGATACAATTGGTTTCTTATGCGAGGATCTGAAACTTTTTCATCGTTTTGATAAATAGTATTTTCAGTAAGTAAATGCTCATCTGCTTCTAAGCGTTTTACAGCATTACAAGAGCTTAACACCACAAGGATTAAAAGAATAAGTGTTATTTTTACGTGCTGTACGGTCAAGCCTATAGTATAATCTAATATTAAACGTTCAAAAGTACCATTTTTACATGGTTAGCAAAAGCCAATCTAAGTTAATACGCAGTCTAAACCAAAAAAAATTCCGTTTAAAACATGGGCTTTTTGTTGTTGAAGGTGTTAAGAGTATAAATGAATTTTTAAACTCAAGTTTAGAGCTCTATTCATTATTATCAACAGAAAATGTTTTTTTAAGTCATTCTAAAGAAACTCAGCTTATTTCTTTAAAAGAATTGCAGGCAATATCTCATTTGTCTACAGCTCAAGTTGCTTTGGCAGTGTTTAAGATTCCTGTTCCAAAAACTGACTTTAAACAAAATAGACTTCTTGCTTTAGATGGTGTTAGGGACCCTGGAAATTTGGGAACTATTATTAGGTTATGTGATTGGTTTAATATTCAAAGTCTTATTTGCTCTAAGGATACTGTAGATTGTTACAACCCTAAAGTTGTGCAAGCCACAATGGGATCATTAACTAGAGTAGAGGTTATTTATACAGACTTACATAAGCACTTAAATACTTTAGATTTACCAATTTTTGGAACTTTTATGAATGGGGAATCTGTTTACAGCAAACCATTACCAGAAGATTTTGTTATTGTTATGGGGAACGAAGCTAATGGTGTTACTAAGGAAATAGAGGAACTTTGTAATCATCGTATTGCCATACCTCAATTTGGTAGTGGTGCACCTACAGAAAGTTTAAATGTGGCAACTGCTACTGCAATTACATTGAGTGAATTTTCTAGACGTCTTATTGAAAGGTAAAGTTTATAAATACGCCTCTAGAAGACATTTTTTCAATATTACTTGTATAAATACTGTTAGGGTCCGCATCTCTTACCAATTCATCATTAAGAGCAAAAACACCTCGTATTGAAGGTGTAAATTTGAAATAGTAAAGGTACAGGTCAATCCCAAAGCCTACCTCATAATAATAACTGTTATTGGTCATTCTAAACTGGCCAACACTATTATCATCTGGATTATCTTGGTTACTAGAAAGGTTTATTGCTGTTGAAAGGCCACCAACAATAAATGGCTTCCAGTTATTTAAGCGTTTTGTTGAAACTTTTAATAGAAGCGGAATATGAACATAGGTAGATTTTACTTCTCGCAATCTATCTTGATCATCTTCACCTGCAAACGGAAATATTAAGTTTCGGCTACTAAACGCAACCATTGGCTCAAGCCTTAAATCTAAATAATCATTAAGTCTTAAATTTCCTAAAAGCCCAACATTAAAACCAACGCTTTTTTCTACTATGATATCTTCTGTTTGGTTTTTGTAATCAAAATCAAAGTCATAACTATTAAACCCTAAGGTGTATCCCCAAGATAATCTTGATTTATCAAAATTGTCAAGGTTTCTAATTTTCTCTTTGCCAAAAGGCCATTGGGCTTGGGCATTATGAAATGATACTAAGGCTATTAAGATGATAAGAAGTCTTCCCATTAAGATGTTTTTGAAGCAGTATAAATTGTTGCAGAACCTAGAGTTTGTGGTAAATTCTTCACATTTATAAACCCTACTTTTCTCAAAATATTGTTGAAAGCTTCACCATGTGGAAATTTAGAGGCACTTTCACTTAAATATTTATAAGCTACTCTGTCTTTACTAAACATTTTTCCAATGGTTGGTAAGATAAACTTGCTGTATAAATTATAACCTTGTTTAAAAGGGAATCTTGTGGGAACAGAAGTTTCTAATACCACAAAAGTTCCAGAAGGTTTTAGTACTCGTAATATTTCAGACAGTCCTTTTTCTAAATCTTCAAAGTTTCTAACACCAAAAGATACCGTTATAGCATCAAATTTATTGTCTTCAAAAGGTAAGGCTTCACTATCTGCTTTTTGCAAGATAACCTTATCTGTAAGATTTGCTTGAGCCACCTTTTTATGACCTATAGAAAGCATTCCTTCACTAATATCCACACCAATTATTTCAGAAGCACCGGTGCGTTCCATTTGTATAGCAAGGTCTCCAGTACCAGTGGCAATATCTAAAACGCTTTTAGGGTTGGTAGAAGCCACTATGTCTATCACCTTTTTACGCCATTTTACATCAATACCAAATGAAATGACACGATTAAGCCCATCATAATCTGAAGAGATATTGTCAAACATTTGTTCAACCTGCTGCTTCTTATTAAGTTGAGAATCTTTATAGGGAGTAACTTTCTTAGACATTTAATTTTTTTTGCAAAGATAACTTTCTAAATTGATACCTGTGGAATTGTAGATAAGTAAAATTAATAGCTACACTATACAATTACAAAAAACAATTTTAAAGCAGTTTAAACTTCTGAAAGTCTTTAGGTTAAAAACCTTCCGAAATTTGACTTAACGTGTTTGGTGTCTAAATAACCCTTATAATTCTTTAAGAATTTAAATTTGAAGTATCTTTGTATCACTTTTTTATAAACTATGAAGATTATTATTGCCGGAGCTGGCGAAGTAGGCTTCCACCTTGCAAAACTACTTTCTTACGAGTCTCAGGATATTACCCTGATAGATAATGATAGGAAAAGTCTTAATTACGCCGATACGCATTTAGATATTAGGACAATTAAAGGTGATGCTACATCTATACGTATATTAAGAGAATCTCAGATAAAAGGTGTAGACCTTGTTATAGGTGTAACCGAAAGTGAAAATACAAACATTACAATTTGTGTGTTAGCAAAGCAATTAGGTGCTAAGAAAACCATTGCAAGAATCTCCAACACAGAGTTTATAGATTTTAAAGAAGAAATAGGGTTTACCAAATTTGGAATAGATGAGCTAATTTCTCCAGAAGCCTTAGCTACTAAAGAAATTGGGTTACTACTTAATCAAAGTGCATTTAGTGACACTTATGAATTTGAAGGAGGCGCACTTACACTTATAGGAGTTACATTATCTAGAACAGCATCTTTTGTTGGTAAAACAGTTAAGGAAGCCGCTAAGATATTTCCAGAATTACACTTTCAACCTATTGCCATACAGAGATTTGGAACTCAGTATACCTTAATTCCTCGTGGAGACACTCAGTTTAAAGAAGGCGATCAGGTATATTTTACTACTATAAAAGGTGGCGTTGAAGAGCTTTATAAATTAACTGGTAAAATTAAGCAGGAGATTAAGAATGTCATGATTCTTGGTGGTAGTAAAATTGGAGAGCAAACAGCAAAACAATTATGCTCTACTAAATTTAACGTTAAGCTTGTAGAAAACAATAGTGATAGGGCTTTTGACCTTGCAGACGATTTGCCGAAAGCTTTAGTAATAAATGGAGATGGTCGTAATGTCGAGCTTTTAGAAGAGGAAAACATTCAGGATATGGATGCTTTTATTGCCGTAACAGGTAATAGCGAAACAAATATCATGTCTTGCCTTGTTGCCAAAAGTAAGAGTGTTAAGAAAACTATAGCGCTAGTTGAGAATATGGATTATTTTCAATTGAGCCATTCTATCGGGATTGATACATTGATAAACAAAAAGCTATTAGCTGCGAATAACATATTTAGATACATACGTAGAGGAGATGTTGTTGCTATGACAAAGCTCAACAATATGAATGCAGAGCTTTTAGAGTTTATAGTAAAATCTACATCAGAGGTTTGTAATACATTAATTAAAGATGTCGCATTTCCTAGAGCCGCTATTATAAGTGGTGTTATAAGAGATGGAAAGGGTATTATAGCTTTAGGAGATTTTCTTATAAAAAGTGGAGACCGTATAGTAGTTTGCTGTTTACCTAGAGCCATAGTAAAGGTTGAAAAACTCTTTTTATAATGCCAAGGTTAAACTTTAAAATCATCTTATATATAATGGGACTACTATTGCTTTGCAATGGTGGTTTTATGTTACTTTCTGTAATTGTAAGTTGGTATTATAATGATGGTGTTACTTTAGAGTTATTCTCTTCTTCATTGCTTACTCTAATAATTGGGACATTATTAATGTTCACTACAAGAAACCATAGTAAACGTATAGATAAACGTGAAGGGTATATCATAGTTACTTTTGGTTGGATTTTTATGGCTCTTAGTGGTATGATACCCTATTTGCTTTCTGAAGCTATTCCAGGTTTTACAAATGCATTTTTTGAGACCATGTCTGGTTATACCACAACAGGCTCTACAGTATTAAGCGATATAGAAATAGTACCTAAAGGTGTTTTGTTTTGGCGTAGCCTTACACATTGGATAGGAGGTATGGGTATAATTGTACTAGCAATTGCCATTTTACCATTATTAGGAATAGGCGGTATGCAGTTATTTGCTGCAGAAGCGCCAGGACCAAGTGCAGATAAACTTAAACCTAGGATTACAGACACAGCAAAACGTCTTTGGTTAATTTATGTTGGCTTCACTTTTTCTGAAACTATTCTTTTGAAAGTTGCAGGAATGGGTTGGTTTGATGCTGTGAACCATTCCTTAAGTACATTATCCACTGGAGGTTTTTCTACTAAAAATGCCAGTTTAGCTTATTGGAACGATACGCCAATTATACAATATATAGTAATTGTATTTATGTTTTTGGCAGGTATGAACTTTGTCATGAGCTACTTTGCATTAAAAGGGAAATTTAGTAGGCTTTTACAAGATGATGAACTGCGTTGGTATTTTGTATTTATAACTGGCTTTACCATAATAGCTTCTGTTTTGGTTTACTTATTTGCAGATGTAAGCATATCCTCAATAGCTCATCCAATGGTTTGGGGTGAAGCAGAAAGTAGTTTTAGACATTCATTATTTCAAGTATTGGCAATTATAACTACAACGGGTTTTGTGACCGCAGACTATACGTTATGGACACCATTCTTAACTATTTTCTTTTTCGGAATGTTCTTTTTGGGTGGTTCTGCAGGATCAACTTCTGGTGGTGTGAAAGTTGTGAGACACCTTATTCTTATTAGAAACGGTATAACAGAATTTAAGCGCACTTTACATCCAAATGCAATCTTACCAGTACGATATAGACAAAAAGCTATTCCAAAAGAAATTGTTTTTAATATCCTTGGTTTCTTTATCCTTTATATGTTGGCATTTATTATTGGTGCAATAGGATTAGCTGCTTTAGGGTTAGATTTTGAAACAGCTATTGGTGGTGCAGCAACATCAATTGGTAATATAGGACCTGCATTTGGTGACTTAGGACCTGTAAACAATTTTAATGGTTTGCCTAATTTTGGAAAATGGTGGTGTAGTTTTCTTATGTTAATAGGAAGGCTAGAGCTGTTTACAGTTCTTATTATACTAACACCATTCTTCTGGCGTAACAGATAACTTTAATTTAGGTTTTCATTAAATGCACTTGGCAATAGTTTAGGAATAAACTTAATAAGGATAGGTAGCAAGATGCTTCCGCCAGGAACTAAAAAAATAGCCAGAGATGGTATAGATTTACAAATATCTAATAGCTGCTCCTTAACCTTTTGTTTTTCCACATCATTTAAATCTCGCACTGTAGACTGTCCCAAGAGGATAACCAACTCTTTACTTTCAGATAATTCTTTTAGGAGTCGTTTTCTATTTCTTATTACTAATACTTTTACAGTACGGTTAGTTTGTTTGTAAAAGTGTTTTACAGGATTACTGTATTGAAAAAATGCAATCTTATTTTTATGCGTTTCTATAAAAAAATGAACGTGAGTTAAAGCCTGCTCAACAAAATCCTTTCTTATGCTCAAAGCTTCTCCTAGATCATAAATAAATTGAAATTCTGTTTGGTCAAGCCTATTGTCATCCCAAACCGCAAGGCAAGACATATCTAAAAGGTAATAACGTTCTAAAACTTCAGAAAGAGAATCAATAGAAAGATCAGACAAGTCTGCAGCATTATCGTGTATAATGGTATTGTAACGAACAGAGCTTTTAAAGAGCTTTAGTAATAGTTCATCATACTCTTCTTTATTTTCCTTTTGCTTTAAGGACAAGCATATAGATTTAACAACAGTAGCCTCAATATGCTTTGCGTATTTTAAAGTATCATTATTGTACATTAAAAAATGATCGAAAGCTAAGACATCAATAAACAAAAGAGCATTGGTTACTAAATGGCTAAAGTTCTTTTTTATAAAAGATTCATTGGTTTGTATACGTTGCTGAAGTAAGTTTTCTAAGGTTTCATAGTTAGAAAGTTTAGAAACACTAGGTAATTTCAAAAATGTATACGTTTTACTATTTAAGCTTCTGTAGAATTCAATTATAGAAAGAACGCAATCTTCTTCAGATGCATTTTCAATAGATTGAAAATATATATAACATAAGGCATCAAATAAATTAACCTTTGTAAGTTCTTCCTCTGTTAACTTAAGTCGTTTAGTTTCTTCGGTATTTAAAGTTTTTACAGAAGTACCATAAATGAAACCAGATTCTCTAAACTGCGTATAAACATCTTTCTCTTCGCCTAAATAGGGAAGAGTGGCTGTTATAAAATGAGGTAAGTGCTTCTTAATCCAGCCTTTCGCAGAAGGGTTCATAATTTAAGATTATGCAGGTAAAGTTAAAATATTATCAAAACAATATGTTAATCTATTATCATATTTAGCTGTTTAATATTTCTTTATATGTGTTTAACACAACATTAACGATTGTTACAAAACTGTAGCCTCTAATTCCCCGTAAGTTTAGGTGAACGAATAAAATTTTTAAATTCTAATTATGAAAAAATCAAAATTAATAGCAGCAATAGGTGGTCTTACGCTTGCTGCGGTTGCGACAGTATTTATCGCGGCTGACCACATTGACTCTCCATCTGTTGTAAACGGAGGAGCAGACATTGCAGACCTTTACGCTTTTGAAGGAGAAAATCCTGATAACACAGTATTTATTGCGACTTTGCCAGCTATGACATTACCAGCAGGTTCTCCAGCAATAGATTTTGACGAGAGTGTTCTTGTTGAGTTTAACATAGATACCACAGGTGATGGTGTTGAGGATTTCGTATTACAAGCTATCCCTAGAGATGGTGTAATGTATTTCTTTGGACCATATGCAACTACTGCAGATACTACAGGTAAAGTAAGTACTATTGACACGAATGCACAGTACCAATCTTCTGTAAACATTAACGGAGCTCCTGTAACTAGTACAGACGGTCTTAGTTATTATGCAGGTACAAGAAATGATGCTTTCTTTTTCGACTTTGAGCAATTTAACAATGTAAAGCAAGGTCCAGACGTAGCACCTAATGGTTTTGACCAAGCAGATGAAGCTTCAGATTTATTCTCAGGTTTAAATGTTAATGCTATCGTTGTAGAAGTTCCTAACTCTATTTTAGGTGATGGTGCTCCACACGGTGCAGGTACAGGCGTAGACGTTTATAACGTTTGGGTTGAAACTAAAAGACAATAAAAGAAAACGTAAATTTTTAAAAGACAATAATTATGAAAATATTTAAATATACAATCTTATCACTTTTTGCAGTTGCTGTATTAGCTAGTTGTGGTGATGATGATGATAATGGAAACGTTGTAGCTGCAGATCCTACTTGTAGCGATGGTATCCAAAACCAAGGAGAAACAGGCGTAGACTGTGGTGGTCCTTGTACACCTTGTGAAGATATGGGTACAGTAGATTTCTCAGGTACTTTTACGCAAGTAGATATTATGGGACGTCCAGGTATTAATACTGTATTAGGTATTAGTGATGAAAGAAAAGACGATTTTAATGACTCTACTCCAGCAGAACAAGGTGCAAACTTTGCAACTGAATTTACAGGTATGATTAATGGTTACCATACTGCATATGGTGCAGAATATGAAAATAATATTCTTAACTTAACTGCAGACCAAATGGGATCTATCTTAGCTTTAGATGTATTACAAGTAGCACCTAACGCGCCAACTACATATTTTGATGGAGAAAATGTTCTTACAGGTCGTAACTTAACAGACGATGTTGTAGATGTTTCTTTAGTATTATTATTTGGTGGTGCTAACGGAGATAGATTTGATGGTGACGATGGTTTACCAGAGTTAGTAAGTGACAATGTTGGGTTTGACTCTACAAATGCAATTACTACTAGTTTCCCATATATGGCTCCAGCAAACTAATAATTAAGAGTTTTATTGAGTAAATTTGTAGAAGAGAACGCATATATGTGTTCTCTTCTTTATTTAAACCTATTTTTAAAATGAAATATTTAGCCTACATTTTTATTGCCAGTTTTCTGTTTATTTCCTGTAAACAGGATGCAAAGCAAGATTCAAAAGAAGAAACTTCAACTGTTTTAAACAAAGAAGATTATAATACGTATTTAGTGAGCAACAATACAAGCACTTATGATTTTGCACTAAAGAATAAAGAAAAATGGGCATCAAATGTTGCTAAAGATAGTAATGCTATTGCAAGCTTAAGCTATTTAGCCAGTGCCTACAATATGCTTTTTAATACAACAGGCAATGTAAATTATTTAGATACAGTTGCACTATTGCAAGACCGTGCTTTAAATGTCTCTTCTGAAACTTTTAAAGCAGACAAGATGCGTGCAAGAGCTGCAACATTCATTTCACAGCATAGATTTCAAGAAGCAAGAGATAGTTTGTTGGCAATTAAAAATTTATCTGGTAAGTCTGGAACAAACCTTATGTTGTTCGATGCTTTTATGGAAACTGGTGAATATAACAAAGCTGAAACCATATTAGATTCTTTAAAAAATAATAAGGATTACGATTACCTAATAAGAGCAGCAAAATGGAATGATCATAAAGGCGATCTAGATACCGCTATTAACCTATTAGAAAAAGCTAGAGAAATTGCAGACAAACGTAAAAATCCAACTTTACAAATTTGGATTTACTCTAATCTTGGAGATTTTTATGGTCACGCAGGAAGAATAGAGGATTCCTATAATAGTTATTTAAAAACGCTTGAGTTGCAACCAGATAATGCATACGTAAAGAAAGGTTTGGCTTGGATTGCCTATTCTTATGAGAAAAATGCAGATGAAGCCTTAAGAATACTAGATAGCATAAATGTAAATTATAATACACCAGATTATCATTTACTAAGAGCAGAAATTGCAGAATATAAAGGTGACGATGCTCAAAAGGAAAAAGAATTACAAGAGTATAAAGATAAAGTGAACAATCCTGCTTACGGCGAAATGTACAATGCATACAATGCTGTGGTGTACGCTGAAGAATTTAAAGACTTTGACAAGGCACTACAAATTGCACAAAGAGATGTAAACAATAGATCTACTCCAGAAACCTATCATAACTTAGCTTATGTACACCATTTAGCCGGTAATAATGAAAAAGCTTTAGCACTTATTGAAGATCACGTTAAAGGAAAAACATATGAGCCAATGGCCCTATATCATTCAGCAATAATTTATAAAGCCAACGGAATGACCGAACAAGTCGAAACTTTAAAAAATGATGAGTTATTAGGTACAGCCTATGAAATGGGACCAGTAACTTATGAAAAAATAAAAAATCTTTAAAAAATTTAAATCTGAGAAAACCATCGTCTATATTTTCTCGTAAGTGATAGTATAGAGAAAGTTTGAAATTCAAAGTAAGAGGTGATTTTCAAAAAAATAAAAGCTCGAGAGAGCTTTTTGTATAAGCTAGTTTAGCTTAGAGTTTTTTCAGAGTTTTTTGTTAGTAGGATACCTGTCTAGAAATAGACAGGTATTTTTATTTAGAGTTATTTGCAAAGCAAATTAGTATATAAAAAAAAGCAGCTTAAACTATTTAAGCTGCTTTTGTAATAATGAAAGGGGTTTATCTTTATGCACCAACGGCACCTAAAACATATAGTTGTTCTAGAGTTGGAGATTCACTTCCGCCTTCCGGCTCTAATGTAATACCAAAAGCTTCAGAAGTATTGCTGTTATCTAATTTATATATTTGAGAAGATTGTGACTCATTCTCAGTTAGCAAACCTAAACTAGTAGGCGTAAGCGGATCTAATTTAAGAGACCATACTTGGTAAACCTTACCTTTTGGAGGCTTTGGTAAACCTTGAGCATCAATATAGGCTGTATTTGTTTTTGTATTCCAATACACAGAAGCATAAGCATCTTTATCAACAGCTTGTGCTCCAAGAGGAACTTTTATATACTCATTACTTCTTACAATGGTAAGCAAGTCTTTGGTTTGAGTAAGTTCAAGTTCAGCTTGCTCATATTTACTATTTACAAGTACATTTTGAGTTTTTTGATATCTTAAGTCTTCTCTTAAATTATTAGTTTCGTTAAGTGTATAAAATAATCCACCTATTAAAGCTATGCTTGCAGCCCAACCAATAATTGCAGGCATATTATAACTCTTTTTAGGAGCTATAGAAACTACTTTGCCTGTATGATTAAGTTTTCGTTTTATATCTGCCAGAACTGTTTCTGGGTTATATGGTGCAACATGAGTAGATAAGCTTTTTAAGGCAGTTTCAATTTCTTCTACTTCTTTATGTACTTCTGGGTATTGGTGTAATACCTTAGACACTTCTTCTGCCTCTGCTTGAGTTAAAGCGCCGTATACATAAAGTTCAAGTATACCAGATTCTATATATTTATTAATATCCATGTGTAACTATTCAGTCATTAATTCCCTCAACCTGTTAATACAAATCCTATTTCTGGTTTTTACAGTACCAAGTGGCATATCTAACTCGACTGCGGCATCTTTTTGTGTAAACCCTTTGAAGTATAAAATTTCAATAACTTTTTTGCAAAGTGGCTCAAGAGCGTTTACAAATTTTCTGATTCCGATAGTGTCTGTACGTTTAGAGAAACTATTCTGATCTTCAAGAATATTTACGAAAAACTCTGCCTTTAGGTTTTTCTTTTTGTTCTTAAAGTCTTTAGATCTAATCTTATCTATAGCTGCATTGCGAGCAATGTTAAGAACCCAAGTAAAAAATCGACCTTTAGTTGAAGAATAAGAATTGGCATTGTCCCATATCTTAATAAAGACATCTTGCAAAACTTCTTCTGCAATTGCTGTGTCTTGTACCACGTTATAAATAATACCAAATGTGCTTTCGGAGTATAGTTCGTAAAGTCTTTCAAATGCTTTTTCGTCTCTACGTTGCATTTGAAGAATTAAACTGTCTGGTTGCATAGTGCTTTTTTAGTTCAGCTAAAAATAAATAAAAAAATGGAAGAAGGGCATAAAAAAAGCGACCATTAGGTCGCTTTATGATTTTTAGCAATGAAATCTACATTTTTGCGATCACACCACACCCAACTCTAGTACCTGCAGCACCAGATGGTTGGCTTGTAAAATCATCTACACCATCGTGAATAATAATAGCTTTGTTTAAAATATCTTTATTAGTATCTCCACAGCCAATACACCATTCATCTGTAGTTAAGTTTACTGTACCATTACCTTTAGCATCTACGTTAAAGTTTCCAATATCACCTTTATGGTAGCCATTTTCACTTCCCCATTTGCCGTGTGGTGCGCCAGTAGGATTCCAGTGTCCACCAGCACTTGTGCCGTCTGTAGCACTACAATCTCCTTTTTCATGAATATGAATGGCATGTTTACCTTCTGCTAATCCAGAGATTAAGGCTGTCATAGATACATTGTCTCCTTCTTGTTTAAAAACAACGCTTCCGCTTACAGTACTTTCACTTTTGGCTTCAAGGGTAGCTTTGGCTTTTTTTACCATAGTTTCCTTAGGAGCTTCAGTTACTTCTGTAGTGTCCTCAGACATTTTATCTTCTTTCTTTTCTTTCTTACAAGCAACTGCAAAACATAATAATGTCGACAGTGCTAATACGCTTAATTTTTTCATCTTTAATTCGTTTTGTATGGTTATAATACCAAGTTACTATTATTTGCCTTTCCTATCAATATTTTAAGGAGGTTTAACTTAAATACAACACTTATTAAGATTTGCTAATGCTGCCTTTGTTGTCCATATATAATAGTAGTAAGGGTATTAAACCGTGTGGTAATCTATATAACATCTCAAATGTGTTTTGATGTAAAGATCTTAATATGAAATCTGAATAAAAATTACCGAGTAATCTAGCCATTGCTGTGGAGAATCCCCAGATTACAGCCCATATAAGACAATATTTTACAATGGTTTTGTTTGGAAGAAAAATGCCAATTGCAATTACAAAGTCTAAAATACCTGCTATAAGTAAGAATGATTTTGCAAAACTTTCTGAACAATTAAAAATGCGTATAACCATATCAACAAAATAACCAGGTACAGGATAATATCCTAATGCATAAAGTCCATGACCGATGAAGGTTAATGCTGTAATTAGTTTTAATATAAATTGAAGCGTTTTATAACTCAAATTAAATCTCAAGTAGCTTAACAAAATAAAAGGAGTTGTAAACTGAATACTGTACTCTATAAATTGTCCAATCTTATAATTTTTGGTAATTGTAAGTAACACAGCTAGAAATATGAGGCCAATGCCAGAAAATAATATGGGTACTTGAAAGGCTTTATAATTTTTTTGGCGTAACCATATAACAAATGGTATAGTTATGATAAATAACGTTCCAAAACAGTATACAATATAATCTGTGTAAATATCTATTTCTGGTAAGGACAAGAACTCGTGCCAAGTCATTTTAAACTGCTTTTCTACATACGGTTTAAAATATTCTGCATAATAATATAAACTTATAAATGGCGCCGAGAAGAAAATAAATTGGTAAGCTCTTCCTAGTAATACAAGAATTACAGAAATTTTTAAAAACGTAATCAGTTTTGAGTTTGGCATTTTTAAAATTTCAGCAAAAATAGAGGCTTTATTTACAAACAAGACCACTTAACAATTATGTAACTTTTTAATAAAATAAAAAGGTATTTAAGGTAACATAGCAAGGTTAATATTGCATGTGTAACATCTTAACATTTTCATTAACAATTAATTATGTATAAAATTACCTTCATCGCTTTTTTTGTCTCTTTATCTGTTTTTTCGCAATCTGAGAAATACAGATTAATTATAAACGACGACCCTGCCACTTCTGGAACAATTGCATGGCACCAGCCAATATCTTCAATAGGATCTTCTATATTATATTATGGTACTGAAGATTTTGGTTCAGATTGGAATTCTTATCCAAACTCTCAAGAAGCAGACAGAACATCTTTAGCACAACAAATGCATACTAAATTTGTTAGGTTAACTAACCTACAACCAAACACTGCCTATTACTTTGTACTTAGAAATCCTATTACAAATGTAACCAGTGAGCGTATGTTTTTTAAGACCTTACCAAATGACCAAAGTAGGTTATCTTTTGTTGCTGGAGGAGATTCTAGAACAGATGGAACACCAGATGTTTTTGCAAATAGAGATGCTAGGTTAAATGCCAATAGGATGGTAGCTAAAGTTAAACCTCACGCCATTTTTTTTGGTGGCGATTTTACGTTTGCAGACACACCAACAGAATGGGATTATTGGTTAGATGATTGGCAGCTAACAATATCAGATGAAGGTCAATTATTTGGTATAGTGCCAGCTAGAGGTAATCATGAATTTAATCCATCTACTGTTTACGATCTTTTTGATGTGCCAACTTCAGACTCATATTACGCAATAACCTTTGGAAATAATCTTGTAAGAGCATATACTCTTAACTCAGAAATTTCTGTTGCAGGAGACCAAGCGTTGTGGTTAGAAAATGATTTACAAGAAAACAATGCAGATCAATGCTGGACTCTTGCACAATACCACACACCAATAAGACCACACGAATCTGGCAAGACTGAAAATGACGATCAATATGATGCTTGGGCAGGATTGTTTTATGAACATGGTGTCGACTTAGTTTTCGAATCTGATTCTCATATGGTTAAAACTACCAAAGCATTAAAACCAGACGTAAACGGAGAATTAGGTTTTAGTGAAGATCCTATAAATGGAACCTATTATGTAGGAGAAGGTTGTTGGGGAGCACCAACAAGAAATAATGATGATGATAAGGAATGGACTTTAGCATCTGGTTCCTTTAATCAAATTAAGTGGGTTTGGGTAGACTGTGAACGTATAGAAATGCGTACTATAATGACAGATAATGCCGAAGAAGTAGCAAGTTTAGGAGACAATATATTTGAAGAGCCAGATAATATTGAATTATGGAATCCAGAGAGTATTGGAGAAGTGTTAGTAATTCAAAATCAAGCGTTGTCTAATCCAGATTTTGTTAAAACTAATGTAGCTGTTTATCCAAATCCTTTTAAAGGCATACTTAATGTTGAAGTACCTAGTATATTAGAGAAAGTTAATATTACACTATATGATATTAACGGTCGTTTAATATTAAATGAAACTAAAAAAGTTATTAAGGGTTCTTTTACAATCAATACCACAACAATTTCTAATGGAATGGTGTTTTTGAGAATTTCAACCACAAGAGGTCAAGCTATTGCTACTAAAAAGTTGCTAAAAGAGTAATTATTACTTAGAAAAACACAGATACAAGTGAATCTCTACAGTTTTAAAACTGTAGAGATTTTTTTTTCGTAGCTATTTTACCAAATTTGGAATAACGAAACATACTCCACACATAACATTAGGAAGCTTTTTTTTGTAATTTCGTCGCCCTTAATTAGACAGATACACTATGTGCACGGTAACTTTAGTACCAAATAAAGCAAGAAAAGATAGTTTTACGCTCACCTCAAATAGAGATGAAGCTATAAACAGGGAAACTATAGCACCAGAGTTTTACGAAATTAACGATGTAAAAATGTTATTTCCTAAAGATGCTATAGCTGGTGGCACTTGGATAGGCCTTAGTGAAAAAAAGCGAGTAGTTTGCTTGTTGAATGGAGGTTTTAAGCTTCACGAAAGACAACTACCTTATAGAATGAGTAGAGGTATAGTTGTAAAAGATGTATTAGGCTGTGAAACTATAGAAGAAACTTTGCAATCTTATAATTTTGATAATGTTGAACCATTTACATTGGTGATAGCAGACTGGAACCAAGGATTAAGATTTTATGAAATGGTTTGGGATGGTAATAAAGCACATTTTAAAGAATTGCCATTAACTACCCATATTTGGTCATCTTCAACATTATATACTGATGAGATGAAAGCAAAGCGAAGACATTGGTTTGCTAAATACCAATTACAACATAAATTAACTCCAGAAAACTTATTAGATTTCCATTTAAATGCAGGAGAAGGTGACTCTAATGTAGATTTACAAATAGATAGAGGAATGCTCAAAACTATTAGCATAACTCAAGTTGTAAAGATAGATGAAGAGCCTACTATGCGTTATGAAAACCTAAACACTAAAAATGTGCTAGCTACAAAATTTGAGCCTGCAACACTTTGAAATCTTCAGGTAAAATAATACCAATTGCGTTTCCAGATCAATTTGTAAAATTATCTGATGAAAAACGATTATCCTATCTACATTGGTTTGGCTTAGGCACAAAAACGCATATAAAAGCAGGACACGCATCACTTGTTTTGGTAGACCACGCTAATGGTGAACTGCATTATTATGATTTTGGAAGATATATAACACCAAAAGGAAAAGGTCGCGTAAGAAGTAAACGCACAGATGTTGAAGTTAAGATTCCATTTACAGCACAATTTGATGCAGAGAAGACTATTGTTAATCTAGATGAAATTTTAATTTGGTTGCAGTCTAAACCAGAAATCACACATGGTTATGGTAGGTTAGTAGCATCTGTAGCAGATATAGATTTTGTAAAAGCTTACACCTACGTCGAAACTTTGCAAGAAATGGGAAGCATTCCTTACAAAGCATTTGGTGCCGGTACTAAGGAGTTTGGATCTAATTGTTCTCGATTAGTTACAGATACTATAATCGAAGGAATTTCTAATCCTAAGGTAAAGCGAAAATTAAAACTTAATAAGCAGTTTACACCAAGCCCTATTGGTAATGTGCAATCTGCAGCCAATAGCTCTAAAATTTATTGTGTAGAGCACGGTATTGTATCTGAGTTTAATAGCACAGCATTTAAAGAAAATATTGTAAATTTTTTTGACAAAAAACACGTTTTAAACACCTCTGGAATTAAGGTTATAAAACCTAAAGATTCTTGTTTTTTAAAAGGTACAGGAAGTAGTGCTTATTTTAAGCTGAAGGCTTCAGAACTAAGCAATGAGTATCTAATTACAAGGTATAACGAGGAAGGCCAGAAAGACTTTGAAGGAAGGTTTAAGCCAACTACTTCAGATTTCAGCATTACTAAACCTTACAAGTTTGTTTATGATAGTAATTGTTTGTATTGCCATATAGAACAGGAAGGCAAACGCTTTAAGTTTAATTTAATATAAACGGAGCACTCAATTTAAAATTCGGGATACTAACCTTAAATGTTTTTCCTGTAGAAAAATTTAGCATCTCGTAATATCCATTCATTGAACCTATTGGCGAGGATAATAAACATCCGCTTGAGTAGCTATGTTTTTGTTGTGGCGGTATCACAGGCTTTTTACCTATAACACCTTCTCCTTCTACATATTCAGGTAATTTTAAAGCGTCTCTAATTTCCCAAAACCTATTAAGTAACTGTATGGTGTCCTTGCTTAAATTTTCGATAGTAATGGTATAGGAAAAAGCTTGAAACAGTTGGTGTTCTCTATAAATAGAGCCTTCAAACTTTGTTTCAACAGAAATTTTAATTCCTTTTGTAACTTTTGTAACCATACGTTTTTTAAAAAATAGCGAAGGATACTAAAAATGAGAGTATAGCACCAACAAACGCTAAGATTAAAAATACAAAATTTACGATAATAAACTTCACAATAGTTTTAAATCGTCTTTGCTTATAAAACCTTCGCATGGCCTTATAGAGATAAAAAAAGAATATTAGCGTGGCACCATAAAATACAATTTGACCAACTCCTATATAACTTAATATAAATGCAAAGGAATACAGTACAAAAAACAAACTTTGGATATGAAATAAAAAGACGATATGTTCTGCATAACTAAAAGGATTTCTAATGTATAGTAACCATACAAATAATGCAAAAACAGGAAGGTAAAAGAAAATAATTATAGGCAACTTGTTTATAAAATAGCCCAATACAGAAGATAGGTTAGAGGTAACATCACTTAGTTGTACGCCTTTGTGGTAAAGATACCTGTGATAATATGTTTTTGTATGTTTTAAACTGTCTAAACCTAATGCTGCATTTGTGATGCTTGTGTCTTCGTAAAATTGCTGATACAAATCTAAGCGTTTGTCTAGTGTTGTGAAAAAACTAAGACTATCTAATTCTTGTTCTGAAATATAAATATCCTTGTAAGACGTTATGGTGTCGTTTTTTAAATACTTATTTAAACCTAAGCTATCCAGATGAGCAAGGTCTTCTTTAGGAACCTCGCTTAATTCTTGTTTAAAAGTGTTTGAAGTATTTTCGGATAAGTTGTCTAATTTTCTGATGTTATAATCTATAGCATCAAAATTTAAACTAAAGCCATAAATTATAAAAAATATAATACTCACACTAAGATAAAACCGAAACGGATTTACATAGCTTCTTCGCTTTCCTTTAATATATTCCTCGCTAATTTTTCCAGGTTTAAAGAGCAAGGCTGTTAATGTATTCCTTAGTCTGGAATCATAGGAAATAATACTTGCAAAAAACTCTCTTACAAAATCTCCAACTTTAAGCTTTTTAAGTGTGTTTAGTTGTCCGCATTGTGCGCAGAATTTGTCGCTAACATCTAGAGGGTGATTACAATTTAAACAGGTTTCACCGCGATATTTACGGAGTAGGCGAGAGTCACTCATAAGGTTTGGTTAGAGTGCTATAAAAATAGGGATTTAATTAAAATAATTAATTAGTAATGTTTACACTATTTGCAGAACCAATACCAATAACACGATCAAAACGACCACCAATATCCCTATAATAGGCTAAGACAGTATATTCATTTTCTGTTTTGTCAAAATTACCACTTATAAATCCTGGATTAATACTGCCGTCTGGGTTAAGTAAAATATACTTGTAATTATAAAAACCTTGCTTAAATAAGCGTTCGTTTTCATAAACACCACGTTCCTTATTATAAGTAAGCTTAGTGGTGTCATCTAATATATAGTTATTAAAGTTACCATATATATGCAGCTGTCCGCCATTTAAATCTTCATAACATTGTAATGAGAAATGCATCCATACGTATTCTGCTTCAATATCCTCATCACGTCCTTGTAGTGTTCTAACTCTGTAACTACCATTAATGTCTGGATAATAGGTATAAGGCTCAAAGGCTCTCATTCCATCTGTATAAAGGAAATTGTGATAAATGTCACGTTTTTCAATCCTCTTAATATTAATGGTTGCAGCTCTAACATCTTTATTGTCAAAATTTAAAAACTCATTGCTTGCCCAAAAGGAAGATTCGGTATCATATCTATAAACATATTCGTTACCTATATTGTACTGTGGTCTTAAATTACTTATTGCAGTATTTAAGTCGTTATTTTGAATAACTAGCGTTTTTAAAGCAATATCTGGGTTCTTGATAAGTAATTGGTCGGAAGAGATACTAAAATGTACAGACTGCTTCGTATTTATAAACTCTTGGTCTCTCATACGTTTTACCTGTGCTTTTACTGTTGCTAAATTTTCATAAACAATAAACTTGCGACTAAACATTAACTCCTTAGAGTCATTATATATCTTAAGCATATAATTGCCGCTCTTCTCAATGCGTTTAGTGTCTTCATTAGGTATCTGGAGCGTATAGTGGCTGTATAGTTGTAAAGCATTAAAGGAGTTTTCGTAGGTTACCAGCCTTACATTGTCAAAACCTTCAAGATATTCATTTTTAGATATGGTTGTTGGCGTCCAATCAAAATTATAATAGTCTATTACATAGTAGTAATCCTCTTCATCGCCAATAATATCATCAAATTCTAGAGTTAATCTTTCGCCGAGTCTTATAATAGGAGTACCACTAAATTCTGAGCTTGAGCCTTTAAAATTTACAGTTCTTATATAATCTGGAGGAATTGTTTCCCATTCAGGATTTTGAGCTAATGCGCTGAAAGATATTGCAATAAATAGCGTTAAGACTAATCTGTTAATCATCTATAATGAGTTTTTACAAATATAAACAAATATGATGCCCATTATATGAGAGGTATAAGAATACTGAAGCCTCTTAATTTAGAATTGTTATAAATAAAATTACAAGACGATTTAGGTGATTTAAAAACAGTTTTATTATTAAATTTGCACACCGTTTCAAATACTCAATTTGTTCGGTATTAATTGAGAACTTAATAGCTATTGTATGTCAAAAGACATTACCATTAAAAAAGGTCTCGATATACGCTTAGTAGGAAGTGCAGACAAAGTACTTGTTGATGCTCCTAAATCTAAGACGTGTACGATACAACCCGCAGATTTTCATCTCACCATTCCAAAAATGGTCGTTAAAGAAGGCGCTAAATTACGTGCTGGAGATGAATTATTTTATTCAAAAACACAAGACAGTATAAAAGTAGTGTCTCCTATTGCAGGTACACTTAAAGAAATTACACGTGGTGCAAAGCGTGTAATTACTCATATTGTTATAGAAGCAGATGGCTCTAACGAGTCTCGCGACTTTGGTGCAGTAAATGTAGCAAGCGCAGATGCAGAGGTGTTAAGAGCTCGTTTCTTAGAAAGTGGTCTTTGGCCATTTATTAAGCAGCGTCCTTATGATGTAATTGCGAACCCAACTTCGGAGCCTAAAGCCATTTTTATCTCTGGTTATGCCAGTGCACCATTGGTGGCAGATTTAGACTATACGCTTGCCAAGCAAGAAGAGAAATTGCAAGCTGCTGTTACAGCACTTAGCAAAATGACTAAAGGGCAAGTTCATGTTACTATAGGTAAAGATTCTGTGTCTCCTTTTGAAAATTTAAAGGATATTACTTTACATAAGATAACAGGACCGCATCCTGCAGGAAATGTAGGGACGCAAATCTCTAAAATAGATCCAGTAAATAAAGGAGAAGTAGTTTGGACAGTAAATGCTCAAGATCTTATTGTGATAGGAGAGTCTTTGCTTACGGGTCATTTTAACTCAGAACGTCAAATTGCTGTTGCAGGTTCATCTGTAAAGGCGCCTAAATACTTTAGAACTCATATTGGAGCAGATTTAGAAGGAATTTTAAATGAAGCTGGTATAGAGGCTAACTCAAGAGTAATTACAGGTAGCGTTCTTACAGGAGATAAGACAACTGCAAAAGGAAACTTAGGGTATTATCATAACACTGTTACTGTAATCCCAGAAGGAGATGATTATGAATTCTTTGGTTGGAATAAGCCAGTTTTTAATAAAATATCTCTTACAAGAGCATTAACATTCTCTTGGATGCAACCAAACAAGAAATACGATTTAGATACCAATACCAATGGAGAACATCGTGCCTTTGTTGTTACAGGTATGTATGAAGAGGTTTTTCCTTTAGATATTTATCCATTACAAATTATGAAATCTTGCCTTGTTGAAGATTTAGATGCAATGGAGCAATTAGGAATGTACGAAGTAGCACCAGAAGACTTTGCATTAACAGAGTTTGTATGTGTATCTAAACAACCACACCAAGCAATTATCAGAAAAGGCTTGGATGTTATGTATAAAGAAATAGGATAAGGGATGAGCTTAAAAAGTAAATTACACGATTTAAAGGTTAAGTATCAAGGCAAAAAAATGGCGCCTGCATTTAATGCATTGCATACATTTTTATATGCGCCTAATGAAACCACATCTCACGGCTCACACGTTCGTGCAGCAGATGATTTAAAGAGAACAATGAATACGGTTATCATAGCTTTGGTCCCGTGTTTAATCTTTGGTATTTTTAATACTGGTTACCAACATTATGCAGCTATAGATGCTGCTGCAGGTGTAGCAAGAGAACTTTCTGTTTTTGGAAACTTTCTTACTTGGGATAATTTTTGGTTAGGATTTATTACTGTAATACCATTAGTAGTGGTGTCTTACGGAGTTGGTCTTTTAGTTGAATTTATCTTTGCTGTTATTAAAGGACACGAAGTAGAAGAAGGTTACTTAGTAACCGGAATGTTAGTGCCACTTATTGTACCTGTAGATATTCCACTTTGGATGCTTGCAGTAGCTGTAATATTTGGTGTAGTAATAGGTAAAGAGGTATTTGGTGGTACAGGAATGAATATTCTAAACCCTGCATTAACAATTAGAGCATTCTTGTTCTTTGCTTATCCAACCTGGATGAGTGGTGATAAAGTTTGGGTTCATGGTGCTGTAGATCGTGCTAAAGAAATTGCTGGTGGCGCAAACGTCGATGCTATTTCTGGAGAAACTGTGTTAGGGATGTATGCACAAAACCAAAACGTGTTAGATACCTATTCAATAGCAGAAATGTTTTATGGCTATATACCAGGTTCTGTAGGAGAAACTTCTAAGTTACTTATTATTATAGGTGCATTATTCTTAATCTTTACTAAAGTAGGTAGCTGGAGAATTATGCTTAGTACTTTAATAGGAGCTTTAGTGATGGGCTTAATATTTAATGGAGTTGTTAATTTAGATTGGATTTCTGAAAGCAGCAAATTTTACGGATTAATGAGCGTTCCTTTCTGGCAACACTTAATTATTGGTAGTATTTTATTTGGTGCGGTGTATATGGCTACAGACCCTGTATCTGCATCACAAACCAATAAAGGAAAATGGATTTATGGATTCCTTATAGGTTTCATAGCGATAATGATACGTGTGTTTAACCCAGCATATCCAGAAGGTGTATTCTTAGCAATTCTATTAATGAATGTGTTCGCACCAACAATTGATCATTATGTTGTTCAAGGAAATGTGAAGAAACGTATGAAGCGTTTAAAACTTAAAACTGCTTAATCATGGCAAATACAGATAAAAATAGTTACACTATAATATTCGCCATTATCATGGTGGTTGTAGTAGGTGGTATTTTGGCAAGTTTAGCTTCAGGTTTAAAACCTTTAGTTAAAGCCAATGAAAAATACGAGAAACAGCAAAACGTTCTTTACGCTTTAGGGGTAAATGATAACGAAGGTCCAGGTGATGTTAAATTTCTTGGGACAGATGTTGTTGAAGATAAATTTAAGAGCATTGTTAAAAAACAACTTTTAATAAAAGGAAGTGAGATAAAGGAAATAGCTTTAGATACACTTGTAGATATTAAAAAAGAAGAAACAAAAGCGAAAGACCCTAATTACGAAAGAGCTTTGCCATTATATGTTGCAGAAAAGGATGGTAAAGAGTTGTTTGTAATACCTGTAAGAGGTAAAGGTCTTTGGGATGCTATTTGGGGATATGTTGCTGTAGATAAATCTATGACTATCACTGGAGTTTACTTTGACCATAAAGGTGAAACACCAGGTTTAGGAGCAGAAATTAAACAGCGTTACTTTATGGACGATTTTACTGGTGAGTCTTTCTTAGATGGAGGTGCTTTTAAAGGTATTACAGTTGCTAAAGGTAACAACGATCCAAAAAATACAGACACTAGCGATAATGAAGTAGATGCCCTTGCAGGCGCAACTATTACAGGAGATGGTGTAACAGCAATGTTAAAGAAGGATGTACGTATGTATGTTCCTTATTTTAAAACTTTAAATAATTAATATGGCTCTTCTTTCAAAAAAAGATAGGGGTTTAATTTTAGACCCATTAGCAGATGATAACCCAATTACAATACAAGTTCTTGGTATCTGTTCTGCATTAGCAATTACAGCTCAGTTAAAACCATCTATTGTAATGGCTATTTCGGTAGTCTTTGTATTAGGTGTGGGTAATGTTGTAATCTCATTAATGCGTAATATAATTCCTTCTAAAATTAGAATTATAGTACAACTTATAGTAGTAGCAACATTAGTAATTATTGTAGATCAGGTCCTAAAAGCCTTTGCTTACGAATTAAGTAAAGAGCTATCAGTATTTATCGGTCTTATAATTACTAACTGTATTATTATGGGACGTTTTGAAGCTTTTGCTTTAGGTAATGGCCCTTGGAGATCTTTCTTAGATGGTATAGGAAACGCTGCAGGTTACGGTTTAATATTAATTATAGTAGGTTTCTTTAGAGAGCTTTTAGGTTCTGGAACTCTATTCGGATTTAAAGTTCTTGGTGATTCTGTTGAGAAAACAGGACTTTATGCTATTGGTTATGAAAATAACGGTTTTATGGTATTGCCTCCTATGGCACTTATCGTAGTTGGAATCATTATATGGGTACAACGTAGTAAGAACAAAGCATTAATAGAGGAAAACTAATAGCAGTAAGCAGTTTTATATAAACTGTTAACTGAAAACTTATTACTTAAACAATGGAACATTTAGAATTATTTTTCAAGTCAATTTTTGTTGACAATATGGTATTCGCATATTTCTTAGGAATGTGTTCTTACCTTGCCGTTTCTAAGAAAGTGAGCACAGCTGTAGGATTAGGTGCTGCTGTTATTTTCGTATTAACTGTAACTGTACCGTTAAACTGGTTGTTGGATCAATATGTACTACAAGAAGGTGCTCTTACTTGGTTAGGACCAGAATTTGCAGACTATGATTTAAGTTTCCTTTCATTCATCTTATTTATTGCTACCATTGCTACAATGGTTCAGTTAGTTGAGATAGTTGTAGAAAAATTTTCACCATCACTTTATACATCATTAGGTATTTTCTTACCTCTTATTGCTGTAAACTGTGCTATTTTAGGTGGTTCTTTATTTATGCAATCAAGAGAGATAGAAACTTTTACTTTAGCGCTTAACTATGGATTTAGCTCAGGTATTGGTTGGTTTTTAGCTATCCTTGCTATTGCAGCTATTCGCGAAAAAATTAGATACTCTAATGTACCTGCTCCATTACGTGGATTAGGAATTACATTTATTATCACTGGTCTTATGGCTATTGGTTTTATGAGTTTTGGAGGAATGCTTACTGGTGGCGATGGAGAAACACCATCTACTGAAGGTACTCCAGACGATTTAGGAGTAAAGATAGAAGAGAGTGTAAAAACTAATGAAACCGCAGAGGTTTCTAACATAACTATAAAATAATATGTTTTTAGCAAGCACATTAGGAGTTGTTGCAGCAACAGTTATTGCTTTTTTAGCATTAACATTAATATTAGTAGCATTATTATTATTTACAAAGCAAAAACTATCTCCATCTGGCCCTGTAAAGATTACCATTAACGGTGAGAAAGAAATAGAGGTTCCTTCTGGAGGTACTTTACTTACAACATTAAGTTCAGAAAAAATCTTCTTACCATCAGCTTGTGGTGGTGGTGGTACTTGTATACAATGTGAGTGTCACGTACTTGAAGGTGGTGGTGAAGCATTACCTACAGAAACACCACACTTTACAAGAAAGGAATTAGCACACGGTGCACGTTTATCTTGTCAAGTAAAAGTAAAGAATGATATGAATATTCAAATCCCTGAAGAGGTATTTGGAATTAAAAAATGGGAGGCAACTGTTGTACGTAACTATAACGTGGCATCTTTCATTAAAGAATTTGTAGTTGAAATTCCTGAAGATATGAATTACAAAGCTGGAGGTTACATCCAGATTGAAATTCCTGAATGTGAAATAAACTACAAGGATATAGACATTACAGCTCACCCAGAGGAACATGATAGTCCAGATAAGTTTCAAGCAGAATGGGATAAGTTTGGTCTATGGCCTTTAACAATGAAGAATGACGAAGTTGTAGAAAGAGCTTATTCAATGGCCTCTTATCCTGCAGAAGGACGTGAGATTATGCTTAACGTACGTATTGCTACGCCACCTTGGGATCGTAACAAAAATGCTTGGATGGATGTAAATCCTGGTATTGCTTCATCTTATATTTTTGCAAAGAAACCAGGAGATAAAGTAACTATTTCTGGTCCATTTGGTGAATTCTTTATTAATCCAAGTGATTCAGAAATGCTTTATGTTGGTGGTGGTGCAGGTATGGCGCCAATGCGTTCTCATCTTTATCACTTATTCCGCACACTTAAGACTGGTCGTAAAGTTACGTATTGGTATGGAGGTCGTTCTAAAAGAGAGTTATTTTACTTAGATCACTTTAGAAACTTAGAAAAAGATTTTCCAAACTTTAAATTTTACCTAGCATTATCTGAACCGTTAGAAGAAGATAATTGGAAAGTAAAAGAAAATATTGATGCAGAAGGAGATGGCTTTGTAGGCTTTATTCACCAAGTGGTAATCAATAATTACTTAAATCACCATGAGTCTCCAGAAGATATCGAGTTATATTTCTGTGGACCACCATTAATGAACCAAGCCGTTCAAAAAATGGGTGAAGACTTTGGTATCCCAGATGAAAACATCAGATTCGATGATTTCGGAGGATAATCCATTTTAATTCAACATATTAAAGACGCTCTTATGAGCGTCTTTTTTTATGCTTAAAATACCCATTTTTAGGTATTTAGAGTCTTTAGGTTATTCTTTAAACTTGTATATAACTTAAATGTCTGCCCTATGAAACTATTTATTATAGCTTGTTGTATGCTATTTTGGTACACAACTAACGCACAAATAAATATTAATATAGAGAATGATACAATTTACTCTATTCAAGATCTTATTGAGCTAAAAGAATATTCATATTCTAAAACTCATCCACTAGAATTTGTGGGAAGTTTTGAAAAACTTAATGAATATACAAGAGACGGTTATTCTTGGAAAACAAAAGTCAAAATTTCACTACTTAAAGATGGAACTTGTAATACACTTTGGTATAATAGTGGTTTTGCTGATAAGCAACCCATTACTAAAGAAGTGCCTGGCTTTTGGGGTATTGCTGTAGATAAAGAAACATCATTACCAATCACAAAAATGGTAAACGGAAATACTTATTACAGAATCATACTATCTTCTGGTTCAGATAAAACCTTGGCTTATTACGATAGGCCCACATACGATGATTGGATTATAGTGAACCCTAACAAAGAAGTTTTTCTCAAACTTATTTTTTCTAGTGATGAACCTATAAAGAAGACCTAGTTTTTAGTTACTTTCTTAAGTGCAAACTCTTAGTTATTTTAGGGGTTTATTTACCTTTGTAAAATGGCACTATTAACTGAGCAGGAACTTCATAATTTAGCTATGAATATTGTAGGAAAAGACCTTGAATCTAAAGGGTTTGAGTTTCTTGCGGTAAATTCTAAATTAAAAAAGGACCCTCAATTTGTAGCTCTTAAAGATAAAATTCTTCATTTTGTAGTAGTAAGAGCTATTACTTTTCCAGATAATGCCAATAGTTATGACAAGGACTTTATGCAAACCATAAAAGATCATGCCATAAAATTTGAAGCCAAAACATATTATGCTGGTGTAGGTTTAGGGAACTCAAATAACTACCAACAACCGTTAGAGCAAGGTGATGCGTATGCGGTTATATATAATGGTTTACAAGAAGTATGAAAAAGTGTTTATTCTTATTAGTTATATTTTTTATTTGGTCTTGTAATAATAATGATCAAAATGAGAAACGTATTAGTGGTAACGCTTTAGGTACTACCTATCAAATAATCTATTTTGATAATTTAGATGAAGAAGTGTTTACAAAAGACATGGATTCTCTATTATATGCTGTTAACTCATCACTAAGCACATACCAATCAGATTCTGATATTTCAAAATTAAATGCTGGAGACACTACTATTGTTATTGATGATATGTTTACTGAAGTATTTCAACTTTCTAAGAAAATACATAAAGAAAGTTCAGGTTATTTTGATCCTACAGTTGGTAACCTAGTAAATGCTTACGGGTTTGGTTCTAAGAAATTTACAACAGTTGTAGATAGTACTGTAATTGATTCCCTAACTACCTATGTAGGATTAGATAAAGTAGTACTTAACAAAAATAGAACCATATCTAAAAAACATCCAGAAGTTTACTTAGAGTTTAACTCCATAGCAAAAGGCTATTGTTTAGATAGAATTTCAACTTATCTAAAAGAAAAAGATATTTCTAATTTCTTAATTGAATTAGGAGGAGAACTAGTAGCAAGTGGAAGTAAGCAACCTGAAAATAAACTCTGGGTAGCTGGTATAGAAGAGCCTTTGGAAGATGGCTCAAGGGCAATTGCAAAAACCGTGAAGCTAAAAGATATAGCTATGGCAACTTCTGGAAACTATAGAAAATATAAAATAGACAGTCTTTCTGGTCAAAAATATGTACATACAATTAACCCTTTAACAGGTTTTCCTGAGCAGAATGACATGTTAAGTGCTTCTGTATTTGCTCAAACTTGTGCAGAGGCAGATGCCTATGCAACCACGTTTATGACAATGGGTTTTAAAAAGTCTAAACAACTACTTGATTCTTTACAAAGTATAGATGCTTATCTTATGTATTTAAATACCGATAATGAGATAGAAGTGTATGTAACAAAAGGCATAGAGCCTTTTATAAATTAAGGTTTAGTACAAACAGGTAAAAGTTCTCCCCAAGCCAATCTAAACCTATCTGAAGCCTCTTTTCCTATAGTTTTTGTATAATCTATGGCATCTACTTTAAAACCGTGAGAACGTAATATATCAAAGTAATCTAACCCATATACTCTTACATGGTCATATTGACCAAAAATCTTTGCTCGCTCTTTGGCGTCTGTAATGCTGTCATCCTCAAAAGTAGTAGCTCTTTCTGTCTCTTGAGGAACTTGTAGTATTGCAGTTCCACCTGGTTTTAAAACCCTGTACAATTCAGAAATAGCTTTATGATGATCTGGAATATGCTCTAATACATGATTACATAAAATAAAGTCATAAGCGTTATCTTGAAAAGGTAGGTTGCAAATATCTGCCTTAACATCTGCTAAAGGCGAATTAAGATCTGTAGTGGTGTAGTCTAAATGTTCTAGAGACCTAAATCTTTTATAAAATGCTTGTTCCGGAGCAAAATGAAGCACTTTTTGTGGTGTGGTAAAAAATGTAGTTTCGTTTTTAAGATATAGCCAAAGTAATCTATGCCTTTCTAAAGAAAGCGTAGAAGGTGATAGTACGTTTTCTCGTTGGGTTTCATAGCCATATGGTAAAAACTTCTTATACGATTTGCCATCTATAGGATCTGTATAGGTGTTACCTTTATAAAGCCTTGCTAATATTGGTCGCGCAATATAGCTTAACCTTATTAGTAATGGTCTAGGTACCACATTAAGAATGCTACTAAAAACAGTTTTCAACTTATGATTCTTGTAAAAGTGTAGTTAAGTCTAACCTAAACTCATCCTCTTCATTTGTGGTAATTCCTAGAGCTTCGTGAACATAATCGAACGTAGATAATAAAACAGGCTTACCATCTACAATGGCAACATCATGTTCAAAGTGTACACTTGGTTTGCCATCTGCAGTAAGAATTGTCCAACCATCAGATAATTGCTTTATACGTTTTGCTCCCATATTTATCATAGGTTCAATAGCAACTGTCATACCTTCAATAAATTTCTTACCGCGACCACGTTTACCATAGTTTGGCATTTCTGGATCTTCATGCATCTTTCGGCCAATACCGTGACCAACTAATTCTCTTACTACAGAATATCCTCTTTGTTCGCAGTATTTTTGTATTGCAAAACCAACATCACCAACTCTATTGCCTTCCTTAAGTTGTTTAATACCAACGTAAAGAGACTCTTTAGTAGTTTTAATTAATTTTTTTGTGGCTTCATCTACTTCACCAATTTCAAAGGTGTAAGCGTGATCTCCGTAAAATTCATTCTTAATTGCACCACAATCAACAGAAATAATATCACCTTCTTTAAAGGGAATGTCTTTTGGGATTCCGTGTACTACTTCTGCATTTGGAGATATAAGTAGAGTAGAAGGACAATCATATAAACCTTTAAAACCTGGTATTGAGTTTTCTTCTTCTCTTATGTAAGCTTCTGCTAGAGCATCTAACCTTGCACCTGTAACGCCTGGTTTAATTTCCTTTGCCAACATACCTAAGGTTCTAGAAACTACATGTGCGCTTTCTCGCATTAAAGCGATTTCTTCTCTTGTTTTTGCTATAATCATAATTGGGTATTACTCTGCGTAACTGTGTTTGTATGGTTGGCCAGATACTATTTTTAAAATATCTTCTGCCAATGTTTCTTGGGCGTACTCAACAAATCTATTTACTTCTTTGCCGTTCTTACTAAATATAATTGTTGGTACTTTTATAATATTATAACCTTCTTGGAGGTTATTAGGTGTTACTTTTTTACGGTCTACAGATATTACTTCTAAGTTGGCCATATTATAACCAGACTCTTCTAGTAATTTATAGAGTTTAGGTGTTTCTCGCTTACTATCACTACACCAAGTGCCCATAAACACCTTAATATCATAATCATTAATGTATTTGCTTATGGCAGCAGCTGTTTCTGCATTTATACTATAGTCTTCATATCTTGGCGAGAACCAATCTCCATAGGGCGCATTCATAAAGTCTTCTTTTGTAAGAATACTAGATGGTGTTTTTACCATAATTGAGTCTACTTTAGCTGTAGTTTCTGTTGGAGTTGCTGTACTTTCTACAGCAGTTTTTTGGTGACCACAAGACATAAGGGTTACACATAAAACAAGGATAAAAAATGTTAATCTCATAATAATGAATTTTGAGTCATTAATTTAGGTTTTGCAACTCCCATTAAATGTAATATTGTAGGTGCTATATCTCCCAATACACCATCTTTAATAGTTTTAAGAGAATCATCTACCAATAGCATTGGTACAGGATTGGTTGTATGTGCTGTATTAGGTGAGCCATCTGGATTTACCATTACCTCACTATTACCGTGATCTGCAATTACAATAGTTGTGTAGCCTTGTAACTTAGCAGCTTCAATTAGTGTTTGTGCACAAGAATCTACAGTTTCACAGGCTTTAATAGCTGCATTAAAATCTCCAGTATGACCAACCATATCTGGATTTGCAAAGTTAATGCAAATAAAATCGCTAGCAGTTGTCTCAATGTGAGCTTTTACACGTTCTGTTAACTCAAAAGCACTCATTTCTGGTTGTAAATCGTAAGTAGCAACATTAGGAGATTTTGCCATAATCCTTGTTTCACCCTTAAAAGGTTGTTCTCTTCCGCCAGAAAAGAAAAATGTAACGTGCGGATATTTTTCGGTTTCTGCAGCGCGTAATTGCGTTTTACCACTCCATTCTAAAACTTCGCCTAAGGTTTCTTTAATATTTTCTTTTTTAAAGATGACTTTAATATCATTAAAGGTTTCATCATACATTGTCATAGTAACAAAATATAATGGTAGCTTAGCCATACCTTCTTCAACAAAATCTCTTTGGGTTAGTGCATTTGTTAATTGCCTACCACGATCTGTTCTAAAATTAAAGAATATTACAACATCGTTTGGGTTTATAGTAGCAACTGGATTATCATTATTTGTGCAGATAAGCGGTTTTATAAACTCATCTGTAATGCCGTCGTCATAATTAGACTGTATACTTTTAAGTATATTATTTGTTGGCTGTCCTTCTGCATTTACCAGTGCATCATAAGCTAATTTGGTGCGCTCCCATCTTGTGTCTCTATCCATTGCATAATATCTGCCAGTAACTGTGGCAAGCTCTGCATTATATTTTGGCAATGTGGTTATTAAGTTTTCAATAAAACCTTTACCTGATTGTGGGTCTACATCACGGCCATCTGTAAAGGCGTGTATGTAATTTTTAGAAATACCGTAAGCATTTGCAGCGTTTAAAAGCCCGTTTAAATGAGATGTGTGAGAATGTACGCCACCATCTGAAAGTAATCCTATATAATGTACAGGTTTATTAAACTCTTTTGCATAGCTAAAAGCACGTTGTAGGACCTCTTCATCTTTTAAGGTGTTTTGAGCTACAGCGTTATTAATTTTAGCAAGATCTTGATAAACTATGCGTCCTGCACCTAAATTCATATGGCCAACTTCGCTGTTTCCCATTTGTCCTTCTGGTAATCCTACATTCATACCATCTGTGCGTAATGTAGCATTTGGATATTTTGTATACAATGCATCTATATAAGGTGTGTTTGCAGCATCGACAGCAGAGACAGATGTATCTGTTGCAATTCCCCAACCATCTAAGATCATTAACATTACTTTTTTATCCATAGCCATATTTTTTGGCAAAGATAAGGAAGACCTAAGACATACAACTTTAGTTTAGCAAGCTGAATTTTTAGAAATAGGATTGAAAAATTAAACTTAATTAGGAATTATTTTTCACATTGAAAGTACATTGAATTTCAGGAGTTTTAAAACATAAATTTAAGCACTAAAATTAGGGGACTAACTTTCAGTTTTATCTGTTTTAAAACAAATTAAGAAGATAATGTTAGCAAACAATTAAGTCTTTGCAACTTTTCATTTTTTATTAGGTTATTCTTAAAATCGGTGCCAACTTTGCACTGTGAAAAGGAAGTAAGAATTTAGTTTTAAAACAATGAGAAGACTCTTTATAGTAATAGCACTTTGCCTATTTGCTTTTGGGTTTGCCAAGCACTTTAAAAAAGACTTAAAGACGTTTAAAGCAGATCAAGAACAGATAGATGAGCCCATTACAAAGGCCGCTAAACTGAAACGATAAATACAAAGGAGCTACTGAATAAACAGTAGCTCCTTTAAATTTATAATGAACTTAAAACTGTAAGTATAAACTCCACTTTATTACAATTCTAAAAGTTCTTTTAGCACATCTTTATAAACTGAAACGGGTTGCGCTCCAGATAAAGCACTTTTATGATTAAAGACCATTGTAGGAACAGAAGTAACACCTAAATCTTGCCATTTTATCTCTTTAGCAACAACTGCATTTTTATAACTTACATCGTCTAAGCGTTGTTCTGCTTCTGTCTTATTTAATCCAACAGTTTCAACAGCATCTAACAATATAGTTTTTTCTGAGATGTCTTTTCCTTCGCTAAAAAACAAGGAGACTAACTCTAGGTTTAATTCGGTTTGTTTGTGTTGTTCATTTGCATATTCTAACACAATATGTGCATCTTTTGTATTAACCATTCTCAAGGCGTCGTGATAATTAAATGTAAACCCTAATTCGGCTCCAAATTGTGTCATACGTTCTTGAGACTGTTTTTGATCTTCTAAAGATGCACCATACTTTTCAGAAATATGTTCTTGTACAAGCTGTCCTTCTTTAGGCATATTTGGATTTAACTCAAATGGTTGCCACTCAATAGTTACTTGTTCTTCTACATTTAATTCCTTAATAGCTTGCTCCAAGCGTTTGTAGCCTATAATGCACCAAGGACATACAACATCTGATACAATATCTATCTTAAGTTGTTTTGACATATTTTTTTATTTAAAAATACAGAAACCTAATTAGCTTAGGCTTCTGTATATGTATACTTTTATTACTTAGAGGTTTTCTCCCAAGCAAATTTCTCAAAAGCATCATCAACCGGAGTTTCTGCAATGTGATTAGTGTAATTACTAATTACTTTTTGTGAAAGGCCTAAGATTATTTCTAAGAGTTGTCTTTCACCATAACCAGCATCGTAAAAAGCTTTTAGTTCTTCATCACTTACATTACCGCGGTTTTTAACAACAGATAATGTCATTGTACGCAATGCTTCTAATTTTTCGGTAGGTAATTCTGTCTCATTACGAAGGGCATCTGTAATAGCATCATCTACCTTCATCATCTTTGCAATTCCTGTATGCGCAGGAACACAGTAATGACATCCATGTTCTACATTAATACTTTGCCAAACAACCGTAAGCTCATCATTATTAAAAGATGAGTTTGTAAATAGCTCATGTAAGGTTTGGTAAGCTTCTAATAAACCTGGAGCACCAGCTAAAACACCGTGTAATCCTGGAATCATACCATATGCTTTCTGAGATTTTTCTAATAAAGGCTTGCTCTCTTCTGGAGCTGTCTCTGCGTTGTGAATTTTTAATGTACTCATAATTTTCAATTTTAATGTTAGTAATTATTAAACTAAGCAACTGCTTAGTTATAGGGTAAAAAAATAGATTATATATTTTTAAATGTTGTTTCTATATAATCGTCTAGTTGTTCGTCGTTAAGAATTCTAGAACCTAACGACAATCCTAGCATAGATGTCATTAAGTAGTTAGATTCTCTTGTAATATCTTCTTTTGTCTTTGTAGTTTCCTGTTTTAAGTTGTTTATAAACAGAACTTTAATTTCTTCTGTAAACTTTAATAACTCTTTCATTAAATCCTCTTCTGCATTGTTGCCAAGTTCACTAACGGTGTTACAAACTAAGCATCCTTTTCTAGAGGTATTGTCTTTTGTGAATTCTAAAAAATCATAAAAGAACTGTTTAATTCCAGTTGTACCAGAGTTAGAATCTCTTAATTTATGTCTAATAAAATTCAACTGAACTTTGTACGCCTTAATACTTTCTACAAATACACCATGTTTACTTCCAAAACTAGAGTATATAGAAAATTGATTAATTCCCATTTCTTTTTCCAGCATACGTATAGATGTGGTTTCATAGCCATTCTTCCAAAAAAGGTTCATTGCTTTTTGAATCACATCGTGTTCGTTATATTGTTTTGTTCTGGCCATAATTTTAAGAGAACACAAAACTAAGCAATCGCTTTGTTTCTTTTTATATAAGTCGGCATTTATTTAAATTCTTACAATATTGGAAATAATCCAATTTATAGTATGGAATATTTCCAAGTTATGAATTTCTGAATTATATTTGTGTATAAATTAGAGTATATGTCTTTTGATCGACTTAAAGAAAAATTAAATATTCTGGCAGATGCTGCAAAGTATGATGTCTCTTGTTCTTCCAGCGGAAGCAATAGAACTAATAAAAACAAAGGTTTAGGAAATGCATCTGCTTCAGGAATATGTCACACATATACAGAAGATGGCCGTTGCGTGTCATTATTAAAGATATTACTTACCAATCACTGTATTTTCGATTGTGCGTATTGTGTAACTAGAAAGAGTAACGATATAAAACGAGCAGCATTTAAAGTACAAGAAGTGGTAGATCTTACCATAAATTTTTACAGGCGTAATTACATAGAAGGATTATTTCTTAGTAGCGGCATTTTTAAAAATGCAGATTACACTATGGAGCGTTTGGTTGCTGTAGCAAAGAAATTAAGGTTGGAAGAAAACTTTAATGGTTACATACACCTAAAATCTATTCCAGGTGCATCAGACGAGTTAATGCGCGAAGCCGGTTTGTATGCAGACAGGCTAAGTGTGAATATAGAAATTCCTACCACAAGCGGCTTAAAGTTATTGGCACCAGATAAAAAACGCGAAGATTTTATAAAACCAATGGTAAAGGTTAAAAATGAGATTATTCAATATAAAGCAGAAAAGAAGCTTATAAAAAGCACACCAAAATATGCGCCAGCAGGACAAAGTACACAAATGATTATTGGTGCGAGTGGTGAGACAGATAAGGATATTATGTATGCGTCTAATTACTTCTATAAAAATTTTAACCTTAAACGGGTGTATTATTCTGGCTATGTGCCAATAAGTTATGATAGCCGTTTGCCACAGATAGGTGCAGAAGTCCCAATGCTTAGGGAAAATAGACTTTATCAAACAGATTGGTTATTGCGTTTTTATGGGTTTGATATTACTGAAATTTTAAATGAAGATCATATGAATTTAGATTTAGATATAGATCCAAAATTAAGTTGGGCACTTAGGAATATGAATGAGTTTCCTATTGATATAAATAAAGCAGATGGCAGGATGTTAGCCAGAATTCCTGGTTTAGGAATGCGTAGCGTATATAAAATACTTAAGGCTAGAAAGTTTAGAGCACTTAATTGGGATCATCTCAAAAAAATTGGGGTAGCACTAAATAGAGCACAATACTTTATTACTTGCGATTCTAAAGATTTTGAAACGAGAGACCTTACTCCAGAGCGTATTAAAGGCTATATATTACAAAACTCTAAAACTAAATTTAATAGTGCTAGGCAAGCACAATTAAGCCTATTCTCATGACAACACGTTTCACACTAAATTACGATGGCACTTTTGATGGCTTCTTAACGTGTGTGTTTGAAGTGTATGAAAAGAAAATTAAAATATTTAATATCCAGAATATTACAGTGGCGCAAGATTCTTTGTTTGCGCAAAGTTATGCTGTACAGACAGAAGAGGTAAAAGCTAATCGTGTATGGTCTTCTTTAAAAAAACGCTTAACACCGCAAGCATGCCACCAACTATATTGTGCATTTTTAAGTGAGCGTACAGGCATAGAAGATGTAATGTTACGCTACATACAAAAGTCTTTAAAAAGTAAAAGAAGTATAGCTACAGATTTTTCTGATGATGATGTTTTAAAAGTAGCACAACTAGCTAAAATGGTAAATAGGGAAAAGCACCGTATGGAAGCTTTTATTAGATTCCGGCTTACCAAAAACGGCGTATATTTTGCCAATTGTGATCCAGATTTTAATGTACTCCCATTAATACGTAAGCATTTTTTAAAACGCTACGCAGATCAGCAATGGATTATATACGATTTAAAGAGAGATTATGGTCTGTATTATAATCTGCATAAAGTAGATATTGTAAACTTTCAGTTTGATAAAAACTTTGATCCCACTAAAACATCTTCAGATATGTTTGATGAAGATGAGTTGGTTTTTCAAACCTTATGGCGCGATTATTTTAAAAGCACCAATATTAAATCTCGCAAAAACATGAGGTTACATATTCAACATGTACCAAAGCGATATTGGAAGTATTTAAGTGAAAAATTACCTGAGTAGGAAAATCTATTTATGAGGTACGCCTTTTACGGGTATATATCTTAAGAACCACATTTTTTCGCCATCTGGTTGTACCCATTCGTGAAACATATCAAATCCATAACGGCGATATACTATCACTACTTTACGTTTTCTGGTTTCGGCATATAATGGTAATTGTAGTTTATCTGCAACGTCCATCATTTTATCTTTCATTTCTTTTGCCGTTTGGGTTTCGTCTCCAAAACCTCTTGTATCTGGTAGGATACCCCAAAACCAACAGTATAAATAATCACCTTCTAACGGGCGTTGAGCTTTAATGTACTTTTGTTTCTTTAAAATTTTAAGTGCATTTTTTATGCCTGTTACGTGGCGTACCAATGCCAATTCTTTAGGAAGATCTTTCCAAAAGTTTTCTTCTTTAGCGTTAGTCTTAAAGAGAATAGCAGTACCAGCGCCATTTTCTGAAACTATAAGTGCGTCTTTAGCTATGGCTTTTTCGACCATATGCGTTGCTAGGTAATGAAAGCGTTTGTCACGGTTTCCACCTTTCTTAACAATTTCCTGTGCGCTAGGCGTATCTTTTAACGTTGTAGCAACGTTTTCAATAATTTGAGCTTTGTTCAATGCAGATAAATTTCGACAAAGATAAAAAAATAGTTATCCTAAAGATTGTATATTTAAAATCCGAATAAAATTAAGCCATGAGACAAATTTCTGCAGACCAATTTAAGATTACATATTCAACTACTTTAAAAGAACATTCAACTAAAATAGACCTGCAAGCAGATGAGGATACAGTAAAGGATGCTTTAAAAGATGTTCGTAAAGATTTGGGAGATTGGCAGGATACGCTTTATGCTCATGACAAGTATGCTGTGCTAGTTTGCTTACAGGGAATGGATACTTCTGGAAAAGACAGTTTAATAAGAGAAGTTTTTAAAGATTTTAATGTTAGAGGTGTTGAGGTGCATAGTTTTAAGGTACCTACAGATTTAGAGCGAGATCATGATTACCTTTGGCGCCATTATTTGGCGTTGCCAGCACGAGGAAAGTTTGGTGTTCATAACAGGACACACTATGAAAATGTATTGGTTACACGAGTACATCCAGAATATATTTTGGGAGAGCAACTACCTAATGTAACTTCTTTAAGTGATGTAAATGATAAGTTTTGGAATAAACGCTTTAAGCAAATAAATAATTTTGAAGAGCATCTTGCAGAAAACGGAACTTTAATCTTTAAGTTTTTTCTTAACCTCTCTAAAGAAGAACAAAAACACAGACTCCTAAGACGTTTAAACAAAAAGAGTAAGAACTGGAAATTTTCTCCAGGAGATCTTAAGGAGCGTAAACTTTGGGACAATTATATGACTTGTTATGAAGATGCTATAAATAGAACATCTAAACCACACGCACCTTGGTATATAATACCAGCAGATGATAAACCAACGGCACGTTATTTGGTTGCTAAAATATTACACGATAGCTTAACACAACTTGAAGATGTTGTTGAGCCAGAATTAGATTCCGAAATTAAAGCTGAAATAGATAGTTATAAAGCAGAATTAAATAACGAATAAATCCTATTACAACTGTAACAACAGTTTAAAACTACCGTAATTAACGTATAAACGTAACACATACAATGAAATATATTACCTTTTTACTTGCCCTAGTAATCTCTCTAACCACATTCGCACAAAATACATCTGCAGAAAATGATTCTTTAGCTTTACGTAAGCTTTATGATATGTCTTTGCTTAATGGCAAAAGTTATGAGTGGCTAGACCATTTATCTAATCAAATAGGAGGTAGGTTATCTGGATCTATACAAGCAGAACAAGCAGTGCAATACACTAAAAAAGAATTACAAAAATTAGGCTTAGACAAGGTTTGGTTACAACCAGTAATGGTTCCAAAATGGACAAGAGGCACTAAAGAATACGCTTATATAGAAACTAAGCCTGGCGAGAGTAAAACAGTAAACATCTGTGCGCTTGGTGGCTCTGTACCAACACCAGTAAATGGATTAAAAGCTGAGGTTATCGAGGTGCAAGGTCTAGAAGATTTAGCAGAATATGGAAAAGAGCAGATAGAAGGTAAGATTGTATTTTATAACAGACCAATGCGCGCCAACCTTATACAGACGTTTGAAGCTTATGGAGGTTGTGTAGACCAACGTTATGCAGGTGCTGCAGAAGCTGCTAAATATGGAGCTGTAGGTGTTATTGTGCGCTCTATGAATTTGCGCTTAGATGATTATCCACATACTGGATCTATGAGCTATTTAGACACCCCAAAAGATAATAGGATTCCTTCTGCTGCAATTTCAACTAATGATGCTGAATATTTGAGCAGCCTTTTAAAATTAACGCCAGATGCTAAATTCTTTTTTAAGATGAGCTGCAGAACGTTTGATGATGTACAATCTCATAACGTTATAGGAGAAATTACAGGAAGTGAGTTTCCTAATGAAATAATTGTAGTAGGAGGTCACTTAGATTCTTGGGATTTAGGCGATGGTTCACACGATGATGGTGCTGGCGTTGTGCAATCTATGGAAGTGTTACGATTATTAAAAGAGTCTAACATTACACCAAAACGAACTATTAGAGTTGTATTGTTTATGAATGAAGAAAATGGGTTACGTGGCGGAAACAAATATGCAGATGTTGCAAAACAGAAAAACGAAAATCACATTTTTGCATTAGAAAGTGACGCTGGCGGATTTACACCACGTGGATTTTCATTTGATTGTACAGATGCTCAATTTAAACAAGTAGAAGCTTGGAAACCATTATTTAAACCTTATTTAATTCACTTTTTCGAGCAAGGTGGAAGCGGAGCAGATATAGGACCTCTTAAAAACGGAAACTCTGTATTGGCTGGATTACGCCCAGACTCACAACGTTATTTTGATTACCATCACGCTGCAAATGATACATTTGAGGCAGTTAATAAACGTGAACTAGAGCTAGGTGCAGCAACTATGACAAGCTTGGTATATTTATATGATACATATGGTGTAGAAGGTTTTCCTACAAAGATGCCTTTTAAGAATTAATTAAATTATTCTTTAAACTCTCCATACATCTCAATTAGTTTGTTGTATCTGTATTTAAAAATTTCCTCTAATTTAGGTTTTACTAAAAATGGATGCACAAGTTGTCCTAACCAACCAAACGGTACTTTATAATCTACAATATCTTCCATTTCAACACCACCATCTATCTCTTTAATAAAGTGCTTGTGATGCCATAATGCGTAGGGACCAAAACGTTGTTCATCAACAAAATAAGATTTGTCTTTTACGTGGGTAATCTCTGTTACCCATTTGGTTTTAATTCCTAAAACTGGAGTTACTATATATTGTATTATTTGTCCTGGATACATAGGTCTGTCTGCACCACTCAAAATATGAAACCCCATATAGTCTGGAGTAATTAATTTTAGGTTTTTAGGATTAGCCAGTAATTCCCAAGCTTCATCAATTGTAATAGGTAATTTTTGAAATCTATGTAGTCTATATATCTTCATATCACAAAGATAACATATTGTTTAATCATTTATTAAAAATAATAAACAAAGTTAATAATCACTCAGTGATGAGATCATTTTAATTCAATTCCTTTTAAGATTTCGTTAACATTTCAAGGTGCTTAATAATAGTACTTTAGAGGGCAACTAAAAATTACATTTTATGAAACGTATAGTATTATTTATGAGTGCTTTAGCTTTGTCTGTAGCTACTCAAGCACAAATTAAAACACCAGCACCAAGTCCTGCAGCAAAAGTAATGCAGACTGTAGGTCTTACAGATATGACAGTTGAGTATTCAAGACCAGCAATGAGAGATCGTGAAATTTTCGGAAATCTTGTACCATTTGATAACGTGTGGAGAACAGGTGCTAACGCCAACACTACAATTACATTTAGTGAAGATGTTATAGTTGGAGATGAAAAAGTTCCTGCTGGAACTTATGCGCTTTATACTATACCAAACGCAACAGATTGGGAGTTCTTTTTATATAGCGATACTAACAATTGGGGTGTACCACAAAAATGGGATGACAGCAAGATAGCTGCAAAAGCTACTGCTAAAGTACAAGAAATGCCAATGGATATAGAGAGCTTTACCATTACTTTTGACGATGTCATGAGTGACTCTGTAAACCTAGGATTATTATGGGAAAACGTGTATGTAGCCTTACCAATAAAGACACATACAGATAAGACAGTAATGGCAAATATTGAAGCTACTTTAAATGGACCATCTCCAGCAGATTATTACGCAGCAGCGGTTTATTATTCAGCTAACGATAAAGACATAAAGAAAGCTCAAGATTGGATGACAAAAGCTATGAGTATGATGGAGCAGCCTGCATTTTGGCAACTGCGCCAACAATCTTTAATTTATGCTAAAGCAGGAAACAAGAAAATGGCTATTGAAACTGCTAAGAAATCTTTAGAAGGTGCTGAAAAAGCTGGAAATGCAGATTATATAAAGATGAATAAAGAATCTTTAAAAGAATGGGGCGCTAAATAATTTAGAACCTAACCAACTATTTAAACTCCTCAAACTTATGTTTCGAGGAGTTTTTTATTTAATGTTCTTTAGCTTTAAAAGTTGTTTGCAATAGGATAGCAATTGCCATTACAATACCACAACCCAAAACATTAAGCCATAGGTAAGGCAGGTAATCCATATACCAAACAAACACAATAATTGCTTGTGTAAGTATGGCAGCTACAAATGTTGCCTTGCTTTTTACATACTTTACAAAAAAGGCAAGTAGGAAGATACCAAGAATATTTCCATAAAATATTGAACCTATAATATTTACGAGCTGTATAAGATTGTCAAATAAATTTGCGACACAAGCCACTAATATGGCTAAAACTCCCCAACCTAATGTGAACCATTTAGAGGCTTTCACAAAATGCATGTCATTTTTTTCTGTAGTAACGTTACGCTTATACAAATCCATAGCTGTGGTAGATGCCAATGCATTTAATTCTGATGCCGTGCTACTCATAGCAGCAGATAAAATTACAGCCAAAAGCAAGCCTATAAGACCTCTTGGAAGATTGTTTAGTATAAAATTTATAAAAACATAATCCTTGTCATTAGTTTCAATTGTAGCGTCTGCACTCGTGATTATTGTTTTTGCTTTTTCGCGTACGGCAACTTCTTCTTTGTTTAATTGAGCCAATTGAGATTTTAACGCCTTGTAGTCTTCTGAACTAGTTTGATCTGAAACTTCTGCATACGCCAAACTGGTAATATTCTGTTCTGCTTGAATTGTTTTTAATTGATTTTCAAGTGCAGTGTATTCTTGTACATATTCAGAATTCTGAACAGCTTCATGAGCAGCTGGATTAAAGTTTATAGGAGATGCGTTAAATTGATAAAACACAAATACCATAACACCAACCAATAGAATAAAGAATTGCATTGGTACTTTAAGAAGACCATTAAATAATAGTCCTAATTGGCTTTCACGAACAGATCGACCAGACAAATATCGCTGTACTTGGCTTTGGTCTGTCCCAAAATAAGATAACATTAAAAAGGTACCTCCTAAAAATCCTGTCCAAATAGTATATCTATTACTAAGATCAAAAGAAAAATCGAGGATCTCCATTTTTCCACTTGCACCAGCAATATCTAAGGCTTTAGTAAAAGTAATATCTTCTGGTAGTTTGCTTACAATAATAAAGAAGGCAGCAAACATACCTGCAAAGATTACGGCCATTTGCTGTTTTTGTGTAATACTTACAGCTTTAGTTCCACCAGATACAGTATAAATAATAACAAGAACACCAATAATAATATTAAGCGTGAGTAAATCCCAACCTAATACTGCAGATAAAATTATTGCAGGAGCAAATATGGTTATACCTGCTGCTAAACCACGCTGTACAAGAAATAGTATTGCTGTAAGCGTTCTGGTTTTTTGATCAAACCTACTTTCTAAATATTCATAAGCCGTGTATACCTTTAAGCGATGGTAAATAGGAATAAACACCAAGCAAATAATTACCATGGCGATAGGTAAACCAAAATAAAATTGAACGAAACCCATACCGCTATGAAAGGCTTGTCCTGGTGTAGATAAAAATGTGATGGCACTTGCTTGTGTAGCCATGACAGATAAACCTATGGTCCACCATTGTGCTTCATTATTACCTTTTATATAATCTTGTACATTCTTACTACCCTTAGTTTTATAGGCACCGTAAGCCACGATAAAAAGTAGTGTACAACATAAAATGACCCAATCTATATTCGACATTTAGTTTTGTTTATGTTTTAAGTAATTCACAAGATTTTTAGTATTGTCTATATCACAATTGGTAAGTAAAATATCCAAGTGTTTGTTTTTAATTTTGATAACTAGTCGTTTTCGGGTCTTATAAACACCATCATTAAATATAATTTCTCCAGAAGAAGATATTGATGTGAATATTGAAAATACAAAACTCAAAATAGAGCTTAATATTTTTTTTTCTTCCTCTATAATATAGACTTTAATTAAATCATTGTAATTATAATTTCCGTTATGGTTTCCATTGTAAGCACTTATAATTTTAAAATTGTCTTGATATAGAATAAATTCTAATAAAGGATCACTTCTCAAAATATAAGATTCTAATGAAACCATTTTAACTAAATTGATTCATTATAATGTAAAACAACAGGATATAGATAGCATTAGCTACTAGTATAACTGTGTAAATAGGTTTCCAAACATACTTTTCAGGTTTTTCCATTACTTTCCTAGTGATATTAAGTTAGTAAATAGGCGATAGGCTCCAGATACACCAGCAGGAAATTCTCTAAAGAAACTTAAGCCTGTATATATATAATTTCCTTTACCATATTTAGCAATTAGTAAACTTCCTTTTTTAGGAGATTCTCCACTATCATTCATTTCAAAAAGTGGTGTAAACTCTTTACCCCAATCATCTGGAAAGTACAAACCACGTTCTTGCACCCAACCTTCAAAATCTGTTTGGGTAATCTTATTTGGTGTATTTAACACTGGATGTTCAGGATTTAAAAATGTAACCCTAGCAAACTCATCTGTAACTCGGTCTCTAGAAAGATTTAATTTATAAGGTGCCAAATTCTCTTGAACTAACAACCTGTGTGAGGTGTTATATTGTACAATGAGATTACCACCATTATTTACATATTCTAAGAGTATAGGCTGTTTAAATTTAAGTGCATCAACCGTGTTGTAAGCTCTAATTCCTACAACAATAGCATCGTATATCTTTAAATTTTCAGCAGTTATGTTATCTACATTTAATAATGATACGTTGTAGCCTATTTGTCTTAAACTTTCTGGAACAACATCACCAGCACCAACAATATAACCAACATTATTTCCTTTTTTCTTAATGTTTAACCTTACAACTTTACTTTCTGAAGGCAGTAAAACACGTTGTATTGGTATGTGATCATATTCAATGACCTCTAATGCGTTGGTATACGTATTAGTTGCTGTAGTTAATATTGGAGAGATATAACCTTCATCTTGGTGTTGTGGTGGTGTAACTTTAAAATTTATAGATTGTGTAGCGCCTTTCTGTTTTATGGAAATAGCAGCGCTCTCTGGAGAAACATTCCAAGAATTAGGAACATTTAATTTTAAAGTACCATCTAAAGATGCTGAGTGGGCTGTAACATTAACAGCTATGGTTTTAGAAGCTTCATCTTCAAAGATTACGACATCATCATTTAAACTTACACTAGCTTTTGGGACAATTTCAAAAGGCATATAAACTTCTCCCTTTACAGGATCACTTGTTTTATATACTATTAGCCTTGTAATAGTAATAGGCATTCCTGCTATGGTTAGCTTAAATTGTACATTATGTGGAGATGGCGTTTGTGGTTTTCCTATAAATGCTTCATTGTCTACGGCGTACATTCCTAAAGTTCCTTTTTTTGTAAGCCAATACGGCGATGTGAATGCTGCAGAATTTGATATACTATAATTAAACTGGCGTTCAATATCATTGTTTGGAGTAAGTTCTAAAGTGTCTTCAATAACTTGGTTACTTGCCGGAAACAGGATACTATTTACTCTAATATTAACAGGAGATCTATTTATTGCTTCAATATTTAAAGGAATATTACTAACTCTTGTTGCTGTAGGTGTTGTTGCAGCAGCTTCTAGATAAAGACCTGCACAAGCCGTTATAATTTGTTCTAACTCTTTAGACTTTGTGGTTTTCCAATGAGAGTCATCTAGTTTTTGCAATGCCGTATAAGCTTGCATTAGCATTGGTATACTGGCAGAAGGATCTTTAAAATTATAATTGGTTTCAACAGATTTTAGTAATTTTCCTACAGTCTCTCCATTTTCTAGACGACTCCAAGTGGTGTTAATGCCTTCAAAAAGATTTGATTTATCTTTTGGCATATCGCCATTAATAAGCTCAAGGTAATTTACATCGCTACCACGAGATCCTGTACGACCAAAACCCTGAGATTTATGCTGACTTCTACTTAATGCTGAAATTTCTGAATTAGATAAGCCTTTTGAAGGGTAATACACGCCAGTTTCAAATTCTAATAATTTAGATTTGTCTGCATTATCAAATTTTTCTTGGCTTCCGTAAAACCACCACGATGTATTGAAAAATTGACGTTTTGGTTGCCAAGGTTCTAACGTTTTTAATTGGTCTTTAAACGCAGTAGCTTTTCCTGCCAAACTATAGGCTTCAACACTTAACATTGCAGAAGATGTATGATGGCCGTGTGTTGTTCCAGGAGATCTATGATCAAACCTGTTTATGATAACGTCTGGTTTAAACGTTCTAATCATCTTCACCACATCTGCGAGCACCTCATCTTTGTTCCAAATGTTTAAAGTTTCATCTGGATGCTTTGAGTATCCAAAATCATTAGCACGTGTAAATAATTGTTCACCGCCATCTGTACGTCTGGCAGCTAATAACTCTTGTGTTCTTATTACTCCTAATAACTCTCTAATTTCTGGGCCAATAAGGTTTTGACCGCCATCACCACGTGTTAATGATAAATATGCCGTTCTAGCATGCTTTTCGTTAGATAGGTATGATATAAGCGTTGTATTTTCATCATCTGGATGCGCAGCCACATACAGTACAGAAGCAAGAACATTGGCTTTTTTTATAGCCTGATAAATGTCTGCCGAATTTAATTTTGTTGGTGCTTGAGAAGATACAGTTGTTGCAATTGCTAAAGCTATTAGCAGGAAAAATTGTTTCATTAATGTAGTTTCAATTTGGGTATTCTCAAAGATACCAAAATCGAAAAGAACGCACAGTTAATAAAACTGATCTTCTTTAGGAGTTTCTGTAGTAGGATCTTCTGGTTTAGGAATATCTTCAAAAGCTATAATACTAACACCTTTTTGCATAAACATAGCGTTAGGATAGGTGATTATAGCATTGGTATTAGTTCTTAATACTACTTGAAAAGCTTTAATATTCTCTATATAACCCTCATAATCATACTCTTTATCATGTATTTTAATGTAGTCTCCAATTTTATATGGAAATGTAAAGAACATAATAATACCACTCGTGATGTTACTAAGAATAGACCATTGGGCAAAAAAACCAACACCAATAACAGCAAAGACTGAAGAAAATACTAAGCCTAAATCTTTTATTTGAACACCCCAAACCATAATAAGTCCTAAGACTGTACAGAAAATGGTAAAGAAATCTACATATCTAATTATAAGTCCTGTACGGTGTTCCATACGCTCAAACTTACGTGCGTATTTCTTTATAATCTTAATGAGCACTAATCTTATTATAATTAGTGTAAGTATTACAATTGCAGATATGATAATTGGGTAGGTCATATATAATGTGGAATTAAAGTCCTAGAGAATCTCTTAGCACTTCGTGTTTGTTAGCATTTTTTTTCCAGTATGGTGATTTTAAACGCTTCATCTTAATAGCTTTTGTAGTAAGTGTAGTATTACCATCTGGATAGGTTTCAAACCACGATAAAATCTCAAAAGGAAAGTTAGGGTCTTGGTGTATTTTTAGAGTTCTGTTTAATTCTGGATACTTTAGAACAGTAACCAATGTGTCTTGTAGTTGGTTTTGTGAAAGATCTACATTATAGGCTTTTAAATCTTTATGCTTCAATCTTAAATATTCTAAAGATGGTATCATACGTTTAGTGTCCAGATTTAGTGTTGTGGGATCTATACGTAATTGTGTCCAAAGATCATGTTCTAATGCAGATTTGTCCAATGTAAAATTTTGATCTGCTTCTCCCTGAAAATAGGAATGAGACGTAATTTCATAACTGTTTCTGTTATTTAGCTGCGTGTACACATGACCACACCATTCTTGCACAGATGTAGAAACCTTTAAAGCCGATTGATTATTAGCTACAGGATAAAATGTACTCGTCATTATGGAGTAAGGGTAAATTCCTGTATTAAACGTTTTTGTGGCATTTAATTTAAGAACGGAAATATTACTATCCTTTTGCTCATCTGCTTTTACTTGTACTTCTGGTAAAAATGGTTCTGTTACAAACACCATCATAGCCGTTCCTTCTCTTAATTCACCATAGCGAGCTTGAGAAAGTTTGTAGCTTGTTAATTCTGCTTCACCAGCATACCAATAAGATTTAAATGCTTCAGACAACTCTTGAGGATTCTTTATTGAACCATCTGAAGTACTATTGGGTAAATTATAATCTTGGTTACAACCTAATGTTAAAAGAGCAAAAAAGGGTATAAGTCTTAAGGATTTCAGCATAACAGTTAAGGTTTTTTAAAAGGGTTTAATACAGCTATAAAAGTGTAATAATATAAGTATTAAAACTGAAATATCTTTAACGTGTAGATGCGGCAATGGCCATTAACTCCTCATAAACCAAATGCATTGGCATTCCTACAACATTGGGATAACTGCCTTCAATTGATTTTATTGCGATTAATCCAATCCATTCTTGTATACCATAAGCACCAGCTTTATCCATTGGCTTAAAGGTATCTACATAATAAGAAATGGCTTCTTGAGAAATAGGATTAAAGGTTACTTTGGTTGTGTAATTTACAGTTTTGCTTTGGTGCTTTTGAGTAAAACAAATAGAGGTCATAACCTCATGAGATTTGCCAGACATTTTAGATATCATCTCTTTAGCTTGTTCTGGAGATGTAGGTTTTCCCAAAGCTTCACCTTCAAACCAAACAATAGTATCACTAGTGACCAAAATATCTTTATCGTTAAGGTCTTTAAATGCTGAAGCCTTTAGTTCTGCCAAATAATCTGTTATAGCTACACCTTTTAACTCTGGTGGATAAATTTCTTCGACTGGCTTAAGTTGTACAGTGAAATCTAACTGTAATTCCTTAAAATATTGCTGACGTCTAGGTGAACCAGATGCCAAAATAAGATTGAAATCTTTTAAATGATCTTGTAACATAATTAAAGCATGAATTGATAAAACGCCATAGAAATTACACCAAACAACATAACAAGTTTTAAAATACCGCTCAATTTGCGATAATCGTGTTTAGTATCTGCATTCCAGATTTTTATTAAAACATATAATAAAGGGCCTAGAATAAGAAAAAGAACATATAAAACAGCAACTTGATTTTGAAACATGTAGGTGTATAAATAATATATCAAGCCAATAATTAATAAGGCTGTAACCGAAAATATTACTTTGTTGGTTCTTGTTTTTCCTAAAATTATAGGAAGTGTTTGTATACCAGAATTATGATCTCCCTTTACATCTTGTTGATCTTTAACCATTTCTCTAATAAGGTTAACTGCAAAAGCAAACACTGCATAGTCTAACATTAATCCAAATATTAATGTTTGTACAGCTTTATTTTGAGGTGTTATAGCTGGCATTAAATCATAAATGGCAACTACAATTATAACAAATGCTACAAGCAGGCTAATAACCAAATTACCAACAAGCACAGTACGTTTTAGGTAAGAGGCATATATATAAAGAATAGCAGAAATACTTATAAATAAAGCAGAAAATCCTGGTTTGCCTATAATATTAGATAAGTAAAAACCTATCCCTACAGCTATAACATTTAAAATTATAAAGAGTGTATAGGCACTTTGCTCTGAAATAGATTTACCTACCAACACATGTTCTGGTTTATTTATCTGGTCTGTCTCTACATCATAAATATCGTTTATTACGTTTCCTGCTGCAGTAAGGCATACTGTTGCAAGTACTAAAAGCGCATAACCAAAATCACTTAGAGTAATAGTTATACCAAAAGGTTCAAAAAGAAAATAACGCAGGAACACCTGTGTTAAAATAACAAAGATGAGGTTTTGATAGCGGAAGAGTTTTAAATACTTCAAGGGGACAAAAATTTAGATGACAAAAATAGAAAAATAGGGGACTTGCATAAGCAATTCCACTTAAATTAAGCGTTTGGCCACCAAACTACAAATACTCTTGAAAACGTGTCCTTATGTTTAACCCAAATTAATGGCGCGCGGTTTTCTTTTAAATGAGTTTCGATAGTTAAAATAGCTTCAGCTTTAGACAACCATTCTTTATGATACTTAGGACTAACACACCAATCTGTTTTTTTTGGAATCGCAAATGCATATGCTTCAGAATAAAAGTCTTTAAATGTTTTTAGTGACATATAACTACCAGAAACACTTTTGGAATTAATGGTAAATCGCGTTTTGTTATTTAAAGAAAACGGAACAAAACAATGCGCCATAAAACAAACCTGTTGTACGCAATCTGCAGCGTTAATGTTATATGCTTTTAATGCTTGTTGGGTTTCAGGTTGATGTATTAAAGGTAATTGATGAGCTTTAAGCTTATCTAGTTTTTGCCTAAATGAATCTTTACGATTAGGACCTATCCATTGCTCTGGTTCTGTATTAAAAGCGCTGTCATAAAGATAAAATTTACAAACTTGTTCTAGGTGAATAAGTGTATTTGTCTTAATGTCTTTAACTATAAAATCTATCTCGCCAATAGTATTCTTGCCATCTTTTATTTGCAAATTACTTGCAACAACCTCATAGCGTGAACACTGTTGCAAAAGGTTTTCTAAAAACCGTTCAGAACGCTTGCCTAAAAATAAATTGTCTTGTATAGGTTCACCAGCATAGCTATCAGTTTGTAATTCTGGTAGCTCAAATTGTGTGAGAGACTCATACTGCCCGAACCACAGTTGAGGTGTGTTTATAAAACCTCTATATTGTTGCTGTAAATTTTGTTCTGCAGTAAAAGTTTTATTCATAGCTACAAAATTACAGTACTAAAGAATAACCAATTGCAATTCGGTATTAAAAAACTACAATTCGGTATATCTAATTGTGTAACTTTAGGAATAGCCAATACATTTGCTACAGTAAAACAAACAAACCTATGTCATCATTTTTCACACATTTAATAAGAGCCTTTTTTGTTGGGATACTTGTGTTTATTATTCTCACTAGCATTCAAATTTGGACAGGTTCTGTATTTGTGCTTAATAAAAATGTGCTTTTAAATTTTCTATATACAGAAGCGTACAGTATCATACTTTACCTTATAAATTATTATACCGTAAAATTTCTAATAGATAGGTTTGGTAAACATTTGTTTAAGCTTAAGAATATAGTTTTAGGTATAGTTCTTAATGTTTTAGCAACAGCAATAGGTATTTTCTTTTTAAGGCTATTTACAGAGGTATTTGTTGGCGGCCAATCTCTTGTGCAGTTTTTAAGTTCAGAAAATCCTATTACTTATTGGTTGTCCTTAACTATAGCGATTACCATAACTAGTATATTTTATATTGTTTACTACAACCAACAAAAGCAGGAAATTGCAGTAAAAACAGAACGTATAATAGCGGGAACAGCATCTGCAAAGTTTGATGCTCTAAAAAATCAATTAGATCCTCATTTTTTATTTAATAGTTTAAATGTATTGTCTTCTTTAATTGAAGAGAACCCAAGAAACGCACAGAAATTTACCACGTCATTATCTAAAGTGTATAGGTATGTGTTGGAGCAGAAAAATAAAGAATTGGTAAGTGTAGATGAAGAGTTAGATTTTGCTAGAACATACAGCAACCTATTGAAAATGAGATTTGAGGACAGTGTGATTTTTGATATCCCAGAAACTTCAACCAATCCTAATGCCAAGGTGGTACCATTATCTCTACAGTTATTGTTGGAAAATGCAGTTAAACATAATGTGGTATCTGTTAAAACACCATTGCGAATTAGTATTTATGAAGAAGCAGGATTTTTAGTCATTAAAAACAACCTTCAGGCAAAAGAACATTTAAACAAGCGTCAAGGTGTTGGCTTATCTAACATAAAATCTAGATATGCGCTCTTAACAGAACGTGCTATGAAGATTATTAAAACCCCAAACACTTTTGAAGCAAGACTACCAATATTAACCAAACAACTTTCTATGACAACACAACTTTTAGAAGAGAATACTATTTCTCAAACAGACAATCAAGCCAGACTTAAAGCCGCAAAGGAGCAAGTAAAGAAGCAACGTGAGTTTTATGGAAACCTTGTAAGTTATTGCTTTGTAATACCATTTTTAGCATTTATTAATTATACGACAATGGGTTGGGGCTTTATGTGGTTTTTATTCCCAATGTTTGGTTGGGGATTGGGTTTAATGTTTCACGCTATGGATGCCTTTGATTGGAATCCCTTTTTAGGTTCTAATTGGCAAGAGAAGAAAATTAAAGAATTAATGAATAAAGATAATTTTAAAAACTACTAAGATGGAAAGACCAGAACAAAATACATACACAACAAAATATGAGCAGGCAAAAGCACGCGTAAATGAACTTAAAGGCTTTTATAATCACTTAATAGCATATATAGTTGTAATAGTTGGCTTAGCAGGATTAAATTACTATACTAACGAGTTTAGATATGCTTGGTTTTTATGGACAGCTTTTGGTTGGGGTATAGGATTGGCTAGTCACGCATTTAAGACATTTTATGGTAGTGTGTTCTTTGGAAAACAATGGGAAGAACGTAAGATTAAAGAGATGATGGATACAGATGCAACCTATAATGACAGCACAACATCTGGACGTTGGGAGTAAATTAGAATTTAATAAAAAAATGCTATCGTCTTGGGTGAAATTGATTAACCACATCTCTTAAATGTGTTTGGTCCAAATGCATATAAATTTCAGTAGTCGTAATACTTTCGTGTCCTAGCATTTGTTGTATAGCTCTTAAATCAGCTCCATTTTCTAATAGGTGAGTTGCAAAAGAATGTCTAAACGTATGTGGACTTATAGTTTTTTGTAAACCACATTTTTCAGACAAGTTTTTTACAATAGTAAAAATCATAGCACGTGTTAATCCGCGACCTCTACGATTTAAAAACAGAGTATCTTCGTGGCCTTTCTTAATATCTTGATGGTTTCTTATTTCGGTTTTATAAATAGAGATTAACTTTTGAGTATGTTCTGCAATTGGTACAAAACGTTGCTTGTTTCCTTTTCCTGTTACTTTTATAAAGCCTTCCTCAAAAAAGAGATCAGAAAGATTAAGGGTAATTAATTCACTTACACGTAACCCGCAACTGTATAAAGTGTCAATCATAGCTCTATTACGTTCGCCTTCTGGCTTACTAAGATCTATATGTGCAATTAAATTGTCTATCTCTTCTAAGGATAATGTATCTGGTAATTTTCTGCCTATTCTAGGAGATTCAATTAAATCAACAGGATTTGTTTCTCTATAATCTTCAAAGACGAGATAGTTGAAAAAACTTTTTAATCCAGAAATTAATCGTGCTTGAGAACGCTCATTCATATGTTTAGCCACATCATACACAAAGGCCTTTGTAATGTTTGCATCAATTTTTAAAGGAGATGTTTTTAAGTCATTTTTCTCTAAAAATTTCATAAGCTTCTCAACATCATAAGAGTAGCTCTTTATAGAGTTTAAAGAGAGACCACGTTCTATTTTAAGATAATGTTGATAATCTTTTAACGTTTGTAACCAAGTCAATATTTTTAACGTTTTTTAAGTTATGATTAAGAATGAAATAACACTTTCTTAAATAAACAACTTCTAAATTCGCTTAAAACTAAAACTAAAATTATGAAAAAACTATTTTTATTTGCAGCAATCGCTGCATTCGGTATTACAAATTTACAAGCACAGGATGGGGTTTCATTTGGTGCAAAAGGTGGTGTTAATTTTTCTACCTTAACTGGTGATGATGTTGATGATCTAGATGAAGATAATGCCAGAACTTCTTTTCATGTTGGTGCCATAGTTGAAATTCCTATTTCAGATCGTTTTTCTGTACAGCCTGAAATTTTATATTCAGGACAAGGTATAAAATTTGAAGATGAAGATTTTTTAGGACAAGGAACAGAAGCTAAAATTAAATTAGATTATATTAATGTACCTGTATTGGCTAAGTTTTATCTAGTAGAAGGTTTTAGTATTGAAGCTGGACCACAATTTGGATTCTTAGTTAATGATGAATTTGAAATAGAAGACTCTAATGGTGATACAATAGAAAGTGAAGATCTTGATGCTGCATCATTTGATTTAGGAGCTGCTGTAGGATTAGGTTATAAATTTACAAATGGCTTATTCTTACAAGGACGCTATGTATTTGGACTATCTAATATAGACGATTCTGATGAAGAAGGTGCTTTTGAAGATGACTTAACTAACTCAACATTACAATTTTCTGTAGGTTTACAGTTCTAAGAAACCTTAGAGATTATAGTAAAAGGGAAGCTTTTTAAAGCTTCCCTTTTTTTATTTTAAGAAAAATTTAAACCTCTAATTATACCATTTGGCACGAAACTCGTTATAGGAATAACAAAATTTACACATATGAAACGATTATTAATTTTAGGAACAGTTTTAATGTTCTCAGTAATTACAGTGCAAGCACAAGAAGTTTCTTTTGGATTAAAAGGAGGTTTTAATGCTGCAAATACAAAGACAGACTCAGGATTTGAAACTGAAACAAGAAATGGTTTTCACGTAGGGTTATATGCTGAAAATAGATTGAGTGATGTTTTTGCAATACAACCAGAATTAATTTACTCACAACAAGGTTTTACAGAATCTAACGGAGCTTCAGAACGCGAACAGAAGGTAGATTATTTAAACCTTCCGGTAATGCTTAAGGTTTATGTTATTCCAGGATTGTTTGTAGAAGCTGGTCCTCAAATTGGATTGGCCATTAACGATAAAGAAGAAATTAATGGTCCTTTCTTTACATCTGAGACCGAACGTGATCCAGATTCTTTTGATTATGGGGTAGGCCTTGGTGGAGGTTTAAAACTATTTAATGGCCTAATGGTTGGCGCACGTTACAATATTGGTTTAGGCGAACTTTATGAAGATGTAGAGTTTAATAACCGCGTATTTCAAGTTTACCTAGGAATAGAATTATAATAGTATTTAATTATATATTTGTTCAAAAAGCCACATAGCACATTGTAATGTGGCTTTTTTAATACCTTTACTGTATGAAGTTACTCATTATAAATGGTCCTAATATAAATTTATTAGGCAAACGTGAACCAGGTATTTATGGCACTCAATCTTTTGAAGATTTTTTTGTAAACCTTCAATTTAAATATAAAGATGTAGAGTTGTCTCATTTTCAATCTAATGTAGAAGGAGAGTTGGTAACTAAACTTCAAGATGCAGATACAGAGTTTGATGGCATTATATTAAACGCTGCAGCATACACACATACTTCAATTGCAATAGGAGACGCTGTAAAAGGTATTATGACCGCAGTGGTCGAAGTTCATATATCGAATACATTTTCTAGAGAAGAATTTAGGCATAATTCATTTATCTCGCCTGCAGCAAAAGGTGTAATATTAGGCTTCGGAATGCAAAGTTATGAATTGGCCATACAAAGCTTTTTAAATACTGTTGAAGATGAAGGCTAAAGCGTTTTTAAATTGGAGTAGTGGTAAAGATGCAGCATATACACTACAACTTTTAAATACCTTGGAAGAATATAAAGTTGAAGCTTTAGTAACTACCGTAAATTCTGAAAATAACAGAGTCTCTATGCACGGATTACGCGCTGAGTTTTTAGAACTACAAGCAGAAGCATTGGGGTTAAAATTAAAAACTATTGCGTTGCATGGCCAGGTTTCTATGGAAAGCTACAATAAGACTATGCAAGATGCTGTTTCAGCTTTAAAAACATCAGGATTTACGCATAGTGTGTTTGGTGATATTTTTTTAGAAGACCTAAAATCTTACAGAGAAGCGCAATTACAGGACGTTGGTATTTTTGCCGTTTTCCCATTATGGAAAAAGAGTACCACACAACTTTCTAAAGAAATTATAGCTTCAGGCGTTAAAGCAATTGTAGTTTGTGTAAATGCTAACGTGTTAGACAAGTCTTTTTGTGGTAGGGAATACAATGAGCAATTTTTAGAAGACTTACCGAAAGAAGTAGATCCTTGTGGTGAAAATGGAGAGTTTCACACCTTTGTTTATGATAGCCCATTATTTAAAAACAGCATAAAATTTACTTTAGGAGATATTGTAAATAAAACCTACAAACCTGTTTCTAAAGGCAGTAATTGTCACAAAGACAATACAACTTGGGATACTTCGTTTTGGTATGCAGATTTACTACCAAACTAACAGCAATTTCTTTGCTTAAATGTCCCATCAGGCTTACCTTTGCAACACTAAATTTATAAATGAAATCTGAAGATTCAAAACATAAAAGATCTACACCTAAAAAGTCTCGATTTAGACTATTACACCAATATTATAGCTATACGGGATTTTATAAATTTTTAGGTACCAGCTTAAAGAAGGCATTACCACCTATATTAATATTTATAGGTATTTTAATGGGTATACATTATTTCGTTATTGATATTAATGAATTACTTGTTAAGATGACAGAAACGTATTCTGCCATTGTAATACTTACAGTGTTTTTTATATCAGAATCTATTTTAGGTATTATTCCTCCAGAAATATTTATTGCTTGGAGCGATAAGACAGATGCACCATTGGTATACTTATCTATTATTGCATTATTATCTTATTTAGGAGGTATTATTTCTTACTTTCAAGGTGTTCTTATCACTAAAATTCCTGCAATGCACGAGTATTTAGAGGTTAAGATGGCTAAACACGTAAATAATACTAGAAAATGGGGTGGTTTTCTAATTATTGTAGGAGCACTTTTACCTATACCATTTGCAATGACAAGTATTGCTGCTGGTATGATTAAATATCCATTTGTAAGTTATTTATTATTCGGGTTGTTGCGTTTTGTAAGATTTTACCTTTACGCTCTAGCTATCTTTAGTTTGGTATAATTATGTTGAAAACATTTAAAATTGTTAGCTATTTAGAAGGTATTTCATACCTGCTTATATTATTTGTTACAATGCCCCTTAAATATATTTGGGATATGCCAGAAGCTAATATGGTAATTGGTATGGCGCATGGTGTTCTTTTCTTACTCTATATAGCTTTAGCAGTTTTTATGAAACAAATTTTAAACTGGAATATAAAGACTTTCCTTATTGTCTTGGTGTGTAGTATTATACCATTTGGTACGTTCTGGATGGATAAAAAGTACCTGTAATTAATTAGCATTCATAAATGCTTTAATTTCTTTAACTCTATTATTCCAAGGATAAAAGTACTGCACAATCATTGGTACGTGTTTTTTATCTAATTTAATAAGTTTTGCTTCGGGTTGTACCTTGAGTAACTCTTCTCTAAATATTCTATTTCCTTCAATAATAGAGTTATAGGTTTTTGTACCTAGATAGGTAAAAATAGGAGGTGTTTCAGCATCTATGTGATAAAGTGGAGAAGCTTCTTTCCATAGTTTAGGATTTGTAGTCCAAGTGGTTACATAATTATCTGGTTCTTCTTTTGGTGGGTTTTCTTTAAGATAACTATACATATCTAAGCCTGCTGCATCATTTAAGATTATACCTTTAATTTTAGATGTTTCTCCTTTATACTTTGGAGACATTGTTGCCAAAGCTGCTAAATGTGCTCCTGCAGAGTGTCCTGTAATAAAAATTCGTTCTGGATTACCACCATAGGTTTCAATAGTATTATATGTCCACGTAATTGCTTTAGTAACCTGTTGTGCCATTGTATCATAATTAGCATTTGGGCTTAAAGTGTAGTTTGGAATTACTGTAACAATATCTTCCTTGCCAAATTGCCTTCCCATAAAACCATACATATCTTTATTGCCACTGTTCCAATTTCCGCCATATATAAAGATGATAACATCTTTAAGTTCTTTTTTAGATGATCTGGGTGTAAAGACATTTAATTTTAAAGGTTTTAAATCGTGATGTTCTGTATAACTTATATCTTTAAACTTTTTAGTTGCACAACTTGTAAAGACCATTAATATAATACCAATTGAAAGAATTTTCTTTGCAGACATTTTTATTTTTTAAAGCTTAAAATTACCATTTATTTTAGTGAGATTAATCATAAAACAAATCTGTTTAACTGTTTGTAGTGCATTGTTTACAATCAATTCATTTCAAGCTCAAAGCACTATTGATGACACTTTAGTAAACCTGAAATCAACTAGTGATGAATTTTTTTATGACATACGTTATGCAACAGCTAATAATTTTTTAAAATCTGCTTTTTACGATTGTCCTAATTGCTATTTACAGCCAGATGTAGCAGAAGCACTTTATTTAGCCAATCAATATTTTTGTGAGTTAGGTTATTTTATAAAATTATATGATTGTTATAGGCCTATAGCTAAACAGAAGCTAATGTGGGATGCTTACCCTAACCCTATGTATGTTGCCAACCCATACACTAAAGGCTCTATACATAGTAGAGGAGCAGCTGTAGATCTTACATTAGTAGATGAGAGAGGTTGTGAGCTTGATATGGGAACACCTTATGATTTCTTTGGAAGAGCAGCACATATTGATCATACCAATTTACCAAAAGAGGTAATAGAGAATCGCAAACTACTTCAAGAAGGGCTTCTTAAATTTGGTTTTTTAACTATTAGAACAGAGTGGTGGCACTTTAGTTACAAAGCAAATTACCGGTATAAAGCTTTAGATATACCATTTAACTGTGAAGAGTAATACTAGAAAAAAGAATCTAATTTATCTTCAAAATTGGTGTCTTGTAGTATAGCATCTCCTGAAACTATAATACCATCTTCATCTATAAATATTACCTTGTTTATAAGGTCTGTGTATAGTTGAGGTTCAAAAGGAGCATCAACAAGTCTAACTTCGGTATTGCGATTATAGTTATAATTGTCTAACAACTTTGTCCAGTCTTCAAAACCTATAAGGTCTGTATTTACAGCTATAAACTTATATTCTGGATGCTCTAAACGTATTTGGTTAATTTTATGATGCTTTGAGGTTAAGCGTTGAGAAAAATTATTATTCCAGAAATAAATTACAGTTTTAGATTTCACTCTATTTGTAATAGGTTCCTTTTTACCACCTATATCTTGTATAATAAAGCTTGAAATCGATTTTCCAGGAAATAAAGAACGTTGCAAGTCTGCTAGATTATTAAAGAAATCTAAGTTTTTTACTGATGGGTGAACAGTATGAATTAGCTTCATAGTCTCCATCATATTTTCCATAGTGTTGGATAATAGTAAGGCTTCTGTTCCTAAACGTTTAATAAAGCGCTGTTTAACACTTTGTTCTTTTATAACACTATCTACTGTTACAAGTTTAGCTCTCAGGTTTGTTAGTTTACTTTCTTTGTAACATTCATCTGGTGAGTTAGTAGTAACACATTGTTCTGCTGTAATATTCTTTACATAAGTATCTAGTGTTCTTAAATAGATATAAAATTTAGAAAAACGTTTACTATTAAAGTTTAAGGAATCTCTATAGCTTAAAAATTCATTAGAGAAGACATTAGATCTATTGTATTTATTTTGAAGATACACATACTGCTCGTTCTGAAAGTAATATTGATAATCTGCACTAGTTTTTGCAAATGAATAGAAATTATCTGAAAACTTAAACTTTTTATGTTGTCTGTTAAGTTCCTTTATTCTGTTATTATATATACTATCTGAAATCTTTTTAAATTCTTTTGGAGGATAAGATTCAGACTTTTTAATGAAGTTTACACTGTATTCGTCTTCTAGGAAAGTGTTTATTAATAAGTTGTTTTTTTCACTGCCTTCTCCACTAAATGAAAGGGACTCATCAAACTCTTCGGTATTTAAATAGATACCAAGGCTATCACCAGGTTCAAGAAAAAACAATTGGCTTTCTGAAAAATGCTTTATCCAGTAAATATCAGATGCTGCAGAGTCAAACTTATATTGAAACTGGTTTTGTTCATCTAAAAATATAGTATCTGCATTACCATTTGTTTGTAAAATGGTAATATAGTTATTGTGTGGATTAGCAATTTCTCCTATAATATAGGCAGATGGTGTGTCCTTTACTTTTAAAACCTCGTTTTTACAAGAAATTAAACACAAAAATATGCTAAATAGCAGGCTGTGGTGTTTTAACTTCATCTTTTTGAGCTTGATTGTTTAAAATAATAAATCGGTCAATAGCATCTGTAAATTCAGGTTCTAAAAAGTGGATGCTTCTCTGTAAAACTCGACTATTTTTATCTAAAAACAATATTCTTCTTGAAAGTTTAATTAAAGTACTTTGGCTTTCCTTAAAAGAGGCTAATTTATATTCTTTTGCAGTATTGTATTCAAAATCTTCAATAATATCTAACCATTCACCTTTAGGTTCTTTATCTATATTAATTGCTATAAAATTAAGGTCTGGATACATCTTTTGAAGATCATACATCTTATTATGGTAAGCTCTATAATTATCTTCATTGGTGCCAGTCCATGTCATTATAATTGTAGGCTTAGTTACGACATTGCCTAAAGTAACACTATCTTTTGTATTAGCAGATATTAAAATACGTTGTGCAATTGTGCTTCTGGAAAGATAGCTTCTTTGCATATTTGCCAAGTCTTCAATTTTCTCTGCTTGCTTTTCATTTGGTAAAAGCTCAGATACCAATCTGTATATGTCATCGATTTCCTCTACACTTTTGGCAGTTATAATGCTAGAGGTTGCAAAATTTTGAAGGTATCTGGACTTTAGACTTGGTAAGGTAATGAGTGAGTCTGTAATTTTAATTCTTTCAATATAGCTTTCGAGAGTAGAGAGGTTTTGGCAATCATTAGAAGTTAGCTTACATTTTTTTATGTAGGCGTTAGTTATGTAGCTATTAATAAATCTTAAGTAAGAGAAATCTGATTTTAAAGGAGCGTCATTAAAATTAACGTCTTTACGATATTCAAAATAGGTGTCACTAAATTGGTCTAATAACTCTGGTTTAACCTTAGTTATAAAATTAAAGTAGCGCTCTTTAATGTCGTAATAGTTATAATTTACTACTTGTCTTGCTAAATATTTAAACTCATTAGAGTAACCTCTTTTGCTGAGTAATTTCTTAGTTTTTAGTTTTTGAGATTCCCAATCTTCATTAATATGTTGTTCAAATACTTTAGGACCAACTTCTAATTCTGATATAAGTTTAGAGTCACTTTTTTCATTGATTAAAAAGATATCTATCAAAAAATTATTCTTCTTATAGCCTTTGCCAGAAAAGGAAATAGACTCGTCGAATTCGTAAGTATTTAAGCGTATTAGTATACTGTCTTTAGGTTCTAAATAAACAAGTTGTTGCTCTGTAAAATGCTTAAAGCTATAAATGTCTGGTTTAACGTTTTTAACTATATATTCAAATCGCCCTTTGTCATCTAAATAAATAGTATCAATTAAAGCATTGTTTTTAAGAAGTACAACGTGGTTAACTTTGGGATTAATAATTTGTCCTCCTAAAAAAGCATCTGTTTTACCAATCTTAGAATCCTTAGAAGAATTTTGACAACTAACTAAAGCAGTTAAAATAAGTAGGCCGTAAGTAAGATTCTTAATCATATTTAACCTCTAAGATTTGTTGAAGTTTTATAAACTATGCAAGTTAACGTGATTATATACAAACTTTTGTTAAAAACTGTTAAAATATGTTAATTGAAGATCTTGTTACTGGTTAAGAAATTCCAGGATGATTTGCTCAAAATCAGAGTCATTTAAAAGTGTTGCACCAATGACAATTGTACCTTGTTTATCTACAAAAATAACTTTATTGGTATAGTTCTTTAGCAGTTTAGAAGCTACCGGAGATGTTAATATATGGTATTCTTTTTCTGGATTATAGTTATACTCTTCAATAGTCTTAATCCAAGGATTTACAGACGTTGGGTCTTCAGAGAAATTTGCATAATCTGTTGTAATACCTATAAAATCTACTTCAGGATATTTTTCACTAAGATTGCGTATTTTCTTGTGATTAGTACTGTGGTGCAAATAAGAATCGATATTCCAACTGTGTAATATTGTTGGCTTATTAATAATTTCCTTTAAAGTAGATGTGTTTTTATCTACATCTACAACTCTTACTGAAGCCATATTACTTCCAGGCAAAAATAATTTTTGAAGATATAACAGATTTTTAAGTTCTTGTATACCATCTTTATTATACCCTAAGTTACTTAATAATTTTATGGTTTTTTGAGATGTTATAGTATCATTACTTAATAAAACACCTTGTTTTCCAAACCTATTGTAAAATCTGTCTTTAAGAACAGGTAAATTTGTAATTGAATCTAGTAAGTTGGCTTTAAGCTCTATATTATTAAAATCATTGTTTTTAGTACAATCTAAAACTTCTGTATGTTCTTTTATACAAATATCAAAAACCTTGTTTTTTAGGTAGTTGTCTAAAAGTCTAATGTTGGTATAGTAATATTGAAACTCTTCATCATTAAATTCTAAATCTTCTCTATAGCTAAAATACTCTTTAGTAAAGAGCTTTCTTTTTTCTGGGTAGTACTTAGAGATGAAAAAGTAAAAACGTTCTTTTAGGTCATAATATTGAAGATGCGCTGCTTTCTTAGCAAACTTTAAATAGTCTTTAGATAAGTTTTCCTGTGAAGCGATTTTTTCAATCTGCGCTAAATTTCGATTAAGTTGGTCTTCAATTTTAGCAGAGACAAGATGTGGTTTTAAAGCACTGTTTCTAACTAAGAAATCTTCAGCCAATTCATTTTGTAAATACAAACTGGTAATAAAGTTATTTTTCTTGTAACCTTCACCGCTAAAAGCTATTGACTCGTCAAAATTAAATGTATTTATATGGAGTAGGATGCTATCATTTTCTTCAATATAAATTAGTTGGCTTTCCTTATTATACGAAAACTCATATAAGCCATCGTCAGGATTATTAATTTTAAAAGAAAACCTATTAAAATCGTCTACTTTGGAAGAGTCTACAACCTTTCCAAATTTCTTTAGGTATATATTGGTAGCTGTAGGATTTACGATTTGACCACTAAAAATAGCATATCCTTTAGTATTCTCTGATTTGCAAGAATTTAAAAGAAGCGTAAATAAAAATAGAACTAGTAGTGTTGACCTCACTTTGTAAATTAGTTGTGGGTAAATGTAATGCTACTTCAAATTCTACATTGTTAATCAGTAGTTAAATGGAAATCTGTAATCGTTAATCTTTTATTAATCTCTTTAATATGACTACTTTTGCCGAAAAATTAAACAGTTTATGCTAACAGTTTCAAATTTATCTGTACAGTTTGGTAAGCGTGTCCTTTTTGATGAGGTTAACACAACGTTTACTCAAGGTAATTGCTATGGTATTATTGGTGCAAATGGTGCTGGTAAGTCTACCTTCTTAAAAATCATTTCGGGCAAGTCTGAGCCTACTTCTGGTCAAGTGTCTTTAGAGGCAGGAAAACGTATGTCTGTTTTAGAGCAAGACCATACATTATATGATGAGTATCCAGTATTAGAAGCTGTTATAATGGGTAATAAACCATTATATGCTATTAAGAAAGAGATGGACAGCATTTATGCAAAAGAAGATTTTGGAGATGCTGATGCAGAACGCGTAGGAGAACTTCAAGTAGATTTTGAAGAAATGAATGGTTGGAATGCAGATAGTGATGCTGCGGCATTATTATCTAACTTAGGGATAGAGCCTGCTTTGCATTATACAAAAATGGCAGATATAGATGGTAAACTAAAAGTAAGAATTCTTTTAGCTCAAGCACTTTTTGGATCTCCAGATGTGCTTATTATGGATGAGCCTACCAACGACTTGGATTATGAAACTATATCTTGGTTAGAGCATTTCTTGGCAAATTTTGAAAATACAGTAATCGTAGTATCTCACGACCGTCACTTCTTAGACGCTGTATGTACGCATATTAGTGATATAGATTTCGGAAAAATTAATCACTTCAGTGGTAACTATACTTTCTGGTATGAGTCTTCACAGTTAGCAGCAAGACAACGCTCTCAACAAAATAAGAAGGCAGAAGAAAAGAAGAAAGAATTAGAAGAATTTATAAGAAGATTTAGCGCCAACGTAGCAAAGAGCAAACAGGCAACATCTCGTAAGAAGATGATTGATAAGCTAAATATTGGCGAGATTAAGCCATCAAGCCGTCGTTATCCTGCAATAATTTTTGAGCGCGAGAGAGAAGCTGGAGACCAAATTCTTAACGTAGAAAACTTATCATCTTCAATAGATGGAGAGTTGTTGTTTAAGAATATTAACTTAAATCTGGCTAAAGGAGATAAAGTGGTTGTCTTTTCTAGAGACTCTAGAGCAACTACAGCATTTTATCAAATACTAAATGGACATCAAGAAGCAGAATCTGGCAAAGTTGAATGGGGTATCACTACTAACCAATCATACTTACCATTAGATAATTCACAGTATTTTGAAAGTGACCTTACATTAGTTGATTGGTTGAGACAATGGGCTAAAACAGAAGAAGAACGTGAGGAAGTACACATAAGAGGTTTCTTAGGTAAAATGATTTTTAGTGGAGAAGAAGCACTTAAAACCTGTAACGTACTTTCTGGAGGAGAAAAAGTGAGATGTATGTTAAGCCGTATGATGATGATGCGTGCTAATGTTTTAATGCTAGACGAGCCTACAAACCACTTAGATCTAGAATCTATTACAGCATTTAATAACTCTTTAAAGAACTTTAAGGGAACGGTTATGTTTACAACACATGATCACGAATTTGCACAAACCGTAGCAAATAGAGTAGTGGAGCTTACACCTTCTGGAGTTATAGATCGTTACTTAACGTTTGATGAGTATATGAGTGATAAGAACATAAAAGAACAGCGTGAGAAAATGTATGCAGTTAATGCGTAACACCTGTATTTTAATATAAATTTTAAAACACCTGTAAAATATAAATTACAGGTGTTTTTTATTTTAAGAAATGTTGAAGTAGATATAGTTTTACATTGTCTATTTTAAACGAAAATGTAACATTGTTTTTATAACTAAAAACTTATTTCTTAATATCTTTAACCTATATGAAAAACATAGAGGACTACAGACAATCCTACGAGAAAGATACCTTGGTCGAAACGGCATTAAGAGACCAACCTTTGGCACAGTTTGAAGACTGGTTTAAAACTGCAGAAGCTTGTGAAGATATCTTAGAGGTTAATGCAATGACGTTGTCTACACTAGGTAAAGATGGATTTCCAAAATCCAGAGTGGTTTTGCTTAAGGAGTTTTCTCAAGAAGGCTTTATTTTTTATACCAATTATACATCAGAAAAAGCAGAAAGTATTGCTTACAACCCAAAGGTATGTATGTCCTTTTTTTGGCCACCATTGGAAAGACAAATAATAATTAAAGGAACTGTTGAAAAGGTTTCTGAAGAAAAATCTCAAGCCTATTTTAATAGCAGACCTAGAGGAAGCCAGTTAGGTGCTTGGGCATCTCACCAAAGTAGTATGGTGGCATCAAGAAAAGTTATAGAAGAACGCTTACAGCAACTTAAAACTAAGTTTGAAGATAAGCCAATTCCAAAACCAGATTTTTGGGGCGGATTTTTAATAAAACCAGAAACGTTCGAGTTTTGGCAAGGAAGACCAAATAGGTTACATGATAGGATCCTTTATACAAATACAAATAACACTTGGAGTCATAGACGCCTAGAACCTTAGCATTATGAAAAGACTAATTTTAGTAAGACATGGTAAATCATCTTGGGAAACTAACCTTCCAGATAGGCAACGCCCTTTAAAATCTAGAGGCAATACAGATGGCATACTTATTTCTAAAGCCTATAAGGAAAGTTATAAAAACCCAGAATTAGTACTAACTAGTGATGCTGTAAGAGCAAACACCACAGCTAATATATTTAAGGCAACGCTAGAGATTCCAGATGATAAATTTATTGTAGATCCTAAACTTTACACTTTCGACGAGCGTGAGCTAAAGCACATTATAAAAGGTTGTAAAGAAAGTATAGATACGTTAATGGTTTTTGGCCATAATAACGCCTTAACATTTTTAGCTAATGATATAGGCAGTGAGTATATAGATAATATACCAACAACAGGCCTTGTAATTATAGACTTTAAAGTAGAACGTTGGACACAAATTAAAGAAGGACAAACAATAAAGACATTATTCCCAAAACATTTAAAGTAGATGCACGATAACCAATATGTAAACCGGGAATTAAGCTGGTTACAATTTAATGCCCGAGTTTTACAGGAAGCAGCAGATATAAAAGTACCCTTAATAGAGCGCTTAAGATTTATAGGAATTTTTTCAAACAACTTAGACGAATTCTTTAAGGTAAGATACGCTACAATAAAGCGAATAGACTTAGCTGGCAAAGGTGCTAAAAGCATTTTGGGAGGTATAAAAGCTTCAGATTTATTAGAGAAAATAACCAAAATTGTTATTGAGCAGCAAACCGAGAGCTTAACAATACTTAAAGCTATTCAGAAGGAAATGGCAGAGGAAAATATTCTTTTCCTAAATGAAACTAACTTGTCTGAAGAGCAACAACTATGGTGTAAAAATTACTTTCTACAAAAAGTAAGTCCTGCATTAGTTACCATAGTATTAAATGATCTGGTTGAACTTCCTAGACTTAAAGATACAGCTGCATACCTAGCTGTAAAGATGGTTATGAATGAGGTTGAAGAACCTAAGGGCATAAAAAAAATTATAGGAAAACCACAGCGTGAAAAAAAATATATACTAATTGAAATCCCTAAAGATATAGAGCGCTTTGTTGTTATGCCAGAGAAAGATGGTAAACAACAAATTATAATTCTAGACGATTTAATTAGGGCGAATCTTCAAACCATATTTAACATCTTTAATTTTGAAAGTATCACTGCGCATATGATTAAAATTACCAGAGATGCAGAGCTGGATATGGATAGTGATTTGAGTAAAAGTTTCATCGAGAAAATATCATTAAGTGTTAAGGATAGAGTAGAAGGAGATCCTGTACGCTTTGTGTATGATAAGAAGATAGGAAAAGATACGCTTACCTTCTTAATGAATATGATGGGTATAGACAATAATGATAGTATAATTCCTGGTGGTCGTTACCACAATAGGAGAGACTATATGAGTTTTCCTAGTTTAAGTGAAGGTAAGTATCTGTATGAAAAAGTAGAACCTTTGCCTATAGCAAATTTTAATATTCAGGGAAGTTTGTTAAAACAGATATCAGAGAAAGATGTGCTGCAATATGCACCATATCACACATTTTCATATACAGTTAAATTTTTAAGAGAAGCTGCTTTAGATCCAACTGTAAGATCTGTAAAGATTACAATATATAGGTTGGCTAAGATATCTCATATTGCCAGCTCATTAATTAATGCAGTTAAAAACGGTAAAAAAGTAACAGTACAAATTGAATTGCAAGCACGTTTTGATGAAGCTGCAAACATTAAGTATGCCGAGCAAATGCAGCGTGAAGGTGTAAAGTTGATTTTTGGTGTTACAGGCCTAAAAGTGCACTGTAAAGCTTGTGTGATTGAACGTGAGGAAAAAGATGGTATGAAACGCTACGGCTTTATAAGTACTGGTAACTTTAATGAATCTACTGCAAGGATTTATACAGATTATACATTGTTTACTGCCAATCAAAAAATTCTTAAAGAGGTAAATAAAGTATTTAACTTCTTTGAGATAAACTACAAGGTTAGCAGGTATAAACATTTATTGGTAAGTCCTCATTATACAAGGTCTGGATTGCTAAAATTAATTCAGAATGAAATAAATCTTGCAAGGTTAGGCAAGCCTGCAGAAATAAAAATGAAGCTAAACAGCCTTTGTGATTACCCAATGATTGATAAACTTTATGAAGCAAGCAGAGCTGGCGTAAAAATAAAGTTAATTATTAGAGGTATTAACAGTCTAATTCCTGGCGTGGAAGGTATGAGTGAGAATATAGAAGCCATAAGCATTATCGATAAATTTTTAGAACATCCTAGATTATATATCTTTGGAAAAGGAAGTGATTCTAAAATCTATATTTCTTCAGCAGATTTAATGTCGAGAAACTTAGATAACAGAGTCGAGATTTCTTGTCCTATTTATGACGAAGATATTAAACAAGAGCTGTTAGATACTTTCGATATATGTTGGAGTGACAATGTAAAAGCACGCGTGTTTTCAGCAAAAGAAGACAACGCCTATAAAAAAGCAATAGGTCCTAAAATTAGAAGTCAGTTCAAGACTTACGAGTATTATCTTAATAAAAATAAAAGCTTAAATATATAGTGTTAAATATAAGAACATATGCTGCCATAGATATTGGCTCGAATGCGGTAAGATTGTTAGTGATGACAATAATAGAGCAACCAGATAAAGAACCAATTTTTAAAAAAAGGAGTCTGGTAAGAGTACCAATTAGGTTAGGTGCAGATGTGTTTTTAGGTGGCGAAATATCTAAGGAGAATATAGATAGAATGATTGATACTATGACGGCCTTTAAGCTGCTCATGACTTCTCATAAAATCGAAACTTATAGAGCTTGTGCCACGTCTGCAATGAGAGAAGCCAAAAATGGTGAAGAAGTTGCAAATACTATTCTTAAAAAAACCGGGATTAATATTGAAATTATAGATGGTAATGATGAAGCTGCAATTATTGCAGCAACAGATTTACATAACCTTATACAGTCTGATAAAAATTACCTGTATGTAGATGTTGGTGGTGGTAGTACAGAGTTTACTTTTTACGCAAGTGGGAAAACAATTGCTTCAAAATCATTTAAACTAGGAACAGTAAGACTGCTAGATGATACAGTGGTAAACTCGATGTGGGAAGATGTTGAAAAATGGATTAAAACAACCACTAAGCCTTATACAAAGATTGAGTTAATAGGTTCTGGAGGTAACATTAACCACGTGTACAAGTATAGTGGTAAAACTATTGGCAAGCCATTATCTTACTTTTACTTGAGTTCTTACTATCAAATGCTTAACTCATTAACCTATGAGGAGCGCATTACACAACTTAACATGAATACAGATAGAGCAGATGTGGTAATACCAGCTATGCGTATTTATTTAAGTGCTATGAAATGGAGTAGAAGCAGCAAAATTTTTGTCCCTAAAATAGGATTGGCAGATGGTATTGTGAAATCTCTTTATAATGATCGCTTAAAACAATCATAAGTAGAATAGATCTCAATTGTTAATGTTATCTTAAAATGAATATATTTATGCTTATCTTTAGCCTATAAATAGACATTAAGAAGAAAAATGGGATTGTTATAAAGTTTATTAAATAATACCATTAAATTAGTCATAACTTAGATAATCAATATTTTAACTTGTTTTCTTATGAAAAGATTTTTCCTTTTAACGGCAATGTTTACGTTGCTTTCTGTATTCTCTATCCACGCACAACGTGTTACAGGCGTACTTTCTGGATTTAAAGCTGGAATAAACGTGTCTAGTTTAAATAGTGATGCTACAGAAATAGATGAGATAGATGCTAGAGTTGGATTTCAAGCAGCATTTTTTGTTGAAATTCCTTTTAGTAGATCTTTCTCATTTCAACCAGAGCTGCAATACTCTGCACAAGGTGGCAAACTAGAGGAGTTTAGAGTTAACTACATACATTTACCGTTAATGCTTAAATATAATGTTACAGATTATCTAAACATTCATTTAGGTCCACAGGTTGGTTTAAAAATTTGGGAATGGGAACAAGACCAAAACGATAACTTTAATAACTTAAATTATGCTGTATCGGGTGGTTTAGGAGCTAACCTTTCTGATAACTTTTTTATTGAAGCACGCTATGTATATGGTCTATCTAACATTACAGAAGATGTAAATGAACTTAATGTAGATCAAGATATAAAGAATAGCTACGTACAGGTATCTTTAGGGTACAGGTTATAAGAGACTATTTTTAAATATTAAAAAACGTCTGGCAATCTGTTGTCAGACGTTTTTTTTTTGTTATCCGTGTATAGTTTCAGACTTGCTGAGGTTTTTCATAATCTCTGCTTCATAATCAAGTAAAGATTGCCACTTCTCATTTACTTCATTTGTTTCGCCATACTGTCTTGCAAAACTTAGAAACATTGTATAATGATTGGCTTCACTAACCATAAGTTTTCTGTAAAACTCTCTTAGCGTTTCATCTTTTAAAGTTTCAGAAAGTAATCTAAAACGCTCACAACTTCTTGCTTCAATTAAAGCAGCATATAAAAGCCTGTGTACTAATTGTGTGGTACGACTTCCGCCTTTAGGAAAAAACTTTAATAACTGTAAAACATAATCGTCTCTTCTGTCTCTGCCAAGTGTATATCCTCTTTCAATTAGTTTATCATGAACCATTTTAAAATGGCTAATTTCTTCTTTTACTAGAGCAGTCATTTCCTGTACTAAATCTGTGTATTCAGGAAAGCTTACAATTAAGCTAATGGCGGTCGAGGCTGCTTTTTGTTCGCAAAAAGCGTGATCTGTTAAAATGTCTTCAATATTCTTTTCAACAATATTAACCCATCTAGGATCTGTAGGAAGTTTTAAACCAAGCATATTATATATCTAAATCAAAAGTTTGTCTAAGCTCATCAATTAATGGATTTTTCTCTCTAAGCTTGTTGTATTTTTCCATTGGTGTAAACGCATACTTTTTGGCAGCTTCTTCATTTACATCAATAAAAAGTTGAATGTCATAATTCTGAAGTTCCTTTTTTAAGAACGTCATAAGATGGTAGGAGTGTCTTTCAACTTCTGTTTTCATGGTAACGTTGGGAAGTTGAATATATAAATTTGTTCCTTCTACTCTTGGGATATCTGTAGCTAGGATAGATGCCATTATTTTTCCGCCTTTGGTCTTAATCTTATCTATATATGCTTTCCAAACGTCGTGCAGCTGTTCTTCTGTAAAATCTTCCTTAGGCATATCCTTACCAATGGCATCTGCTTCTTGTTTCTTTTCTAAGATTTCTTTTTTGCGCTTTAAGCCTTTCATAGAAAGCGCCGAAGTTTTTTTACGCGCTACGCCAAGGTCTATGTTTGGAGCGCTATTGACTTTATTACCAGTAGTTACATCTTCTTTTACTAAAGTATTAGTAGAAGTGTCTTTAGTTGTAGGTTGCAAGCGTTCTGAAACCTCTGAAGCTTGTGAGGCTATAGGATGCTCTTCTTGTTGTATGATAGTTTTTTGCTCTTCAGCAATTTTCACCTTACTGTTTCCTAAGGTTTGTTTTGGAGGCGTTTCTCTGTTAGCAAAATGACTTGCAGGTATTATGAAACTATTGCGGTTTTTTTTTTCTCCATCAAAAGTGATAGAGGCAAGCTGCATTAAACAAAGTTCGACAAGTAAACGTTGGTTCCTACTTGTTTTATATTTTAGATCGCAAGAATTGGCGAGCTCAATACCTTCAATTAAAAAGGCTTTAGAAGCTTCTTGAGACTGCTTAACATAGCGTTGTTTGGTTTGGTCGCCAACTTCTAATAATTGTATGGTTTCTTGATTTTTGCACACTAACAAATCTCTAAAATGTGAGGCCATTCCTGCAATAAAATGATGACCATCAAAACCTTTACTTAGTATGGTATTAAACTGAACTAATGCTTCAGGAATATTATTATTTAAAATATGATCTGTCATTTCAAAATACGTATCGTAATCTAATACGTTTAAATTTTCTGTAACAGCTTGTCTTGTAAGATTGTTACCACTAAAACTTACAACTCTATCATAAATAGAAAGTGCATCTCGCATTGCACCATCTGCCTTTTGTGCAATAATATGTAATGCATCATCTTCTGCATTCACACCTTCTTTCTCTGCAATATTTGCAAGGTATTGCTTAGCATCTGTAACAGTAATACGTTTAAAATCAAAAATCTGACAACGTGAAAGAATAGTAGGTATAATCTTATGTTTCTCTGTGGTTGCTAAAATAAAGATTGCGTGTTTAGGTGGCTCTTCTAATGTTTTTAAGAACGCATTAAAAGCAGCTTGAGATAACATATGTACCTCATCTATAATATAAACTTTATAATGACCAACTTGTGGTGGTATACGCACTTGGTCTATAAGGTTTCTTATGTCATCTACAGAGTTATTAGATGCAGCATCTAACTCAAAAATATTAAAGGCAAAATCTTCATCTTCTGCTACATCTGTACCATCTTGATTAATCTTCTTTGCCAAAATCCTTGCGCAAGTAGTTTTACCTACACCTCGAGGTCCTGTAAACAATAAAGCTTGTGCTAAATGATTGTTTTCAATAGCATTTACTAGCGTATTTGTAATCGCTTGTTGGCCTACAACATCTGCAAAGGTTGTGGGTCTATATTTTCTAGCCGATACAATAAAATGCTCCATAAAATTAAGCTTATAAGCAAATATAAAAATAGAAACCCTAAGTTTGTGTTTCCAAATCGCAATTATTTATAAGGTTATTCACAATGAGAACTACACTACTTTTAGCTTTTATCTGTTTTTCTCTTTTTGCTCAAGCACAAGAGACCTCTACATCATTACTATTTAAGAAAGTACCTATACCTGGTTATGCTTTTGATATTCTTGTAAAAAACACCAAACCTTATGTAATGTCTTATAAAGTTAAATTTGATGTCTATGGCTATAAGACAGATAATAGATATGAGTTTACAGATACTATTGGGCCAGGTGTTGAAAAGAAAATTATGCACTTGGAAGCTAAACGTAGAATTAAGAATAGAGATTTTACATATTCTTGGGTAGAGAGTATTGGTAATTTTAATACAAAACACGATTTAAACTTAAAGTATTACTTGCCCTATGAAGAAGGCAAAGCTTTTAAAGTTATACAAGCTTATGATGAAGGTAACACCCATAAAACTATTGAAGCTATAGATTTTGCAATGCCTACAGGTACTAAGGTTACAGTAGCAAGACGTGGTTTAGTGGTATATATTAAGCAAGATAGTACAAATGGTTGTCCAGATGAAAGCTGCGCTAGTGATGCTAATTTTGTACAGGTATTACATTATGATGGTACTTTTGCTAAATACCAACACCTGCAAGCCGAGAGTGTACTTGTAAAAGTTGGACAGTATGTTAATATAGGAGACGTTTTGGCGCTAAGTGGTGCAACAGGACAGGTATCTGAACCTCAATTACATTTTGAGGTGCAGCGTTTACATCCTAATTTAGACAGGTATGTTACTGTGCCTGTAAAGTTTACTATAAACGATGAAAATAAGTCTAAGATTTTAGAGGTTGGAGATACCTTTACACGTCCTAAGAACATACAATAATATATATTTGCAAGCTAAAGCAGATCGCCTTATCGCTGTATGAATTTTCATAGAGAGGAAAGTCCGGACACCATAGCACATTGTAGCGGCTAACAGCCGTCCGTTTTTAAGACGAGGACAAGTGCAACAGAAAGAATGTACAGGTTAAGCTGTAGTGAAACCAGGTAAACTCTACAAGGTGCAATGTCATGTAAATCAACGTTTGAGGGTTGTGCGCCCAATGTTGAAGGGTAGGCAGCTAGAGATTATTGGCAACAATAATTCAAGATAAATGATAAGGGCTTCTTTTAGGAGTACAGAATCCGGCTTATAGATCTGCTTTTTTTATATCTTCCTTTTCGTAATACCTCTCAATAATTTTATCTGAACTTTTAATGGTATTCTTTGTCCAAAGTAGTTGTGTGTCAAAAAACTCCTCATCTGTTAGTTTCCAATCAACTTCAGACTGTTTTAACTCGTTAGTGATATGCTGAAGTATAATAGCTGCTGAGACTGAAATATTTAAACTTTCTGTAAAACCAACCATAGGTATTTTTATATAGCTATCTGCCTGATTTAATACCTCTTCACTTAGACCATCTTTTTCGGTTCCAAAGAAGATAGCAGACGGTTTAGTAACATCAAAATCTCTTAAATTATGAGACTCTATATGAGGAGATGTTGCTACAATTTGATAGCCCTTTTCTTTAAGTGATTTAATAGAGTCTTGTACGCTATGATACCTGTTAATAGTTACCCATTTTTGAGCGCCCATAGCTATTTCTCTGTCAATTTTCTTTGCATTTTGTTCTTCAATAATATGCACATTTTGAACACCAAATACATCACAACTTCTTATAACGGCACTTGTATTGTGTAATTGGTACACATCTTCTGTAGCAACAGTAAAATGATTGGTGCGTTGCGATAGTACCTTTTTAAAAAGCTCTTGGCGTCTTGGCGTAAGGTAAGATTGTAGGTAGTCTAATAATTTCTGGTCTCTCATTACTGCAAAATAAAGAATAATAACCTTATTACAAGGCATAAAAAAACCCGAAGCCTAAGCTTCGGGTTAATTATATGCTAAGATGTGGTCTTTTATTTTGTGCTTGGTAATAATACAGTGTCTATTACATGAATTACACCATTACTTTGGTTAACATCTGCAATAGTTACAGTTGCTGCATTTCCTGAAGCATCCATTACTTTAACTTGAGCACCATCTAACATTGCAGTTAAAGTACCACCTTGTACAGTTTTCATTGTATGTTTTCCACCATCTTTCTTAATCATTTTTACTAAATCACTAGCATTTACTTTACCAGCTACAACGTGGTAAGTTAAAACACCTTGTAATTGAGCTTTATTTTCTTCCATAAGTAAAGTTTCAACAGTTCCTTCTGGTAACTTGTCAAAAGCTGCATTTACTGGAGCAAAAACTGTAAAAGGACCTTCACTAGCTAAAGTCTCAACCAAACCTGCAGCTTTTACAGCAGCAACTAAAGTTGTGTGATCTTTAGAGTTTACAGCATTCTCTACAATGTTCTTGCTTGGGTACATTGCTGCACCACCAACCATTTTAGTTTCTTCTTTCATCATTTTGTCTTGAGCAAAAGATGTTGTTCCTACAAACATTGCAGCCATTAGTACTGCTACACTTAATACATTTGAAATTTTCATTATTTTAATTTTTAGTTGTTATATATCTAATAAACGTCTGTATGTCTTACTAGGTTTTTTGAAAGTATTGGTTTGTGAAGAATTTAACAATAGTTAAAATGTCTTATAAGTGCACAAAACTTGCTCATATACTGCTCAAAATTGAAGCCTTTTCTTTAATTTTAAAATAAAATATGTCGTTATGTTGAAAAGGGTTAATATTGAAAAACAGCTAGTTAAAGAAAGAAATAACCGGAATGAATTCATATCTAATGTAGTTTCTGAGATTTTTGAAAATGTTACAGCAGAAGATGATAAAATATTGAATAAGCTTACAGAGCAACCATTAAACTCTCAAAATAATTTTAATCCAGAATTGCTTTTAACCAAGAATATTTATCACATTAACACGATAAAGAAGATATGTGTAGATTATAGATTACGGTTTTTAGACAGTAACTATTTTAAAAGCGATATACCATATGAAGCCATATTGAAAATTAAAACTCTTGAAAAAGAACATAATATAGCGCTAAGCGGCTTTAAGATTATGGCACCATCTAAACTCTTTAGATTAAAGAATGCAGATGATCCTTTGTTGTTTGCGCCAATTGGAAATGGTTATTACTATTTAATACATAAATGGGGAAATGACTTGAGCCCTTTTAGAAAACTGGCTATGTGGCCATTTAAAACGTTTGAAAATCTTTTAGTATTAATAGTTGTAACAAGCATTTTGGCAACATATTTATTTCCAATGTCATTATTAACTAAGCAGGAAGAGACTTTACAAGAGTATATTCTTTTGTTTTTCTTTATGTTTAAAGCTGTTGCAGCTATTGTATTATATTATGGTTTTGCAAAAGGTAAAAACTTTAATACAGCAATTTGGAACAGTGCATATAGTAATGCTTAATCTAAATAGCCTTTATCTCTAAGGCGTTCTCTAGCACTTTTTTTGGGAGTTATTTCTTCCTGTTTTACTGTCTCTTTAGGTTGTGGTGTAGGTTTGTGTTCTCCTCTTAAATCATTTACAAATGTTTTTCCTTTGTCGAAAGTGTCTTCTAAGGTATCTTCAACAATATCTGAGTTTTCTGTAATTTTTTTATTAGCAAACAATACTGCAGAGGCAACATAGCTACCTATTAAAGTTCCTACAATACAAGCTACAAACAATTGCACACTCGCAATTGATATTGGAGTTAATGCCATTACAGCCAATGCCGCTGCCAAAAATAAAAGTGAAATGTAAACAAGACGAAGTAAAAAGTTTTGTTGATGTAAAAAACCTTTACTGTCATCTGGTTTCATCTGTAAATGCTTGGCGTGTGTAATTTTATTTAGCATTCTAAATGTACGGTTGCTTCTAGATTCTCTCCAATACCAAAGAATCCCAAATAAGATAGCAGAAATAAATACAATAATCTCTAAAGTCATAAGCTATGGCTTTTAAGGTCTTCTTTAATTGTTGCAATAGCCCAATCTTTTAATGAAGCATCCCAGTTTTTATAATGGTCGTAAAACAATTCCTTTTCAAAATAATAAAGGTTTACAATATCTAATGGTGCAATCTTTAATAATAACTTCCAAATTAAAGTAAGGTGTTCATCTTGTAAAGAGCTGTGAGGTTTTGCCAAAGCTTTAAAAAATTGCTTTTGGTCTTTTGTGGTTTCTGTTACAGATGCAGATTTGGCCACAAACTTATCTACACAAAGCACGGTGTTCCTGTCCAACTCATTAATTTTGTGTAAGTAACTTTTAAAAAGAATATGATCTTCTAAAATGTCTTTTATAGAGTGATCTGTATGTGTTAAGTATCTTGAAAGCACAAACTTTTTAATACGCGCATAACGTTCTGTTTTTGCTTCATCTTCAATATCACTTGTAATTATGCTGTGATCTATGAGTTTATCGAGTAACTCATCATCTGTAATTTTATAAATTAGAACATCTTGTTCTGTATCTTTTATAGCTTCTTTATAATTTTTATCATCTTCGAAAATAAGAATGGTCTGTATAAAATCTCTTAGCACAAATACACCTCCAAATGCTTTAGTATAAAATGAAGTTGTTTGATATGTTAAAGGAGTAAGCTTAAGTTTTCTTTGTCTTAAATCGCCGTGTTTTATTGCTGAAGCTAATAACTTGATGTGCATTTGATCATCTATAAAGTTGTTACCTTCATAAAATGTCTCTATAAGCTCAAGTTGTTCTTCTTGCTTTTTGTCTAAGTCATTTAAAATCCTAAAACCAGTAGAAATAGTTTTATATTTTAAAAGATCTAAAGGATGATAAAAGGCATCAATAAATTGATCTAAATCTACACAAATAGCACCATCTCTTGTTATATCTGTAATTGCTTTTTTATGTGCAGCAAAGATGCCGTACATAATATCTTTGTCAAAACTATGAAACGGAAAATAAACAGGTTTGCGGTGTTGTTCTGGAGAGATGATAATTGCATTTGTATTTGCTTCTCCTATATTTAAGTAATAAAGATTACCTTTTTCTTCAGCTACTTCTGGTGACCAGCCAATACCATCGACAGATATTTGTGTTAATGCTGTTGGCGCTATACCAATAAGTTTTAAACATTGGTTGTAACGGTTTACCAATGGTGTGTTAAGTGAAACAAGTTCACCTTTATAAAGTTTAGCGTCTTTAAGTTTTTGCATTTTAATAAATAGAGATTAAATGTAGGTAATCTACTATTTATAAGTTGTGGAGAAAGAGAAAAAGTTACAGTTGACTATAATTAAACAATGGACTTTATAACTCTTAGTTTATGCGTATGTTCATTCTTTTCAACATTATAAATACCTGAATGGTCTATACGGTCTATACGTACTTTACCATGTGCGTGTATTATATAATGGTCTTTCATCATAATGCCAACGTGTGTAATTTGTCCTTCTGCATTATCAAAAAATGCTAAATCACCAGGCTCAGATTCTTCAATAAAACTTAATGGCTCACCTTGAGTTGCTTGTTGTGATGCGTCTCTTAAAAGTTTAAAGCCATTAAGTTTGTATACCATTTGTGTAAAACCGCTACAATCTATACCAAAAGGTGTTTTGCCACCCCAAAGGTATGGTGCATTAAGGTACATAAATGCAGTATCTACTATTTTAGATTTGTCTTGTTCATGCGTTGTGGTTATACCCTCAAAAATATGCTCTAACAAAGCAGATTGGGAAACAGCTGAACCAATAGGAATTGGAAATATAAGCTGTTGAGATGTTGTAATATAATCCATTACATCTGCAGATAATTTAGGGTCTGCAAGATTAATAGTGGTATACATCTCTTCAGATATTTCAAACAACTGTTTGTTATCTATCCAACCTTCATAGCTATCATAGCCAAACCTAATTCTGCTCCAAGATTTACGCATTTCTAATATTTTGAAGTGATCTCCATATAAGGCCTGCGTAACCATCTCGCTTGAATCTTCTGGAAACAGACGTACTGGTACAGTGCTAAGAGGACAAATTCCGTAACGCATTAAAAAGTATTAAGGACGTTCAACTACAATTGCAGAAGCACCGCCACCACCATTACAAATACCAGCAGCTCCAATTTTTGCATTGTTTTGCTCTAAAACACTTAATAGGGTGATTAAAATTCTTACACCAGAACATCCTAGTGGGTGCCCTAATGATACTGCACCACCATTTACATTGGTCTTAGTATCATCTATTCCTAAAATCTTCATGTTAGCTAGACCTACAACAGAGAATGCTTCATTTAATTCAAAATAATCTACATCATCAATAGTTATTCCTGCTTTATCTAATGCCTTAGGTAATGCTTTTGCTGGAGCAGTTGTAAACCACTTAGGCTCTTGCGCTGCATCTGCATAACTCTTAATAGTTGCTAAAGGTGTTAAGCCTAATTCTTCTGCTTTTTCTGCACTCATTAAAACTACAGCTCCTGCGCCATCATTAATTGTAGATGCATTTGCTGCGGTAACAGTACCGTCTTTAGTAAATGCTGGACGTAAAGAAGGAATTTTCTCCATTCTTACGTTTTTATATTCTTCATCTTCACTAACTACAACAGGTTCTCCACGACGTTGTGGCACCTCTACAGGAACAACTTCATTTGCAAATTTACCTTCGCTCCAAGCTTTTGCAGAACGCTTATAAGATTGAATTGCATAAGCATCTTGATCTTCTCTTGAAAATTCATATTCAGTAGCACAAAGATCTGCACATGTTCCCATTGCATTTTGATCGTAGGCATCTACCAAACCATCTTTTTGCATTCCGTCTTCCATTTTTGCAGGTCCAAATTTTTGACCATTACGCATATGTACATAATGAGGTATTAAGCTCATATTCTCCATACCACCAGCAACAACGATATCTGCATCGCCCAAAGCAATAGCTTGCGCTCCATTTATTACAGCTTTCATACCACTAGCACAAACTTTATTAACCGTTGTACAAGGTACAGATTCTGGAATACCAGCACCTAATGCAGCCTGTCTTGCAGGAGCTTGTCCTACACCAGCTTGCACTACGTTACCCATATATACTTCCTGAACTTTTGAAGCATCTAATTTAATTTTATCTAAAGCACCCTTAATAGCAACACTACCAAGTTTAGTGGCTGTTACAGTAGATAAGCTTCCTAAAAAGCTTCCAATTGGTGTTCTTGCTGCACTTACAATGACTACAGATTTACTCATAATATATGTCTTGTTTTTTGTGTTGCGAATTTAGTGATTTTAAAAGGAAATCTAAACTATTCTGTACACTGCGCAATATTTTACTACTTTTGAGTATCAGCATAAGACTATGGCTAAATTTGTAGACAACCTGTATAAGAATCAGGCATTGTTTTTTAAGATTATGTTATGGGCACTGAGTACAGTGTTCATAGTTTATCTTTTTCCAAAAGGAGGAAAATTTAAATATGAGATTACTAAAGGGAAACCTTGGCAGTATGAAAACTTGTATGCACCTTTTAATTTTGCTATTCTCAAGACAGATGAAGAGATAGCTTCAGAAAAAGAGGATATAAGACAAAAGCAAATACCGTACTATAACTATGATAATAAAGTTGTAGAAGAGGTTTCAGATAATATTGCAAAAGTTTTTTCAGCTACATTTAATGATAGCATTAAAAGAACAGAAGGCAATCAACTTCTAAAATTTACCAACACTACATTTCAGGATATATATGAAAAAGGTATTCTACAAGAAATAGACGGTTTGGCAGAAGACCGCTTAGTGTTCTTAAAAAAAGGTAATGCTGCTGTTGAAGTAGAGTACGGAAGTCTTATTAAACAAAGCGAATTAAGAGCCTACATTAAAAATAAAGTTAAGCGAGCCAATCTCTCTAGATATGAAACAGAATTTGTAGAACTGTTTTTTGATTTAGTTAAACCAAACGTTATTGCTAATGAAACGCTTACACGTAAAGAAATTGAGAGTAAACTACAGGATATAAGTTATACACGTGGTAGTGTAACCAAAGGTAGTAGGATTATTGCTCGTGGCGAGGTTGTTGAAGGCGATAAATATAAAATATTAAATTCCCTAAAAGCAGAATTTGAGTCTCAAGTATGGAGCCAATCTAGTTACTATTGGGTTATTTTTGGTTATACCATTTTAGTATCTCTAGCTTTACTTATGTTACTTCTATTTATTAAAAAGTATAGAATTGAGATTTTTGAGAATAACACACAGATAACATTTATATTCTTTAATGTCTTAGTTATGGTATTGCTTACAACGCTGGTTGTAAAGTATAACCCAGAATTTGTGTACTTAGTTCCCTTGTGTATATTACCATTAACCTTAAAAGCATTTTTCGATGCGAGATTAGGTTTGTTTACACATGTTATAACAGTATTATTATTAGGCTTTATAGTACCTAATAGTTATGAATATATGTTTTTGCAAATTTTAGCTGGAATAGTAACCATACTTACAGTATCTGAACTTTATAAACGAGCTAATTTATTTATCTCTGTAGCACAAATAACTCTAGTATATATCTTGGCATATTTTGCCTTTACTATAACAAGAGAAGGTACAGTAACAGCTATGAACTGGGAAACTATATTGTATTTTGTTACTTGTGGTTTAGCAACCTTGTTTGTACAACCTTTAATTTATGCTTTTGAAAAAGTATTTGGAATGGTTAGCGATATGAGTTTGTTGGAGTTGTCTGATACAAACTCAAAGCTTCTCAAAAAAATGTCTAATACTGCTCCAGGAACATTTCACCATTCATTAAATGTTGCCAATCTAGCTGAAGCTGCTGCTAATGAAATTGGAGCAAATGCTATGTTAGTTAGGGTAGGAGCGTTATATCATGATATAGGTAAAATGAAAAACCCAACCTATTTTACAGAAAACCAAACCACATCTGTAAACCCTCATAACGATTTAGAACCACAAGAAAGCGCCAATGTTATTATTGATCATGTATTAGATGGTATTGAGATAGCAAAGAAGAATAAGCTACCAGACCGTATTATAGATTTTATAAGAACACATCACGGTACAAGCTCTGTATATTACTTTTACATGCAAGAAAAGAAAACAAACGAAGATGCAGATGTAAGTGATTTTAGTTATCCTGGACCTATACCATTTAGCAAGGAGACAGCTATATTAATGATGAGTGATAGTGTAGAGGCAGCAAGTAAAAGTCTTAAAGAACCTACTAGTACGTTAATTGATAATTTTGTTGAAAAAATAATTAACAAGCAGATGGATGAAGGCCAATTTTTAAATGCCAATATAACGTTTAAGGAAATACAGACCATCAAGAAGGTTTTAAAACGAAAACTAAACAATATCTATCATTTAAGAATAGAGTACCCTGAGTAGAAAGTTCATTTTTAGGTCATTATAAATTTGCATAAAAAAAACTAAAAAAAGGTTTGGTAAGAATGAAAGCATCTCTTACATTTGCATCCGCTTAATGAAACAAGCGCAAGTTCTTAGAAAAACATTGGAGAGGTGCCAGAGTGGTAATGGAGCAGATTGCTAATCTGTCGACCTGCAAGGGTCGCCAGGGTTCGAGTCCCTGTCTCTCCGCTGAAATTTATAATTACCGGCACACAACATATTTTTCGGGGTGTAGCGTAGCCCGGTTATCGCGCCTCGTTTGGGACGAGGAGGCCGCAGGTTCGAATCCTGCCACCCCGACTAAAAGCCATTACAAATGGCATTAAAAACCTGTTAATCGTATGATTAACAGGTTTTTGTAGTTTTTAGGGTATCATAGAATTTGATACAATATCATATAAAATGTTACTAAAAAGGCTACCAATTTTTTAGCTTTAATCTAAAGAGCAATTACTGACTTGACATTCGTATAAGTTTAACTTAATACGACAGCTATGCGCTCAAAAGCCACATTAGGACTGCATTTCCTGCCAAAACTCAATCAGGAAAAAAATGGTCTTGCACCATTATATGTCCGTATCACAGTCAATAAAAAACGAGTTTACTTAAGTCTAAAACGTAAAGTCGAGGCTACCAAATGGGATACCTCGCAATCTAAAGTAAAAGGACACTCTGCAGATGCTCGACAACTCAACGATTATATCAATCAAGTAAACCGCCGTCTTCTTGAAGTTCATAAACAATTGGAAGATGAACAGCGAGTTATAACCGCACAAGCTATAAAGGCGAGATATCTAGGAGTAGATGATACATTCAAGAAATTATCAGACATCCTCACTTACCACGAGGATAAAATGAGAACAATTCTCAAGCCGGGAACTTTGAAAAATTACAAAACGACTTCCAAGTATCTTAAGAAGTTCCTCAAAACAAAAATGAAAACTGACGATGTATTTCTTAAGCATATAAACTATAGCTTCATAACCGAATTTGAGCATTTCCTGCGCACATTTAAAAGTAAAACTCACAGACCAACTCCCAGCAACAATGGTGTGATGAAACACCTCGAGCGACTAAAAAAGCTAATGAATTTAGCACAGAAATTAGAATGGGTTGCCAAAGAACCTTTCGCGAAGTTTTCTTTAAAATTTACCAAAGTGGAGCGCGAATTCCTAGACGAAGTTGAAGTTCAGGAGCTTATCAAATTCACTTCGCATAGAACAGCTTTAACTCAAACACGAGATGTCTTCATTTTCGCCTGTTACACAGGTTTGTCTTGGATAGATGTTAAAAACCTCAGCCAAGATCATATCGTGAGAGGTATTGATGGCAGTAATTGGATTTATACGGCACGTGAGAAAACAGATACGCCAGTTAAGATTCCGCTTCTGCCAATTCCTGAGAAACTCCTATCGAGGTATGCCGAAAAAATGATGGATTCCGAATTACTGTTACCAGTGTATTCAAACCAAAAAACAAACAAATACTTAAAGGAAATTGCAATAGAGCTTGGCATAAGAAAGAAACTAACGTTTCACGTCGCTCGACACACCTTTGCGACGACGGTAACTTTGTCTAACGGCGTGCCGATTGAAACAGTCTCAAAATTACTAGGACATACTAAGCTATCTACAACTCAGATTTATGCACGTGTTATTGAAAGTAAAGTAAGTAATGATATGAATAAACTTCGTGATGAATTGAGAGATAAAATAGATATTAATAATAAGAAACAAGTTATGTAACATCGGTTACACTTTTTAGTTGACAATATTAATACCTTTAAAAAAAAACGATAATCTATAGCGTCTTGTATTTAAAGTGCCCACAATCTCGACAAGGAAAGTTTTTAGAAGTAAACTCTTACAAATTTTCTAATATGAACAAAGTTACAGTTAAGCATCCAAAATTTGGGCTTAAACACAGTATTGAACCAACGTTTTATACGGGATCTAGGTATGTGTCTTATGGTACAGAAATTGCAATTACCACCTATGTACTTACACTCATATTTGGATTGGATTTTGGCTCGTTAGGGCATCTTTTAAGTATTGTAGAAGCGTTGCTATTTACAATGTCCTAGATAGGTGCAGTATCGAATTCTATTTGGGCTTATTTCTATTTTAAATATAATTCTATTATCGCTAAACAAGTAAAACATGATTCAAGAACTTAAAGAATATTACGGTGGTCAGTTCGAACCTGAACTTATAAGTGAAATTAACCAGGTGGCAACATTTGTTGAAGTTCCTGAAGGTAAAGATTTGATACGACCTGGTCAATACATTAAAACTATGCCTTTGTTACTATCTGGAAGTATAAAAATAATGCGACCAGACTCTAACGGCGATGAACTATTACTTTACCATTTAGAGAAAGGTGATACTTGTGCAATGTCTATGACTTGTTGTATGGGTAACACTAAAAGTGAAATACATGCGGTAACAGAAACACCTGCAAAACTTCTAATGATACCAATTGAAAAAATGGAAGAATGGTCAAGTAAATATAGTACTTGGCGCAATTTTGTATTTACAAGTTATCACAACAGAATGATGGAACTTCTTGAAAGTGTCGATAATATAGCATTTAACAATATGGATGAACGCTTAGGGAATTACATTTTTGATAAAGTTAAAATTTTAAATAGTAAACATATATACACAACTCATAAAGAAATTGCATATGATCTTCATACTAGTAGAGTTGTAATTTCAAGGCTCCTAAAAAAAATGGAAAACAACCATTTAGTCAAATTACATAGGAGTTTTATTGAAGTCTTGTAACATCAGTTACATAGTTTAAATTATTCTAGTCTTACATTTGTTTATAATCAAAATACAAATGGAACTTCTAGAAATTTTAGGATTTATCGGAGCACTTTTTATAGGACTCGTATTAGGTTTAATAGGTGGTGGTGGTTCAATTTTAACTGTACCAATTTTAGTTTATGCACTCACGCTTAACCCCGTAATTGCAACAGCTTATTCCCTTTTTGTAGTAGGCACAACATCCTTGGTAGGAGCTATAAAAAATATAACTAAAGGAATGGTCGATTTCAAAACGGCCATTATTTTTGCCATTCCAGCCTTTATTGCTGTTTATATCACACGTGCTTTTTTAATTCCTGCAATTCCAGATGAATTATTTCAGATAGGAAATATTATGGTCACAAAGAACTTGGCCATAATGCTTTTTTTTGCATTTATAATGTTACTTGCTTCAGTATCTATGATACGTAATAAGCGCAAAGAAACCGATGAAGAAGCCGAAATTACATACAACTATCCACTTATCATTGCCGAAGGTATAATCGTAGGAGCCATAACGGGTATCGTAGGTGCCGGTGGTGGTTTTTTGATAATTCCGGCCTTGGTGTTATTGGCAAAATTGCCAATGAAAAAAGCAGTAGCTACTTCTTTGTTCATTATCGCAATTAAATCGCTAATTGGATTTTTAGGCGATGTACAGAATTTGGATATTGACTGGCCATTCTTGCTCATTTTTACAGGGCTTTCAATTATCGGAATATTTATTGGAATCTGGCTGAACAAATTCATCGACGGAAAGAAATTAAAAAAAGCCTTTGGGTGGTTTGTTCTCATTATGGGTATCTACATTATATACAAAGAACTAACTGCATAACTGAAACTATTGAATAAATACGTTGAAATAATAAAAGAATCTTTTCTAGGGTATTACAATTACCTTATCCAAGAAATTTCAAATCCATCTTGGACCAATTATCTTTATTGGTTATTAGGGGTGTCTCTAGTCGTGTTTCTGTTGGAAATTATTGTGCCTTGGCGAAAGAAACAGCCTGTAATTAGAAATGGATTCTGGCTCGATGCTTTTTATATACTATTCAACTTTTTCTTGTTTTCACTCATCGGTTACAATGCACTATCTAATGTAGGAGTAGAATTATTTGCCGATATAATCGGAATTTGGGGGTGGGAAAATATTGTAGCAATTAATGTAGATACACTTCCAGTTTGGACACAATTGTTGATAATGTTTTTCATTGCAGACTTTGTTCAATGGAACGTCCATAGAATGTTGCATAGAATACCTTGGTTGTGGAAGTTTCATAAAGTACACCACAGCGTTAAACAAATGGGGTTTGCTGCTCAATTTCGCTTCCATTTTATGGAAACAATTGTCTACAAAACAATTCAATATTTACCACTTGCGATGATAGGATTTGGTATCGAGCAATTCTTCGTGGTCCATATGTTTACCGTTTTTATTGGTCATTTAAATCACGCAAATCTTGATTGGAGTTATGGAAAATTAGGCTACGTTTTCAATAATCCTCGTATGCATATTTGGCATCATTCAAAAGCATTGCCAAAAGAACACCCTTACGGTATGAATTATGGTCTAAGATTGAGCCTTTGGGACTACCTGTTTGGGACAGCTTATGTGCCAAAAAGTGGTCGGGATATAGAGATAGGCTTTCATAATGACAACGATTTTCCCAAGACGTTTTCTAGCCAAATTATTTATCCATTTAAAAAGCAACAATAGTAACATAAGTTACAAATTACCAGTACAATGTAATATGACTTTACACTGAAAATAAATTTCTATTAATGAAAAAATATATTATAATTATGACACTATTAAGCACACTATTTGGCGCCAACGGGCAATCTAATAAAGCGATAAAAATCCTAACAGCAACAGAATATTATAATGCTATTTCAAATAATGATGTTCAATTAGTCGATGTTCGTACAGAAAAAGAGTACAATGAAGGCGCAATTGAAAACGCTTTAAATATTGATTTTTTTCAGCAAGAAAATTTCAATTCAAAGTTTAATAAGTTAGATAAAGAGAAGCCTGTTTATCTCTATTGTCGTTCAGGCAATCGTAGCCTACAAGCCGCTAAAAAATTAGATTTATTAGGGTTTAAAAAAATCTATGATTTAAAAGGAGGCTATATGGGATGGCCTTATAAAAAATATTGAGTAAATATGAATTGTAGTATTGTATAACAAAAAGTGAATTTTTTCCATACATTATTTTAGGAGTTTATTGAGATCAAAGTTTCGATAATTAATACCTCTAACTATTTTTCTACACATATACTTATATGGTAATCAAAAGGATTAAAAGTTATTTACTTTATAGAGGCTGGTAAACATTTACAAAAAAGATTCTTTTTTTTAAATTTAAGGTTATGTATCAAAGGTTACTGCAATTTGGTATAATCTTTTTTAATTTTATATAAAAAATAATTTATTATGATAATTAAACAATTTGAATATAAGCCACTTGCCCATTATTCTTATGCAGTTATAAGTGATGGAAAAATGGCGGTTATTGATCCAGAACGTAATCCCGAGCAATATTACGCTTTCGCAAAAGCTAACAATGCAGAAATTGAAGCGATAATTGAAACTCATCCCCATGCAGACTTTGTAAGTTCACATCTAGAAATTCACAAAAAAACAAGAGCAATTATTTACAACAGTGAGAAGCTGGGAGCAGATTACCCACACAACACATTTGATCAAGGCGATAGTATCCAATTGGGTAGTGTGAAACTAAAAGCGATTAACACACCAGGGCACTCGCCAGACAGTATTACTATCGTAGCAACTGAAGACCAAGAAACTGCTCTGTTTACAGGAGATACCCTATTTATAGGCGATGTTGGTCGGCCAGATTTGCGTGAAAAGTCCGGAAATACGAAGGCAAAACGTAAAGAACTTGCCGAAATGATGTATGAAACTATCACCAATAAATTTAATGATTTACCAGATGATGCACTTGTATATCCAGCACATGGTGCAGGATCGCTTTGCGGAAAAAACATGAGTGATGCCTCCAGCAGTACTTTAGGTAATGAACGAATGAGTAATTGGGCTTTTAAAAAGCAATCCAAAGAAGAGTTTATGAATACCATCCTCGATGGGCAGCCATTTATTCCTCACTATTTTGGGTTTGATGTTGATACCAATAAAGTAGGTGCAGATGATTTAAAGCCATCCATTGATAAAATCCCTTTTTCTGAAAATGCTATAAGTGAAGGCCTTATTGTCGATATGCGAGATGAAGAGACCTTTAAAAAAGGACATCTTGAAGGCAGTTTTAACATTCAGGCAGTTTCAGATAATGCAAAATTTGAAACATGGTTAGGTTCTATTATCAAACCAGAAGATACATTTACGCTGGTTATTGATAGCAAAGAAAACAAAGATGCGATGTTACACCGTGTAGCAAAAATTGGCTATGAAAAACTACTTAACAAAGTAATTACAATTTCAGACGAAAATTTGGAAACAACCGAAAAACTGAATTTGGAAGATTTCAAAAACAATTCTGACAAGTACACGATTGTAGATATCCGTAATAATAGTGAAGTGGAAGAAGGCAAATTCTTTGATAGTGCTATCTCACATCCTTTAAACGAACTGCGAGACACAGCAAATGAAATTCCGACGGACAAACCTATTGTTGTACATTGTGCTGGTGGCTATCGCAGTGCTGCAGGAAGTAGTATTCTTCAAAAAAAACTGAACGGTGTAACCGTTTATGATTTAAGTGATAACATCAAAGAGTTTAAATAAAACCCTAAAATACTATTAAGATAACGGCATCAACTTTTAAGTTGATGCCGTTTTTAGTTATTTACTTTTTTAAATCCAATATAAAATCTTTGAATTTCGGATCACTGTAATCGGCCATACCTTTATGTGTTAATGCCATATTTCCATCGGCATCAATTACATAAGTTGTAGGTAGGGCAGATGACTGAAACATAGCTGGCAGATTACTTGCTGGAGCGTAAATTGGTAAGTCATATCCCTTGCGTTTATTAAAAGCTTTAGCCTTTTCAAAATCATCATCGAATGATAATAATATGAAAGCAACTTCATCACCCATTTCCTCGTGTAATTTATCGATGGTCGGCATTTCGGCAATACAAGGCGGACACCAAGTTGCCCAAAAATTCAAAAATATGACCTTGTCCTTAAATTCTTTTAATGACCTTTTTTTGCCTTCAGCGTCAATCAATTTTAGGTTTAAATCTGCTTTGGTAAGATTTGGCATTGATGCCTCATCATTGTTCTTGTCATTCTTTCTTACCTGCGCAATCTCTTCTATATCAGGATTCATCAAGCCTGTAGCGAGTAATCCGCGTTGAGCGAAACCTATAACTTCAGTATGTAAACCAGTTGTGTAAAGTGAAATGGCCACTATGGCAAAAATTCCGTATTGAATCCACGGTTTCTTTTTATTCTTATTTTCTTTCTTAGTATTCATAACTTAAATTTTTATTGAAATTTATAGTTTGTTTTGGGTACGGTTGAAAAGGAATAAGTGCCTAGATAGTCACAATAGGCTCTTCCATCTATAGTGGGCGATACAGGCGATTTCTTTTTGAGATATTCCTCAACAACCTCATGAATCGTATAATCCATTACTTCCACATCTTTCACATTAGCCATCCTGCAAAGATTATCTATAGGGTCGCCTGGTCTAACACAAGCAGAAATAGTGTAGAATTCGTCATCTTCCATAGGCTCGCCGTTAACCGTTATTGCTGTGATACGGTTTCCACGTTCGTTTTGGCTATTGAAATTGACTTTCATACCTGAAAACCGTACCAACCAACCACCAAATCGCTCAGTCGGTTTTTGTGAAAAGGCATTGTGCATTTCTTTTTCTAACCACTCTTTTATTTGGTTACCAGTGGCTTTTCCTGTTTTCACTTTTTCATTTACAGGTAGTAAATTCCAAAGATTTGCACGAGTAATAGGTGCAGGCTTCCCGTTTTTTGGAACAATAGGGTTGCCAAAACGAAAACCATTTGAGATAGATATATCAGCACCAGTTTTCCATCGGGCCGCATCGGTAATCATATTATCCATTGGGTTTTCAACAGTAAGATAGCGATAAATAGGTGTCTTTGTGTACCCAATCACTGTTTCCAAATGCTCTTCGTAGGGCGCTTTTGCCTTATCAACAAGCGCCTGTACTTTCGTATCAGCTGGGAATACCTTTGGATCAACATCAATAAGTTCATATTCATCACTCACCAATGTGCCATCCACAAAATGCAAGGTAAGCTTACCAACAAAAGAACCAAAAGCACCTGGTTCGGTAACCTTTGCGAATTTGCCTTGTATAGGTTTGCGCACGCGCTCGTGTGTGTCATTCCCTAATATGTAATCTACACTTTCTGAAATGGTATTGTTGGCGAGTTCTACCTGTTTAAAAACACCAAGATGCGTTACTAAAAAAAGTACATCCAGGTCTTCATTGGCCTTTAAATCATCCACTTGCTTTTTCAATTCATTGGTAAGACTACTAAAGGCAATCCCTTTACTAAAAATCGGATTTTGCCTAACGGGAACATCAGGATCGTTTATGCCCATAAAGCCAACCCGAACACCTTCTATTTCTTTAACGGAATAAGCGGGAAACAAAAGTTCCTCGCTTTTTTCGTGGTACATATTCTGTGCAATAACATCCGTGTCATATCCCTGCATCACATCTATCATTACGTCCTTGCCATACACCACTTCCCAGTTACCAGGGATGATGACGTCATAGCCCATATTTTTGATGAGTTCTGGCATTACCTTACCTTCAGACAGAGCCGTGTAACCACTACCTTGTATGAGGTCGCCACCATCAACTATAATTGTTCTATTGGGATTTTTTTGTCGTTCCCGGGCAAAAAGGGTCTTAATATTGGCAAGGCCGCCACGAGTTTTAAATACCACGTTTTCATCTTCCCAAAACAATTCGGGATGTGTATCAAGCTGTCCGTGTATATCGGCAGTTTGCAATACAGTAATGCTCAAGGTGTCTCGTTTAGTTTTATTACTTGCCATTACATTCGATTTCTCCGTTTTACACGAGACCAAAACCAATAGTATTCCAATTATCGAAAGTGGTGTAATAAATATTTCCTTAAATATTTTCATAATTATAGACTTAAACTATTATATCCTTTTTTCTGAAGTTGAAGGTTGTATAGAATACCGTTTTCGACAGTTTTCATTTCATCGGGCACTTTGGTTGTATCAACTTTAAATTTATTGAGCGAAAAACCACAGGCTACTAATTTTACACCAACATTTTCAGCACGCACTATAAAGCCATTCATTTTAGAACTATCAGTAATATCGCCAATTTCCTTGCCGCAAATGATAACTTCAAATTGACCAAAATTGCTGCCATCTTCTTCTTTTAAGGCTTCCGCGGTTAAAATTATGGGCTCTAATTGTGGCACCTTTTTAGTCAGTACCACATAATTATTTTTGTTTGTATCTACAGTGTTTTGCGCTAAGGAACCACAACTCGTAAAAAGAGTCATCACGATTACTACTGTACTATAAAAAATTGTTTTCATTTTAATTTATTTTAAATGGTTATTAGTGTCATTCAGTATAAAAAAAAGAAGTCCACCAAGAATTGCTATATTTTTAAAGAGTGGTCCAAGGGTTGTAATTTGCCCTACTTGAACCGTTAAAGTGATGGGTATTAAAACCGCCATCAAAACTATTGCTGCCCATTTGGTTTTATATCCTATCAAGAATATAAAACCTGCTGATATCATTACGATACCAGAAATAATGATTAGCCATTGAGGTTCGCCAAAGAAATAGGCAATACCCTTAAAACTGGCTTTTTCAATACGTTGGGCAGTTTTCTCTATGTTAAGCAAGTGATTAAAACCTGCAACGAGAAATATGCCGCTCACCAATATGCGTAATAGTTGTATGGAACGACGGCTTATTAAAATTTTTGTCGTCATTATAAGTGATGTGAAAAATGATTGAATTTGCGTGGTGTTTATCCATAATGGTTTAACAGACCATAATGATGATGTGTGAAAGAGCAGTACGGAAGCACCAATTTTAAAATTTTATAAAAAAGTGATTACACCAATCGTGGTGGCGGAGAATCGTTATCTAAATAGCGATAACTTAGTACTGAAGAAAAATGTTCGTCGAAAAGTGCTGTAGGTCTTGAAATATTTGTTTCCCAAGAGTAAAGTTCAAATTGAAACTGCGAGGTACAAATACCATTTAGCATAACAACTTGTAAAGTGCTAAGGTCAACTTGCGAAAAATCGATTGTCTTGTTGGCCTGTTTTGGTGAGTTTTTCTTTTTACAATTAAGTTTTACAAAAGATATGTCATTTCCGCTAAACAAAGCCTTCAGTCCATTAGCATCAATGACGATAAATTTCGCCATAAAAATGAAGGTAAGAAATAACGCTATGTAAGTTTTAGATTTCACGATTGAAGCAAAAATAGAATATTTACAAGTTTACGTGAGTAACCTTTGTTACCTAAGTTGAAAATAATTGAGTTTGCTTAAAATAGAAATTTTAAAAGCCCAAGCCAATATAAGTAAGAGTAAACTATTTTAATACTTGAATTGCCCAAACTATTAAAAGAAAGCCAATACCAGTAATGGCAGGTGCTGGAATTTTCATTACTATACCCACCACAATCATTGCAATAGCGGTTAGTGCAAGTAATACTGAGATTAAGTTTAATTTTTTATTACGTGTCATAACGTTTCGTTTTATATAAAATTAATAAAAATTAATTGAAGTTACTGTAACCTTTGTTACTGTACCAAAGTATTGAAAACTTCATCTTTGCATTAAAAATTAATATATGTATTGGATTTACCAACCCTGGCCTTGGTATGTGGCGGGACCACTTATTGCCCTTGTAATGTTTGTTTTACTGCTTGTTGGAAAACAATTTGGGATGTCTTCAAACCTACGTACAGCATGTGCTGCTGTGGGTGCAGGAAAGGCAGCAGATTTTTTTAAATTTGATTGGAAAGCAGAACGCTGGAATTTAATGGTCGTACTGGGTGCGATTATCGGTGGTTTTATAGCATCTAATTATATGAGCGACAATACAGTTGAAATTAATCCTGAAATCGCACAACAACTTTCAAATGATTATCAAATAGAGAGCGCGGGTGAGGCTTATTTACCACCTGAAATTTTTTCGACAGACGCGCTTGGTGACCCTTTTATAATTGCCATATTATTAATAGGTGGTTTATTAGTCGGTTTTGGAGCACGTTATGCAGGTGGTTGTACATCAGGTCACGCCATTTCTGGATTAAGTAATTTGCAATTACCATCGTTGATTGCCGTGATAGGCTTCTTTATCGGAGGCCTAGTAATGATTCATTTAATATATCCTTTAATATTTTAATAATGAGATACATCACATATTTAGTAATTGGTATTTTTTTCGGTATCATAATGTTTAAATCTGAAGCGGCTTCGTGGTTCCGCATATATGAAATGTTTCAGTTTGGAAGTTTTCATATGTACGGAATTATAGGTTCAGCCTTGGTTCTTGGAATTATTGGGATTCAAGTAATTAAACGTAAGAATATAAAGCCGCTAAACGGAAGCGAAATGAGCTTAAAACCTAAAAATAAAAGCATAATACGCTATTTAGTAGGTGGTATAATTTTCGGTCTGGGCTGGGCTTTGGCAGGTGCTTGTCCTGGTCCTATGTATGTACTTGCAGGCGCGGGTTATGCTTCAATTCTTGTAGTAATATTTGGTGCAATTGCTGGCACTTTTTTATATGGTCTAATAAAGGAGAAGTTACCACATTAATGACCTCTATAAAACTTATAAGCAAAACCAACTATTTATAGTTGGTTTTTTTATATATCATATTTTTGTATGTATCAATAGCCCCCAAAATGTTTAATTTAAATCGATAAACAATGGAGGCAGCTCTAAATAAACTACTTAATCAATTTATAAATATTATAGAAGAACACTATAGTATAAATCAAATTAACCTACCTATAATATCAATAGCAATTGATTGTTGTGAAAAACATATCATAGATATAAGAAAAGTTTTTGGCACTTATAATTTTGATTCAACTAATGCTGAAGTTAAGTTTTTTAAATATCAAAAACCAGTCATATATGGGCATTTAAAATATTACCTACATATTCAAAGCTATCTTATTTATAAAGGCTCTGGTTCTATTACTCAACAACGGCAACTTGTAGATAATAATATTAAAAAGCTAAAAAAGGGATTAAAACCATTTGCAGAATTTGTGACCTATTGCAAACAAGGTAGAAGCGAATTAGACGAATACTATTACTTAAGAAAAAATAAAAGCCTCTGGCCAATTACGTATCGGTCAGCTTGTATTTATGATCCTGATTTTTCAACAAGTCACGACGAACTTAGAGCTGAAATTGTAGCGTATGATTTAATAATGAAGTTCTATGAGAAAGAACTGGAAACCTTAAGAATCAAAGAACTAAATGCCTATGTAGTAGATTCAAGCAATGAAAACAAATTTAACCTTGAGTGGACGTCCAATAAAATAGATTTAGTGGAGCTCATTTATGCTCTTCAAACATCTAGAGCTATTCAGAATGGTAAAATAAGTATAACCACATTGGCAAACGTTTTTGGGACAGTATTCAACACAGATTTATCTAATATTCATAGAACGTATGTCGAATTAAAATCAAGAAAAAAGGATAGATGTAAATTTATGAAATATTTAATGGTAGCTCTTGAAAATAGAGTCATTACAGAAGAATCTTAACCATTTTTAAAATGTTAAACTTTCACCCAACTTGGGTAAAGGTTGTGAACAAACTATTCCAAAACAAAGCATATTTGTAAAACGAATGTCAAATTAACTTAAGTGCCACCAATGAGAGCTTTGCTGGATTTGGTGGTACATATGTTATCCCGCAGGCGTCGTGGGATTTTTTTTAATAACCTTAAAAGTTTTACAAATGCCAACACAAATTATCACCACAGACGACCTAAGAGAATTCAAACTCGAACTAAACTAAACGACAAATTAGACTCAAATCCAGAATTTGGGGAGCTTAATGATGAACCTAGCGAATTAAGCCTTCTTCGTGAAACCTTAATAAAACCACATCGCCGAAGTAAAATTTAAAACCACATCTTTAATGAATATAATGATCGGTCACAAAGCAGATGAAAATTGCATTAATTCAATCACAAGAATTGTAAAATTCGAATACCCGAGATTCAATATTTTTAAGGCAATTCCTTCAATTTCAATTGATAAATCCTCTTACAAAGCTTTACTATTTGGAAAATAATTCATATCAAATTGATATAATTTATATATTTTTGTGTTATATGAAACAATTCATTCACAAATCAATGGCAATCTTAATGGCTTGCGTGGTACTCTTTACTACGATGTCGTTTACTGTAGATATGCACTATTGTGGTGATACATTAGTAGATTTTTCATTTTTCCAATCAGCAGAAACCTGTGGAATGGAAAAAGAGCAGTCAAGTATAGGTTGTGAAAATCCGATGCTTACCAAAAATTCCTGTTGCTCGGATGAGCAATTAATTATTGAAGGACAGGATAATTTAAAGCAAGACTTTACTAAGTTAACCTTTGAGCAGCAAACGTTCATCGCTGCTTTTACATATTCTTATATAAACCTTTTTGAAGGAACAGAATCTAAAGAAGTTCCTTTCAACGATTACCCGCGACCCTTTGTCAAACGGAATGTGCAAGTGCTGCACCAGACTTTCTTAATTTGATTTGTTAGATTTTTAGAATGAAGCCCAACAGCTACGCTGTCGTGGGCTAAAACTCGTGTTTGCCATTTTCCGCAACACGTAATTCCAAAACTCTAATAATCAAATGCTATGCTGAATAAGAGCATTAAATTTCTCATAGAAAACAAACTTGTTGCCGTTCTACTACTCGCCCTATTTGTGGGTTGGGGCGTGGTCAACGCACCCTTTAATTGGGAAACGGGCTTTTTGCCTACAGACCCAGTTGCCGTTGATGCCATACCTGATATTGGCGAGAACCAGCAAATTGTTTTTACCAAGTGGCAAGGGCGTTCGCCACAGGATATTGAAGACCAAATCACATATCCGCTTACCACTTCCCTTCTTGGTATTCCAGGCGTAAAAACTATTCGTAGTTCTTCTATGTTTGGATTTTCCAGCATCTATATCATTTTTGAAGAAGACATCGAGTTCTACTGGTCACGTAGTCGCATACTCGAAAAACTGAACTCACTTCCTGCAAACCTCTTACCTGATGGTGTCAATCCATCTCTTGGGCCAGATGCCACAGGTCTCGGACAGATATTTTGGTACACGCTGGAAGGTCGTGATAAAGACGGCAACGTAACTGGCGGATGGGATTTACAGGAATTGCGTAGCATACAGGATTACTATGTGAAATATGGATTGTCATCGGCAAGTGGTGTTTCTGAAGTAGCTTCCATAGGTGGCTATGTTCAGGAATACCAAGTGGACATTGATCCAGAAAAAATGCGCCAGTACAATGTGAGTATGGGCGATGTGGTTAAAGCCGTCAAACAGAGCAATCAAGATATAGGCGCACAAACGCTCGAAATCAATCAAGCCGAATACCTCGTACGCGGATTGGGTTACGTCAAGTCCATCGCAGATATCGAAGATGCGGTGGTAGATTCTGAAAATTTCACTTCCATCCGCATCAAAGATGTGGCTAATGTTCATTTAGGGCCAGCGACAAGACGTGGTATTCTCGATAAGGAAGGCGCCGAAGTCGTAGGTGGTGTCGTGGTCGCTCGCTACGGTGCAAATCCGCTGGAAGTCATCAATAATGTCAAGGCTCAAATTGCCGAAATAAGCTCTGGACTTCCCACAAAAACTTTATCAGATGGACGCACTTCGCAACTAACCATCGTGCCGTTTTACGACCGTACCGAACTCATTCAGGAAACGTTGGGCACGCTCAATGAAGCCCTGACTTTGGAAATCCTGATTACCATTCTGGTCATCATCATAATGGTATTCAACCTACGTGCATCTATCCTCATATCTGGGTTGTTGCCGGTTGCCGTCCTTATGGTTTTTATCACGATGAAGCTCTTTAATGTAGATGCAAATATCGTCGCCCTTTCAGGTATTGCCATTGCCATCGGTACAATGGTGGACGTGGGCGTAATACTCGCCGAAAATATGATTAGGCACTTGGAAGATGAGAAATTACGCTTTCGAGAAAACGGAATAGAATACACCACCAACGAAATCATCTACAACGCAACTGCCGAAGTTTCTGGTGCTATACTAACAGCTGTACTAACGACCATAATTAGTTTCCTGCCCGTATTTACAATGATAGGTGCCGAAGGAAAACTGTTTCGCCCGCTGGCCTTTACCAAAACAATGGCACTCACGGCATCGCTCATTATTGCGCTGTTTCTCATTCCACCCATTGCGGCATTCCTTTTCCGTAAGACGAATTTGCGTGAACGGACACAGTACGTCATCAATGGCGCACTTGTTTTATTGGGAATTCTCGCCATCGTTTACGGCTTTTGGTTAGGACTAATTCTAATCGCCTTTGCCATCACATCATTTTTAAAGATGCGCGGTACGCTTTCGCAAAAGCGCAAAAACCTGCTTGACATCATCATTTCATCGGTTGCCATAGTGTTCTTGCTCGCTACGTATTGGCGACCATTGGGCTTTGACCGAAGCGTAGTAATGAACCTAATATTTGTTTCCATTATCTGTTTTGGACTGCTCGGTGTATTCTCAATTTTCAGGATATACTACGAGCGTATTTTGCGATGGGCACTTCAAAACCGATATCTATTCTTAATAGTTCCGGCTACGGTGCTCACGCTCGGTATTCTCATAATGCGAAATACGGGCAAAGAGTTTATGCCAGCGCTTAATGAAGGCTCGTTCCTGCTGATGCCTACATCCTTGCCACACGCAGGTGTTGAAGAAAACAAGCGTGTACTACAACAGCTCGATATGGCGGTGGCAAGCATCCCTGAAATCGAAACTGTAGTAGGAAAAGCGGGAAGAACCGAAAGCGCACTCGACCCAGCACCGCTCTCGATGTATGAGAATGTCATTCAGTATAAATCTGAATATATGCGAAATACATCTGGCGAGCGACAACGTTACAAGGTCAATGACGATGGATTGTTTGTACTGAAAAACGATAAATTCATTATCAATCCGAATAATGAAATAGATGATAATGTCAACTATGCCGAAACATCGCTAAAAACGACTGCTACACGCGAAGAGTTGATTGAAGATGACGATGGCGAGTACTACCGAAACTGGCGACCGGACATTGAAAGTCCTGATGATATTTGGAACGAGATTGTACGAGTGACCAAATTACCAGGCGTGACATCGGCACCCAAGTTGCAACCCATCGAAACGAGATTGGTAATGCTACAAACGGGAATGCGTGCGCCTATGGGCATCAAGGTAAAAGGTCCCGATTTAAAGTCCATAGAAAACTTTGGACTGGAATTGGAAGACATTCTCAAACAAGCCGAAGGCGTTAAGGAACAAGCTGTTTTTGCAGACCGTATCGTGGGCAAGCCGTACCTACTCATAGATATTAAGCGAGACCAATTGGCTCGATATGGCATATCCATAATGGATGTTCAGGAAATTCTTCAAGTGGCAGTTGGTGGTATGCCACTCACACAAACCGTGGAAGGTCGTGAACGCTATGCCGTGCGCGTGCGCTATCCAAGAGAGTTACGGGCAAATCCGGACGACCTTAAAAACATCTATGTTCCTGTTGAAAAAGGAAGTCCTGTACCGCTGGGCGAATTGGTAGATATTCGCTACGAGCAAGGACCACAGGTCATTAAAAGTGAAGACACTTTTCTTATTGGCTACGTGCTATTTGACAAACTCGACGGCTATGCCGAAGTGGATGTGGTAGAAAATGCCCAAGCGCTGATTCAAGAAAATATTGATAACGGTTCGCTGGTCGTACCACAAGGCGTGAGCTATCGCTTTACGGGAACCTATGAAAATCAGTTACGAGCAGAAAAAACGCTATCGGTTGTCGTACCGCTTTGTTTGCTGGTTATTTTCTTGATTTTGTATTTCCAATTCAGGTCGGTTTCCACATCGCTTATGGTGTTTACCGCAATCGCCGTGGCCTTTGCTGGTGGCTTTATAATGATATGGCTATACGGACAAGATTGGTTTTTCAATTTCGGCTTTTTTGGCGAAAATCTGCGGGATTTGTTCAATATGAAAACCATCAATTTAAGTGTAGCCGTTTGGGTAGGTTTTATCGCCCTATTTGGTATTGCTACGGATGATGGCGTGGTAATGGCCACCTATTTAGACCAATCTTTCAAAAGCAACGAACCAGACAATAAAAAGGGCATTCGTCTCGCCACTTTGGAAGCCGCAGGTAAACGTATTCGTCCGTGTTTGATGACTACTGTAACTACGGTACTGGCACTACTTCCCGTACTTACATCCACAGGCAAGGGAAGCGATATAATGATACCGATGGCGATACCCATTTTTGGCGGAATGATAATCGATGTTACGTCCTATTTCCTACTGCCAGTCCTATATAGCTGGAAAAAGGAATACCAACTTAAAAAAGCAAACAGATGAAGAAATTAAAATATATACTGGTGTTCTTGTTTGTTTCCGCTTTCGCGAAAGCGCAACAATTACAATCCTACATTAAGGAAGCCGAAGCGAACAATCCAGAAATTCAAGCCTTTGAACTGCGCTATAATATTGCCGAAGAAAAGGTAAATGAAGCCAACTGGATTCCAAATACCGAAGTGAGTGCCGGCTATTTTGTGAGTGAGCCTGAAACCAGAGTCGGTGCGCAACGTGCACGAATAGGCGTAAAACAGATGTTGCCGTGGTTCGGTACTATTACAGCTCGTGAAAATTATGCCACCGCAATGGCAGATGCTGAATATGTGGACATCACGATTGCAAAGCGCAAGCTCGCACTTTCGGTCGCACAATCCTATTATAGCCTGTATTCTATACGTGCCAAGCAAGCTGTGCTGGATGAAAATATACAGCTATTGCAAACCTATGAGCAACTTGCACTCACGTCTGTAGAAGTAGGTAAAGCGAGTGCCGTAGATGTGTTGCGACTTCAAATACGGCAAAATGAGTTACAGCAACAAAAGGAAGTTTTGGAAGAAGAATTTACGGCAGAACAAACAGCTTTTAACAATTTGCTCAACCGTGAATCAATGATGACTGTTGACGTAGTTCCAGAAATGGAAATTCCGCAGGAAGACCCTTTTTATGACAATGAAGCGCTGGCGCTCAATCCTGAACTGCTCAAATACGATAAACTTTATGAATCTGTGGCACAATCTGAACTACTCAACCAGCGTGAAAGCTTACCTATGATTGGTTTTGGTGTGGATTACTTGCCCGTAACCGAACGTAGCGATGTTAACTTCAGCGATAATGGGAAAGATGTATTGATGCCAATGGTGTCGATTTCTATACCCATTTTCAATAGCCGCTACAAATCCATTTCAAAACAAAATGAACTGCGACAGCAAGAAATAGAGACCCAAAGGGAACAGCGATTGAATGTGCTGGAATCCGCTTTCGCGAAAGCGCAATCACAACGCAACCAAGCTCGCATTGCTTACTACACACAAGAACGCAATCTAAAACAAGCCCAAGATGCCGAAGAAATTCTGGTAAAAAATTATGAAACTGGCACTATCGATTTTAACGATGTGCTGGACATTCAGGAATTGCAGTTGAAGTTTCAGATGAATCAAATCGAGTCGGTGCAAATGTACTATGTACAATCGGCCATTATTAACTATCTAATCAATTAATTATGGTCAAGGATTTTTACATAAAAAATATGGTATGTGATAGATGCATCAAGGTTTTAAGGGATGTACTGGATAAACAAACTATCGAATTGTTACAAATCGAATTGGGTCGTTTGCGCCTAAACATCGAGAGCGATGATGAAATCGAAAAATTGAAAACTTTACTTGAAAGTAATGGATTTTCCCTAATTGGCAGTACCGAAGAAAAACTCACAGAGCAGGTTAAGGTAGAACTGATTAAAGCATTACAAAAATTGCCTTTGGAACTCGATAAGAAATTATCCGCTCACTTAGCCGATGCATTGGGTCACGAGTATTCTAAAATCAGTAAGGTCTTTTCAATTACCGAAGGCATTACCATTGAGAAGTACTTCATCAAATTGAAAATAGAAAAGGTAAAGGAACTGGTACAGGCCAAGGAACTCAACTTTACAGAAATGGCACAGCTGCTCGATTATAGCCATATCAACCATTTGAGTGGCCAGTTTAAAAGCGAAACGGGTATGAGCCTGACCGAGTATAAATCACAACAGAAAAACTTTAGGAATTCATTGGACAAAATTGTATAGATAACAACCATAATTATGACACAAGCTGTTGATTTACAGCAGTAATTTTATCCAAATAAAATTAAGAACTATGAAATATAAAATCACATTACTTCTAACAATGCTTATCACTTTTGGTGCAAAAGCCCAATTGGTAGCGAATGAAACTGAAGAAAATGTTGACAACTGGCCAGAACGGATTTATGACCTTACTATAGATTATAAAACCGTAAACTTTACGGGCAAGGATGTACAGGCAATGACCATTAATGGTGGCATACCTGGTCCCAATCTCGAGTTCAACGAAGGCGAGTTTGCCATTATCAACGTTACCAATAAAATGGATGTGGAAACATCTGTCCATTGGCACGGGATGATATTACCTAATTTCCACGATGGCGTACCGTATTTGACCACACCACCTATCCGTCCAGGGGAAACCTTTCAATACAAGTTTGCATTGAAACAATCTGGAACCTATTGGTATCATTCCCATACTGGGTTACAGGAACAACGTGGGGTGTATGGTTCATTACAGATAAATCCAAAGGAAACCGATTTAGAATATGACAAAGATTTGGTCTTAGTGCTTTCGGATTGGGTAGATGAAAATCCACAATCTCAACTTAAAAATTTGAAGCGTGGCAATGAGTGGTATTTAATTAAAAAAGGTCAGGTTCAAAGTCTGGATAAATTAATTGCCCAAGGCGCAGTAGGTGCCAAGTTAAAGATGGCGTGGCAACGTATGCCAGATATGGCTATTTCAGATAATTATTTTGACAAGTTTTTTATCAATGGTGGTACTTCACAGGAATATCCAGATTTTCAGCCCGGCGAGCGCGTGAGGCTTCGATTTGTAAACGCAGCCGCAGCGTCTTATTTCTGGCTCACATTTGGTGGCGAAGACCCAATGCTCGTATCTGCCGATGGACTTGATGTGGTTCCAGTAGAACATAACAAAACTTTGATTGGCGTTGCCGAAACCTATGATTTTATAGTGACGATTCCAGAAAGTGGAAAACTTCAAGTAAGAGCTACGGCACAGGATGGTTCTGGCGAAGCTTCGGCATTTATAGGAACTGGAAATGTACTGGAAGCACCTGTAGTTCCAGAACCTAATCTTATAAAGAATATGAAGCAAATGATGTCTATGGGTATGAAGATGGGCGCACCTGCTTCAAAATTTAATCCTTCAAAAAACGATTCCATTCAAGTAATGGAAAAGTACAAAATGGATATGGGCGGAATGCAGATGAATAGTATGTCTATGATGGATGATAATATGAAAAAGGGTGAAATGGAAATGGATTCTACCAAGATGGCTCACACTAAAATGGACCATTCTAAAATGGATATGAAGGATGATAAAATGAAAATGTCCAAGTCAGAAATGAAGATGAACAAAGGCAAGGCCAATATGAAAATGGATGGCGGTATGGATATGGGCGAAATGAAAATGGGATATATGGTGCCAAAAGATAAAGTGGTAGGCGATAATATGAAAACGGGTGGTAATCCCGAGTTCAATTACAACTACTTAAGGGCTAAAGAACCTACCGAATTTGAAAACGATAAGCCCGTAAAGGAAATGCTTTTCAACCTTACAGGAAATATGAACCGCTACGTCTGGTCTATCAACGGTGTGCCCCTTTCAGAAACAGATAAGATAAAAATCGAGCAAGGCGAAGTCGTGCGTATCACACTTAACAATCTCACGATGATGCACCACCCTATGCACTTGCACGGCCACTTCTTTAGAGTATTGAACGAGAACGGTGAGTATTCACCACTAAAGCATACTGTTAACGTGGCACCAATGCAAAAAGTCGTATTTGAGTTTGCCGCTGATGAAACTGGTGATTGGTTTTTCCATTGTCACATCCTTTATCATATGATGAGCGGTATGGCAAGGGTTTTCAGTTACGATACACCTCGTGACGAACGATTAGAAGGCTACCCACTTACTAACCTTACCAACGAAGCAGACCACATATTCACTTGGGGCGAAATCACGGCTGCAAGTCATATGACCGAGCTTTACGCTACTGCAACAAATATCAGAAATCAATTTGCGCTAAGGGGCGAATATGGATGGAACAAAAATCTGGAAGCCGAGTTTACCTACGAGCGCTATCTCAATGATTACTTCCGAGTTTTTGGTGGTGTAAATGTAGAGAATGAAGGTGAGGACAGCCTTGAAGAAATAAACACAACCGCTATTGCTGGTGTACGATGGTTAATGCCATTGCTCATTAATTCAGATTTCAGAATTGACAGCAAACTGCGTCCACAGATAAGTTTTAGTACGGGCTTTATGATTTTTCCCCACCTTGGAATTTATGGCGAGTATGAATACCAGATGGACTTTGGCTGGGACGGCAAATTACCCGAAGGTCAGGACTTTGAAGAAGAAACCACGTGGCAAGTTGGACTTGAATACGTATTGAGCCGTGACTTCTCATTAATGGGAAGCTATGACAACCGCTTTGGCGCTGGTGGTGGACTCTCATTAAGATTTTAGAACAATTATTAACTTAAATAAATAACAAAAATGAAAACAGTAAAAAGAACAATAGGTACAATGGCACTTGCTGCTATAATGGTGTTAACGGTTTCCTGCAAGGATGGAAACAAAAATGAACCTGCTGCACCTATGAGCAACGAGATGCACCAAGAATCTATGGATGACAAAGACAATATGGCAATGAATAACAACCAAGATGCAAAAGCAGTCCTACAAGACTACTTTAAACTAAAAGATGCACTTGTCGAGACGAATAATGACAAAGCAAAACAATTGGGTGCCACGCTGGCAAGCACTTTAGGCAGTTTTGATGCATCGAGCTATTCAGATAACGAGCAACAAGAACTCAAGGATATTTTGGAAGACGCAATTGAACACGCAGAACACATTTCAGAAAGTGATATGGCACACCAACGTGAGCACTTTAAGATATTAAGCAAGGATGTTACCGATATGGTTGCCATTACCGGAACTGAGATGAAGATATACGAGCAATTCTGCCCTATGTATAATAATAATGAGGGTGGTGCTTGGCTTAGTATGAACGAAGAAATAAGAAACCCTTATTTCGGTGACAAAATGTTGAAATGCGGTAAAGTACAGCGAGAAATCAACTAATTGAAGTTTTTAAAAATCATAGCGTGGCTTGCCCTTGTGGCATTTATTGTGATTCAGTTCTTTCCAACAACCCTGAACGAGAGAGATACTGTACCGCAAAGTGATTTTATGGTCGAAAATCAAGTGCCTGCAACGATAAAAAATAGGTTGCAGGTTTCTTGCTACGATTGCCACAGCAATAATACAGATTATCCGTGGTATAGTAAGATACAGCCTTCGGCTTGGTATCTGGAAGACCACATACAAGAAGGTAAGGACGAACTTAATTTTAATGAATGGGCAGAGTATTCAGACAGGCGAAAGAATAGTAAACTTCGGTCTATCATAAGCCAAATTGAAGAAGATGAAATGCCCTTGGATTCTTATACACTCATTCACAGGGATGCAATTCTTTCAGATGAAGATAAGACGTTGATAGTAGATTTTATAACAGCGTTAAAAGACAGTTTGGAATAAAGTCCTGATATGGGAAGGGAACGTTGATGGTTGGTTAGTTAGTAGCCCTTCCCTTGTCAGGCACAATAAAATAAAGATGTATGAATGATTTTTTGAAACAATGGGGCGAAGCCGCCTATACCACCACCGGATTTTTCTGGATGGCGCTTTGGGCATTCATATTGGGTTACATCATCAGTAGTATGATACAAGTTTTCGTGACCGAAAAACGGATGCAGAAAACAATGGGCGAGAACGAGAAGAAAAGTGTACTTCTTGGGACATTTTTTGGTTTTATAAGCAGTTCGTGCAGCTTTGCCGCACTCGCTTCTACCAAGTCCATTTTTAAGAAAGGTGCAAGCTTTGTATCATCCATTGCATTTTTACTTGCATCTACAAACCTTGTCATTGAGCTTGGTATAATCATTTCCATTTTCTTGGGATGGCAGTTTGTAGTGGGCGAATATGTGGGTGGTATTTTACTCATACTCATTTGTTGGGTTCTCATTCGCATTATCAATCCCAAAAAGCTCATCGAAAAAGCACGGAAAAATCTTGAAGGGCAGGATGATGATGAAATGGAAGATTCCAAAGACTGGAAAAAACAGATTCAACAGGAAGATAGCTGGGCAAGGGTCGCCAAGAAATATAAGATGGAATGGCAAATGGTCTGGAAGGATGTAACCGTAGGCTTTACCATTGCAGGTATCGTTGCCGCCTTCGTCCCAGATTCGTTTTTCCAAACGCTGTTTATAAATAGTGGTCAAGGTAAAACCGATTTTACCTTTCTCGAAGTTATGGAACATATTGTTGTGGGTCCGGTTGCGGCATTTTTAACTTTTATCGGCTCGATGGGAAACATTCCATTGGCAGCTTTGTTGTTTGGTAAAGGTGTGAGTTTTGCAGGTGTAATGGCATTTATTTTTAGTGATTTGGTAGTTTTTCCCGTACTACGCATCAATGCAAAATACTATGGCTGGAAAATGTCGTTTTTTATCGTATTCCTATTGTTTACAGCATTGATCGGTACGTCTCTTGCGCTTCATTATAGTTTTGATTTGTTGAGCATATTACCAGATCCATCACAGGTAAAAATACAAGACAAAGAACATTTCAAAATTGATTACACCTTCTATTTGAATATTGCTTTCCTCGCAATTTCAGCGTATCTGGTTTATCTCGGATTTTTCAAGAAAAAAGATGTGGAACACTCAATGAGTGAAATGGCACCAAAGAGCCCTTTGCTTGAAAGTGTATTAAAATATGTTGCTATCGCTTGCTATATCTGGCTGGCAGGTGGTTTAATCACTAAATTTTTAATTCTATGACAATGAAACACACCTATCACATACACGGAATGACCTGCAATGGTTGCCGAAACCACGTCGAACAGACGCTTTCCAAAATCGAAGGTGTAACTAATGCATCTGTCGATTTAGAAAAAGCCGAAGCGACCATAGAAATGCAAGCACATATTCCCATCGAAAAATTTCAAGATGCTCTAAAAGCGGACGGTGGGCGATACAGTATCCATCAGAATGGTGAACACCATCATACCCACGATAAGAAGAAAGTTGAACAACCTAAAGCCAAAGGAACGGGAACGTTCTATTGCCCGATGCATTGCGAGGGCGATAAAACCTATGACCAACCAGGCGACTGTCCTGTTTGCGGAATGGATTTAGTTGAAGAAGTTAATCTAAAGGCTACTTCCAACACCCAATATACCTGCCCGATGCATCCCGAAATTGTAAAAGACGAACTGGGAAGCTGTCCAATCTGTGGGATGGATTTAGTGCCTATGGAACCCGACCTTTCCGCAGAGGAAAAGACCTATAAAAATCTACTGAAAAAGTTCTGGATAGCGGTCGCTTTCACATTGCCCATTTTTATCATTGCAATGTCCGAAATGCTGCCCAACAATCCGTTATATGATGTTTTAGAATTAAAATATTGGAATTGGATTCAATTTGCACTTTCCATTCCTGTGGTATTCTACGCCACTTGGATGTTTTTTGAACGTGCCTATCGAAGTATTAAAACGTGGAACCTAAATATGTTTACGCTTATCGGTATCGGTGCAGGCGTTGCTTGGCTATTTAGTGTGTTCGGAATGCTCGTGCCTGATTTTTTCCCAAACCAATTTAAGACCGAAGCAGGTACGGTTCACGTCTATTTTGAGGCGGCAACGGTCATTTTAACTTTGGTATTGCTTGGGCAGGTTCTTGAAGCCCGTGCTCATAGCAAGACAAATTCCGCAGTCAAAGAACTTTTAAAATTGGCACCGAATAAGGCTGTAAAAGTAGTTGATGGCGAAGAACAGGAAGTAGCCATCGATGAAATCGAATTGGGTGATATTCTGCGTGTGAAGCCGGGCGATAAGATTCCCGTAGATGGTGTAATTACCGAAGGCGAAACTTCCATCGATGAATCGATGATTACAGGCGAACCCATTCCCGTAAACAAATCTACCGATGATAAAGTAAGTAGTGGCACAATCAACGGTAATCAATCCTTTTTGATGAAAGCTGAAAAGGTTGGATCTGACACCTTGTTATCACAGATTATACAGATGGTCAATGATGCCAGTCGTAGCCGTGCGCCAATTCAGAAATTAGCAGATACCGTTTCAGGATATTTCGTGCCAATCGTGGTCATTATCGCTGCTGTGACATTCGGCGTTTGGGCAATTTGGGGCCCAGAACCAGCCTATGTATATGCCTTGGTCAATGCCATTGCCGTATTGATTATTGCCTGTCCGTGTGCTTTGGGGCTTGCGACACCAATGTCCGTAATGGTCGGTGTTGGTAAAGGGGCACAGAATGGGGTGCTTATCAAAAATGCCGAAGCCCTTGAAAAAATGGATAAGGTAGATACCTTAATTGTTGACAAAACAGGAACGATAACCGAAGGCAAACCAACGGTCGAGACGGTAGGTTCTTTTGATAGTAAAATAACTGAAAACGAAGTGCTACAATTTATTGCTTCCCTTAACAGTCAAAGTGAACATCCGCTGGCAGAAGCCACCGTAAAATATGGAAAAGAACAAAACGCAGAGTTTTTAAAAGCAGATGGATTCAACGCAGTTACCGGAAAGGGTGTTGAAGGTAAAGTGAACGGCAATGAAGTGGCTTTGGGCAACGCCAAAATGATGGAACAGGCAAATGCCACGCTTACCGAAGCTATGGAAAATGAGGCACAATCCTATCAAAAACAAGGAAAGACCGTTTCCTATCTCGCCATTGATGCTAACATCGTTGGTTATGTGGTCATAGGTGACAAAATAAAGGAAACGAGCGCAAAAGCTATCAAGGATTTGCAGAATAAGGGAATTGCGGTCATTATGCTTACTGGTGATAATCACGACACCGCCAAAGCTGTCGCAGATGAACTTAACCTTGCAGATTTTCAAGCAAGTATGCTACCGGAAAACAAATTACAGGAAGTCGAGAAATTACAAGAGCAAGGCAAGGTGGTTGCAATGGCAGGCGACGGCATCAACGACGCACCTGCATTAGCTAAAAGTGATGTAGGTATCGCTATGGGAACAGGTACGGATGTTGCCATTGAGAGTGCAGCCATTACCTTGGTGAAAGGCGATTTACACGGTATCGTAAAGGCAAGAAACCTAAGTGATGCAGTAATGCGAAATATCAAACAAAACCTCTTTTTTGCAATGATTTATAACACGCTGGGTATCCCGATTGCGGCAGGACTATTGTACCCGTTTTTCGGAATACTCTTATCGCCAATGATTGCGGCTTTAGCGATGAGCTTTAGTTCGGTTTCGGTAATCGCCAACTCATTACGTTTAAAAAGTAAAAACATATAATCTAACTAATTGAATACTTATGAAATATAAAATTTTGATAATCCTATTGGTAGTTGCTGTCAGCGGATGTAAAAACGAAGAAAAGAACAATCCCAAAATAGAGACAGAACACAATCATACTCGAAGTGAGCCTAAATCCGAGAACAAAAAAACTTTAAGCCCACATACATCGGCAATGGCGATGATAGGTGATGCACATATTCATATAGATTATTCGTCGCCAGGCGTGAGGAATAGAATTATTTTCGGTGGTTTATTGGCATACGACCAAGTCTGGCAGGCTGGTGCCCATATGGCTACTTGGCTGGAAACAAATAAGGATTTAGAAATTGACGGTAAAGAATTGAAAGCCGGGAAATATGGGTTTTTTGTAATTCCGAATCAGGAAGAATGGACTGTCATTTTCAACAGGAATTGGAACCAACACGGTAAGGACGACTATACTGAAAATGATGATGTATTACGATTTAAAGTGACACCTCAAATTTCCGAAGACATCAAGGAACATTTAGAGTATAAAGTTAACAAAACAACTGAGACTTCAGGAACAATCTCAATGAGTTGGGAAAAAGTCACGATTGAATTTCCTTTTGAAATAAAGTAAAATGGTGAACAGAAAAACAGCGAAATGGATTAGAAAAGCGCACCGCTATTTGGGTATCTTTTTAGGTATTCAGTTTCTGATGTGGACGATTAGCGGGATGTATTTCAGTTGGACGAACATTGACGAGATACACGGCGACCATTTTAAGAAAGCTGCACCTGTGCAGACCTCATTTAATGATTTGCTCGGCACAGCCCAACTTGCTGTAATAGAACCTGTACAATCCTTGGAACTACTGGAAATAGCAAATGAACCTTACTATTGGATTAATGAAGCACAGCTTTACAATGCAAGAACGGGACAAATGAAAAATGGAATTTCTAAAGAAGAGGCACAACAAGTTGCAAGTAGGTATATGTTGAACGATTTAGAAATAGTAAAAATTCAATTAGTCGATTCTGTTGGGCCACATCACGAATATCGCGGTCGCCCACTTCCAGCTTATGAAATCTCGTATGAGACACCACAAAATTTAAAAGCCTATGTGGCGGTTGAGAATGGCGCTTTTCAAACGGTGAGACACAGGGATTGGCGCTGGTTTGATTTTCTATGGATGACCCATACAATGGATTATCAGGGAAGGGATAATTTCAACACGTTGTTGTTAAGGGCATTTTCACTTTTGGGATTGATAACTGTCTTAAGCGGTTTCGTTTTGTGGTATATCAGTTCCCCATCAATCAGAAAACTAAAAAAGAAGATTAAATAATTAGTGACAAAAAAACCAAAAATTATGAATTCAAATGAACACACAAATTCAGGAAAATCTAAAAATCACTATACACGTTTTGTAGCGATGTTGGCTTGCTCTTTTGTAGCAATGTACATTACGATGTATTTAAACACCTATGAATGGGACCACGTTTGGTTTAGCCTAACGAGATTTTATATGGTCTGCCTTGGTATCGCAGCTATGGCCATCATTATGTTTGTGGCAATGCGTGGAATGTATCAAAATAAAAAAAAGAATATCGCCATAGTCTTGGGAAGTATCGTTCTCTTTGTAGGTGCATTGGGACTGGTACGCGACCAAAAATCCACCGTAGGCGATATTCTTTGGATGAAAGCAATGATACCACACCATTCCATTGCAATTCTAACAAGTGAACGAGCTGATATTGAAGACCCAGAAGTCAAAAAATTGGCTGAAGAAATCATAAAAGCACAACGTAGGGAAATTGCCGAAATGAAAGAAATGATTGAACGTTTAGAAAACGAAAAATAAGATTATGAACAAGAACATTTTATATATAGCAATAGCCGTAATAATAGGTTTGGGCGCAGGCTGGCTCATTTTTGGAAACGGGTCAAGTGATACTATGGCAAATAAGGATATATCCGATATGTCCGATCAACACGACCACTCTGGCGAGAGTGCAGACCAGATGTGGACGTGCTCAATGCATCCACAGATTATGCAACCAGAAGCTGGCGATTGTCCTATATGTGGAATGGACTTAATTCCTGCTGAAGCTGGTGCTGAAGGTCTCGCTGCAAACGAGATAAAAATGACTGAAAACGCAATGGCGTTGGCAAATATCCAAACCACCATTGTAGGTAATGCAGAAACAAGCGATGATGATGGGATGATATCCCTTTCGGGAAAAATAGCTGCAAACGAAGAAAACAATACCGTACAATCCAGTTATTTTAAAGGCAGAATAGAACGACTTAACGTCAACTATGAAGGTCAGCAAGTAAACCGTGGTCAGTTACTGGCAACCATTTACGCACCAGACCTTGTAGCGGCACAGCAGGAATTGATTACCGCAGCATCGTTGAAAGCATCGCAACCTGCTTTATACAAAGCCGTTCGCAACAAGCTCAAAAACTGGAAACTTTCAGATACACAAATCAATGCCATAGAAGAAAGTGGAACGGTACGTGAGAATTTCCCGATTTATGCGACGGTTTCCGGAACGGTTTCAGAAGTAATGGCAGCACAGGGCGATTACGTAAATCAAGGGGAACCTATTGTAAAGTTGAGCAACCTAAATTCTGTCTGGGCAGAATTCGATGCTTATGAAAATCAGATAGCACAGTTCAATGTTGGGCAAAAAATCAACATTACGACCAATGCCTATCCAAACAAAGAATTTGAAGGCACTATTTCTTTTATTGACCCTATTTTAAATAATACAACACGTACAGTAACGGTGCGAGCAACACTTCAAAATAGAGACGACCTATTTAAGCCAGGAATGTTTGTGACGGGCAAGGTTAAAGGCGCAACGCAAACTATGGAAAATACACTTTCCGTGCCTGCAAGTGCTGTGTTATGGACGGGCGAGCGCTCATTGGTATATGTGAAAACCAATCCTAATGAACCTGTATTTGAAATGCGTGAAGTAACCTTGGGCAATCGCTCTGGCGACAATTACCAAGTATCGGCTGGACTGAATAATGGCGATGAAATCGTTACCAATGGAACATTTACAGTAGATGCAGCTGCGCAACTACAAGGTAAAAAATCAATGATGAATCAGCAGATGATGCAGGATGAATCAGCTATGATGGGCGATATGGAAATGAGTTTCGACGAAGGGTTTAGTTCTGATTTTAATGAAGCATTACCATCATATCTCAAAATGAAAGATGCATTGGTAGAAAGCGATGCTGGTCAGGTTTCCAATTTCGCGAAAGCGACATCAAAAAAATTAAAGGAAATTTCTACATCGGATTTAGGCAAAATGGAAAAGCAACATCTTACCAAAAGTATCGAGATGCTGGATGCCATTGCAACCAATGAAAATCTGGAAAACCAGCGAGCACATTTTGTGATACTTAATGAGAATATCGTGCCTATTGCTATGAACATAGAAAACTCAACAAATTATTATGTCCAAAAATGCCCAATGGCAAACAACAATAAGGGTGCAGTTTGGTTGAGTACAGAAGAAGAAATAAGAAATCCATATTACGGTGATGCAATGTTGACTTGTGGCAGTGTGATTGATTCATTGTGATATTAATTTTTGCAACACAGTTGCGCCATAAACTTTCTATATTTGTAACGTGAAAATATTTACAGTCATACTATCTATTTATTTCTTGGCGCTCAACTTTGCGCCTTGTAGTGATACCACTTCTGATAGTGATGATACTCAAATAGAATTTTCACAAACAACAGATGCAAACCACGACCACAGCGATAGCGATCTATGCTCGCCTTTCTGCAATTGTCATTGTTGTCACGTCCATACGATTAACTTCGGTTTAGTGGCTTTTGAACCTTTTCAAGGTCCAATTTCAAATGAAATCCTTACTTCTTTTCAACATCACGGCAAGGATTTCCATACTTCCCTTTTTCAACCACCAAGGGCATAATTCAGTTTTCATAGGATAACTATATCCTGTTTTGAAGTTTCCATTTTTTGGATTCGTCAACAAAGTGCATTGCATTTAATTCAATGTGCTAAACAAGAATTTCAACTGAATTAACACCATTATCTATGATTAACAAAATCATTGATTTTTCAATCAATAACAAATTCATTATTGGCCTATTTACCTTGACTCTTATAGGAGTTGGTATTTGGTCAATGGCAACCGTAAACCTTGGTTCGGTGCCAGATATTACCAATAATCAGGTGCAGGTCATCACGCAATCGCCTAATCTGGGAACAGAAGATATTGAACAGTTCGTAACCTATCCCGTAGAACTATCTATGGGTAATTTACCAGGCGTCACAGAAATAAGATCTATCTCACGCTTTGGCCTTTCCGTAGTTACTATCGTTTTTGAAGACGATATGGGAACCTATCTTCCTCGACAGCTGGTTCAGGAAAAACTCAACGACCTGGGTGAATCCATTCCTGAAAAATTTGGAAGCCCATCAATGGGTCCCATTTCTACTGGATTAGGTCAAATTTATGAATACACTATAAAGCCACAAGAAGGTTTTGAAACCAAGTATTCACCTATGGAACTGCGCACAGTACAAGACTGGGTCATAAAACGACAACTTACACTATTGGAAGGCGTAGTAGAGGTTAATTCTTTTGGTGGTAGTATCAAGCAGTACGAAGTTGCTGTCAATCCAGAGAAGTTAAACAGTATGGGCATCAGCATTTCACAAGTGTATGACGCTCTTGCTATGAACAATGTGAATACAGGTGGTGCCTATATTGAGAAAAATAAAATGTCAAACTTCATAAGAGGCGAAGGTCTTATTCGCTCTTTGGAAGACATCAAGAATATCTCGATTATCAACGAAGGCAACATTCCCATAACAATTGGAGATGTAGCAACGCGTGTCCATTTTGGGAGTCAGGTACGTTATGGTGCATTTACCCAAGACGGTAAGGAAGCCGTGGGCGGTATGATTATGATGCTCAAGGGTTCTAATCCTAATGCAGTGATTCAAAATGTAAAGGATCGTATGGCAGAAATTGAAAAGTCTTTGCCAGAAGGTCTAACTATCGCCCCAATAATTGATCGTAGTGAGCTAATTGCCAGAACGACCGATACCGTTAAAACCAATTTGCTAGAAGGTGCCCTTATCGTAATTTTTGCCCTGGTTTTTTTGCTAGGGAGTTTAAGAGGTGGAATCATAACAGCCACGACCATACCGTTGTCCTTACTTTTTGCTTTTATCTTAATGAAGCAATTTAATGTTTGGGCAAACTTAATGAGCTTGGGAGCTATTGATTTTGGAATCATCATAGATGGTGCTGTGATTATTATAGAAGGAACAGTATATGAGATCCAAAAACGGATTAGGTCTGGCAAGCTAAAATTCAATCAAGGAGTGATGGATAAAGTAGCTTATGATGCAGGTAGCACGATGATGGGTTCCGCTTTTTTTGGACAGATAATTATCCTCATCGTTTTTACGCCTATACTTTTTCTAACTGGTGTAGAAGGTAAAATGTTTAAACCTATGGCATACACCTTTGGGTTTGCAATGATAGGTGCCATCATCTTGTGTCTCACGTATGTGCCTATGATGGCAGCGCTTTTTATGAAACCAGTACAAAATACCAAAAACTGGTTCGGCAGGTTTGAGCGCTGGCTCGAAAAAATAAGTGATAAAATTATAGGTGCTATTCATAGTGCATATATGCCATTATTAAAGGGAGCCCTTAAACTAAAACTTATTGTTTTATCAGCTGCTGCCGTATTACTTCTTATTGCTGGTTTTATCTTTTCTAATATGGGTGGAGAATTTGTGCCCCAGCTTGATGAAGGAGATCTAGCAATGCAAGCACTCATTAGACCAGGAAGTTCATTATCCGAATCTATTGAAGTTTCCAAGAAAATAGAAACTATCCTATTAGAAAATTTCCCTGAAATTAAAACAGTAACTGCTCGTATAGGTGTTGCAGATATTCCTACCGATCCTATGCCTATGGATATTGCAGATATGTACATCATCCTAAACAAGGATATGGACGAGTGGACAACAGCTTCTACTAAAGAAGGTTTGATAGATGCTATAAGAGATAAACTGGATGATGAACTCGTGGGTGTAAATTTAGTTTTTACCCAACCAGTAGAGTTACGATTTAACGAGCTGTTAGAAGGCGTAAGAGAAGATATTGCTGTAAAGCTGTATGGCGAAGATTTAGAGGTGTTATCACAAAAGGTTCAGGAAATGGCAGCGATTATACAGACCGTTCCTGGCGCTGGTGATGTGAGTGCAGAACGAACTGCAGGATTACCACAGATGACCGTAAAATATAAGCGTGATAAAATGGCGCAATATGGACTGGATATTCAAAAAGTAAATGATTACATAAGTACCGCATTCGCTGGCGGAACCGCAGGAGTAATTTTTGAAGGCGAGAAACGATTTGATCTCGTGGTACGATTTGATGAAAGCCATAGAAAAAGTATCGATGACCTACGCAATATGTATATCGATCTTAAGGATGGCAATCAGATACCCATTATCGAAATAGCCGAAATTGAATACGTCCCTGGACCTATGCAAATTTCACGTGACAATACGTATAGAAGAACCTACGTAGGTGTAAATGCAAGAGGCAGGGATGTGGAGTCTGTAGTAAAAGATATTCAGCAAAAATTAGATGAAGAACTGGACTTGCCATCAGGCTATTATATTACCTATGGTGGCGAGTTTGAAAATCTACAAAGCGCAAAGGATCGTTTGATAATCGTTGTGCCCATCGCCCTTTTTTTAATATTTATACTGCTGTACTTTGCCTTAAAATCCTTTTCACAATCGCTAATGATTTACATAGCGATTCCCTTGGCGGCCATCGGTGGTGTGTTAGCCCTATGGTTGCGGGATATGCCATTTAGTATTTCGGCAGGTGTCGGCTTTATTGTGCTATTTGGTGTTGCAGTTCTTAACGGACTGGTACTTATAAACCGATTTAATTCCTTAAAAGAAGAAGGTGTGATAAGTATAAAGGATAGAATATTTCAAGGGACTAAAGAACGTATTCGTCCCATTATGCTCACGGCCACCACTGATATTTTCGGCTTTTTACCTATGGCATTTTCCACATCGGCCGGTGCAGAAGTCCAACAGCCGCTCGCTACGGTAGTTATCGGTGGAATGCTTACAGCTACGCTGCTCACGTTGGTCGTGCTTCCCGTACTATATACCTTTATAGAAAAGAGACGCGAGCGCAAAGAGCAGAATAAGATTGGTTCGTTTAATCCGCAAGGCTTGACTACGATTTTGATAGTTGGTTTTATGTTAGGTGGCACCGCTTTCGCGCCTGCCCAGAGCGCAGTCGAAGGGAGAGCGCAACAATCACAAGCACCTGTGCAAGATCTCATTGCTAAGGACAGCATCACGCCCATCACATTATCACGAGCTGTAGAAATTGCCAAAGAAAATTATCCTGTACTCAAAGCAAGCCAACTCGAAATCGAAAGACAGAATGCACTCTCAGGCAATGCCTACGACTTCGGTAGTACACAGATCTTTACGGGTGGCGAAGAAGTGGCAGATGGTCAAGGTATTTATACCTTGATAGGTATCGGTCAACAAAATATTGATCTACTGGGAATAGGTGCTAAAAAACGTTTGCAACAACAACGCATCCAGTTAGCCGAAACAGCTCTTGACCTTTCGGAAATCCAGATAGAACGGGAAGTCAAAAAGGCCTGGTCAGAAGCTTTTCAGGCAAAGAAGAAGTTTGTTTTGTACCGAGAACTGGACAGCATTTATGATCAGTTTGCACAATCTGTAGAACTCAATTATGAAGTGGAAGCCATTTCAAGACTGGAATATGCTGCTGCGCGCAATCAAGCACTACAAATTAAGAATAAGTTTCAGCAGGCAGAAACAGACTATTTCATCGCCTTGCAAAAGCTCAACCTTTGGTTGACACCAGATGCTATGTACGGCGTTTCTGATGAATTTGGAGCTAGTGAAATTTCAATTTTAGAGTCTAATAATACATTGAATGATCATCCTGAGTTATCGCTTTCGCGAAAGCGTATAGACGAAGCACAAGCAAGCTATGACGCAGCAAGGGCAAATTTACTGCCCCAGTTTAATCTGCAAGGTGGCCTACAACGTGTCAATGGCGATAGTGGTTTTTATACCTATCAAGCTGGGATTTCCATACCACTGTTTTCTGGACCTGTCCGTAGTCGTGCAAAGGCTGCTAAACTCGATGCACAGATTGCAGAAACCAATGCAGCCTTTAAACAGCGTGAGCTACAATCGCAATTCATACAGGCACAACAAAATTATGCACGATGGCGGGATACCTGGTTTTTCTATAAAACCGAAGCTTTGCCACTTGCCATAGACCAGCGCAAAGGTGCATTGCTGGCATACAAAGAAGGAGCGCTGGATTATGCAGCATTCACGCAAATAATACGTGATGCCATACAGACCGAAATGGACGCGCTGGATGCACTTGATAAATATTTAGAAGCCCTGTTTGATTTACAATATTTCCAAAACTAAAAAAGATGAAAACGATAAAATATATACCGATTACCGCAATGCTTTTTGCATTGACATTACTCAGCTGTGGCGACACAAAATCTGAAGATGGCCACGATGAAGCCACCCATTCTGAAACAGAAGAAAATCACTCTGAAGGGGAAGATGAAGAAGATAATATGGAAGGCGAAGCTAAGGAAGTAATGCTCACGGCACAGCAGTTTGAAGCCTTACAGATGGAAATTGACACGCTCTCACAACGTTATATGAGCGGTTATGTAGAAGCAAATGGCACGCTGGAAGTACCACCCCAAAACGAAGCATCCATTACCGCCATAACAGGAGCAAATGTGGCATCCATAGAAGTAATAGAAGGTGATGAAGTTAAAAAAAATCAAGCGGTTGCCTATCTCTCACATCCCAGCATCATACAGATACAGAGCGATTACTTAAATGCACACAGCAACAGTCGGTTTTTAAAACAAGAATACGAACGTCAAAAAAGGCTTTATGAAGCTGGTGTAGCATCTGGAATGAACTTCCAAAAAGCAACGGCAGACTATCAGTCATCTACCGCAATGGTGAGTGGATTGGAAGCGCAGTTGCGACAATATAACATTAATGTGAGTGGCGTGCGCAATGGTACTATTTACCAGCGTGTTGCATTGCGCAGTCCCATAGCAGGTGTTGTAGAAAAAGTATTTATAAAGACTGGGCAATATGTGGAGCCACAGACCAACTTAATGCAAATAGTAGATACAGACCACGTGCACGCAGATTTAATGGTTTTTGAAAAAGATGTGGACAAAGTGAAGAAAGGCCAAAAAGTACGTTTCAGTATTCAATCGAGGCCAGGAAAAGAGTTGGAAGCCGAAATTTATTCGGTTAGTCAAACTTTTGAGCAAGATCCAAAAGCGGTTCACGTACACGCTGAAATTGAGAATAAAGAAGGTGGTCTTATCCCTGGTATGTATATAAAAGGTAAAATTGAAGTTGATAACCAACAGGCTACTGCACTACCTGAAAGTGCCATAGTTACTGAAGCTGGAAAGAATTATGTATTTAGAGCGCAAAGGGAAGGCGATGCCTGGAGTTTTAAACCAGTAGAGGTTACAACAGGCGAGAAAGATGGCGACTGGATAGCCATACGCTTTTTTGAAAACCCAGATCCTAACACACGTTTTGCATTCAACAATGCCTATTACCTGATGGGAGAAATGAAAAAGGGAGAAACTGAACACGAACATTAAAAGATATGAAAGAAGCAAGAAAACAAAATTTAAAAGAAGCCAGGACACTACAGATTTGGAATGTTATTTATGATGTTATTGAAGTAGTGGTCTCGCTTATAGCAGGATTTACGGCCAATAGTTCGGCATTGATTGGTTGGGGATTAGACAGCACAATTGAAGTCGTAAGTGCGGGAACATTAGGCTGGCGACTACACGGCGAGATTAAAGGTATTGATGAAGAAAAAGTAAAACGAAGACAAAAAATCACGTTAAACGTAATAGCAATTTCATTTACGCTCATCTGTGTTTTCATTTCGTATGACTCCATTACAAAGCTTATAAATCAAGAAACTGCAAACTGGAGCACTTTGGGACTTATTATATTATTGGTTTCCCTCGCTGTAAATCCAATTCTAATATATTTCAAAAGAAAATATGGAAAGAAACTGGACAGTCCAGCCTTGCTTGCTGATGCTAAAGATACCTTTATTTGCTTATATCAAACCATAGTCGTACTTATAGGATTGCTATTGGTCAACTGGTTAGGCTGGTGGTGGGCAGACCCTGTGGCAGCATTGCTTATCGTGCCCTATGCGGCAAAAGAAGGCTGGGAAGCCTACAACAAAGCCAGAAACATCAATTATAACATCGCGAAAAATGACTGAAATAGAAAAAACATTGAGCGATCATAAGGTGCGTCCTACCGCAATGCGCATTTTGATCTACAAATATCTGGCTCAACAAAAGATTGCACTGGCTTTGCTTGATATAGAGACCGCTTTCGCGAAAGCGGAACGATCTACCATCTTTAGAACATTAAAAACTTTTGAAGAGAACGGTATTGTACACCAAATAGAAGATGGTACCGGAATCACTAAGTACGCACTTTGTGAGCCAGGTTGCAATTGCGAGATAGATCAAGATTTACACTTGCATTTTCATTGCAGTAATTGTGATGAAACTGTTTGCTTGACAGAACATAAAATACCACACATCAACCTTCCAGATGGCTACGTAGCCGAAGATGTAAATCTTGTTGTGACAGGTGTTTGTGAAAAGTGCAGTAGTTGACATTGCACAACAGTTGCGCAACTATTTTTTGCATTTTTGTACTTAACGAATTAACTAAAATGAAAAATAAACTAGCGGTTACAAGTATCCTAACAGCAATCACAGCTTCATTGTGTTGTATCACACCTGTTCTGGCATTAATTGCAGGAACAACTGGTGTAGCCTCAACATTTTCTTGGATAGAACCATTTAGACCTTACTTAATAGGGCTAACAATATTAATTCTTCTGTTTGCTTGGTATCAAAAATTGAAACCAGAAAAAGAAATAGACTGCGAATGTGAAACGGATGAAAAACCAAAATTTATGTATTCAAAAACCTTTTTAGGTATTGTAACGGCATTTGCAATTGTGATGTTGGCTTTCCCATACTACTCAAGTATGTTATATCCAAAAACCGAAAAACAAATCATAATAGTTAATAACTCAAATATCAAAACAACAGAGTATAAAATAAGCGGTATGACCTGTGCCAGTTGTGAAGCACACGTAAACCGCGAAGTAAATAAACTCAACGGAATTGTAAATTCAAAAACATCATACGAAAATGCTAACGCAATTATTGAGTATGATAAAACTAAAACGAACGAAACGGAAATTGAGAAAGCAATTAATGCTACAGGTTATAAAGTAACTGATAAAAAATAAAATTGATGCAAACCATATTAAAATCGGAAATCACTTGCCCAGCCTGTGGTTATAAAAAAGAAGAAAATATGCCAACAAATGCCTGTCAATTCTTTTATGAATGTAAGGATTGTAAAATAGTTCTCAAACCAAAGGAAGGAGATTGCTGCGTGTATTGCTCATACGGAACCGTTCCTTGTCCACCAATTCAACAAAACAAAAGTTGTTGCTAACACAAAATTAGATGAAAAAGAAAAAAGTAAACTTACGTGACATAGACCCAAAAGAACATCAAGGCGAACATTCTCACGATGATGGTCACAATCACGATCACGGAGATGGAAGTGCATTTAAAACGTACATCCCTGCGATAGTAAGCTTTGTAATGCTTATTCTAGGCATAGCTGTTGATTATTTTGATGCCATTCCAGCCTTTAAAGGTTGGGTACGGATTGTTTGGTACACCATTGCTTATTTACCTGTAGGTTTTCCAGTTATTAAAGAAGGTTGGAAAAGTATTATGCGTGGCGATGTCTTCACAGAATTTTTATTAATGTCTATTGCCACCTTGGGTGCATTTGCGATAGGAGAATATCCAGAAGGGGTAGCCGTAATGCTGTTTTATGCTGTGGGCGAACTCTTCCAAAATGCGGCTGTTAACCGTGCAAAAGGAAATATAAAAGCCCTACTCGATGTAAGACCCAATGAGGCATTAGTTTATCGTGATGGCGATTATGTTTCAGTAAATCCCGAGACAGTTGAAATTGGCGAAAAGATACAAGTGCGTGTGGGCGAAAAAGTCCCACTAGATGGTATTCTGCTTTCTGAAAAGGGATCTTTTAATACTGCGGCCTTGACAGGTGAAAGCAAGCCTGATACAATTGCTAAAGGCGATAGTGTTTTTGCTGGAAGTATTAATCTCGATGGAGTTATTGAAGTTGAAACAACAAAAGAATTTAAGGACAGTTCCATTGCACGTATTCTCGATATGGTGCAAAACGCAACTGCTAGAAAATCAAAAACGGAATTGTTTATTAGAAAATTTGCGCGGATTTATACGCCTATCGTTGTATTCCTTGCCATCGGCCTGACGTTTCTTCCTTACTTTTTTGTAGATGATTATGTGTTTAGAGATTGGTTATATCGTGCATTGATATTCCTCGTGATTTCGTGTCCTTGTGCTTTGGTTATCTCGATACCGCTAGGTTATTTCGGTGGTTTGGGAGCTGCTTCACGTAATGGTATTCTTTTTAAGGGTGCGTCCTTTCTCGATGCAATGACTCAAGTTAATACCGTAGTGATGGATAAGACGGGAACGGTCACTAAAGCAGTATTTAAGATTAAAGAAATTGTTACTGGTTCCGCTTTCGCGAAAGCAGAATTTATGAAATACCTAATGGCAATGGAAGAGCAATCCACGCATCCAATAGCAATAGCCATTATGGAATATAAAGCTGAAGGAGCAGATTATAATGCTACAGACGTTTCTGAAATTGCAGGTAAAGGTTTGAAAGGTAGTGTAAATGGAAAAACAGTCTTAGTTGGGAACAAAGCATTGATGACAGCACATCAGATAGAGGTACCAGCAGAAACAGACAACATTGTTGAGTCTATAGTTATGGTAGGCATTGATGGCGCATTTGCAGGTTATGTAACAATTGCCGATGAATTGAAAGACGATGCGCATCAAGCGATCAAAGAAATAAGGGCAGCAGGAATCGATAAGATTATTATGCTTTCTGGAGATAAGGATTCTATCACTCAAGAAGTAGCAAAAGAATTAGGCATCGACTGGGCAAAAGGTGGAATGCTTCCAGAAGACAAACTCAACGAGGTGGAAAAATTAAAACAGCAACCAGATACTAAGGTGGCTTTTATAGGTGATGGTATTAATGATGCGCCTGTACTTGCGGCTAGTGATGTAGGAATCGCGATGGGCGGTCTTGGTAGCGATGTGGCTATTGAAACCGCAGATGTTATTATACAAACAGATCAACCCAGTAAAATCTCAAGAGCGATAAAAATAGGCCGTTCTACACGTCGGGTTGTTTGGCAAAATATCATACTTGCCTTTGGCGTGAAAGTTATTGTATTAATATTAGGCGCTGGAGGTCTCGCCACAATGTGGGAAGCAGTCTTTGCAGATGTGGGCGTCGCATTGCTGGCTATTCTCAATGCTGTGCGATTACAGAAAATGAAGTGGGAATAGAATTGTAGAATTCAATAAGTCAACTGGATGATTCACTTACTCAAAAGTTGCATTTACGGTTTTCTGTTATGAAAGGAATTGTTTTTAAATTAATTTTCTTGGCAAACATCAACCAATGGAAAAAAATTTACTCGCTACACTTTCAAATTACAAAACAGAAATTGAACCCATCATTACATCTGACCTATCAGATATAGCAATCATAAGCAATGGCATTGCAAAGTCAAGAATGTGTATTCATAGTTTCAGAACTACTCTTAGATCATCAAAATTTAGAAGTAGAAAAGCTGAGGTACATTTCTTCAAATACACAAAACCTTATGTATATGGACGACTAAAGTTTTTTGTAAAACTTCATAAATATTTACTGCTCAAACCTCAAGGAAGTATAGCAAAACAACGGGCTCACATTGATGAAGCCGTATTGAAGTTGGAGGCACATAATTCTAAAAACATTGATTTTGTAGGTTACTATCGAAGGGATGAAAAAAATTTAGACAAATACTATTTTGTACGTGGCAAAGACGAGATAGGCTTAGCGTCTGACTCTTCACACTTTTATACAGATCCAGAATTTAGCACCAGTCACGATAATTTGGCAGCTCAGATAATAGCCTATGATTTGTTGATTGAACATTATAATGAAGAATTGGATAGACTACGTAAAAAAGAGCTCAACTTATCAATTGAGCCAGACAGCCCAGCAATTCTCAATAATTTATCCTGGACCGCTTCCAAGACTGATTTAGTTGAGATTATATATGCACTGCAAGCGTCTGGTGCGATTAGAAATGGTCAGGCAGAAATCAATAAGATGGCATTGGTCTGTGAAAAATTATTTGATTTAGAATTAGGAAATTTCTATCGTACCTACTTGGAAATTAAAGAGCGTAAGAATGATAGAACAAGATTTTTGACTAAGCTTAAAAGAGATCTTGAACAAAAAATGAAAAATGATGACGAAAAATATTAGACACTAATAATGAACAACTTAACATTTTAAAAATGTTAAAAGTGTTCCCAACCCATTCCCAACTTGGGAATAAATCTCACTAAACAACCACACATTTGTAAGACGAATGTCAAGTTAATGCAAGGACTGTCAATCAAGTTTAGTTGTTGGCAGTCCTAAATTAATCCTGCAGGCGTTGCGGGATCTTTTTTTTTAATAACCTTAAATGTTTTACAAATGCCGACACAAATTATCACCACAGACGACCTAAGAGAATTCAAACTCGAACTCTTCGAAGAACTCAAAGACCTCATCAAAAACCCAGTACCTAATAAGCAGAAAAAATACCTCAAATCTGCTGAGGTGCTGGAAATGCTTCAAATTAGTCCAGGCACACTTCAGAATCTTAGAATTAACGGTACACTGCCATACTCCAAAATAGGCGGTGTTATCCTATACGATGCAGAGGAAATCAACCAGGTACTTTTAGAAAACAGAATCGACAATTCAATTTAATTGTCATCCCGTGCTACGACACGGGAACTCTTTAAGCTTTCTAAATGGCCAATGTCAACTACATCCAACACCTCAACGCAGTATTAGAACAATTCCGCAAAGACAATCGGTTAAATCCAACGCATATTAGCTTGTATTTAGCATTGTTTCAGTTCTGGAACCATCATAGGTTTCCAGAATTAATTCAAGTTTCTAGAGATGAGATTATGGGTATAGCTAAGATTGGATCTACCACCACCTACCATAAATGCATTCGGGAACTGGATAAGGGTGGTTACTTGAAATATATGCCCTCTCGAAATCCTTTTAAAGGCTCAAAAGTTAAGATGACCATATTTTGGACAAGTGGTAAACAAGCTCTAATCAACTCTGTACCAAAAAATGGACAAGCGCTGGTACCTATATATAAACATATACAAACTAATAAAAACAGTTATAAACTACCCAAGCCAAAAAATGAAAAAGAAGTTTTAGAATTTTTTAAAAAAGAAAAGTGGCCAGTTATCGAAGCGCAAAAGTTTTATAACCATTATCAAACTATCGGTTGGAAAATTGGCGGTAAGATAAAAATTGAGAACTGGCAGGCCTGCGCAAAAAATTGGATGATAAAACATCACGAGCTGTCTGTTCGAAAGAGTCACATCGAGCGCAGTCGAGATGCGAAGACAAACAACAACCAACTGTCCCAAAATCAAGACAAGTTCATTTCTGGAGCAGGAAATCTGCACACAAAAAGAAATAAAAACTACAATGAACCCCTTTAGTTCCCGCGCAGGCGGGAATCTCGTAAAACCTGTCATTCCGTGCTTGACACGGAATCGCATTAACGCTACCGATATGAGTATTGAAACCACATACAACCCAAAAAATCCAGGCACACTTATTCTTGGTGCCAACGAGTTTCAAGTTGCAATTCTTAGGGATGAGGTTCTGCAATATGATTTCAAAGCCTCAATACGGTTTTTGGAAGCAAAGGGAAAAATACTTTTTGGTAGGCATTTCAAAATACACGAAGAAGACTACGAACTCCTGTACAAGCTTGTGACATACTTCATCGAAGACCAAAGAGTAGGCAACAAACTAGAGATTGACCTCAACAAAGGCATTTTACTTTCAGGACCAGTAGGCTGTGGAAAAACCACGTTGATGAGATTGCTACCTCATCTTGTACCGCACAAACGGCACTATCAATCAACCTTGATGCCGTGTCGAAACATCGTCTTTGGGTTCAATAACTTGGGTTATAAAATCATAGAAGACTACGCCGATACTAAAGCCTATTGCTTTGATGATTTAGGTGTAGAGTCAATAGGTAGGCACTATGGCAAAGACTGTAATGTAATGGGCGAGATACTAATCACTAGATATGAAGTGATAATGAATCAAAAGTTGTCACATCGAGCGCAGTTGAGATGCCATATCACCACAAACCTCAATTCCCTTGAAATTGAAGAGCGTTACGGTGAAAGAGTAAGGTCAAGAATGAGGGAAATGTTTAATCTTATTTCATTTGATGAGAATAGTTCAGATAAAAGACATTAAATATTTTAAAATAAATGCATTTACCATATTTAGAGCTAATAGATAATTTATAATAATGTTTATAAAATAATGAATAGTCTATCAATAAAAATCACTCTATATCAAATACTATAATTAATTTAGTCTAATAATTTAGTGAACAATGCATTTATTCCAAACTTCAGAACTAAAATCAATCTTACATTATTAGAGGCAACAGTGGTTGACAAAGCCTAATAAAAAATATCGCATCGCTATTATACAAAATTGGTAAACATCCTGTAGAATGAAAAAGGATCAAAAATATTATGGGGAAGTATGGTTTGCTGGCGAAGAAAGCAACAAGCAATTTGCTGTGCTTTTTTATAAAGATGACGATCTAATGTTGGAAACAAATCTTTGTGCACCAAGAACAGTTTATAAACAACCACAAATTTTAGGAGTTTTTACTGGATTAGGGTACATAACTTTCATTGACTGTCGTATTCAACATTCTTCATCAGGAATGGTCGAGACACGAATATATCGTCCTAAATATACATTTGTAAGTGCAGTTCATTTCGTAAATGTTTTAAATACGAAAGTCTCTGAATTTTCTGTTATTAATGATACAATAGTAAAATGGGTAAATCATTATACGTGGTATGACCATTTGGATGAAAAACTACTCTATAAAAAATTTGACGATCTCTATACAATTGATGAGATAGGATTAGAAATAACAATAAGTCATTATTTGAATTTTCAATCTGAAAGAACAGAGTTACATATCAAAAATCGTGGTTCAATTCTGTTTAAAAAGGATGAGCCCGTCGATATTTTGGAATCGATTAGAATTTATGTTCAATTTCAAAAAATGCTACAACTACTCTTTGGGCGGTCAGCCAAGTTTGAAAGGTTCAGTTTTAAATGTCTTTCCTGTGGAGAGTGGCAGCAGGTTTATTATAATGATAAAAAATTAACCAAGTCCACAAATACTTATGTACATACAGATTATGAGAAAGTAAAAGTTGATTTAGACAAAGTGCTGCACGCAGTGTACACTAATAATTCTTTTCAATTCTGCCTGGACAAGCTGATGGAAAACTTCATAGCTACCCAAACAAGCCATAACAAGAGATTTACTAATAGTATAGCATCTTTTGAAGCCTTTGGGAAATTATATTCAGGACATAAATCAAATAACCTGTCAAAGTTCATTAAACATTACAAAACAGCATTTGTACTAATCGGTAAATTTACTGATGATGAGTGGAAATCATTTCCAAGTAAAGTAGTACGTTCAAGAGATTATCACGTTCATAGCAATATTGCCAACAAGAATGTATACAGTGAATATGAATTACTCTACATAAGCTTTCTATTCGATTTTGTAATAGCTTATCTATTACTCGAAACCCTTGAAGTATCGGAAGATCTATTAAAGAATTTCATTATGCACGGCAACAGCGTATTTATCGATATGAAAAGAACCAATGAAATATTAAGTGCAAATCCACTGCTAAAATCTCAATCAAATTAAAAACGACACCATAAACTTGATTTTTGTATGTTGTCCGTAGTTTTCAACATTTTTATCAACATTGTGTAATAATAAATGATATATTTGCGTTTAAGACGCAAATAATACCTTTATTATGCTTATTCAGTTTTCTGTAACAAATTATAAATCGTTCAGAGATAAGGCAACCTTATCTTTAGTAGCTTCTAACTATGATAAAAAAGTAAGAGAAGCCGATAACGTTGCGGCGTTTGAAGATTTTTCTTTCCGTTTACTTAAAAGTGCGGTTATGTATGGTCCGAACGCAAGCGGAAAGAGTAAATTCTTTGAAGCTTTTAATTTTGTACGCCACTATGTTAGGGATTCTGCCACTGATTTTACAGCTGGCGATAAAATTCCTGTAGAACCGTTTCTACTTGATGAAACTTCAAATAATGAACCAAGCGAATTTGAAGTAATTTTTTTACATAATGGTTTGAGATATAGATATGGTTTTGAATTGACAGAAGAAAAAGTGCTTTCAGAATGGCTCTATGAAAAAGCTACAAAAGAAATTGAATTGTTTTATCGTGACGAACAATTCATTACTACGCATCCTAAAAAGTTTAAAAAAGGTGGAGTAATTGCCAAACAAGGTTTTGTAAGAGATAATCAACTTTTTCTTTCTCGTGCAGTGCAATTCAATGATGAGATTTCTGAATCTTTATATAGCAGTTTGAGCAAACTACGTACACTTTCTGGTCTTGATGAAAAAGGCTTTCAAGGCTACACAATGTCTCTTTTGGATAAAGCAGATTACAAGCAAAAGATTTTAAAATTATTAGAAGCTGCTGATCTCGATATTGAAGATATTGAAGTCGAAAAATTGGATACAAATAATTTACCTACAGACCTACCTAAATCTTTAAAAGAGTTTATCAAAAAAGAATCTTTGGATAATGAAAAAGTATTCGTTTCAGATGTTTTGACTAAAAGATGGAAGTATAATAATAAGGAAGAAAAAGTAGGCCACACTCATTTTTCTATGGATGATATGGAATCGTCAGGAACAAAGAAGTTTTTTGCTTTGACGGGACCTATTATTGACACTTTAGAAAACGGTAATACTTTGTTTGTTGATGAATTAGACTCTAAATTACATCCAAATCTTGTAGAAAAGATTGTGTCACTTTTTAATTCAAAATCTTTAAATCCACATAATGCTCAATTAATTTTCAATACCCATAATACAAATTTATTAGATAGCGGTTTGTTACGTCGTGATCAAATTTGGTTTGTAGAAAAAGATAGTTGTGGTAGTTCAGAACTTCATTCATTGTCCGATTTTAAAAAAATTAGAAAAAATGAAGCTTTAGAATCAAATTATTTGCGCGGTAAGTACGGGGCAATTCCTTATTTAGAGTTTTTTAATTCATTCACTTCAAAATTTCTGGAATATGAAAATGAAGGATAAAAGAGCTGAACAAAGAGAGAAAAGAAAAGAACATCTCGAACGTTTAAAAGCATCAAAAAAAGATAATAGAAGAAAAGAGCCATCACTAAATCGTAAGAGAGCAACATTAATACCTCGAAAAGTAATTCTTATTGCTTGCGAAGGCAAAAACACAGAACCGTCTTACTTCCGCCAATTCAAAGTTAAATCTGTAGATATAGAGCCTATTGGCGATGGTTATAGCCACTTATCCCTTGTGGATTGGGCAACCAAGAAAGCATCACATAAAAAATATGATGAGATATGGGTTGTGTTTGACGCTGATCCTAAACCAGATGATGCCACCTGGAAACAAAACTTCAACAATGCTGTATGGAAAGCTCAAGGATTAAATTACAAAGTTGGGTATTCCCATCAGGCTTTTGAATATTGGTTGCTTCTACATTTTGAAGCTCATCAAGGTGGTAGTATGCCTCGCACAGATTATGATGCAAAAATAAACAGCTATATTAATCCTTTAGGTGCTACCTATGAAGGTAAAGGAGATAAAAAAGTGACTAAAGATTTTTTTGATCTGTTGATGGGTATTGAACCAGGTACAGTTAAAAGAAGAGTAGAGATTGCAATGTGTAGAGCAAAAGCAATCTTTGACCGACTACCACACACTAACTTTGCTGATGAAGAAAGTTCAACGTCAGTATTTCTTTTAGTGAAAGAATTATTGGATATGGATATTCCAAAGAGTAAGAGAATTCCACTAGAAGTAATTTGTAAGTAATTCACCACCTTCAGCACTTGCCAGCTCATCGCTCATTTCCTCATTCCGCAAGCTGCATTCGTCCATTCACTCTTCACTAACAAAAGCCTACGGTTCCCCGCGGTACCAGCAATAATTACTATAGTCACTTAAAGATAAATTAATCGCTATGCTTGATTTTTCAATCTCTCATTCATTAAAATTCTATCTTGGTATTTATTGCCCGTACCCTTTGCCATTGCGCTCACAACAGTAAATAGATTTGTATTTTATTTGAACAGCAGTATTAGCATTAACATTGAGGAAAGGCAGGTAATAAGGAGTGCGCCAGTTGCTTCATTTTGTTCCATACCACATATCTGCAAGCGATAAGGTTTTTGTCAATGTCACCTCGAGCGGAGTCGAGAGGCTATTAAAATTAATTCAAAAATTTCATTGCGAGCACTTGCATATACCACCACTGCATCCACCGTACGCTATCCAACAGCAATGGCTTGTGCTATTTCACACATTACACGCCTTATGCACCCGTAGCTACTCTTGCCCCTTTAAATCCTGAGAAATAGGAGTGTCGCTTTGGCGCCACACATAAAATAAAGGGTCAACCGCTACTGCATAATTTGCGAGCCTGCGGGTCGCTTCGGGCAAAAGGGCTGTCACACGTTTTGCAAGTGAAATTATTGAACCCTCATCAGTTCAAGTACGGTTGTCAGCAACGCCACCGCTAAAGGGATGGCACTGCTTCAAACCACGTAAGTAAGAGCTATAACTCCATTTCACCGCTTCGTGCCTCAGCACCTTCATTGCGTCACAGCACTTACAGTCAGCATTTGAACATTCTGCTTATCAATCAAAAAAGCAAAACCTCCGCCAGCCCTTTTGTGTAAACATTTCCGTCGGCGCGCTCGTGTCTCACGCTTCACCTACAGCACCCTTGCTCAACTCGCAGGCGGCTCGCGCCTTGGATTACCTGCTAGAGAAAATAATAGATAGGACAATAGTAATTTAATAGAGGATGAGAGTGAATCAAAAAGGCGGAAGCAATCAAATAGCGCCTTTGCAAGGCGCGCCAACACGCATCACTTCCGCCTTTTTGATTTCTTATATTTTTTCATCAACCGATGCCATTTGGACCGCTTGTAGTACAACTTTAGTAGAACAGAGCACACAAAGCTCACGGTCGCACCAAATATGGCAAGAACAGCAGTAGCAATCAGCTCATCATCGTTCAAGTTTGGAAGGGTACATAAAACCGTACCTCCAAGCACGGAAACCTTTGTATGTAAATAGCGTATCGGCATATCAAAAATTAGCATTTTGATTATCATTCTGCATCGTTCATTCTTTACTCTTCACAGAATCATTTTCTTGTACTTCCTGAATAGTATCAGAATCATCCTTTTCCTCTTCTTTCACAACCGCCTGACTAACAGCTGTGGCAACTGAACCCGCAACGGTAGCGTATGTGGCGATAGTAATTAGGGTTGCAGGCAATGAAATTGGAGCCGTAAGGATGGCACCACCTGCAGTAGCAAGTGCCAGCCCAATGTTCCGTAATACCCGAAAGAATTTCGGTGTCGGTTTTTTATAGCGTTCTACAATAGTCATAATGTTAAGATTTAATAGTTAGTGTGATAGTTTCGTTTAATTCAATAGCTCGATAGCAGAGAATCAAGAGCTTGTTAAGCGATTCTCGAGAATTCCAGCCTTCCCCGATATCTGCGAGCTGTGATACTGGAGCAATACAACCGCGAAGCTCTTTCAAGGCATTATTCGCAGGATGAATAAGAATAAGACTTCGACCTTTCACGTCCTGCACGTGCAAATGATTCTGAAACCGTTTCGAGTGTCTTGCAACAATCTCATAAGTACCTTCAGGAATACAGGAGATATTCCGCTGATTCTCTCTCCAAGGCAATTCAATTGTAAAACAAAGAAACTGCCCGTTAACGAAAAGAGCACCATTGGTGCCCTTTTCAAAATAACTTCGTTTAAGGACAAGTTCCATTACACCGTATCGACTTGCGCAATAGAAAGGGCGTTGAATGCGCCGTTCTTCAGAGAATACATCTGTCCGTTCACTTGCTGGTAAAACTCGATACCTACAACTTGTATGATTGGTAGGTTAGAGTTTTCAGAAAGTGTTACCGCCAAATCAATAGCGCCAGTATTACTACTGTCATAAGGTAAGATGGCAGTTTCAGCACTCTCAAAAGTTGAGTTTTCATTTTCGAAATCCAACTCCGTTGCACCCATCACAACCTTAAAGTGCGTCGTTCCGCCAGGAGAGGCGATACGTACTGCAGGCGCAAAAGAAGCGATATCAAGTCCAACATCGCCAGTGACTCTATCCAATGAGGTAGAGTAAGGCGCAAAAAGCGTTGAGCCAAGTCTACCGTTGAGGTTGAACTCAAAGCCTTGCAAGGTGCTCATATTACCATCTTGGATGGTACGAAGTCCACGCTCATTGACGCTGTCTGTCTTTGTGACCGCAACGAGATCTCTCGTTAATCGACTCACAACACGTTTGTCTTTCGCATTCTGCAACAGCACCCGAATCGCATTTCTAATGAGTTTACCACCTTTACCGGCACGTCCAAATTCAGAACCGTTCTCACGTGTTCTTTGGAACGCTGGGTCATTAGCAATTCTGCTTGCATCGACACCACCTTTGTAACGCGCAAGGTGTCCGTCTGCGCTCTTGTAGAAGGAAATATCACCGATAGTTCCTTTCAGTTTAATAATACCTGTTTGCTTAGCCATAATGCTCTAAAATTTTGATTATGAGCCAAAAGACAGTAGATTTATATAGAAAATCAAAAACAGCCGTACAACCATTCCGATAGATGCCGTTTATGCCAATATGGTATATAGATAGAGTAGAGTTGAGGTATGGATAAAGTATGGATAGTGTATGAAATGAAGATAGTAAGAGCCTGCATATACCCTAAAGATGTTCATTGCCTCACGGGCAGAAGTGAGCGCTATGGCAGGAAGCTTTTAAATACCATTAGAGAACACTTTGACAAACAACCTCACCAGTTTGTCACAGTGGAAGAATTCGCTGAGTATAGCGGTATTAAAGAAGATGTCATTACTGAATATTTACGGCAAGTTTCATAGTATTTGATGTCTATTAAATAGGTTAAAAACACTACAATTCTTATCTTTAAACTCATCTACGAATAACATTTCGAGGTAACGTTCTTTAGATACTATTTTACGAATAAGGCTACCAAACCTTATTTTCAAATACATAATCATCTGTAAAACAGAAATATAGGGGTGTAGGTTTTCTTCCTGCCACCCCGACTTTTTTAAAAACCTTCAGATTAATTTCTGAAGGTTTTTTTTGTTTTAAAGAAATTCAATCAATACATAAAGAATTTCTTAAAAAAATTAAAAAAGAGGTGAGTCATTATTCTTGGTATTTGTTTTTAATATTTAAAAGGGTTTTAATTGTAACCAGTTAATTGGTTATTCCGTTCAAGCTATCAGAAATCACTATTATTCTTAGTTGAATATCTTTTTTTATAAACCTTAATTCATCAAGTTTCGAAATTGTAATACTATTATTTTGAGGCATATTTTTATAGGTGTTTTCAATAGCTGTGATATGTTTTAAGTATTCTAAGTTTCGGATAAGCTCACTTCCCATAGACGATTTTCTTGGCTTACTAAATTTCATTTTTCTATGTAATCCTATTCTTAAATTTAAATTCGAGACTTTAGTTGGATTAATTAATTTTTTAAAACTTAAATAAAAACTTATAATTAAATCTTTTAAAGAACTAATGTTTATGTGCTCATTAAAATGTTTCGAAAATAAGGGTTGTGGAGAACCTAAAATCGCTTTTTCATTTTCAGATATAATAAATAACCAGCCTATTGGAATTAAAAAGATAAGGAACACTAAATAATACATAATATAAATTTTAAGATTTAAGATTTTATGAGCATTTATCTCATTGTTTCTGTAAATCTAAGAGCAACTTAAAACGTATTTAATTCAAATTCGATAACATGAAATCATTTGTCGGTGAATGGAAGTTTTATAAAGTTATAAGAAAACTTGTGATGTCTGGTTGATCTTTTAAGGTTTCAAAATTGATCAAACCCTCTTTATTATACGTTTGTTTAATTTAGTAATATAAAAGAAGCTTTAGTAATTGTCTAAATAGTAATAGGTTAAAATTGGCTGTTACGAAGATTAATCTCTTTATAAATTTTCTTCAATCTTACTAAAACTGTCAACACAATATTTTGTTTCAATATTTTACAATTGAAGTAAATTAGTTTTACCTAATTATTACTAACTCTTCTAATTTCATTCATCGAACCATTTCTTCCATTCACCGACAGTAAATGGTCGTTCGTACCTTTAAATAATTTAGCAAACTTATTAGATTATAAATTTACTTATATCAATCACTATTATTACTTAGATATGAAAACAGCTATTATTTTAATTGGGTACCAAAATGACTATTTCGCAGAAGATGGAATTCTTAGAGAGGTGGTTGAGGAATCTTCTAAAGTCACAAACATTATTGAGAATACCGTGAATTTAATTAATAACTGTGATGATAAGTTAATCATATCTACTCCAATTATATTTTCAGAATCTTATGCTGAACTTTCGGAACCTGTTGGCATATTAAAAACCATAAGAGATGTAGGTGCCTTTAAAGAAGGTAGTAAAGGTTCTGAAACTATAGTGGAGTTAAAGGCTTTCGAAGATAAAATAATCGAGATACCTGGAAAATTAGATCTAAACGCTTTTAATAATACTGCACTGGAGCAAACTTTAAAGGATAATGACATAAATCATATTTATTTAGCGGGAACAGTAGCTTCAATATGTATAGATTCAACCGGTAGGTCTGCAGTTGAAAGGGGTTTTAAGGTAACAATGATTTCCGATTGTATATCTGGGCGTACAGTATTTGAGAAAGATTTCTTCTGTGAAAATATTTATCCACTTTATTCAGATAGCGTGCTCTCTACAGAAATATGTAATGGCGGAAAATAAACGAAACTTAGACATTCAAATTCAAAATAGGTTAATTGAAGAGCTAACCTATTCTAATAGTGAATTACAATTAATAAATACATTCGCTAAAATATTTCAAGAGTTAAAATCTACTGAAGAGGTTGTTTCTGAAATAACTACAAGATTTAAGACGCATCCAGTCTATAAGTTTTGTACTATTTATTTATATAATGATTTAGCGCTTTATCAGAAAGGCTCGTCTTTTAATGAAACCAAGCTTTCTTTAAGCAACAGTTATGATGCAGTTGTTCGTAACGTTGCTGAAACAAAAACTCCAATATTAAATAATGATTTTTCTAATGAAAGTCTGAGTATTTCTGAAGAATTAGAATGGTCTTCAAGGATTACAGTACCAATGATGCATAAAGACAAAGACATTGTTGGTGTTATGGATTTTGTACATCCTGAAAAGAATATATTCAAGAAAAACAATTTAGAGACTCTTACCACTATAGCAACACTTGCTGCTAATAAAATTATTGATACAAATAATTTTGAACGAATTAAAATCTACCAAAACCAATTAGAGGAATATGTGCATATCGTATCACATGACCTTAAAGCTCCTCTAAGATCTATTAATGCTTTACTATATTGGATTAAGGAGGATAATGCAAATAGCTTAAATGAAACCACTTTAGAGAATTTTAATTTAATAGATGATATTCTTCTTCAAATGGAAAATTTGATATCCTCAACGTTAAGTTATTCTAAAATGGATTATGATATTTCTGAAAAGACAACTATTGATTTAAACGCCATTATTTTTGATGTTAAAAAAACAGTCTTCATTCCAGATAATATAGAATTGATTGTCGAAAAGGAACTACCTACTTTTTATGGAGAGAAAGTGAAGGTTGTACAATTGTTTCAGAATCTAATAAGTAATGCCATTAAGTATAACGACAAGGAAGCAGGTAAAGTTATCATTGATTTTACAGAAGATGAATCACATTTAAACTTCTCCATAAAGGACAATGGTATAGGTATAAATAAACGCTATTTCAGTAAAATTTTTGAGGTATTCCAGTCCTTAGATGAGAATAAGGAATCTTCAGGAATAGGTCTTTCTATTGTTAAAAAGATAGTTAATCACTTTAATGGAGCAATCTGGCTTGAAAGTGAAGAAGGAAGTGGAACAACATTTTACTTTAGTTTGAGAAAAAATCTTACGTAAAAACTGCAGTTAAACATTTTAAAATTTTCACTGGCTTAACATTTCATTATAAGAGAAGTTAAGCCTTTTTACAATTTATAGTTATAGTAGTGCTCCATTTCACCTTACTGCGTAAATGAAGAGGAAGACATTAGTTAACTAAAGGGCTGAGCTGTTATAGTATAATACACTTGAAAAACGGATGAACCAGATGGTGTAAAAACATTTGGAGATACGCGAAACTCAACAGGAATATCTTGCCTACAACCTTTAAACTCAAAAACTTTTATAGCCTGTGTTGCATCATTAGGTATGGTTATAAATCCATCTGCATCTGCACCATTAGTTTCTGCTGTTAAGTTTCTAGGTCCAAAATATTGAAGAATTGGTAATAACGTATCATAATTACTCACTAATGGAAATCTTTGCCCGCTATTATCAAAAGTTTTAGCTTTAACTATAGCACCTTGAGGCGCATTTACAGTGTGTAAAAAAACTTTATAAAGGTAAACTGTTTCACAGTTTTGTTCAGAAGATGTTGTTCCTCCTGTTATTGGGTTAGTAGTTGGGTTTAATATAAAACTAACCAATGGATCTGTATTGCTACTAATTAACTCAACATCATCTAGACCAGCTTCCATAGTTGTAATAGATTGGGCAAAGTTTGGAGAACCATTTATATCTAAAGTGCCATCTTGCACTTGAGCATTTATTAGTTGTATGCCTGCTAAAAATAGTATAATGTTTAAATACGTTTTCATAAATTCTATCTTTTAATAATTTCATAAATAATTGAAAATCCTGGCGGTAATTCCTCACCGCCTGTATTGGAAAATGTGTATTGTATCTTGTAGCCATTAGTTTCACCATCGTCTGTATAACCAGCTCCAAAAGACCTTACAATTCTCTGGTTATTTTCATTAATTGAAATATTGTTATTTATACCTCTATCAATAAAATTTCCGCCTACACTTGTTTCAATAACTCTAGCTCTAAGAGATATACCAGCTGGCATAGGATGGCTAGTACGAATAAATATTTCTGATACATTACCAGGATTAATAGGTCTGTAAGTATAGTTTAGCCAGATATCTGGAATAAAATCTGTAGTTCCTCCTGCGAGAGCAGCAATTCCTGCTTCTAATAAAGCTGAAGACCCATCTGCTATTACGGCTACACCTTGTGGGGAAACATCTACCAGTGAAACTGCATTTACAAATAAGCTTGCATCTGTAAATTGTTGTCCTCCTCCAATAATAAAGCTGTTAAGATCAGACCCGTTTACGGTTTCTTGAGAATATCCTATTAAAGTAATTAATATGACATTGATTGAAATTATGGTTTTTATAGTTTTAATCATTGTATCCAACTTTAAGGTTATTATTTTTAAATTTAATTCTCTTCTCTTTAGCCTTGACATTAATCTCTAATTGGGTGTCTTTTTCTGCACTCACTCTTATGTCTATTTCTTTTGCTATTTGAAATGCCTTTTCATTTTTCTTAAACCTTATAAACTTAAATTTATAATTGCCAGGTACAATGTTTTTAAATTTGAATGTGCCGTCTTTGTTTACTTCGGTGTAATATGTAAAGTCACTGTTTTCTAATTTCACGAAACTCTCTAAGTTTGTTGAAATTGCATTTGCTTTGTTTACAAGAATTAAGTTTCCATTTAAGCTTCTAGCTTTCATTAACTCTATTTTTATTATGGCTTTAGAGTCTTTTTCAACATTAACTTCAATTGGATTTTTTATTGCAGAAACTACATCTAAAGGAAGTGAGGCCTCTTCAACATAAATATAGTTTATGCCTAGTTCGAGATTATTCAGCTCAAAATTGCCATACTTATCTGTAGTTATAGTTTGGCCAGCTGTATACAGCTTTATACCTTTTATATCTATATCCTCACTGTTGCTAAACACAGTACCATCTACACCACCTTGATCAAAAAGTTTTTTAATCCCTAATCCGAATGAATAGGTGTATTTTGCATAGGCAAAAAGTTCTTTATTGTTTATTACAGCTGGGTTTTCAAAATAATTTGCTCTTATTTCTAACCTATGGTGTTTATTTATATTAGCCCTTAAGTTTAGATTAATATATTCTCTTCTCTTATAATTTTCTTCTGGGCTATAACCGCTATTGTAATTAACATTAAGAGTAAGGCGTCTCATTAAATTATAATTGAACCCAAAACTGTAGCGCAAATAGTTTATTGATTTATCTGAAGCTCCATACCTGTTTGTAAACAAGTAATTTATTCCGCCTCTAAGTTGTAAGTTATTTAAGAGTTTATACGAAACATTTAAGTGATGTGAATACGTATCTCTATACGTCTCGCTAACAGCTAATATGTTTTGTGTTTTAGCAAAGCGACCGCCAAAACTACCAGTGAAATATTTGTTGAAATAATTAAAATTATAGCTTAACCCATACTCTTCGTAGTTATAGCTTACAGGTTCTAATTGATCTTCCCTTATTCTTTTATCAAACCTAATATTAAAAAAATGCTTATTGCTAAACCTATAACCTATGGTTGCAAAATAAGCTTCGTAATATGGCTCTGTTTCGAAATATAACGGATCTAATCTTCTATTAACTCTGGATACAGAGTGACCTATACCTAAATTTAAGCCTTTATAGTTATAGTAAAGGTTATTAGAAACTTGTAAGCTGTTAGAAATGTTTCCTATATAATTTCTCCCAGCATAAATTAATGTACTAGAAAATGCAAAATGCTTATAACTTTGAGAGAAGCTTAAATCTGTAGCAAAATCAGTGACCGTATCATTAAAGCCTCCAGATAATTCTGCTTCAAACCTGGTGTTTTTATCAAAATAATTATAGTCGAAGGTTAAGATTTGGCCTTTGCCAGACCCAGTAAAAATGTTTCTATAAATAAAGTTGTTTCCGTTAGACTTTTCAAATGTTAATCCTAACCTTAAAGAGTCTGAACTTGCATACTCGGCTCTTACACCATACAATGGTTTTCTACTAAAATTATAGAGTCTTGGGCTGCTGTAAAATGCAGAATAGGTCCATTTATTAATAGTGTGGTCTAATTTAAAACCAATACCATAGCGAGATCCAAATCCTAATCTATTTATAAAGTACGAGTGATCTCCTAAGTATAAAGTAGTTTGATCCTTAAATCTGTAAATTAAACTGTACTGATCTACAATACTAAACCGTTTTATATTTTCTTTTTTTGGAGCTCTAATTATAAAGTTTAAATGGTGGTTTTTATCGATATCTAAAAACCCATTTCCTCTTAACTCTGCCGAAATCGTAGAATAGTGGTAGTTTTTTAGAGTACGACTGTTATAATATAAACTTGCTTGTATAGGGTATCTAAAATAGGGATCCTTTTGTTTAATTTTAGAAGGTATAACTTGTACTGTCTGAGTATTATAATATTTACGTTTTGAAGCACTATGCATTACTTCTAAAGATGTACTAACCCTTCTAAGAATAGTAGATTTAGGATTTGTTTTTTTAGTTACCTCAATAACTACAGTTGAGTCTTTTGGTATAATAATCTTATCACTATTTTTTATATTGCTATTTGAGCTTAAAGTAATTTCTTGGTCAATATTTCCATTGTTTTTAATACCAAAACTCGAAGTAATTAACTCTCCAGCTTGTACTTGTTGTGGAGCAGAAATCTTGAATACCTCTATATCATAATTATTAGCAACTTCTAAAACAAAATCTAATTTTTTTGAGAATGAAGTACTACTGCTTAATGTTAAAAATGCCTTGAATTTTCCAGCAGGACTTTCATTTGGAATGTAAAAGCTTACAGTACCAATTTGCTTCTCTTTTGGTTGTAATGATGTAATATTACTAGTTGAAATTATTCTCCAGTTATCTGGAAATCCCACAGTTAAATCTATAAATGAAATGCTTTCCGTATTATTTGTCACCTCAAATAAAAGGGTATAATTTTTATTAGTTTCATATATGTTTTGTTTTCTTAATAGTCTTAGAGATAAACCATTATTGCTGCTATCCTGAATGTTTGACTGCCTTGGATTAACTTTATTTAAGCCTATTTTTTTCGTACTAACATTATTGTTACTACTAGGTGTTTTAGTACTTTGCTGGGAAACACTATTGTCTTTAATTGAATTTAAATTTGCTTGTTGATTTTTATTTACTAATGTTAGGTTAGTTTTCTTAGTTGGGCTACCTTCAACACGTACATAACTTAATTTCTCATTTTTATTATGAGCTTTTGGATCTGTAAGTAATGGTGCAATTTTACGCTTTAAGTATCCAGTTCTAAATCGAATAGTATTATCTTCTTTGCTTTCGTTTTTATAGTTGCCAGTAGCAACTTTAGTTGGGTAATTTTCAGAATTAACACCTTGCGATTCTATTTCATTATTAATGCTATTAGTTGATGAATTGTTACTTTTTAAATTAGATATATTTAAGTCAATATTTTCATCTTGAGCGCTTCCCTTATTACTGTTATCAGCTACTTCTAAGGTTTTAAAGTTTAAGGCCTTCTTTACTTTAACTTCCTGGATATACGAAGTATCATTATCGGTGAGTAAGAGTTTTTCTTTTTGAATGTTTTCTTTTAATGTACTATCACTTTTATTTTGAAGTATTGATAATTTATTATTTACATACTCCATGATAAATTCATTTTCAGCAATATTTATATCACTAAAATTTGTGGTTTCAGTACCATATTCAAAATATAATTCTAAACTGTCCAGGTTAGTTATTGAAGCATTAGGAAACAATGAAATGTTCGTATAATTTTCAATAGTATCCTCTAAAAGAAGTGTTTCAATTGCTTTAGTATTCATTTGTGTCTCTTCGGCACAAGCAATTTGGAAAAAGGAAAGTATGAGAAGTAATAGTAGATGCTTTTTCATGATTCACTAATTTTATTAGAGGTAAGTGTGATCCAAGTAGGAGAATTTTATTCTACTTCAAGGCTAATGTTGGTTCCTATGTATTCATCTCTAGAGTCTGCTATTACTATGCATTGATAAACACCTTCTTTAAGACCTGATATGTCTAAAGAATAATTTCTACATACTTCAGGAAATACTTTTGCGCGTTTAGTTTTAGTGTCTAACACTTTAGTTCCGAAAGAATCATAAATTTCTAAGGATAGTTTTACGTTTTCAATAAAACCGCTTTGGTTTAAAACATTTATATCCAATTGCTTCTTATTATTAATTGGATTAAGATTTAGATTAACACTCTCAAAATCTAATAAGACTTCTTCGTTAATATTTACATCTGTTAATAATCTTACTGCGTACCTTATTTTAGTGTCTAAGCCAATATTGGCAACAACCTCTTCTTTTATAGGTTTATCTACATTAACCATAAGAGTTGTCCAGTATGATCCATTAAGTGTATTATCTTCTGGTATAGTAATACTGTATTTGTAGGTAAATCTTTCTTTAGGAGCTAAAACTTTACTGTTAACTGCACTTGTAAACCAAGCTGTTGACGAATTTTTGTGATTAGCATCAGCAATAAAAACTCTTCCTTGGTCACAATTATAAATTGCTTCATTTAACTCGAATGTAACACGTTGCTCCTCGTTAGATGTGTTTGCTAAAATTATTTGCCCTTGAAAGGTTTGTCCAGATACACCAGAAAACGAGTGGGTGAGACCATTAATTATGACAACATTTGAGTGTATAACTTGTAGGCTAAATAAAAAGCAGATTATTGTAGTTGCTATTAATTTCATAGGTATGGTATTTTAAGTTGAACCTTTTGTTTAATCTCTATACCACAAAGAAATAGGCTAAAACCCAAGAATTAATTCTATTTCGTTAATTGGCAAATAAGTGTCGGTCAATAGCATTGGCTATGCTTTAAGTATTTTTAATTAAGACATTGAATATTATATAATTATACTTGTAGTATTTATAAAATGAGGCTTTAGGCTAATGTCTTAAACAAAAAAAAAGCCCTTAAATAGGGCTTTTTGAATTTGGGGCTTAAGATGGAGTTTTAGATGTCTGAGAGTGTGTATACAACTTGCGTAGAGTAAGATCCAGCAATGTAGTTACTAAAACTTCCAAATTGTTCTAGAGTATATTTTAGTTTTACTCCAAAGGCTTCGTCTCCTGTGTACACACTTTCAATTTGAGTCACTATATTTTGTGCCGTACCAGTAACAATATCATTAGCACCAAGTTTAATAGGATTGGCAGAATCTATAGTGCCTGGTGTGCCATTGTCTGCATTTTCTACGTTAGATTCTTCTGGTGTAATTACTAGTTGTACACCACCTGGAAAAGAACCACCATTAAAACGTACAGAAATATTTCTGGTAGGCTCAGCCGCAGAAACGACACTGGTATAGTTTAACCATAAATCTGTGTACTCTAATGCAGTAAAATCATAAAGACCAGCTTCTGCATTTGCACCTACTGTTGTGGCATCTGCCATATCGAATGCAATTACGCCTACATCGGCTGGTGTGGCTAAACTGGCATCCCAAATATCTAGCAGGGCTACTTCTTGTACTTGTACTTGTAGTTCGTGTTGATCCACATTTGTGTCATCATTGTCTGCTTGAGCGATTGCATTTTGTGCACCTAGTGCTAATAATGCCATTGTTAAGAGGTTAATTTTTTTCATAATAAAATATTTAAATTGTTAAGATTAATATGATACAAATGTATTTTAAGCGGCTCGTGTTAATCTGGAAATTTCGATGAGTAAACGTAATGTGTGGATGAAAGAGCGATTTAAAGTCTTTAAGAGAATTAAGCTATTTAAAAATATTAATCCTACTCGTTAAATGATTTTTATATGATCGACTTACTGGAATCTTATTTTGGTTAATTAATACCATCCCATTTTTAATATTGGTAATCTTAGTTAAATTAATAATATAAGATTGATGTGTTCTAATAAACATAGAAGGTGATAATTTCTGCATAACCTTATTTAGGGAGGATTTTATAAAGTACGAACGTCTAGTTGTATAAATTTCAATTCCATTTAAATGCCTCTTAATAAATTGAATGCCTGCAACAGGTATTTTCACAAACTTTTTATTAAGCTCTACATAAAGGTCTTTATGGGTGTCATGGATAGTGTTTCCAACTTTTGAAAGGCTTATAGATTTCTCAATTTTTCTTAAGGATTGCAATACTCTTTCTAATGTGTAAGGCTTTTCAATATAATCTACAATGCAGTTATATTCAAATGCTCTATAAGCAGAGTCACGATCTATAGTGGTAATAATAACCTTTTGTGGCGTCGCTATTAAATTAATAAAACTATAGCCATTTATCTTTGGCATGTGTAGGTCTAAAAAGATAAAATCTACCTTGTTATTGTTCAGGAATTTGAGTGCTAATTTTGGGTTTAAAAACGTTCTTTTAACGTAAAGGTTTTCAATTTTAGAGCAGTGTTTTGTAAGTACATCAATCGCTGTCTTGTCGTCGTCTATAATTATACAAGTCATAATTTAATTTTTTAATTAAACTAAATTAAGACTCTTGTATAAAGGTGATTATAAATTTTCGTTGAGTTACGAAAGTATACTATTGAATTACTTTTATTTTTCTTCGATAGGTATTAACTCCCTATATGTTATAGCAAATTTAGCCTGCGCATTAATTCTGGTCTGTTAGAACGGCTTACAGGTATAACATCTTTGTCAATAAGGACACTGTTGTCTTCTATGTCAATAATTTTGCTAGTATTAATAACGTATGAACGATGTACTTTTAAAAATTGAGTTTCAGGAAGTTTGTTTACAATCTTTTTTAGTGTAGAGTGAACGGTAAAATTCTTAGTGTCTGTCTTTATAAGTATATAATCACCTTTTGCTTGAATTAATTTAATGCTGGAAATATCAATTTTAATTAGGCGTCTATCTATATTAACAAAAAGCTCTTTGTCTTGCGCTTGATTGGTTTGTGAAGACGTTACTTCTGGTTGTTCAATGTCTAGATTAAACATTTCAGCTTTATTAATAGCTTTTTTAAACCTCTCAAGATTAAGTGGTTTAACTAAATAGTCTACAATACAATCATATTCAAAAGCTTCTATAGCAAAGTTTTTATCAGATGTTGTTAAAATAATTTTAGGGTGTTTTCTTAGTGTCTGGATAAAATCGAAACCTGTAAAATCTGGCATATGTATATCTAAAAAGATAAGGTCTATCTCATTTTTATTAAGAAACTTAATAGCATCCATAGCATTAGAGAATTCATCTATAACATCAAGCCCTTCTATTTTAGTACATAGCTGGACCAGTATTTCTCTTGCTGTTTTCTCATCATCGATAATTATGCTTGTCATAGAAAGTAATTATATAGTTTTTAAAAAATTGGCTATTGTGCTAAGGGTAAACTCAAATTTATCTTTAAGATTAAACTTTCCTTCTCTTAGTTGATGTTCATATTCATGAGCAAGCTCATAGCTTTTCTCAAGTCCTAAAATACTTATTTTATGTTTAAGTTTATGAACATTATCTGCTGTTGCAATATGATCTTTTGAAAGTAGATTTTTAGTATATATCTCTCTTTCTAATATATATTCGTTCTTAATGATATTAAGAATCTTATGTTTAAACGCATCATCACCATCAGATAAAGCTTCTATATAAGATAAATTTGGAGTTTCACTCATTACTATTTTTTTAGTGTAAAATGAAAGGTGGTTCCTTTTCCTGGGTTACTTTCTAACCAAACATCACCTTGGTATAAATCAACTATTTTTTTAACAATTGTAAGTCCGATTCCAGTTGATTCTTTGCTATTGTTTAGAGAGTGAAACATCTCAAAAATCTTGTCGTGATATTTCTTTTCTATACCAACACCATTATCAGACACAGAGAATTGATAATGGGAGGTTTTTTCTAACACATCTATCTTTATAAGTCCTTTTTCTTTATCTATAAATTTAATGGCGTTGGACAAAAGATTCTGAAACAATTGTCTAAGTCTTGTTTTATCTCCAGTAATTATAGGCAGTTGGTTTAATGTTTTAATGTCTATATGTTCTGGTATATATAAAATTTCCTGTAACTCTAATATTAACTGATTTAAATCTATTTGCTCACTTACTGCAGCATCTGAATCTATACTGGAATAGTTAAGTACATCTGAAATTAATAACTCCATTTTTTCAAGAGTAGACTCAATTAAGTGAATGTTTGTTAAACTGTTATCGTCAAGATTTTTCTTGTTGTCTTCCTTTATCCAAGATACTAAAGCAGAAATACTACGTAAAGGTGATTTTAAATCGTGAGAAACAACGTGTGCGTATTCTTGAAGCTCATTGTTACTTAATTCAAGTTTTTTAAGCAACTTTATATTATTTGCTTCTGCCTTATCTCTAGCTAAACGGTTTATAGCATTTTTAAGTTGTAGAGAAACTAAGCGGGCAACATTTTGTAGCGTTGATAAGTGATCATTAGTGAAATAATTTTGGTCTGTATGAACAGAATCTATTATACCAATTACATTTCCATCATTAATTATTGGTACAATTAGTCTAGAGTTTTCAAATGTTGTATTAATTGTGTGCTCTGCATTATTCTCAACTATTATAGGCTTTCCTGATGCAGCAACTTGACCAATTAAGGCTCCATCATTTACTAATTTATCTTTGTTATTAGTTAATGCACTTTCTTTTAGCTCACTTTCAAACGCAGCAATTTTGCTAATACCATTTTCATTTTCATTAACTAAATATATTGCACAGTCGGTTGAGCCTAGATATTTAGTAATGTTTTTTGAAATTGCTAAAGCAATTTCATTTATATTAACCTTACCTAAAATAGACTTAGCAACATTATTTAGTGTTTCCAATAATAAGGTTTTTTCGCGTTGTGCAGTAATATCTTCAACAATTGCAACTTGATACTTAATATTATTTAAGTTGTCTCTTATAGCATTTACGTTTGTCCTGGCCCAAAGTACAGATCCATCTTTTTTAAGGTAGCGTTTCTCAATAGAGTAATTATCTATCTTACCTTTTTCTAGATCAGCACGTTTTATATTAGACTCTTCTAGGTCATCTGGATGCGTTGGATCTTTTTTGTAGCTATTTAAAATTTCTTCTTTAGTAAAGCCAAGCATATTAGATAAATACTCGTTAACCATTAGCACACCTTCATCTAACTTTTTGTACAATGCGATTCCTACTGGTGAATTTTGAATTATAAGATCTAGCTGTTTCTTTTGTTCTAATAACAACTGCTTTGTCTTAGCTTGTTCAGTAATATCTAGAATAACACCTATAGAGCCTATTACAACGCCATTCTCATCATAATTAGGAGCCGAACTGGTTATTATTGATTTATGCTTCCCCTTTTTATCTTTTATTTGTATTTCTCTCGAGTTAAACTTACCAGCTCTTGTATCATGAGCAAGTTTTACAATATTTTCTTGATCTTCTTTTGGTATAAGAACTTCAATTGCATTCATACCTAATAGTTCCTGCTCAGAGTATCCGCTAATTTGAGCAAAACTTTGGTTAACCATTACAATTTCATTAGTAACATTTGCCTCTACAAGTCCTAAGTTCATATTAGCTATAATGCTACTGTACTTATGTCTTTCTGCCTCAATGTTTTTGCTGTAATTACGTTTTAAAGTAACATCCTTATAGGTCCAAAGATGTCCTTTGTAAATATCATTCTGAAATATTGGTACATAATCACGCTCTAAGATCTTACCATCACACATTTTTAATTCTTCACCAATTACTTTTTGTCTGTTTAGGACAATAGACTGCATTCTAGACATAAAAGTATCTGGCTCTTCAAATAAATCTTTTGAAATTTGCATTCTTATAGAGCAGTGTTGGCCTTTTAATTGTTCTGGAGAATCTTTAATTGAAAATAATGCACAAAATTTATTATTTGTAAATACAATATTGCAATCTTCATCTTCTAAAAGTATACCGCTATCTAAGTTTACAATTAATGCTTTAAGTCTATTTTCAGACTCAATCAGGTTTTTTTGAATATTATATTCTGTAGTAACATCTCTTGCTACACCTTGTATAGCAATGGGTTTTTCGTTATCATTTACAATTAAACTGGCGTTTATGTGTAGGTGTTTAAGAGCCTTGTCTTTAGAAATTATTCTAACTTTTAAATCTTTAAAATTACCATTGCTTTTTAGCTTTTTAAACGCATTTAGTACAAGTAATGTGTCTTCTGGATATACAAATTGAGATAAGTTTATATCTTCATTTTTATCTTCACATGCTAAGAGCTTAAATGTAGCATTATTCATTTCTAAGACATTTCCATACATATCCATAACACAATACGCATCGACAATGTTCTTAAAAACACCTTTAAGTTCTAGGTCTTTTTTTGCTATTAAGCTTTCTAAAGTATTATTAGTTTCTTTTAGTTTGTTTGTAGTAACATAAAGCTCATTAGCTTTGTCTTCTAAAATCTTTTCAGCTTCTTTTCTAGCTTTTTTCTCTCTATTAAGAGCGCGTTCTAATATTTTAATTTTTTGATCGCTCATTAATTTTTAGTTATTATAAACTTAACTTCAGTACCGTCTTCCTTAAGCTTTTCAATCACTATTTCTGCGCTAGAGTTAAAGTAGTCAAAGGTTTTGTTCATTAACCCAAGACCAAAGTAATACATGGCTCTGCTGGACTTGTAAATTAAAATTAGCGAGTTTTTAGATTTACTGATAACTTCAAAAGTTGGCAACTCTGCATCAGGATAAATCTTTAAAACCTCGATATGTATATGAGACTCAATTGAAGCCAACATGTTTATAGGATCTGAATACGATTTAATTAAAACGGGATAACTTTTAACCAAAACCCCAAAAAAATGCTCTGCATAAACTAACAATAACTCATCTATACTAATACTAGTTTTTGTGCTTAAATGGCTAAGTAACTGTAACATTTCAGAGAATTTGTATGTCCCTATTGAGGTATATGCACCATTTGATTCTAAGTCAGATTTTTCTATAATCTCATCAACAACTTCTAGTCCAAACTTTTGTTCAACTAATTCTAAAAACTCTGTAAAAACTATGCCTTTCATGGTTTAATTAATTCGTTAATACTCCAATAGGCAAGAACTTTATGAATCTTAGAAACATAATCCTCATATTTTAAAGGCTTAAGTATATAACCAGCAATACCAATCCTATAGCATTCCAGAACATCTTTTCTATTATTAGAAGTGGTTAAAACTATAGTAGGAATATACTTTAGCCTTTCATCATCTTTTAAAATTCTCAAGAATTCTAAACCATTAATTTTTGGCATATTTAAGTCTAATAATATTAAGTCTGGAAGTTCACCTCCTTTATTTAAAATGTCTAAAGCTTGCTCGCCATTCTTTGCTTCTTGAATTTTATATGGAACCTCTAACTTATTTATAGTTCTATTCATTTTCATTGTTTCTACAATGTCATCTTCGATAAATAGAATTGATAGCTCTTGTATCATTTAAAGTAAATTTATTAAATGGAGTTAATGTAAAAATGCATCAATATTGCAAAATACACCTATTATTTCGTTTAACTCTTATTTTCTCATAGGTGAATAAACATAAAGTGTCGACGATTGGTATTGATTATTTTTTATTGCTCTATGATTTTATGTAACACAATAAACAATACTACCAGTGATTATAAGTAATACCCTTAATTGAAATTATAAAGTTAAATATTTATGTGTTTAACAATCTTAATAAATCACTATACGTATATATTATGATTTCAAATTTATTTTAAGATTAACACATTATAAATCTTAAAATAACAATTCTATAATTTCCATTTATAAAAAAAAAATTACAAATTCCTTGTCAATTAGATCTATATGGATATATTTGGTAAACCAAACTGGTAAACCAATAATTTTTATATGAGTCTTATAGGATTACAATCACGTAAAATAGAGGGTTTGTTCGCTATTTTATTGTTAATGATTTTAATGTCTTGTTCTAAATCTTCAGAAGATAACGTACAGTCACAGCCTGATATTCCTAATAATACTCAAAATGATGGTGCTACAAATTATGCAAATGTAAATTTCTCTAATTGGAAGCTTACTTTACCTGTTGATGAGGATAACAATGGAAAGCCAGATGAATATCAGCCACAGGAATTAATAAACCTAGGTTATCAAAACTTACTTCCTATACAACCATATATGTATGATGATGAGTCTGACAGCTCATTGGTATTTTATACATTTCCAGCTTCTTCAACTGCCAATAGTAATTACTCAAGAACAGAGTTACGTGAACTTATAAACACAGGAAACTCTAGGATTAATTGGAGTTTGCAGGATGGTGGTGTTATGGAAGGACGCTTAAAAATAGATGAAGTTTCAGCACATACCACAAGTAACAGCAATCAGTTTCATAATGTTATTGTAATGCAAATTCACGGTATACTTTCTATTGAAGATATGGAGCTTCACAATTTTAGCTCCAACAATGGTCCGCCATTGCTTAAAATATATTGGAAAGACGGTTATATATGGTCTCACAAAAAATTTTTAGTAGATGAGAATACATCTGGAGATGACCTATTAAACACTTCTAGTGATACTTGGGTAGATATTAAAGATAATATGGGTTATGTAGGCTATGATGCTTTTAATTTTAAAATTACAGCGAGTAATGCATATTTAGAATTACAGCTTAATAATGAGGAACCTCTAATTTATCAAGACATCAGTTTAGAAAAATGGCCTTTCGAAAACTATTTTAAAGCTGGAAATTATCTTACAACTACAGATCAAGAAGCTTTTTCATATGTGAAATATTATAACCTAAACATTTCACATTAATGGTATTAATAAAATATATCATGAACAGTGTAATTGCTTTGTTCTCAGAAACTTTGAACCTACTAGTATATAAAGACTCTTTAGCTAAAATTTTTAAGGTTGAAATTTTGTCAAAATTAGAATTAACAAGAAGAGAATTTTCAGATAAACAGTTAGTTATAAAAAATATTGCTATTAAATACTATTACAATTAGCCTTAAAAAGTCTTTTGAGAAATTGAAAGACTTTTTTTAATCATTAAATACATTACAAAATATATGTTTAAAAATTTCAAAATCCATTTCAGCTTAATTCTTCTATGTATTGTTATTGGAGGATGTAAAGACACAGCTAACACAACTTCAGTTTTAGTGACCAATACTAAAGAGCTAACTCAAGCAATTAAAGATTGTGTTGCTGGAGATGAAATAGTTCTTAAGAATGGAGTTTGGAACAATGTACAAATAGATTTTTATGGCGAAGGTACAGAGCAGAAACCTATAATATTAAGGGCAGAGACAGCTGGTAAGGTTAGTATTGAAGGAGAATCTTTTATAAATCTTGGTGGAAGTTATTTAGAGGTTAGAGATCTATATTTTAAGAATGGGCATACACCAACCAAGACCTTAATTAGATTTAAAATTAATGATGAAAAAATAGCCAACCATTGTAAATTTATAAATAATGCTATTGTAGAATTTACCCAACCAGATAGGGATGATACAGACCATTGGATAGAACTTTGGGGACGCCATAATTCAGTTTCTAACAACTATATTTCTGGGAAGTCTAATTTTGGTCCAACAGTAATGGTAATGCTTAAAGGCAATCAACATATTAAAAATTACCATCAAATTGTAAATAATCATTTTGGTCCTAGACCACGCAAAGGAGGACCACACGGAGAAACTATGCAAATAGGAGATAGTGGTACATCTATGACGCCTTCTCACACTAACGTAGCAAACAATTTATTTGAACGTTGTAATGGTGAAGTTGAAATTATTTCAAGCAAATCAAACAATAATGTATTTGAGAATAATGTCTTTTTTGAGAGTGAAGGGTCTTTGGTTTTACGTCACGGAAACTATGCTACCATAAACCGAAATATCTTTATTGGTAATGACAATTCTCCATTTATTGGAGGAATACGTGTAATTAATACAGGGCATTGGATTACAAACAATTATTTCTACAAATTAAAAGGAGAAACTTTTAGAGCACCTTTAGCAGTAATGAATGGTATTCCAAAATCTCCACTAAATAGATATAATCAAGTTACAGATGCGGTAATTGCACACAATACATTTATAAAAACAGAAACACCATTTCATTTTAGTGTTGGTTCTAACGTAAGTCAAAGCGCAGTGCTTCCAAAATCTGAAATTAGATCTGCCAGGCCATTACGTACAACTGTTGCCAATAACTTTATGTACAAAGTATCAACATCAGATTTAATTAAAGCTTATGACACTATAGATGGTGTAAACTTTAAAAATAACGTAGTGGCAATTGAAAACCAAAAGGTGAAGTTGCCAGAAGGGTTTTTACAATCTAAAGTAAGCGTTGTAAAAAAAGGGAACTTTCTTTATGTCCCAACAGAAACAGATAGGAATATCTTTAACGGATTTGATTTTGAGACCATAGACAAAGATCTTTTTGGAAATTCTCGAGATGAAAACTCAACTGTTGTTGGTGCAATAGTTGGTAATGTAAAAGAGGAAACTTTTTTATTTAATAAAAAGGAATATGGGGCAAACTGGTTTGATGCCGATGGTGAAAAAACAATAGGCAAATCAATTACGATTAATACCTCTAAAGAATTACGAGACCAATTAGTCAAGGCAAATTCTGGAGATACGTTATTACTGGCTTCAAAAGCTTACGAGATTTCAGATGAATTAAAAATAAATAAAGACGTTGTAATCACTACAAAAGACAAATTACAGCCTGCTACGCTTAACTTTTCATCAAAAGCTACAGCATTCAGAATGCAACCTAAGGGCTACTTAAGGTTAAGAAATGTTATTTTGAAGGGAACAACTATTCAAAACACATTTACAACTTTAAATAACAACATGTCTCAAGCCTACAGTTTGTGGTTGGATAATGTTGAGATAAGTAATTTTAAATCTGTGTTAGAAGTGTCTAAAGGCTCATTTGCAGATACAGTTTCAGTAAAAAACTCTAAGATTTCAAATGTCGAAAAAGGATTTCAATTAAATAAAGAAACTAATGATAAAGGAGATTATAATAGTGCCTTTGTCATTATTGAAAATTCAGATTTTCAAAATATAGAGGCTACAATTTTAGATTACTATCGCGGTGGTTATGATGAGTCTACTATAGGCGGTCATTTAACTTTCGCTAACAATACAGTTTCGAATTCTGGAACAAAAGAGCCAGACAACATCTTAATTAAAAACAGAGGAATTGTTAACCTCACCTTGTCAGACAATACATTTAAGAACAATCCTGTAAATACAATTGCAGTACTTTGGGGTGAAAAAGGGCAGCGCCCTGTTAATAATACTATTTCAAATTCTGGAGAGATTAAAACAGTTCAGAATTTGAAATTAAAATTAATGTACTAAAACATCATAATGTAAACCTTCATGAAATATACACTTGTCATATTAACTGTTTTACTTGTAATGGTAGGATGTAAAAACAAACCTGAAACAACACCTTCATTAAGTAAGCAAAATGATACTTTGGTAACTAATCCTAGTGATGTTATTTCATCAATAGATAAATGGAGCATTTTATTAGGTAATGGAACATTTTCAGACTCCTTAAATAATTTTAGTCAAGACGACTTTTTTTATGTTGAAGAAGAAGAAAATACAAATTGGGTTGTCTACAAAACCCCTAATTCTGGTATAACTTCAAAAACGTCTCATAATACAAGAACAGAGTTAGGCGAGAAAAAACGTTGGACTCCAGAAGAAGGAGGAAAGCTAAGAGGAACTTTAAAGGTTAAGCACGTTTCAACTAGTGGAGATCCTAGAGTTGCAGCATCTTTCTCTGTTGTTGTTGGGCAAATACATAGTGATGATGGTCACGAGAATGAGCCTCTAAAAATATTTTATAAAAAATATCCAGGTCATGAGAAAGGCGCAGTGTTCTGGAATTATGAAATTAATACAGAAGGCAATAATAGCAAACGTTGGGATTTTTCTGAAACTGTTTGGGGTTATAATATGGGTAATGTAAGTACAACATTAAACACAACTCCTGAAGAACCAAAAGACGGTATTCGTTTAGGAGAAGAGTTTAGTTATGAAGTAAACGTGCATAAAGGTATTATGTATCTAACCTTTAAAAGTGAAGGGCACATCACTAAAACATTTACTAAGAGTTTAATAGCGTCAGATTTCACAAAAGAATTACCACAACAAATTAAAACTTTATATGCAAGTATTGGTCGTGATGGTCTAGAGAGAGAAGAGGCTTATACAGGAGAAATGCAGTTTTTTAAACAAGGTGCATATAACCAAACTAATGGCAAAAACCCTGAGGAAAACTTAGTCTGGAATACAGGATCTAAAACTTTTAACGGAGACATTACAAAACAATATAACAATGGCAGTTTTACTGAAGTATGGTTTAAAGAACAAACTTTAGGCGAAGGGACATTACCAAATCACCTAAAAGATTAATGCAAATGAAACCATTTTACGTTTACTTTTTATGTATTATAATTTTTTCTTCGTGTAATCAAAATACACCTGCCAAATCTCAAGATAAAGATCAAACACATTTAGAGCACCCAAATCTAATTCTTACAAAAGATGGTGTTAATAGAATTAAAAGCAATTTAGAAAACGCACCGTTATTCAAACAAACGTTAGAGGTTACAAAAGTTGAGGTGGATGCAGAGATGGCAAATGGTATAAATGTGCCATTGCCAAAAGATATGGCTGGCGGCTTTACTCATACACAGCACAAGATAAATTATGCAACAATGCAGAAAGCTGGTGTTTTATTTCAAATCACTGGAGAAGAAAAGTATGCAGTTTATATAAAGGATATGTTAATGGCGTATGCTAAGATATTTCCCACATTTAAAAAACATCCTGTTGAGCGTTCTTATGCTCGAGGTAAGTTTTTTTGGCAATGCTTAAACGACAGTAATTGGTTGGTTTATACAAGTCAGGCTTATGATTGTATTTACAGCTGGTTACCATCTGAAGATGTTACTTATTTAAATAAGAATCTTTTTAAACCATATGCAGACTTCATTTCTATTGAAAATCCACAATATTTTAATCGTATTCACAATCATAGTACTTGGGGAAGTGTAGCAGTTGGTATGATTGGTTTGGTAATGGATGATGATGACTTAGTGAACCGTGCATTATATGGATTAAAAACAGATAATATAGATCCCAATGCCAAAGATAATGACGGCGGTTTTATAAAAACAGAAGGGCAAAAAGCAGGTTTTTTAGCAAATTTAGATTCACCATTTTCTCCAGATGGTTACTATACAGAAGGTCCTTATTACCAACGCTATGCAATGTATCCGTTTATGATTTTTGCACAAGCCCTTCATAACAAAAAACCAGAGTTAAAGATTTTTGAATACAAAGATGGCTTATTAATTAAGGCGGTAAATGCCCTTTTAAATCTTACAGATGCAGATGGCGAATTTTTTCCTCTTAATGATGGTCAAAAGGGAATGTCTATATATACATCTTCTTTAGTATCTGCTGTAGATATTGCTTACTTCTATGGCAACAAAAACCAGCAATTGCTATCTGTAGCCAAAAAGCAAAATGCCGTACAATTAGATGAAACTGGTTTTGCAGTTGCAGAAGCTATACATGCTGGCAAGACAGCACCGTTTTTAAAAGAGTCAATTAACTTAAGAGATGGCAGTAATGGAGATGAAGGTGGCATTAGTATATTAAGGCACAATTATAACGATCACTCTTTGGCATTAGTTTACAAATATGCTGCACAAGGCTTAAGTCACGGTCATTATGATAAACTGTCGTTTTCATTGTATGAAAATGGAGATGAGGTATTACAAGATTATGGCTTATCTCGCTTTGTAAATGTTGAGCAAAAAAATGGAGGAGGATATCTTATAGAAAATAACACTTGGGCAAAACAAACCATTGCACACAATACAATCACACAAAATGAAACCTCTCATTTTAATGGAAACTTTAAATTAGGTAGCGAAAATCATCCAGAATTATATGTGTTTAATGTGTCTGAACCAGGCTTTCAAATAGTGAGCGCAAAGATTAATTCGGTTTATGAAAATTCGCAATTTCATAGAACCTTAGTCATGTTTAAAGATTCAATTTCTTCAAACCCATTTATACTTGATCTATTTAGAGTTACATCATCAGAAAGAAATAAATACGATTTGCCATTTCATTATTTCGGACAAGTAGTTAATACAAATTTTGATATAACGACTCCCAAAACATTACATCCTTTAGGATCTAAAAACGGTTATCAGCATATGTGGGTTGAAGGAGAAGGAAATGCAGATCAAGGCGTAATGCAGTTTACCTGGTTAGATAATAACCGATTTTACAGTATTACTTCAGCAGCAAATACAGAAGATAAATATGTTTTAACTCGTATGGGTGCTAACGATCCAGAATTTAATTTAAGAAGAGATCCATCATTGATAATTAGGCGACAAGCAAAAAATACCACGTTTGCTTCAATAATTGAATCTCACGGAACATATAATCCCGTTACAGAAAAAGCAGACAATGCATATTCTACCTTAAAAGATCTCAAAACTATATTAGAAACTAAAGAATATACAGCTGTAAGTTTTAAGATAGAAGCCAAAACATATGTATTTATACTAGCAAACCAAGATGCTTCAAAACAAAAAGAACATAAACTAAACCTAGATGGTACAGACATTTCTTGGAATGGTCCGTACTATTTTAATACAATTAAATAACATGGAAAACACAAAGAAAACTTTTGGATCAAGTAAAAAGTTCATTAACGGTAATGCACTGGAATGGGAAACTGTAGGCGAAGGTGTAAAGCGAAAGATAATGGGATATGATGATAAGATTATGCTTGTAAAAGTTCATTTTGATGAAGGCGGTATTGGCCAGATGCATGAACACTATCATTCTCAAGTAACTTACGTAGAAAGTGGTGCTTTTGAAGTTACGATAGATGGAAAAACAGAATTATTAAAAGGAGGAGACTCGTTCTATATTCCACCTCACGATATGCACGGTGCAATCTGTAAAGAAAGTGGTGTGCTAATAGATGTATTTAGCCCAATTCGTGAAGACTTTATGGAATAAAAGACCAATTATTTAACAGTATATATAAATATTTCGATTTGATTTTAAGATTTTATTAATAAAAGGTTGCTGAATTGAAATATTTATATATATTTGGTTAACCAAATTGGTAAACCAGTTTTTGGGATATAAAAAAAGACAGGTTGCAGCCTGTCCTTTTTTGGATGACATACTCAAGGTATGTCGATTATAATAGCCTTACTATCATAATTTTTGTAAAGATACAAATACTGTTTCATTATTTAGAATTATGATTTAAATGAATTGTTTAACAGCATACTAATGAAAAATCTTTAGAACGAATGATGAAACTTAAATTCAGTTTAGTTGTAATTGTTGCACTGTGTTTTCACAGCTTTGTTTTTGCACAAGACAATTATAAAGTTACAGGAACAGTTGTAACAGCTAATGACAACATTCCCTTTCCAGGAGTTAATGTTCTTGTAGTAGGAACCTCAAATGGAGCAACCACAGACTTTGATGGTAATTACAGTATTACTGTAAAAAAAGGAGATGTCCTCCAATTTTCTTACGTAGGATTTGTAACACAAACCGTAATAGTAGATAATCAGCAAACTATAAATGTAGGTCTGGTTGAAGATGCTAGTAAATTAGATGAGATTGTAGTAATAGGATATGGTACACAATCCAGAGAAAAAATTACTGGTGCCATAGGGAAAGTAAAAAATGAAGATTTAGATCAAATTGCAGTAGGTACTGCTAATGAGGCTCTTGTAGGACAAGTAGCAGGTTTAAATGTTCAAGCAACCGAGAGTGAAGCTGGTTCAGAATCTACAATAACAATTAGAGGTGTAGGATCAATTGCAGGTCGTAATGGCCCTTTACTTGTGGTAGATGGCGTTGTTTTAGAAAGCAGCTTTCTTACCAGTATAGATGTTAATGATATTGCCTCTGTTGAGGTTTTAAAAGATGCATCTTCTGCAGCCATATATGGTTCTAGAGCTGTTGGTGGTGTTGTTATTATTACAACCAAAGAAGGTAAAGAAGGTAAAACACAATTTACGTATAACACTTTTACAGGTTTTAAAGAAGCCATAAAAAGTGAAGATTATGATTTAAGTGTAGCAGATCACCATGCAAGAGAGCTTGCTTCAACTGGTGAGTTGTCTTTAAGATCTCAATACAGAGAGTTGTTAGGAGTAGATGAATCTTGGCAAGATAGAGTATTTGATGGTGGTAAGATAGAAAGTCATTTTTTAAGTGCTCGTGGCGGAAGTAAAAGAACAAAATTTAATACATCACTTAGTTATTTACACGATGAAGGTGTTTTAGTAACAGATGATTATAAAAAATATAACTTCAAGTTTAAGGTAGATACAGAAGTAAATGACAACTTTAAATTTGGTGCAAATCTTTCTCCATCTGTAACAAATAGAAGACGTTTTGATGGTTCTGTACATGATATTTTAAGACAGCAGCCTTGGTTACCAACGTATCATGATGCAAACTCTATTCAATTTGTAGATTTTAATACTTTTCCAGATGTACAAATTGGAGATTATGCTCAAGAACGTCACTTTGATAATTTTGATTTATTTGGAGATGGTAGTGAGCTAGTAGACTTAAGTAGTACAAGTAATACAAATCCACTTGCAAAAGTTCAGGAGCGTCATAGAACAGAAGAAAATTTCAGAATCTATGGAAAGTTTTATGGTCAATATAAACTAGCTGAAGGATTAGATTTTCGTCTTTCTTTAGGTGGAGATTATCAAGATAGAAGACAAAGGCGTTATGAAGGTGTATTGGCTAGTAGAAATGGAGCCTCAGATGCTTCTTTAGAAATTTCTTCAAGAAACAGAACACACATACTTACAGAAGCTCTACTTACATATGATAAGTCATTTGGAAGTCATGATATTAATGTTGTATTAGGAACATCTGCAGAAACGTTTGATACAACTTATGAGTCTGCAACAGGTATAGGGTTTACAAACGATTTATTACAAACGCTTAGTGCAGCACCAATTATTTCAGCTAAAGAATCTTACGAAATAGAGGAGCGATTACTATCCTATTTTGGTCGTGTAAACTGGTCTTTTGAAAACAAGTATTTGGCGTCTGTTAGTTTAAGAGCAGATGGTAGTTCTGTATTTGGAGCAAATAATAAATATGGATTTTTCCCAGCAGCTTCTGTTGGATGGAATATAGCTAAAGAAGATTTCTTATTAGATAGTGACTTCTTAAGTACCTTAAAACTTAGAGGTAGTTACGGGTTTACAGGAAATAAAGATTTAGATGTAAATAATATTATAATAGAAAGCTATCCTTCACTACAACTTTATGGTTCAGAAACTGCTGTAAATGGTACAGCCATAAACAATGGTTTTGCACCTATCAATATTGCTAATCCAGATTTAAAGTGGGAGCGCGTACGTGAAGTAAATGCAGCAATAGATTTCGGATTTTATAACAACCGAATTTCTGGAGCATTAGATGTTTACAATAAAAAAAGTGATCAATTATTATTAAATGTTCCTATTTCAACAATAACAGGGTTTAGAGATGCACTTGTAAACAGAGGTGCTGTTGAAAATAGAGGTGTTGAGCTTGAGTTAAGAACAATAAATATTACTAACCAAGACTTTAAGTGGACAACAACCTTATTAGGTTCTACTAATAAAAACGAACTGGTTGATTTTGGAGGTGCAAGTGGTCTTATCTCTAATGTAGATGATAAAAGAGCAGCAGAGTGGATTAACCTTCAAGGACAACCAATTTCTTCGTTTTATGGGTTTGTTGTAGATCGTGAAATTCCAGAAGAATTTATTGTAGATCCTTATAGACTTGTAGGTGCACAAGCACAAGATGTTTATGTAAAAGATTTAAACGGCGATGGTGTTATAGATGATGATGATAAAACTATAATTGGAGATCCTTATCCAGAATTAATTTGGAGTATAGCAAATGACTTTAGATATAAGAATATAGATTTCAGTTTTACTTTCCAAGGAAGTTATGGTGGTCAAGTAAGAAATATGACAGACCAATACATCTTTAACCACTTTAATAGCTCACAAGATTTTAACCAAAACACTACTCCAGATCAAGGATTTATTAGAGAGAAAATTTTTACAGACGCTATTATTCAAGATGCATCTTATGTGGCATTACGTACGGTGAGTTTAGGTTACACCTTAGACACTAGCATCGTTGAAAAACTAGGAGTAAGAAAAACAAGAGTTTATGCTACAGCTCAAAACTTATTCTTTGCAACTGCAGATGGCTACACAGGTTGGAACCCAGAAGCAATTAGAGATGAAGGTGTTTTAAATGAAGGTTACCAAAGAGGTGGCTCTCCAGTAGCTAGGACTATTTCTTTAGGACTTAACGTAGAATTTTAAAAAGATGAACAAATTTAACTATACGACTATGAAAACATTAAAGATATTTTTGGTTCTCTTCATTACCTTGACAATAGTTTCTTGTGAAAAGGATTTTTTAGAACCTGCACCAACAGCAGCAATTTCTGGAGCTAATTTTCCAGAAAATGAAGAACAGTTAGAACTTGTATTAACCTCTGTTTATGATGCACTACAAGGTGTAAATTCATTACAGGAAGGAAACAACAACTCTAACCACGGTATGCAAATACAATTTTATGTAACAGAAATGTTAAGTGATAATACACGTACTAAAAGTGGAGAAGGAGAAGCTGCTCAATTTGACAATTTCTCTGTAGTACCTACAAACGGTTTTGTGTTCGACTATTACAGAAGTATGTATGATGTTATTTATCGTGCAAATTTAGTTTTAGAAAATTTAGAGCTGGCAACAGTAAACCAATCTAGAATTGAGGGTGAAGCTAAATTTTTAAGAGCTTTAGCATATTTTAACCTTGTAAGGTCTTACGGACCAGTTCCTTTAGTAGATAATCCTATTGAAATTACAGATACAGAAAGCCAATTTACTCGAGTAGAAACAAGCTTGATTTATGATTTAATTGTAAGTGATTTTCAGACTGCTATAAATTCACTATCAAATTATGGTCTTAACAGAGCATCACAATCTGCAGCTAAAGGTTTATTAGCTAAGGTTTACCTTACAATGGGTTCAAATTATGGAGAAGCTCAAGTATTGCTTGAAGAAATTATAGGCAGTATGCAATACGAGTTAGAGCCAAATTTTAAAGATGTGTTTTTTAATGAATCAAATTCAGAAACCATTTTTGCTGTAGGTTATTTATCTGATGACTCTTTTAACAGTCAAAATTTTTCAGCAGAAATGTTAAATGGTGTAGGGAGAACAAGCGGTGTAAATTATGTTACAGATGAAGCAATTGCAGCTTTAAATGAATTTGGAGGTTCAAGAACAGAATACTCAAAGCGCGTAGACCCTGCACAGATTACACAAACTCAAGTTATAAAATACTTACCAAATGGAGATGAGTCTTTAGGTATAGAGCCTACAAGCTCAGACCCAAGATCTGCAGGAAACGATCTTATTGTATTAAGATATGCAGATGTCCTTTTAATGCACGTAGAGGCTATATTAGGAAACAACCAACAAACAACATCGTCTAACGCAATTACATCATTTCAAACAGTAAGAAATCGTGCTGGATTAACAGATCCTGTAGCAGAAATAACAAAGGAAGACTTGTTGTTGGAGCGTCGTGTAGAGCTAGCTTTTGAAAATCATAGACTACATGATTTAAAGAGATTCAATATGGCTCAAGATATATTATCTCAATTTTCGGCTGCTAATGGTCACAGTTTTTCTGCAACAGATTTACTATTACCATTACCACAATATGAAATTAATTTAAGTCAGGGTTTATTAGAACAAAATCCAGGATACTAACTCTATTATAACATTAAATTTAAAACTATGAAATACACACATATATTTAAGATCATGTTGATTATGGTTACTGTGAGCATAGCAGTATCTTGTGAAAAAGAATATGATTTACCAGAAGCTGGATCTTTTGCAGATGAAACACCACCAAGTGCAAACTTTACAGCATCAGAAGATCCTGCAAATTTTCAAAGATTTTTATTTTCAAACCTATCTAACAGTTCAACAGATTATTTCTGGGATTTTGGTGATGGTAATACTTCTACAGAAAGAGATCCAGAAAACATTTATCCTGCAGAAGGTACATATACAGTAATCTTAACAGCAACAGATGCTTTAGATGTTTCAAGTACATTTTCTATGGATATTAATGTTGTAGAACCAGAACCACAAGCAGTACCAGATCCTGTGTTAAAAAATGCAGATTTCGATAAAATTGAAAAACTTGGAGGTAGTGATTGTTCATGTTCAGGTTGGGATAATGATGATATAGGAGAACAAGGTGAATCTAGCTCTGGTAATGGTGGCTCAGATAATGTGGTAAAATTTGATAATAACGAACCAGATCACGTTTATCAAGAGTTTGAAGTTGTTCCAAATTCAGATTATACAATACAAGTAGTAAGCTCTTTTAAAGATATAGATCCTACAACGCCTTTTCCAGGAAGTATGCTTGAATTAAGAATTTTAGCAGGATCTGGATATGTAGATGGTTATACGCCTACATATTATGCAACTGCACCAGAATACCCTAATTCAGGTTATGGTTACACAACAGTTGCACAGGTAGAAGAGGCTTCAAACAATTTAATTATTGAAACCATTAGCAATCCTGGTAATGATGATTATTTAACACAAACATTTACATTTAATTCTGGAGCAAATGCTAGTGTAGCATTATTTATTAGAGGAATAGGTGGAGACAGTAGCGTAGGTAGTTATGGGTATACAAGTGGTGATGAGGAAATAAGAGTAGACTCTGTAACAATTTCTGCAAACGAGTAATAACTATCGAAACCCAAATTATATGCGTTTTACACTTAAGTTTTTAATTATTGTCTTTGTTTTTTCGTCTGGCTTAACTGCTTATAGCCAGTCTAATGAACATACAGTAAAACATAATGTAGAATCTAAAAAGAAGAAACGAAAGAAAAAGAAAAAATATAAGCTACCTAAAATAGATTTGAGTCATTGGAAAGTTACTATTCCAGCAGGAAATAACGGTAAACCTTTAGAAGTAGAGCCACCAGAAATTTTTAATTATGCTACCAATAAAGAGTTGTTACCATATATGTATAATGATTCAGTTAAAGGCGCTTTAATGTTTTACGCATATCCTAGCGAGTCTACTACGGCTAACACAAAATACTCAAGATCTGAGTTACGTGAGCAAATGGAGCCCGGAAATAATAATGTAAACTGGACTTTTGCTGAAGGTGGTAAATTAAAAGGAACTTTACAGGTAGAAGATGTATCTAAACAAACTGACGGTAAGTATCATAAGATAATTATTATGCAGATACATGGAAGGTTAACCAACGAGCAACGTGACCGCATTGGACAGAAAGACAATAACGCACCGCCAATGCTTAAAATATATTGGCAGGACGGTAAAATTAGAGTAAAAACAAAAGAGCTTAATAATATATCTGCTTCTGGAGATGAAATTTTACACGAAGAAGCTTGGGGAGACGACAAAGGTTTCAACTTTAAATACGAACCTGGTTTCAGAAAATTCACGTTAGAAGTAGAAGTGTCTGATGGAAAGATGGTTGTAAGCTTAAATGGAACAGAGTACAAAGTGTATGATAGTATACATATGCAAAAATGGGGTGTATTTGAAAACTATTTTAAAGCAGGAAATTATTTTCAAAGTAGAGATAAAGGAGCGTTTGCAAAAGTTAGGTTTTACGACTTAGAGGTAAAACATTGATGTTAGATCTAATTTTAAATTCTTGAAATTTAAAATGAACTATGAGATTTTTAGTAATTTAATAAAATAAGAATTATTACTACTTATCATCATTTTTAAATAAATTGAAGACAATTATAAATTCACTTGGCTTATGAACTTAGAAATTATAACTAAAAGCGACAGTTTAAACATACAGAATGAAATTATTTCTCAAATAAAAGAACTTATAAATTTTAAGAATCTTGAGCCAGGAGATAAGTTACCTTCAGAACGTATGCTAGCAGAAAAACTAGGTGTTTCAAGAGGCCAAATTCGTGAGGCAATTCAAAAACTTGAGTTTTATGGCATTCTAAACTCTAAACCTCAAAGTGGAACTTTTGTAGCAAATATAGGGGTTACAGCTATGAATGGTATGATTGAAGATATTCTAAACCTTGAGGAGCCAGATTTTAAATCTCTTGTTGAAACTCGTATTCTTTTAGAATTAAAAACTGTGCGTTTAGCTGCAATAAGACGTACAGAAGAAGATTTAAAAATGATGCATGATGCACTTCAGGCTTATTCATTAAAAGTAATTAATGGAGAAGATGCTGTTCAGGAAGACCTGTTATTTCATTTAGCCATAGCCAAAGCATGTGGCAATAGCACTATGAATACATTTATGCTAATTATCACCCCAGAAATCATAACAAATTTCGAAAAACATCATGTATGTAATGATGTAGATAAAAAGATAGGTATAAAAGAACACCAAGCTGTATATGATGCAATTGTTGCACAAGATCCTCAATTAGCTAAAATGAAAATGAAAGAACATTTTAAAGAATTGTACCAATATTGTTATAACATATAACATAATTTAATAGCCTGAAAAATAGGTATTTAAGTTTTATAAATTAAGCAAGACTTTAGTAAAAACAAGACAATTGGACGAAGTAATTTTCGGAGCCAACAAGAAATTTTTTTGACAATATTATTATGAAAGTAAAAGGATTAAGATGGTGGGTTATAGGTTTAATATGTTTAGCGACAGTAATAAACTATATAGATAGAACCGCTTTTGGTATTATGTGGCCACAAATGGGTAAAGACCTAGGAATGGATGAGTCAGATTATGCAGTGATGCTAAATGTATTCATGATTACTTATGCAGCAGGAAAGTTTTTATCAGGAAAATTATATGATATCATAGGAACGCGCTTAGGCTTTACAGTGTCAATTGTGGTTTGGTCTTTAGCCTCTGTTTTTCATGCATTTTCAAGAGGCTTGTTATCCTTATCTTTATTTAGAGGTCTATTAGGTTTAGGTGAAGCAGGTAATTGGCCTGGAGCTGTAAAAAGTAATGGAGAGTGGTTTCCAGTTAATCAACGGGCAATAGCGCAAGGTATATTTAATGCCGGAGCATCTTTAGGAAGTGTTATAGCGCCAGTTTTAATAGCATATTTATATGTTCAATTTGGTTGGAGATCTACATATATCATAATTGGTGCGGCAGGTATGCTATGGGTAATACCTTGGTTATTTATTAATAGAGCAAAACCAGAAGCACATCCTTGGATAACAGAAAAAGAACGTAATGCAATAATGCATAGCCGTATAGACAAAGAAACAGATGAAAGTGGCAAAAAAATTAAAGGACTTAGCCTTATAAAATTATTAAGTCACAAAGAGTCTTGGGGCGTATTAGGTTCTCGTTTCTTTATTGAACCTATTTGGTGGCTATTTGTAGGTTGGATGCCATTATACCTTAATTCTGAATATGGATTTAGCATTGCAGAAATAGGATCTACAATTTGGATATCTTATATAGGAGGAATGGCAGGAAGTCTTTTAGGAGGCTGGTTTTCAGGTAAATTAATGAACACTAAATCTGTCGATGCTTCACGAAAAATTACAATTACAATAGGTTGTAGCTTGATCATTTTAGGGTTATTAGGAATAATATTCTTCTTAGATGAAAACACGCCAATGTCATTTATCTATATAGTAGGAATTGTACTCTTTGGGTTTCAATTTGCAATTGGTAATATCCAGACAATATCAAGTGATTTATTTAGAGGACCATCTGTAGGAACATTAGCAGGATTAGCAGGAAGTGTAGGAGCGGTTTCAGTAATTATAATGAACTGGCTCATACCAAAAATGACAGTGGAGTCTTATACTTCAGCATTTATAACTATTGCTATTTGCGCGCTATGTGCTGCATTATCAATTTTTATATTAATTAAAGAAATAAAACCAGTTAGAAAATAAATTTTATAAAATAGAAAATTAAACAAAATGAGTAAGTTAAAAGGAAAAGTTGCCGTAGTCACAGGAGCTACTGGCGGTATCGGATTTGAAGTAGCAAAGAGATTAGGACAAGATGGATATACTGTAGTTTTAAACGGTATAGATCATGAAACAGGAGCTAAACGTGTTGAGGAGCTTACTGCAGAAGGTATGACAGCAGAATATTATGGATTTGATGTTACCAAAGAAGAGGACGTAACCTCTAATATAAAAGCCATTGGCGAAAAATACGGAAGAATAGATGTGCTGGTAAATAATGCTGGAGGTTTAGGCGGAAGATCTAGATTTGAAGAAATGACAACAGAGTTTTATAGAAATGTAATGGCATTAAACTTAGATTCTGTATTCTTCGCCTCGAGAGCTGCAATTCCTTTCTTAAAGAATGGAGAGCATCCTTCAATTATTAATTACACATCTAACGCAGGTTGGACAGCTGGCGGTCCTGGTGCAGGAATTTATGGTACATCTAAAGCTGGAGTTCACGCTATTACAAGAGCGTTGGCTAAAGATTTGGCAGAGTATGGCATTAGAGTAAATGCAGTTTCACCAGGAACTATAGATACACCATTTCACGCTCAGATTAAAGAAACAAAACCAGAGGTATTTGCTTCTTGGGCTAATAATATCATGCTAGGACGTTTAGGACAACCAGAAGATGTAGCCTCTGTGGTATCATTCTTAGCTAGTAAAGATGCTTCATTTATAACTGCAGAAACAATTCAAATAGGTGGCGGTCAAGCACTAGGAATTTAACTAAAATTTTGCCAAGTAGTTTTGCAACCACCTAATAATGTTAAATTTACAAATAACTTTATAGGTAGTTTTATAAAACTATTTGGCATTTTAATAAAGCTAGAAATTAAAAGTTTATAATGAGTAAAGTTGTCACATTTGGAGAGATTATGTTAAGACTTTCTACCGAGCGCCACTTAAGATTTTCACAATCAAAGTCGTTTGCTCTAACCTTTGGTGGTGGAGAATTTAATGTTGCCGTGTCCTTAGCAAATTTTGGGGTTCCTTCAGAAGTTGTAACCTGTTTGCCTCAAAATGAAATTGGAGAAACAGCATTAATGGAAATAAGAAAGCGTAATGTAAGTTCTGCTAATGTACAAATGGTTAAAAATAGTAGGATTGGTATTTATTTTCTAGAAACAGGTGCAGGTACACGATCTAGCAATGTACTGTATGATAGAGCTCATAGCGCTATGGCAAATGTAACTTCTGGAACATTTAATTGGCGAGAAATCTTAAAAGACGCCAAGTGGTTTCATTGGAGTGGTATTACACCTGCAATTTCAGATAATGCTGCTAAAGAATGTTTAGAAGCTGTAAAAGTAGCAAGCGAATTAGGGATTACAATTTCCACAGATTTAAATTACAGATCTAAGCTCTGGAAATATGGGAAAGAACCACATGAGGTTATGCCAGAGTTATTGCAGTATAGTAACATTATTTTAGGAGATATAGATACAGCTTATTTTATGTTAGGAGAAAATCAGATTAATCCTAATTATCAGAACTTAAACCTACTTCCGTCATTATATGACAAAGTCTTTAAGATGTGCCCAAACCTTAAAACAATGGCTACCACTTTAAGATATTCTGTAAGCGCTTCACACCAACGTATTGGCGGTATTCTCTATGATGGTAAATCTATATATGATGCAGATATAAAAGAAGTTACACCAGTAGTAGATAGAGTAGGTAGCGGAGATGCATTTATGGCAGGTTTAATTTATGGTTTATTATCAGATGATATAAGCTATCAAAAATCTATAAATATGGCAGTTGCATCCTGTTGTCTCAAACATACCATTTATGGGGATTATAACTTGGTTTCATTAAAAGATATCGAACGTTTTATTAATTCAGACAGTCACGGAAAAGTATCTAGATAATAGTATTATGGCAAAATTTACAAGAGAACAAGTCTATACAGAAATGAAAGGTACAGGATTAGTACCTTTATTTTATGATGCAGATATTACAAATGCAAAAGCTATAGTTAAAGCTTGTTATGATGGTGGAGCAAGAGTTTTAGAATTTGTAGCTAGAGGAGATTTTTCTGAAGCTGTTTTTGAAGAATTAAATGTTTACACCATTAATAACTTAGAGGGTATGATGCTAGGTGTTGGCTCTGTTACAGATGCTGCTCAAGCTTCTAGATATATGGCACTTGGCGCAAATTTTATTATCACACCAGTGTTTAGAGAAGATATAGCTAAAGTATGTAATAGGAGAAAGGTAATGTGGTCTCCTGGTTGCGGCTCCTTAACTGAAATAGCAATTGCAGAAGAACTAGGATGCCAACTTGTAAAACTATTTCCAGGTAATATATACGGACCAGGTTTTGTTAAAGCCGTAAAAGGACCACAACCTTGGACTAATATTATGCCTACTGGTGGCGTGTCTCCAAATAAAGATAATTTAAATGAATGGTTTAATGCTGGTGTAGACTGTGTAGGTATGGGATCTAAACTAATAAAAAAAGATGCTAATGGTTATTATGATTATGCATTTATAGAAAATACAGTCAAGGAAACTCTTGCTATAATTACAGCTTTAAGAAATTAACTATGCTATCATCTGCGGTAACATTAAAAGATATAGCAAGATTATCGGGCTATTCAGTATCAACAGTATCTAAGGCATTAAATGACATGCCAGATATTAATAGTAAGACAAAGCAAAACATCAAACTTTTAGCAGATGCACATAACTACATACCAAATAATCACGCAGTTGCTTTAAGAAAGCAAAAGACTAAAATGGTTGCGGTAATTTTACCAAGTATTAATGAATCTTTTTACAGCTGTTTCTTACACTATATTGAAAAAGTGGCAAGAAAACACAATTATAGGATTATTATTTTTCAGTCTTTTGAAGAAGATACTATTGAAGATGATTGTCTTAGAAGTATAACAGATGGTAGTACTGATGGCGCATTTATATTATCTAGTACGTTTAGACCTGTTTATAAATCTTATGAAAATTTTCCAGTAGTGCATATTGATAGGGTAGTGTCTGATGATATGAAAGTATTAAAACACTATTGTATTGATAAGTTTGAAATGTTACTACAGCAAATTAACTTTGCTTGAGTGAAAACAGCATTAATTAAGTCAATATTCCTTATTAGTAATTATAATTATAGGTAAAACCACTTATTTTTTTATTAATCTTAGCTTGAGGAGATAAATAACTACTACATAAAAGTGTAAGAGTAATTATAAATATATTTCAATTACCCTTTATTACTTCCTACCTAAAATTTAAAAGTCCTAACAGTTAAATACTTAAAAAAACGTTAACAAAATTTAACTATTTTTAATTAGATTCATTCTACATAAGCTTTCTTGGTTAAGCTTTCAGTGTTATATTCGCGCTTTATTCATAATAAGTCTAAATAAAAATAATAATGAAACGTTTACTACTACTAACCAATTTACTCTTAATTAATTTTGCATTTTCTCAAGACTATGCTTCTATTCAAGGCAAGATAGTTGGAGCTAATAATCAACCTATTCCTTTTGCCAACGTCTATATAAAGGCGCTTAAACAAGGAACAATGGCTAATGAAAACGGTCTTTTTCAATTAAATACTATTAAAACTGGAGATCTTGAACTTCAATCAAGTGCGGTAGGTTTTAAAACACAAATAACTCCAATTGTATTATCTACTTCAGGATTAAAAAATATTATAATTACGCTTCAACCAGATGCATCTTTAAATCAAGTTGAAGTATTTGGTCGTCGCAGTAGTCATCCAGATAAAATTGAGGCTCTCACACGTTTACCGCTTGAACCTTATGAACAAATACAAAGTATTTCTGTGATTTCAGAAAAACTTATAGAGAATCAAGGTGCACTTACAATATCAGAAGCTACTAAAAATGTACCTGGCGTTTATACGTTTGCTACCTATGGTAATAAACGAGAAAGTATGTCTTCACGTGGTTTTAGAGGTATTCCTATTCTTAAAAATGGAGTTAGAGTGCATTCAGACTTTAGAGGTGTAGGTGTTTTAACAGACATGCAAGGTGTAGATAATATTCAGGTTTTAAAAGGAGCTTCTTCTATTACACAAGGTGTCGCTACAGATTTAGGAAGTCCTGGTGGCGTAATAAATATTGTAACTAAAACACCTAAATATCGTTTTGGTGGTCAAGTGGCACAGCGTATAGGAAGTTATGGGCAAGCCAGAACTACAGTAGATGTTTTTGGACCTTTTAATGAAAAGGAAACAGTGGCTTATAGAATAAATGGTGCTGTTGAGCGCGCAGATAGTTTTAGAGATGGCGTTTCTTCTCAACGTTTTTATGTTAATCCTTCGTTTCAATGGAAAGTGGATGAAAAAACTAAAGTAACTGTAGAGTTAGATCATTTTTACGATAGCAGAACTCCAGATGTTGGTACCGTAAATTTAGCCGAAAATGATACCAACGCAATTTACGATTTACCGTATGATCAATTTTTAGGGTTTGAGAATGACCGTTCTGTAACTAAAAATACAACCTATGCTGTAAGATTTGATCGCGAGTTAACAGATAAACTAACGTTAAAAACAGCATTTTACAAATCTGAATTAGAGTTAGAAGACAAAGGTGCTAGTTTAGGAAGCGCAGTTACAGTAAATGAAGAGGTGCAGTATAACCTTAGAACAAGAGGTTATTCTAATGCATATAGGGAAGATGACAACAGTGTTTTTCAAATAGATGTTATTGGAGATAATGTATATACAGGAAAATTAAAGCACGTATTTCAAGTAGGTGTAGATTACAGAACCAACAAAACTTCATTAGGAAACTTTACAGTTTCAGCAGTAGATACAATTAATGTATTTCAGAACAATACAAACACGTTACCAAACATAAATTTTGAAGATAGTAACGCAAGCACCTCACAAGCAACTTCTTTAGGATTTGTTGCACAAGATGTAGTATCCTGGACACCTTGGTTGGACACGTTTTTAGGAATTAGATATAGTACTACCGAAACTATTTCTGGAGACGAAACAATTAATAGTAATGCATTTACACCTTTAGGTGGTGTTGTAATTTCGCCTGTTAAAAATATAAATGTCTTTGCATCTTATACTAACAGTGCATATCCAAGAACTGGCACGAGAGTAGATGCAAATGGTAATGCTTTAGGAAATGAACGTTTTGATCAATTTGAAGCAGGTATAAAAACCAGTTGGTATGACGATCGTTTACGTTTTAATGCCACGTATTTTAAAATTAATAATAAGAACATAAACCTACCTGTTTATGATGAAAACTTTGTAGCCACAGGATTTTTTGAAAAAGGTGGAAACGACCAAAGGCAAGGTATAGAAGTAGAACTTACGGGACGTATTTTAGAAAACCTTACCGCTGTAGCTGGCTATTCTTATATAGATGCACAGTACAAGGAGCATACCTCTTTTGTATATGGGTCATCACCTTTAAACACACCAAAACATACTGCAAATGTGTATTTAGATTATAAATTTGTAAATGCTTTAAAAGGCCTATCAATCGGTGGTGGAGCTTACTACACAGGAGAACGACCAATTAACGATTGGTCTACAGGCGCAGTAAGTCACGAAGGTATTGTGCCAAACCAAAAACCTTTTGAAGTTGAAGCTTATACATTAGTAAATTTACAGGCAGCCTATAAATTCAAAAAGCATTGGAATGCTCGTTTGTTACTTAACAATGTGTTTAATGAAATAGGTTACAATGCCTACAGAACACGTTTTATAAACCAGACAGATCCTAGAACGGTAGCTGGTGTTTTAAGCTATTCGTTTTAAAAACAAGGAAATATGACTAAGAAAAAAAAGGCATACACATTTAGAAAATTTACTAATGACATTCATTTATGGATGGGAATTGGTAGTGGTATTATTCTATTTTTAGTGTGTTTAAGCGGAACATTTTTAACTTTTGAAGAAGAGTTAAAAGCACTAACCGTTAAGGAATTTAAGGTTGAAAATACAGCGAAGCAAAAGAAGTCTTTTGAAACCTTATTTACCAATTTATCACAGGAAGGCAGTATAAACAGAGTAACTGTTCCAGACGATAATAGCAAACCTCTAGAATTTAATATTAAAACATCACCAAAAGAACGTCGTGGTAGCACGTTTTATGTAGATCCCTATTCTGGTAACTACGAGAAGGCACAAAAATCTTATCTAGATGGGTTTTTTATGACGATGTTTAAAATGCACAGATGGTTACTACTAGATACTAAAATTGGGCGCCCAATTGTTGGCGTAGCAACAATCATCTTTCTGTTTTTGGCCATTAGTGGTGTCATATTGTGGTTTCCTAAAAAATGGAAATGGAAAGCTTTTAAACCTGGTTTTAAGATTAAATTTTCAGCAAACTGGAAACGCATTAATCACGACTTGCATAATACTTTAGGGTTTTATGCATGTATATTTTTGGTAATCATGTGCCTAACAGGGTTATGTTGGTCTTTTGTATGGTATAAAGATGCTGGTAGTGCTGTTTTGGGTGCTAAAGTCTTTGGAAACAGAGGTGGCGGCCAAACCATAAACTCTCAAGTAACAAATGAGAATGAACAAATTCCTGTAGAGAATATATTAAGTATAGCTAATGATATTTTTGATTACGAAGGAAAAACAACAATCACTTTACCAAAAACTGCAACCGACACCTATAGCATTACTAAACGAAAGGTTTCAGGTTGGTCTCCAGTAACTTCAGATAAACTTATTATCGATGTAGATGGAACAGTTTTAAAAGAAGAATGGTTTAATGATAAACCTTTAAATGTGCAAATAGCATCTTTAATAAAACCTATTCATACGGGACAGATATTTGGGACATTTTCAAAAATCATTTACTTTATTGCCTGTCTTATTGCCACAAGTTTACCAATAACAGGAACAATAATTTGGTTAAATAAATTGAAGAAAAAACGTAAACGAAAGCTTAAGAAATAACATAAAAAAAGGCTACCAAACTGGTAGCCTTTTTTGTTTAAATTATTGATTAACGTTTATACTGGAATATCTGATGCTGCTTCCATACGGTCCCAATTTCTATGTTGGGCAATAGCATCAATAAAGTTTTTAGGTTTTCCATTTACAAAAACAGCTTTATCATCGTCATAAGATTTTATATAACTGTTTTTAAGTAATTCTTCACCTTCATTGCAAACTGCAATAGCTTTACAATGTTTAAAAGCTTCACTTATAAACTTAGAATATTTACCAGTTTTAAGTAGTTTATCAACAGAGTCTTTTCCGCCAGGTACAAAAATAGCATCAAAAAGAACGCTTTCGGTTGTCGATATTGCTGCATCAACCTCGTGATCCATATCTTGGTCACATTTAATTGTACCACCATGCGGAGCAATAATTTTGCAAACAGCACCTTCATCTTCTAAAGCATCTGTAAATGTTTTAAAGTCATCCATAGAAAAGCCATTTGCAGCTAATACAGCAATTTGTCTCGTTGCTATACTATCAAACTTTGTATGAGCTTGACTTAATGATTTGTCTTTTTCTAGATACACTTTTTTGGCTGAAGGTTGAAACTTCTCAACATCTGCATCTGCACCAATTGATTGATTTATTGGCTGTTCAATATCATCTGGAATAGATAAGCCTAAGTTCTCTGAAACAGTATTAGCAAGGTCTTCATCTATTTGATTTATTAGCCATAGCATACGTTCTTTAATATGCTTTTGGTTACACTTACCAAGTTCAAAAGAGTAGGCGTTTGCTACATGTTTCTTTTCCCATTCTTCCAAACTTCTATAAAATAATGCTGGTTGTGAGAAATGGTCACTAAAGCTTTCACTTCGTGTTCTTACTTTCTTGGCATCAATACGTTCTTCGTAAGACGTAAAACCACCTTCGGCCATTTTGGCTAAATGCGGACAACCACCACCTAAAGTATTAGGGAAATATGCAGTTTGTCCTTTCGGAATTTCAGTTTGCATATGGCCATCGCGTTGGTTGTTGTGTGCTGGCGTTACTGGTCTGTTAATTGGTATTTGATGAAAGTTAGGACTTCCTAACCTTGAAAGCTGTGTGTCTCTGTAAGAAAATAAACGACCTTGTAATAATGGGTCATTCGTGAAATCTAGACCAGGAATAATATGACCAGGTAAAAATGCAACTTGCTCTGTCTCAGCAAAGAAATTACTAGGGTTTCTGTTTAATGTCATCTTACCAACAATCTCAACAGGAACCATGTCTTCTGGAATTAATTTGGTAGGATCTAATAAGTCAAAATCATATTTATGTTCATCTTCCTCAGGAACTACTTGTATACCAAATTCCCATTCTGGATATTGTCCTGCTTCAATAGCTTCCCAAAGATCACGACGGTGAAAATCGGCATCTACACCATTAATTTTAACTGCTTCTTCCCAAGTTACAGAATGTACACCTAGTACAGGTTTCCAATGAAACTTTACAAAGTGAGATTTCCCTTCTTTATTAATAAATCTGAATGTATGTATACCAAAACCTTCCATCATTCGGTAACTTCTTGGTATGGCTCTATCACTCATTGCCCAAATATGGTTATGCAAAGTTTCAGGCGCGTGAGACACAAAATCATAAAACGTATCGTGTGCAGAAGCTGCCTGCGGAATTTCATTATTTGGTTCTGGCTTTACAGAATGTATTAAGTCTGGAAACTTCATAGCATCTTGTATAAAGAAAATAGGCATGTTATTACCTACCAAATCCCAAGTACCTTCTTCTGTGTAAAACTTTACTGCAAAACCACGAACGTCTCTTGCCAAATCTGGAGATCCCTTAGAACCTGCAACTGTTGAAAATCTTACAAATACAGGCGTTTTTTTAGAGGTATCTGTAAAAAGGCCTGCTTTGGTATATTTCTCAATACTTTTATAGAGTTCAAAATGACCATGTGCAGCACTTCCTCGTGCGTGTACTATGCGCTCTGGTATTCTTTCGTGATCAAAACTTGTTATTTTTTCACGTAATAAAAAATCCTCTAAAAGGGTAGAACCGCGTTCTCCTGCTTTTAAAGAATTATTGGTATCGTTAACTTTTAAACCTTGGTTAGTGGTTAAGTTTTTTCCTTCAGAATCTTTTGTGTAAGATGATAATTGGTCTGTCTTACTATTTGAATCTGGCTGTAAATTTTCTTTATCGCTCATAAGTAAAATCTATTGATTAGTATTTATTAATAAATTTACGAGATTATGAAAGACGACATCTTTTTACATTGTTAAAGTATTTATAGAGAGTTTTAAAGTTATCTTAAAATTGATTCAGACAAATTAAACCAGTGTAACTAAAAACTATATGAGCGCCAATTAAATTATAATAATATAGTCTAAGTTTAAGATTGTCAGGTTTTTCAATAAATTTAAAAGCGATATACCACATAAAAACACCTAAGCATCCTTCTATGATACCAATTGCTAGTCCATTTAATAATAACCCGAAATTGAATATAGAATTAAGAAGATACAGTAAATAAAAAAAGCCTATACCTGTAATGAAATGTACCAACCATCCTAGTGGTCTTAACAAAAGCTTTTTATTAAATAAGATGACATTTAACCAATAGGGTTCTACAAGATTCTCTTTTAAAAGACGCGTCATTAAATAACTAAAAGCCGTCATGGTTATTGTACTAATTAAAATGATATTTAAAATTACATCTATAGTCATAGTAGTACTATTTAGTATGCTATGCTTTAAAATCTTTTAAATTATAAGATTCTTTCTTTTCAGCAATTGAAACATTCTGGGCTTGTTTAAATAAATGCGCTTCGGTTTCGTAAAAGTGCATCATATAACCAGCGGTATTCACAAAGATGACCACATCACCAATACTTGGCAATTGTTTTAAAACCACTTTTCTTTTTAATATTACATCTTGCTCCAAACAATATGCGCCTGTAAAGTAAGCTTCAATAGGTTGTTGTGTTTCATCTTCATTGTGATAACTAACAAAAGGATCTAGTAAAAAATCTGCACTTGAGCTTTTCAATTGAGACATATTCATTTCTAAACCAATAAGGTGATTTCCGCGTGCATCTACTTTACGATGTGCTACACGTGCCATAGTTATTCCTACTTGGTTTAGTAAACTTCGACCAGGTTCTAATCTCAACTCAATTTCATTGTCTTCCAAACGTTTATATACCGAAATGTTTTGGCTATTTAATGTTTCTAGAACTTCACCTAAAAAATTAGCTTTAGTCGTCGTGTTGAAATATGGGTAGGTAGCTAGTTTGCCTTCTACAACACCATTTCTTATGGTAAATCCTAATCCAGAATTTTTATAAGTTAACTCTGGTCTTTTTTCAAGAATAGCTTCTTTTAATTGTTCTTGAAATGTTTGCCATTCGGTCTCACTTTTTAGATAATTCATTAAAATACCACCACCAATATCTATAAAAGACAGATTTGGAAAAGTAGATTTATAGCTCTCAAAAAGGCTTATTGTTTGGTGCAACGCATTACCACGTTGTGCTGTACTGTAACCATCTAAATGAAAATGAAACCCTTTTAAATTAAATGATGGATTACCTTTTAAATAATTGCATAAAATTGGTTCAACCTCTTCAATATCAAACCCAAAGCGGCTAAAAAGTTTAGTGTTATTATGTGCAAATCCAGAAACTCTAATACCAATTTGAGCTACACAATCTAAAGATTTCACCAGTTTTTCTATCTCAATGAGTTCATCTTTGTTATCAATTATAATAACTACATTATGTTTTAAAGCGAGTTCAAGAAGTTCCTTGTTTTTTATAGCTGCAGTAGAAATGAGTTTAGATGATTCTACTTGAAGATCTAAACATTGTTTAAGCTCTTCATAACTTGCAGTATCTACACCAATGTCACTATTTACAGCAGCTTCAATAAGATTTTTAAACTTATTTGCTTTTCTGGCAAAAAACAATTGACTCTTAAAATTATAAACATTTAATACCTCTTGATATTCTGTAATATTATCTTCAAAAGAAGGTAAGCTATGTATATTTAGTGGAGAACCGTATGTATTGAATAATGCATCCTGAAGATTAAAATCTTCTATTATATTATGCATCCAAGCAGACGTAATAGGCGTTAATTTTGGTAATGTATCTTTCATGTTAAGATGATATAAGTTGTGTGGTTACACTTAAATTATTTGCAATGTTTTTGGCCCAACCGGACACTGTATCGTTATGTGTTCTAGATAAGGTATCGTTATCAAATAAGATATTTTCTGTAGGAGTGCCATATAAAACGATAGATTTTAATGGTTCACCATCTTTACTAATAGGATGACCAGTAGCTGTACAATGTAATTCGTGTGTAGTATTTGAAAATTTAGTGGTTGTAAATAATTTAGCTGAATTTTCTGAATTAAATAAAACAGACTTTGAATTTGAAAAACCTCTCGGTAGCCTTGCATCAATTAACCAATCGTATATTGAAGATTGATTTGAATTTGAAATTGTATTTTTAGATATAGTTGGACTTTCAGAAAAACTGAAGTCTAAAATATTGGCTTCTATAAGTGCCAGCATTTTTTTAATATTCACCAATGGTGGACCGTATGAGATCTTATTAAATAACCCAAAATATTTTGTTTGAAATAGTTGTTTTGACTTTTTAGTAAGTTTTTGTTGGCTGTACAGTAAATTAAATTCCTTGCTTAAATAGCGCCAAGCACTTGCAGCTGCAACGTATGGGCTTTTAGCTTTCTCATTTTCTAGGCACCAAAATGTCCAAAACTCATACACATTTTTAAATGAAGCAACATTTAAAGCTAGAGTAGGAGCTAACAAATTTTCTGCTTCAAATTTTTCAATTTCTGGATGCTCTTTATGAAATTTCTCGATGCGAATATTAAGGCCATTAAAATCTTCATATTGCCTATAAGAAACATTGTGTAGTTGAAATAATGTATTGTAAAATTCGCCTACAATATCTTGTTTTATAATAGGTAAAACATCAGTTTCAAAATCGAGTGAATGTGGTTTAAAATTCTGAGAAGCTATAAAATCTTTTAGGAAAAAGCTAGTTTGCTCGTAGTTGAGTGCATTTTCACCTCTAGGAATAATAGGAATACCAGACCTAGAATAGGGATAAATGATTTTCGGTTCGTTTCCGCTTTTTAAATAGGAGTATTCATTATTGCTCTTTTGTTTAAACTTACCGTTTTTACCTTCGGTTAAACCTAAAATAGCATCAATAGCTGTTAAGCCAATTCCTTTTAAGATTGCGGTAGATTGTGGATTTACAACACTTAATTTCTTTTCAATAGGATATACAAAAGGAATGTTATTTGGGGCATTAAAGAATTCTTCCTTGCTCCTAATGCTAGGTGTATGACCTGTTGTAATTACTATTGAATTTAATAATGGAAGTTTAACATTAGTCGAGGTTTTAAGCTTAAAATCATCTCCTTTTTGTTTAATGTCTTCAACCGAAGCAATGTGTTTATAAACTGAAACATTATTAGGTAAGCAATTACAAAACTTTTCAAAGTAAAAACTTAAATAAGCACCAACAGTTTTACGAGAAGACACTTTTGGATCAAGCTCTTTAATTGATTCTTTTTGCTTTTCGCTTAACCATTCAGAAAATGACAACACCTCACAAACCGCTGAAGGTTTTGAAGTTGGTTGTAATGAAATGAATTGGTTAGGATAATTCATTAACAAATACTCTGGTTGATCCTTATGATAAACCCAACCAGCAACAAAAGAAGACGACTCATTAAATAGGTGAATGTTTACTTGAGTCTCAACCTTAAAATGATTTAAGTAGGCGAGAAGCCTTTCAAAACTATATAATCCTTTGGGACCAAAACCTACAATTCCTATATGAAAAGTTTCAGTTTGCATTACCCTAGTTTTTGAGCTACCCAATCTTTATTATAAATAGTATCTATATAGCGTTCGCCGCGATCACAAAGTATGAGAACACACGTGCTGTGTTTAGGGATTTTATGTTTTAATTTTTCTATAGCTGTTGTAACTGCACCAGAAGATCCGCCAGCTAAAATACTTTCTAATTTAAGTAGTTTGTGACAACCAGTTACACATTCTTTATCTGTAGTATGAACCACATCATGAATGGCATTTTTATCTAAAAATTGAGATGGTAAACCAGCACCATGACCAGGAATATGTCGTTCTTCTGGTTGTTCTCCAAAAATCACACTTCCCTTAGCATCTACTGCAATAAGTTTTGTATTTAAATGTTCAGAGTTAATAAAATCTGCACAACCCATTAATGTCCCACAAGTACTAGTGGCAGAAAAAACATAATCTACATCAGGTAAATCTTCATAAATCTCTTTCATAGTTTGCCAATGTGCTTTCGGGTTGGCTTTATTTCCATATTGATTTGTCCATATAGCATTTGGAAGTTGTGCCACAAGCTCTTGTACTCTTTGTAAGCGAGCACCAAGATAACCTCCATTTTGGCTAGCTTTTTCAACCATATCTACTTTTACTCCATAAGCATCTAATATTTTTAAAGTATGCTTATTAGCTTTTGGATCTACAACAATTACTAAAGGTATATTATGATAAGAACAAACCTGTGCCAAACCTATCGCCATATTGCCACTACTACTTTCAACAAGTGTAGTATTTTTTGTAATGTTCCCTTTGGCAATTTCTTCTTCAATAATGTTTAATGATGTCCTATCTTTAATACTTCCACCAGGATTTGTCATCTCAAGCTTTCCATAAACTTGAAAGCCTAACTCCGCAGATAATTTTTTTAACTTAACTAATGGCGTATGGCCAATTGTAGTTAGTATGGACTCATATACTGTGTGGTTGGTTATAGGTAATGTAAGTGTAGCGTTCATAATAGTCTTGCAGATATTGCCAATATTATAATGTTGAAGTAACAGCAATTAAAACTAAACAAAAACAAGACTGTGTTTTTTTATAATAACATACTTTAACAATAGGTAGTTAAAAATTTTCAAAAGTTGAAGTGATACGCTTCAAGAGTAATTACATTATTATAAATTGACATTTGCTAACATAAAATATTAAGAACTATGGAAACTTGGACATTCGCATCTTTATCTATTCTACTAAAGGTTATCGTATCTCTAGTAGTGATTTTTGGAATAATTATACTCATTACAAGAGTTTCAGGATTAAGAACTTTTGCAAAGATGTCGAGTTTTGATTTTGCATCAACTATTGCAATAGGTTCTATTCTTGCCACAGTAATAATGAATACTAACCAATCTCTTTTAAAAGGAGGAATTGCATTAGCCGGTATAATTATGTTTCAAACCATATTTTCATTTGCAATAAGAAAGTCTAAAACATTGAGTAAACTACTTACAAATGCACCAATGATGTTAATGTACGAAGGTGAGATTTTGTATGAAAACTTGGAGAAAACGAATGTGGGTGAAGATGATTTAATTGCAAAACTGAGAGAAGCCAACGCTTTAAATTTTTCTGAAGTTAAAGCTGTAATTTTAGAGTCTACTGGAGATATGTCTGTACTACATAGTAAGGATGATTCAAATTTAGAAGATCGTATTTTAAAAGGTGTAAAAGGGTTACCTATACAAGCTAGGTTAAATTAAAAACTCTTAAAAGACAAAAGAGGAAGTAGGTATTGCTTTACAATTAAAAAAACTATGAGACGTTTAGAAGTAACAATTATCTTGGCCATTTTAGCAGTGTCTGCTATTATTATTTATTTTTTTAGTAAACACGGTTATTATGCACAAAGTATAGAAGACTACACGTATAGCATAGAAACAAATTGGGAGTTACCAGGTGCTCTTAAAGAGGTGTCAGGAATTTCTTGGGTAAAAGACAGTACTATAGCTGCAGTACAAGATGAAAACGGAATAATTTTTCATTACAATCTGCACGAGATGAAAATTACAGACACTATCGCTTTTGGTGAACGTGGAGATTATGAAGGCTTGGCTATAAAAGATTCCACAGCCTATGTTATGCGCAGTGATGGTTTATTGTTTGAAGTATCAAACTATACCTCAAAAACAAAACAAAGCGTTACAACCTATCAAACCATTTTTGAATCTAAGCATAATGTAGAGTCTTTAGCTTATGATGAAGATAATAATAGGCTACTAATAATTGCTAAGGATAGAGACCCTAAAAGCAAGCATAATAAAGGTGTTTACGCCTTTTCTTTAGACTCAAAAAAAATGGCTAAAAATCCAATTGTAACTATAGATTTAAAAGACAAAAGTTTCTCTGAGTTTAGTACTAAGAAAGTTCAAAAAACATTTAGACCATCAGATATTGCAATACACCCCAAAACAAAAGAGTTTTATGTGTTGGAAGGAGTAAATCCTAAGCTTATTATCTTGTCTCCACAAGGTAAAGTGAAAAAGATACAGTTATTAAACCCAGACGATTTTCAGCAACCTGAAGGTATTACCTTTAGTAAGGATGGTGCCCTGTATATCTCAAATGAATTTCACGCTACAGATGCCAATATTCTTCACGTATTGTTAGAAGAAAAAACTGTAAAGAAAGACAGCATTAAAAAGTAACTGCAACACCTAATTGTCCAGGACCTAATCTTAAATCCCAAGATAAACTTTTCTCTCTAGGACCTTTTGTAAGCTTAGTCTCATACTTAGAGTCTAAGAACTTATCTATAGCTTCAACAATAGCAATACTCATTACAGTACTTAAGGCAACATCTGTTAACCAATGTGCGCCTTCCCATACACGAGAAATAGGCGGAATGGCACCAATAACATATACACCAGCTTTTATCCAAGGACTCTCAAATAGCTTTGCAATAATATGTGCGTTTGTGATAGATAATACTGTGTGCCCTGAAGGAAAAGAGTGAAAACCGGCACCAGCATCTAAATCAAATGGTTTAAATCTATCTCTATCTGCAATGTGGTTTGGTCTCGCTCTTCCAACACCAATTTTTGCAGCTTGTTGTAATATACCACCAGCGGTTGCAGAAGCTGCTAAAAGTACGCCTACACGTCTTACCTTTTCACTTCTTATAACTAAACCTGTTAAGTACACAGCACCCATTGCCATATAATTATTTTGAGGGCTACCATAATAAAAGCCGTAATCCCTAATAACCTGAGGTACATCATCTACCTGATCTCTAAAATAACGGCTAGATTCGTTATCAAAAGTATATAACGCAGCAGTTCCAGCTACAGTAGCTCCTAGTATAATAAAATCATCTTTTTGCCAAGATAACGGTCTAGTATAAGCATAACCAACACCACCTAAAATATTCTTTGCATCATATTTAAACAACTGCCAAAGTGTTTCACGCTCTTCTTTTTTCTCCTTTATTGTAAAACCGTAATCTTTATCTGCTTTACCTGGCGTAGATGTTGGCGATAGTAATTGTGCTTGTAAAGAAGAAGTTGCAATTAAGCAAAGGATAATAAGCGAATAAACTATTCTATTTGGCATAGGTTAAAATTTGAATGCAAAATTAGGCCTCTATTTTGAAACAGGCAATTTATATTTAACTAACATCTGTCAAGAGTTAATTTCTACATTGTAATCTTTTAATTTCGACTTGTACTTTGCTTTACTAAAGTCTTCATCAGAAAATTTTTCTTCACGCTTTCGGTCCATTTCCTTTCGTTTAATAGACTTTACAAAACGTCTTATATCATTGTCAGTCTCTAATATTAAACCTGGAATTTTTACATTGTTCCCATCATCGTCTTTTGCTACCATTGTGAAATATGATGAATTACAATGTTTTTTAGAGCCGTTTCTAATGTTCTCAGACTCTACTCTAATGCCAACAACCATCGATGTGTTACCAACGTAATTTATTGATGCTTTTAGAGTAACAAGCTCTCCAACTTCAATAGGGTTTCTAAAATTTACAGTATCAACACTTGCAGTTACACAGTATGCACCACTATATTTTGAAGCACACGTAAAGGCTACCTGATCCATAATTTCTAAAATATAACCACCGTGAATTTTCCCTCTGAAATTAGAATGAGAAGGAAGCATAAGCTGTGAAAGCTCTATGTTAGAATCTTTTTTGTGTTTAAAGGATGCCATTTTATATTGTATTTTTAAGTAATATACTTATTTAATACCTTAATTGCTTAGTAAATTAACCAAGAGGTTTTCAATTAAAGTCTTTTATTAGTAGTCAAAATTAAAAATTGTATTTTTGTAGTGTGAAACAATTTTTCCAAAAAATATCTTCTATTGTAATGACACTATTAGTGTTGTTTTCTACTGTATCTTTTACTGTAGATAAACATTATTGTGGCGATATGTTAATGGATATGGCTGTGTTGCATAAAGCTGAAGCTTGTGCAATGGAAAAAGCGTTTTCTAAAACTTGTTCGGTTAACATCGAAAAATCTAGTTGTTGCTCAGACAAGCAAATTGTAATAGATGGTCAAGATGATTTAAAGATCACTTGGGATACAATAACTTTAGAAGATCAGCAATTTTTAGTTGCATATACATTGTCTTATGTAGCTTTATATACTGATGACACCTCACAAACTTTGCCTACAGATGATTATGCACCACCACTCATAGTGCGGGACATCTTAGTCTTACATGACACCTATTTAATTTAAAGTTTAGATAATTTTTAAGTGAATCCTATTATTCAAACAATAGGAAAACCTTGGTATGTCTTAATACCATTTATATTTATCTAATTACTTTAATTATGCTGAATAAAAGCATTAAATTTTTCATACAAAATAAGCTTGTAGCACTCATCTTATTATTAGTTATAATAGGTTGGGGCATAGTAACTTCTCCTTTTAATTGGGATACAGGTATTATACCAAAAAATGCCGTAGCTGTTGATGCCATTCCGGATATAGGAGAAAATCAACAAATTATATTTACCAAATGGCAAGGTAGATCTCCTCAAGATATTGAAGATCAAATCACCTATCCTTTAACATCGTCACTTTTAGGAATTCCAGGAGTTAAAACTGTGAGAAGTTCTTCTATGTTTGGTTTTTCTAGCATATACATCATTTTTGAAGAAGATGTAGAGTTTTACTGGAGTAGAAGCCGCATACTAGAAAAATTAAACTCACTTCCTTCAAATTTACTTCCAGATGGTGTAAACCCTACTTTAGGACCAGACGCCACTGGTTTAGGTCAAATATTTTGGTATACTTTAGAAGGTAGAGATAAAGATGGAAATGTAACTGGTGGTTGGGATTTACACGAGTTAAGAAGCATACAGGATTATAATGTAAAATACGCACTGTCTTCAGCAAATGGAGTTTCAGAGGTAGCATCAATTGGAGGTTACGTTCAAGAGTACCAGATAGATGTAAACCCAGAACTAATGCGGCAGTATAATATATCTTTAAGTCAGGTTGTGAAAGCTGTAAAGCAAAGCAATAAGGATATAGGAGCGCAAACATTAGAGATAAATAAAGCAGAATATTTAGTAAGAGGTTTAGGATACCTAAAATCTATTGAAGATATAGAGAATGCTGTAGTTACCTCTAAAGACTTCACTTCAATTTCTATAAAAGATATCGCAAACGTAGTCTTAGGACCCGAAACAAGACGTGGTATTTTAGACAAAGAAGGTGCAGAAGTTGTTGGTGGTGTTGTTGTAGCACGTTATGGTGCAAATCCTCTTGAGGTTATAAATAATGTAAAAAGCCAAATTGAATCTATTCAGACTGGTTTACCTTCAAAAACTTTAAAGGACGGAAGAGTTTCTCAAGTTACGGTGGTACCATTTTACGACCGTACTCAACTTATAAATGAAACTATAGGTACCTTAAATGAAGCACTTACTCTGGAGATACTTATCACCATATTAGTGATTATTATTATGGTATTTAATTTAAGAGCTTCAATACTTATTTCAGGATTATTACCTGTGGCAGTCTTAATGGTATTTATAAGCATGAAACTATTTAATGTAGATGCTAATATTGTTGCCCTTTCTGGAATAGCAATTGCCATAGGTACTATGGTAGATGTTGGTGTAATTCTCTCAGAAAATATCATAAGGCATCTTGATGAAAATGCTAAACAACAGGAAAAACAATCAATAAACTCAGTTATCTATAATGCCACAGCAGAGGTTTCTGGTGCAATTGTGACTGCGGTATTAACTACGATAATTAGTTTTATTCCTGTATTTACGATGATTGGTGCTGAAGGAAAATTATTTAGGCCTTTAGCGTTTACTAAAACTATGGCGTTAACTGCATCAATAATTGTAGCATTATTCTTAATACCACCATTTGCAGCATTTCTATTTAAAAAGAGATCATTTAAAGTAACGTACAGAATTGCCCTTAACGCTTCACTTATAGTAATAGGATTGTTTGGGTTATTTTTTGGGTACTGGTTAGGCCTTATGCTTATTGTATTTGGCTTGCTAGGCATATTAAAGCTTAAGCGATTACTTAGTGACAAAACTGCAAGTCAATTAACGATAGCTAGTGTAGTATTAGCAATAGTAGTATTATTAGCAATATATTGGAAACCTTTAGGAGTAAACCATTCTTTTTTTACAAACCTAATAATCGTCGCGCTTATTAGTTTCGGGCTCTTAGGTTTATTTACTCTCTTTCAAAAGTATTATACTTCAATTTTAAGATGGACGCTTAATCATAAGCTTGCATTTTTAAGCATTCCTACAATTATCGTCATTTTAGGAGCTATAATCATGCGTAATTCTGGGAAAGAATTTATGCCATCTTTAAATGAAGGGTCGTTTTTATTAATGCCTACATCACTTCCTCACGCAGGTATAGAAGAAAATAAACGGGTATTACAGCAGCTGGATATGGCTGTAGCAAGCATTCCTGAAGTAGAAACGGTTGTTGGTAAAGCAGGAAGAACAGAGTCTGCATTAGATCCTGCACCATTATCTATGTATGAGAATATTATACAATACAAACCAGAGTATAAGCTGAATGCTGAAGGTAAGATGCAAGCTTATAAAGTAGATGAAGATGGCTTGTTTATTCTTAAAAATGGAGCATCAATACATAATTTAAATTCCACTATCAATACTGAAACAGTTTCACAAAAACAAAAAGTTTATGAGAGTACCACACGTGTAAAGACCAAAGACTTAATTGAGGATGACGATGGAGAATATTTTAGAAATTGGCGTCCAGAAATTTCTTCTCCAGACGATATTTGGAATCAGATTGTAAGCGTGACTAATCTTCCTGGCATAACATCGGCTCCCAAATTACAACCTATAGAAACAAGATTGGTAATGCTACAGACAGGAATGAGGGCACCAATGGGAATAAAAGTAAAAGGACAAAATTTAAAAGATATTGAAGATTTTGGAATACAGTTGGAAAAAATCTTAAAGCAATCTGAAGGTGTAAAGCAACAAGCTGTATTTGCAGATAGGATTGTTGGTAAACCGTATCTACTTATAGATATTCAAAGAGATCAATTAGCAAGGTATGGTATTTCAATAGAAGAGGTACAGCAAGTACTTCAGGTTGCAATTGGAGGCGCGCCACTTACTCAAACAGTACAAGGTAGAGAACGTTATAATGTAAGAGTACGGTATCCTAGAGCACAAAGAGAATCGCCTCAAGATTTAGAACAAATTTATGTGCCAGTAGCTAATGGAGCACCAGTGCCATTAAAGGAGCTGGTAACCATTAAATATGAGAAAGGACCTCAAGTTATTAAAAGTGAAGACACATTTTTAGTGGGATATGTCCTTTTTGATAAGTTAGACGGTTATGCTGAGGTAAATGTAGTGGAGAATGCACAAGCAAAAATTAGAGATTATATAGCAAAAGGGCAGCTTACCGTTCCTAAAGGAATTTCATATGAGTTTACAGGAACCTATGAAAATCAACTTCGGGCAGAAAAAACTCTGTCTTTTGTAGTACCTATGGCGTTAATCATAATTTTCTTAATTCTATATTTTCAATTTAAATCTGTCTCTACAGCATTTATGGTATTTACAGGTATAGCAGTTGCATTTGCAGGAGGTTTTATCTTAATATGGTTTTACGGTCAAGATTGGTTTATGAATTTTAATGTGTTTGGTGAAAATATTAGAGACCTCTTTCAAATGAAGACTATAAATCTTAGCGTAGCTGTTTGGGTTGGGTTTATAGCCTTATTTGGTATTGCTACAGATGATGGCGTAGTAATGGCAACCTATTTAACACAAACCTTTAATAAAAACGAACCAGCTACTAAAAATGAAATTAGAGCAAGTATTGTTGAAGCAGGTAAAAAACGAATTAGACCGTGTTTAATGACTACAGCTACAACTATGCTGGCACTTTTACCTGTGCTTACATCAACAGGAAGAGGTAGTGATATTATGATTCCTATGGCAATACCAAGTTTTGGAGGAATGCTTATAGCTTTAATGACCTTATTTGTGGTACCGGTTTTATTTAGTTGGAGAAAAGAAATAGCCTTATCAAAACAAGAAAATATTCAACCAAATAACCCTAAATTAAGTTAACTATGAATTTTAGGAACAGCATATTTTTATTTAGTGTATGTCTAGCTATTGCTGGCAATGCACAACAACTTGATGTGTATTTACAGCAAGCAGAAACTACCAACCCTAAAATTAGTGGTGTTAATAATGAATACGAAATAGCCCTAGAAAAACGTAACGAAGTAAATACCTTACCAGATACAGAGTTTAGCGTAGGTTATTTTATAAGTGAAACAGAAACGCGTACTGGGCCACAGCAGTTCAAGCTTTCTGCACGGCAAATGTTACCTTGGTTTGGAACAATAACAGCTCGTAAAAATTACGTTGCTGCAATGGCAGATGCAGAGTATGTAAATGTAGTTATAGCCAAAAGGCAGCTAAAACTAAATGTATCTCAATCGTATTATAAGTTATATGCTTCAATGGATATGCAGAATGTGTTGCGAGAACAAGTTAGCCTACTTGAAACCTATGAAGAGCTAGCATTAACCTACATAGAAGTTGGTAAGGCATCAGCAGTCGATTTACTTAGATTACAGATACGAAAAAATGAACTTCTTCAAGAAATTGAAGCTTTGAAAAATACCTTTAAGGCTGAACAAGCTGAGTTTAATAGTTTATTAAATCAACCTGTAGGTACTCAAATAAAGGTGGTAAACCTAAGCCAAATGCCTTTGGATAGTTTGTCTGTAAGTAACACTACTGTAACTACACATCCTGAATTAATAAAATTTGACAAATTATATGAGTCTGTAGTTTCTAATGAAACACTAAACAAAAAAGAAGGAATTCCAGATTTTGGAGTAGGTATAGATTATATAAATGTTGCAGAGCGACCTTCTCAAAACTTTAGTGATAACGGTAAAGATATTCTTATGCCTATGCTTTCGGTTTCCATTCCAATTTTTAATGCTAAATATAAATCTGTGAGTAAGCAGAATGAATTACGCCAAGAGCAAATTACAAATGAACGTAAAGAACGAGAAAACCAATTAAACGCCGTTTTAGCTGAAGCATTAAGTGCTAGAGAAACTGCACTAATGAATTACAGAACACAATTAAAAAATTTACAACACGCTAAAGATGCAGAAGATATATTAACCAAAAGCTATGAAACAGGAATTATAGACTTTAATGATATTCTCGACTTACAGGAATTACAATTAAAATTTGAAAAAGCAATTATCAAAAGCATCACAAACTATTATTTGCAAACAGCAACATTAAATTACTTAACTAAATAAATATCTTAATTATGAAAAATTTACAATCAATAGCAATAGCATCAGTCTTAGTCTTAAATCTAATGGCTTGCAAAGACGCAGGAGAAACTAACAAAGTTGAACAGGTTACTTCTAAAGAGCACAAAGAAGAAGAACTTTCTAAGACAACAGAATTAGAGTTTAACAATGAAACTTCAGAACAGTTATTTAATTCATATTTAAAAATAAAAGATGCCTTGGTTGCTTCAAATTTAAAAGAAGCGAATAGTGGAGCAAAAGAGTTGAAAGAAGTGTTAGGAGAAGACCTAAAAACTGTAGCTATAATTCAAGAAGCCAAAACACTTGAAGAGGCAAGATCACAAATGCCAAGACTTTCTGATGAGATAGAAGAATTGGTATCATCATCTATAACAAGCGGTGCTATTTACAAACAATATTGCCCAATGGCTCTTAATAATACTGGTGGTTATTGGTTATCATCAGAAGAAAAAATAATAAACCCATATTTTGGAGATAAGATGCTAAAATGCGGTAAGATAGATAGTAAAATTCAATAGAGATTAAATGCTGGTTCTTTAAAAGAATCAATTTAGCGTATTAAATTTATAAGGAGTAACTGAATATTATAATTATGACACATACATATCATATTAACGGCATGTCTTGTAATGGGTGTAAATCTCATGTAGAAACTATATTGTCTTCTGTAAAAGGCGTGAAACAGGTATCTGTTAACCTTGAAAAGGGTACTGCTAACATAGAAATGGAGAAACATCTGCCTTTAAAAACATTTCAAAAGGCCTTAAAAGAAGATGGTGGTAGTTATAGTATTCATCTTGAAAAAAAAGAAGCTTCAGCAGGAAATGAAGAAACAACATCTGCTAAAACATCAAACAATGGTAACGGTGTTTATTATTGCCCAATGCATTGTGAAGGTGATAAAACATATGGGAATCCTGGAGATTGTCCTGTCTGCGGAATGGATCTGGTTGAAGAACAAAAACTACAACATACTACAGACCAATGGACGTGCCCTATGCATCCTGAAGTAGAAAAGGAAGAACCAGGAGATTGCCCTATTTGCGGTATGGATTTAGTTCCAAAACAACCAGATACTACATCTGAGGAGAAGAATTACAAAAAGCTCATTAAGAAATTTTGGATGGCTGTTGCATTTACGCTTCCAATTTTTTTAATAGCAATGAGTGAAATGATTCCTGAAAATCCGCTTTACACAGTACTAGAGCAAACTTATTGGAACTGGATACAATTTGCACTGTCATTGCCTGTGGTGTTTTATGCCACTTGGATGTTTTTTGAGCGCGCTTATAAAAGTGTAATAAGTTGGAATCTCAATATGTTTACTCTAATAGGTATAGGTGCTGGAGTTGCTTGGTTGTTTAGTGTTTTTGGATTACTCTTTCCTCAAGTTTTTCCACCGCAATTTAAAACAGATTCAGGTGCTGTACATGTCTATTTTGAAGCTGCAACAGTTATCCTAACTTTAGTGCTTATGGGGCAAGTTTTAGAAGCTAGAGCTCATAGCAAAACAAATTCTGCGGTTAAGGAATTATTAAAACTGGCGCCTAATAAAGCTATTAAAATTGTTGATGGTAAAGAAGAGGTAGTCGCCATTAAAAAAATAGAGAAAGGTGATATTTTGAAAGTAAAGCCTGGCGAAAAAATTCCTGTAGATGGCCATATTACCGAAGGGCATTCTTCCATAGACGAATCTATGATTACAGGCGAACCTATACCTGTAGATAAATCAGAAGATGATAAAGTTAGTAGTGGTACTATAAATGGCAACCAATTTTTCTTAATGAAAGCTGAGAAAGTAGGTAATGAAACATTACTATCTCAAATCATTAAAATGGTTAACGACGCTAGTAGGAGCAAAGCTCCCATTCAGAAGCTAGCAGATAAGGTTTCAGGATATTTTGTGCCAATAGTTGTTGGGGTTTCAATACTCACCTTTGGTATTTGGGCAATTTGGGGACCAAATCCAGCTTATGTCTATGCGTTAGTAAATGCGATTGCAGTTTTAATTATAGCTTGTCCTTGTGCATTAGGATTAGCAACACCTATGTCTATAATGGTAGGTGTGGGAAAAGGAGCTTCTCAAGGCGTGCTTATAAAAAATGCTGAAGCCTTAGAAAAACTGAATAAAATAGATACGCTTATAGTAGATAAAACAGGAACACTTACTGAAGGTAAGCCATCTGTTGAAACTGTAGTAGCTTTAGATAATAATTATACAGAAGCTGAGGTATTACAACTAATAGCTTCCCTTAATACCAATAGCGAACATCCTTTAGCAGATGCAACAGTAAATTATGCCAAACAAAAGGATGTAGATATATTAAAAGTCACAGCATTTAATTCAGTAACAGGTAAAGGTGTCGAAGGAAAACTAGATGGTAAAGCCTTAGCGTTAGGTAATTCTAAAATGATGGAATTTGCCAAAGTACAACTATCAAAAGATACTATTAATAAAGCGGCAGATTTTCAAAAAGAAGGAAAAACAGTTTCTTATCTTTCTTTAAATGAGGCAATTGTAGGTTTAGTAGTAATAGGCGATAAAATTAAAGAGACAAGTGCTAAGGCAATAACTCAACTTCAAGAAAAAGGAATTTCGGTAATAATGTTTACCGGAGATAATGAAGATACAGCAAAAGCTGTTGCAAAGCGTCTTAACCTATCAACGTTTAAAGCAGGAATGCTACCAGAGCAAAAACTAAAAGAATTAGAGAGTTTGCAAACTAATGGTCATTGTGTTGCAATGGCTGGTGATGGTATAAATGATGCACCAGCATTAGCCAAAAGCGATGTTGGGATTGCAATGGGTACAGGAACCGATGTGGCAATTGAAAGTGCCGAAATAACTTTAGTAAAAGGAGATTTACACGGTATAGTAAAAGCAAGAAATTTAAGCGAGGCAGTTATGAAAAATATAAAGCAAAACTTATTTTTCGCGCTTATTTATAACACTTTAGGAGTGCCTATTGCTGCAGGAATTTTATTTCCATTTTTTGGTGTGTTGTTATCACCAATGATTGCAGCTTTGGCTATGAGTTTTAGTTCAGTTTCTGTAATAGGGAACGCTTTAAGATTAAAAAACAAATCAATTTAAACTATATGAATTCTAAATCAGATAAAAAATCAGGAATAGGTAATTACACTAAGTTTATAGGAATGTTAATAGCATCATTTATAGCAATGTATATTACCATGTATTTAAATACTTACCAAATAGATCATGTGTACTTTAGCTTAACGCGTTTTTACATGACCTGTTTAGGAATTTCTACAATGGCAATAATTATGTTTTTAGCTATGCGTAATATGTATAAAAACATAAAAAAGAACATAGCTATTGTAGCAGGTAGTATTATCTTATTTGTTGGAGCTTTAGGGTTAGTTCGTGCTCAACAACCTATAATTGGAGACGTACTTTGGATGCGAGCTATGATTCCACACCATTCCATAGCAATATTAACAAGTGAAAGAGCTGAAATTAAAGATCCAGAAGTTAAAAAGTTGGCAGAAGATATTATTAAAGCACAGAAGAAAGAAATTGAAGAAATGAAACAAATGATAAAGCGCCTAGAAAGCAAAAACTAAAAACAATGAATAAGAACGTTATATATTTAATCTTTGCTGTTCTCATAGGGCTTTTTGCAGGTTGGTTATTGTTTGGTACAACATCAAACTCTTCTTCAGAAAATAAAACCTCTAAAGAAAAGAAGCATTCTTTGGAGGAACACAGCTCAGAGATTTGGACTTGCTCTATGCATCCTCAAGTTAGACAACAAGAGCCTGGCGATTGTCCAATCTGTGGTATGGATTTAATTCCAGCTGAAAGCTCTGCAACAGGATTGGCACCCAATGAGTTTAAGATGACAGAAAATGCTATGGCATTGGCTAATATTCAAACAACAGTTATTGGAGAAATGTCTTCCAGTAACTCATCTATAGAGTTGTCTGGAAAAATAAAAGCAAATGATGACAAAGCAGCTACACAACCAGCTCATTTTAATGGCCGTGTAGATCAACTTTATGTAACATCTGTAGGTGAAACTGTAAGAAAAGGACAAGCAGTAGCTAAAATTTATTCTCCGGAGCTTGTAGCTGCACAACAGGAACTTATTACTGCATACAGAATAAAAGATGCACAGCCTCAGCTTTATAATGCTGTGAAAAATAAGTTTATGAACTGGATGATACCACAATCACAACTTGCAGAGGTGTTAAAGACAGGAATCCCTAAACCTAGTTTTACAATTTACGCACAAGTTTCTGGAGTAGTAACAGAACTAATGGTAAACAAAGGATCTCACGTTATGGATGGGCAACCTATATTTAAAGTAGCAAATTTAAGTACCGTATGGGCAGAGTTTGATGCATATGAAACTACAATACAAGATATAAAAGAAGGTCAGGACATTAGTGTTGTAGTTAAAGCTATTCCTAATAAAACATTTAATGCTAAGGTGTCTTTTATAGACCCTATTTTAAATACAAGTACAAGAACTGTTCGTGTAAGAGCAACACTAAATAATAAAGAAGACTTATTAAAACCTGGTATGTTTGTTACCGGCACAATAAAACTTGACACCGATAATAATACCCAAATAACAGTGCCTAAAAGTGCAGTGTTATGGACAGGAGAACAGTCTTTAGTATATATTAAAACCACTGCTACATCACCAACATTTATAATGCGCAATGTTACATTAGGAAGAACTGTAAATGATAATTATGAAATACAGTCTGGATTAAAAATAGGAGATGAGGTAGTAACAAATGGCACATTCACAGTTGATGCTGCGGCACAGCTACAAGGCAAGCAATCTATGATGAACCCAACAACAGGTTCAGATACTATGAATAAACAACTAGAAGATTCAAGTTATTTAAACGATGTCATGATAAAATATATCGTTCTAAAAGATGCATTGGTAAACTCAGATACTAAGGCTGCCCACCAAGCTTCAAACAATCTTCTAAAAAGTATTCGAAATACTGAAGAACTAAAAGATGTTTCAGCTTTAAAAGCTTTAGAAACAACAACTCAAAATTTTATAAAAGCAGAAACTTTGGCACAACAGCGCTCTGCCTTTGTAGGACTTTCAAAAAACCTAATTAAAATATCAAAAGGGTTTAGCAGTCAAAACACCACATATTATATTCAAGAATGTCCAATGGCAAACAATAACAATGGTGCACAATGGCTAGCATTAGAAAAGGGAATTAAAAATCCATATTTTGGTGAGGAGATGTTAGATTGTGGTAGCGTAATTGGGCGTTTATAATTAACTTTCCATATAGTATTTATGGTACTTCATTTTGTTAGTTCATAGTTTTAGGGGCTATTAATTTGTAGTATCTGTAGTCACTTATTATCTTTAAATCATAATAACAGATCTATGACCAATACTTATAAACTCTCGGTTAATGATGAGTTTGAGTTTCAGTTAGATGCTCAAGACGTCAATTCCCTAGATACCAGCTTACAACCCAATAACAAACAACATATTTTAGAAGATTCTGCCTCCCAATCTGTACATATAGAAGGTAAAGATGTACTTAATCGCCAATATACAGTTCGTATAAATGGTAATAGATATCAGGTAGCCATTAAAAATGATCTCGATCTTCTAATTGAAGAAATGGGATTAAGCTTAGGAGCAGATGCTATAGAGAATGATATTTTTGCACCAATGCCAGGTGTTATTTTAAGTGTAGATGTAAAGGAAGGAGACAGTGTAAAAGAAGGCGATACACTATGCGTGCTAGAAGCTATGAAGATGGAAAACGCACTGCTTTCACCAAGAGATGGTGTTATTAAATCTATTGAAGTTACTACAGCAGACACCGTTGAGAAAAATGCCTTATTGCTTACCCTAGAACCATTATCATGAAAAAAATATTAGTTGCCAATCGTGGCGAGATAGCCCTTCGTGTTATGAAAACAGCACGCGAAATGGGTATAAAGACAGTTGCCGTTTATTCTGAAGCAGATAGGCATTCTCCACATGTACGTTATGCAGATGAAGCTATTTTATTAGGACCACCACCATCGTCGGAGTCCTACCTTTTAGGCGATGTAATTATAGAAAAAGCTAAAGCATTAAATGTTGATGCTATTCATCCAGGTTATGGCTTTTTAAGTGAAAACGCAGGTTTTGCTAAAAAAGTTAAAGAAAGTGGTATAGTTTGGATAGGTCCAGATACTCATGCTATCGAAGTTATGGGAAGTAAGTTAGCAGCTAAAGAAGCTGTAAAATCTTATGATATACCAATGGTTCCAGGAATAGATGAAGCTATTGAAGATGTAGATAAAGCTACAAGCATAGCTAAAGAGATTGGTTTTCCTATTCTTATAAAAGCTTCTGCTGGTGGTGGCGGAAAAGGTATGCGTGTTGTAGAAAAAGAGACAGAATTAGAATCTCAAATGAAACGAGCCATAAGTGAGGCAAAATCTGCATTTGGTGATGGTTCTGTATTTATTGAAAAATATATAGCATCTCCTAGACATATAGAAATACAAGTACTAGCCGATAAACATGGCAATACAGTTCATTTGTTTGAGCGTGAGTGCAGTATACAAAGACGTCATCAAAAAGTAGTTGAAGAAGCACCATCTAGTGTCTTATCAGAAACGCTGAGAGAAAACATGGGAGCTGCAGCTGTAAGAGTTGCAAAAGCTTGTGATTATGTTGGAGCTGGAACTGTAGAATTTTTAATTGATGATGATCATAATTTCTACTTCCTAGAAATGAATACAAGATTACAAGTAGAGCATCCTGTAACAGAACTTATTACAGGAATAGACCTTGTTGAGCAGCAAATTAAAGTTGCTAACGGAGAGACGTTATCCTTTACACAAGAAGATCTTAAAATTAATGGTCATGCAGTTGAGCTTAGAGTTTATGCAGAAGATCCTTTAAATGATTTTCTTCCAAGTGTAGGTAACCTAGAAGTTTACAAGTTACCAGAAGGAAATGGAATAAGAGTAGATAACGGTTTCGAAGAAGGTATGGAAGTGCCTATCTATTACGATCCAATGCTGGCTAAATTAATTACCTATGGTAAAACTAGAGAAGCAGCAATACAACTTATGGTTGAAGCTATAGATGCTTATGAAGTAGAAGGTATCCAAACAACATTGCCATTTGGAAAATTTGTGTTTGAGAATGATGCATTTAGAAGTGGAAACTTTAATACTCACTTTGTAAAAAACAACTATTCTCCAGAAAAACTGAAAGCTCAGTTTACAGAAGAAGCAGAATTGGCAGCTAAGGTAGTGTTAAGACAATACCTAAAAGATTCAAAACAATTAAGACTACCAAAATCGTAATATCAGGATGAGTAATATAAAAAAACAACTTGAAGAAAAAATAGCACAAGCTCATTTGGGTGGCGGCGAAGCACGTATAAAGAAACAACATGAAAAACATAAACTTACTGCCAGAGAGCGTGTAAATTATTTGTTAGACGATGGTTCTTTCGAAGAAATGGGCATACTGGTTACGCATAGAACAACAGAGTTTGGTATGGACAAACAGAAGTTTTATGGTGATGGTGTTGTAACAGGATACGGTACAATACAAGGCAGACTAGTCTATGTTTATGCACAAGATTTCACTGTTTTTGGAGGTGCATTATCAGAAACACACGCAGAAAAGATTTGTAAGGTTATGGATCACGCTTTAAAAGTAGGTGCTCCAATTATTGGTCTTAATGATTCTGGAGGAGCACGTATTCAAGAAGGTGTACGCTCTTTAGGAGGATATGCAGATATCTTTTACAGAAATGTACAAGCCTCTGGAGTTATACCTCAAATATCTGCCATTATGGGACCTTGTGCTGGTGGTGCTGTTTACTCACCTGCAATGACAGATTTTACCTTAATGGTACAGGATAGTAGCTATATGTTTGTTACAGGTCCAAATGTGGTTAAAACCGTTACAAATGAAACAGTAACCTCAGAAGAATTAGGTGGTGCAAGAACGCACGCCAATAAATCTGGTGTAACACACGTTACCGCTAGTAATGATGTAGTTTGTCTTGAACAGATTAAGCAATTATTAAGCTACTTACCTCAAAATAATAAAGTAAAAACAGAAGCTATTTCTTATGAGTTAAATGATGAGGTTAGAGAAGAACTAGAAGGTATTATACCAGACTCTGCTAATAAACCTTATGATATGCATACGGTAATTTCGGGGATAATAGATAAAGACTCTTTTTTCGAAATTCATAAAGACTACGCAGATAATATTATTGTTGGTTTTGCCCGATTAGGCGGAAAAAGTATTGGTATAGTAGCCAACCAACCTATGAGTTTGGCTGGTGTTTTAGATGTAGATAGCTCTAAAAAAGCAGCTCGATTTACGCGTTTTTGTGATGCCTTTAATATTCCATTGTTAGTATTAGTGGATGTTCCAGGATTTTTGCCCGGAACAGATCAAGAATGGAATGGTATCATTTTGCACGGTGCTAAATTATTATATGCTTTAAGTGAAGCTACAGTACCAAGAATTACAGTAATTACCAGAAAAGCATATGGCGGTGCATATGATGTTATGAATTCTAAACACATTGGTGCAGATATGAATTATGCTTGGCCAACTGCAGAAATTGCCGTAATGGGAGCAAAGGGTGCAAGTGAAATTATATTTAGGCGTGAAATAAAAGCAGCCGAAGATCCAGAGCTTAAGCTTTCTGAAAAAGAGGCAGAATATGCAGAAACCTTTGCTAATCCATTTAAGGCAGCACAGCGAGGCTTTATAGATGAAGTGATTATGCCTAAGGATACCAGACGCAAGCTTCTAAAATCTTTTGCTATGTTAGAAAATAAAACAGTGTTAAGACCAGAACGCAAACATGGTAATATTCCACTTTAATTAGAAAAACATATTTTTTGAAGGAGATGATTTTGAAAATTAAATCATCTCCTTTTTTATTCATTTTAAAGCAATTATAATTTCTTTTTATAGAAACCTTGGTTTTGTTTTTCGTAAGCATTAAAAAACTGTAATTTTGCAAAGTTTTTTAGAATGGCTATGGCAAACACAACTTTTGGAATAAATAACAAAAAAGAACTTTACGATTATCAAGCAACCGATATTGCGAAAATCTTCGACCGTATCGAGAAGCATCCAGATAATTACAATCTCCTGTATCAACTTCCTACAGGTGGCGGTAAAACAGTGATATTTTCAGAATTAGTACGCCGTTATATAGAGCAAACCAATAAAAAGGTAGTTATTCTTACACACAGGATAGAGCTTTGTAAGCAAACTTCTAAAATGCTTAAAGAGTTTGGTGTAAAGAATAAAATTGTAAACTCTAAAGTTAAAAGGCTTCCAGATCAAGACAAGTACAATTGTTTTGTGGCAATGGTCGAAACTCTAAACAATCGTTTACAAGATGATATTTTCGATGTAGAAGATGTAGGTCTTGTAATTATAGATGAAGCTCACTATAACTCATTCAGAAAGCTTTTCAAATTCTTTGAAGGCTCTTTTATGCTAGGTGTCACTGCAACTCCTTTAAGCTCAAACATTAAACTTCCTATGTATGAGGTTTATGATGATCTAATTGTAGGAGAAGATATACCTTCATTAATTAAAAGAGGATTTTTAGCAAAAGCAAAAACCTATAGCTATGATGTTCATTTAGGAACATTACAAGTTGGGATGACAGGAGATTATACCGTAAGATCTTCCGAAGAACTTTATGGAAATATGGTAATGCAAGGTAAACTCTTGCAAGCCTATGAAGCCAAAGCACAAGGTACAAAGACCTTAATTTTTAATAATGGTATACGTACTTCAGAAGAAGTTTATACTACTTTTAAACGCGCTGGTTACGAAGTAGAGCACTTAGATAATACACACACTAAAGAAGAGCGTAAAGCTATTCTTAAGTGGTTTAATGAGACTCCAGATGCTATCTTAACATCTGTTAGTATTTTAACTACAGGTTTTGATGAACCTTCTGTTGAAACAATTATACTTAACAGAGCTACAAAATCATTAACGCTATACTATCAAATGATAGGACGTGGTTCTCGTGTGCTTGGTGATAAGAAAGAATTTACAGTTTTAGATCTTGGTAATAACGCTGCACGTTTTGGTATGTGGAGTGAACCTGTAGATTGGCATCGTATCTTTAAATCTCCAGACTATTTCTTAGAACACCTTCGTAGTGATGATGAGATTGAACGTGAGTTTAAATATGTTATGCCAGACGATTTAAGAGAGCGTTTTAAAAATACCGAAGACATCTCATTTAATGTTCGAGCAGAATATGAGAAGATTATGAAGTCTCATGGAAAGTCTAAGATGGTTATTGAAAAATCTATAGAGCAACACTCAAAAATGTGTATTGAAAACAGTGAAGATGTTTTTGATGCAAGAGAGCTTGCTAAGCTACTTAAGGATGATATAGAGTATAGAATACGTATTTTCTCATATTGTATAATAAACAATACCAAGAACTATAAAAATTGGTTACAAGAAGAGTATATGCGTAAACTACGCTTAAGCTTTAACGGTAAGTTTTAGTATTCAAGAAACTTGATTTAAGTTATAAAAAAAACAGCAAGCCATTAAGTGCTTGCTGTTTTTTTATAGCTTTATTACTAAGGATTAATTATTTGCAACCTCAGTTTCAATTTCTTGAATTCGTTTCGAAACCGCTTCAACGTCATCTAAAACTCTTAATAAGTTTCCAGACCAAAGCATTTCAATTTCTTTTTGAGTATAACCACGCCTAACTAACTCTAATGTTACATTAAAGGTTTCTGAAGCATCTTCCCAACCGTGAATACCGCCACCACCATCAAAATCTGAACTAATGCCTACGTGAGAAATTCCAATTTTTTCAACGAGATAATCTATATGATCTGCAAAATCTGAAACATTTACAGGTGCTACTTCCTGCTTTAAGGCTTCAACCTTCTCTTTCGAAGCATTTATAACTTTTCTATAATTATCATAATATGCCGTTCTTGCTTCATTGTCTAAAAGTCTTACGCTATCACGCTCAATGATTTCAAAACCCATCTTTTGTCCAACTGATTTGTATAACTTTTGCTTAGCGTCATTAAATGCATTGTGCTTTTCGGTATTTAAATAACTGCTGAATGCTACAGTTTGTACAACACCATTGTTTTCTTTTAACCATTGTAACTGCTCATCATCTAAATTTCTACTATGATCGCAAAGCGCTCTGGCAGATGAGTGTGAAGCTATTATTGGCGCTTCGGTTAAATTTATCATTTGTCGCATGGCTTCTTTAGATGGATGAGATACATCTATCATCATACCAACACGATTCATTTCAGAAACCACTTCTTTTCCTAATTCACTTAACCCATTATGTAACCAGACACCATCTTTTTCTCCAGTGTTAGAGTCTGATAATTGGCTGTGCCCATTATGTGATAAAGACATATAGCGTGCACCCATATCGTAAAATGTCTTGACGTTACTAAGATCTGTACCTATTGGGTAACCGTTTTCTATACCTATCATCGCAACAAGTTTGCCTGATTCGTGTATATCTTTTACTTCTTTAGAGGTTGTTGCTAAAGCAATATCATTAGGAGCAATACTGTCTACTAACCTATGTATAGCTTCAAATTTTCTAATAGCATTATCGTATGCGTTTTTATAACCTATGTCATTTAAAGAGTCTTGTCCTGTATACACAATAAACCAAGCCACATCTAAACCACCTTCTTTCATATTAGGAAGATTAACTTGTGTTTCTAGATTTTGTGTATAGTTAATAGAGTCAGTGAAATTTCGAATATTTATATCACAATGTGTATCTAAAGTGATAACTTCTAAATGAATAGACATGGCCTTTGCAAGCAGTTGATTTTCGGTTAGTTCTTTAGGTTCAATATCTTTACAACTTATTGAAATAAAGACTAATAATACTAGTGAAAGGACATTTCTCATTGGTGGTAGTTTGTAGCTAAAGTACAACTATTCACTAAAATATGATTCTTTAGTGGTTTAAGCTTTCTCAATTTTTGGTATCTTAGATGGCTAAATCTTACTATATAATGAAATACCCATTAGTTGTATTAACCGCGCTACTAGTAGTATTAGGGTGCGCCAACCAAAAACCAACCACAAAAAAATCAACCAATACACCTACATCTTCAGCTTCAAAAGACGATAAGATAAAACCTTATTCAAAAGTCATTACGAGTGCTGCAAAAACAGATGATGGTCTATTTAAAGTTCATCAAATAGGTGAAAAATATTACTATGAAATACCGAATGCTGTCCTGCAAAAAGATATGCTTTGGGTAAGTAGGATAGCTCAAATACCATCAAATTTAGGTGGTGGTTATATGAATGCTGGAAGTAAAACTAATGAGCAAGTGGTACATTGGGTTAGGTTTCAGGACAAAATCTTATTAAAGGTAAAAAGCTACTCAGAAGTTGCTTTGGATACGTCTGCAGCAATTAATAATTCTGTCTTAGTAAATAATTATGAGCCTACACTTTATGCGTTTGATATTGAAGCCTTGAGTGCAGATAGTACAGCTACGGTTATTGATGTTACTAAATTCTTATCTTCAGATGTTCAGGCTATAAGTGGGTTGAGCTCAAGACTAAGAAAATCTTATAAAGTAAAAAATCTAGATAAGGATAGAAGCTTTATTAATAACATAAAGACATTCCCTGAAAATATAGAGGTTAAACAGGATTTTACCTACAATGCTTCTGAGCCACCATCAAACTCAGCTACAGAGTCAATAAGTCTTCAAATGAATCAATCTATGATTTTGTTGCCTGAAGAACCAATGCAACCAAGATTATTTGATCCTCGTGTAGGTTGGTTTACAACAAGCCAAATAGATTACTCGAGCGAAGCTTTAAAAGCAGATAAGAAAACTTATATAAGACGTTGGAGATTGGAACCTAAAGATCCTGCTGCTTATGAGAGAGGAGAATTGGTGGAGCCTATTAAACCAATAGTTTATTATTTAGATCCTGGTACGCCAGAGAGTTTAAAAACCTATATAAAACAAGGTATTGAAGATTGGCAAAAACCTTTTGAAACTGCAGGTTTTAAAAATGCAATTATAGCTAAAGATGCTCCAACCAAAGAAGAAGATCCAGATTTTAGTCCAGAAGATATAAGATACTCTGTAGTGCGTTATGTTGCTAGTACCACCAGAAATGCTGTTGGGCCAAGTGTGAGTGATCCTCGTTCTGGAGAAATTATAGAAAGTGATATTATCTGGTATCATAACCACCTTAGGTCTTACAGAAATAGATATTTATTAGAAACTGGCGCAGCAAATCCTTCAGCTAGAACTTTAGATACTAATGCAGAAGAAATAGGAGAGATGATGCGTCAAGTTATTGCACATGAAGTAGGTCATGCCTTAGGTTTTCCTCACAATATGGCAGCCAGCTATGCATATAATGTTGAAGATTATAGAGATGGAGAGTTTACTCAAAACAATGGTATAGCTGCCAGTCTTATGGATTATGCGCGTTATAACTATATAGCACAACCTGGAGATGAAAATATAAGATTTGTACGCCAAATGGGACCATATGACCACTATGCTGCAAACTGGGGTTATCGTGTTATTCCTAATGCAAATTCTCCAGAAGCAGAGTTGCAAACTTTAAATTCTTGGATACTAGAAAAAGCAAATGATCCAAAATATAAATTTGGAAAACAAAGTAGTAGTTTTGATCCACAATCTCAAACCGAAGCTATAGGAAACAATCCTATAAAAGCAAGTACATATGGTATAAAAAACTTAAAGTATGTTGCTGAAAATTTACCAAAGTGGACATCAGATCAAACTAATGATTATGCAGATTTAGAAGAACTGTATGGAGAACTTTTAGGGGTTATGTCTCGTTACGTAGGACACGTAGTTACTAATGTTGGTGGTGTTTATGAAAATTTAAAAACACCAGAGCAAGAAGGTAGTGTTTATACTGTTGTAGATAAAGACACGCAAAAACAGTCTGTATCTTGGTTACACAATACAATTTTTGAGACACCACAATGGCTAATTGATAAAGCTATTGTTCAAAATATATCTGAATCTGGTTATTTTGAACGCCTACGTAGTTTACAAACAAGACATTTAAACAACCTATTAAGCTTTGATAGAATAGGACGCTTAATTAATGCTGAAACTACTGAGAATGAGTATTACTCTGCTTTAGAGATGTTACAGGATGTTAAAAGAGGAATCTTTAATGAAGTTACTTCTGGAAAGCCAACAGATTTATATAGAAGAAACTTACAACGTGCTTTTGTAGAGCAAATGGAATATTTACTAACTGAAGAAATGAGTCGAGGAAGATATGGCGAGGTATATTATACAGTTGATCAAAGTGATGTGCGCGCTTTAGTAAGAGGAGAACTTAAGTTATTAGAACGCCAGTTAAAATCTGCAAGATCGTCTAACACATTAACAAAATACCACTATGATGATTTAGAGGATCGTATTAATTTAATCCTTAATCCAGAAGGTTAAGAGTTTTAATTATAGAACATAAAAAAGCCGCTTTATTAATTTAAAGCGGCTTTTTTATAAATAAACAGAGTCGTAAAACTATCCTAAGTATTTCTTTAAGATCTTACTCTTACTTTCGTGACGCAAACGTCTAATTCCTTTTTCACGAATTTGACGAACACGCTCTCTACTTAAATCAAAAGTTTCACCTATTTCTTGTAAAGTTAACGGCTGTTGTCCTCCAAGACCATAGTTAAGTCTAATAACATCTGCTTCACGTTCTGTAAGGGTATCTAGAGCACGCTCTATCTCAACACTTAAAGAATCTTGCATTAAGTTATTATCTGGGCTTGGGCTTTCTCCACTCTTTAATACATCGTATAAGTTAGAGTCGTTTTCACCTTCTTGAAATGGCGCATCCATAGAAAGGCTACGTCCAGAGTTTTTCATTGCAGTTTTCACCTTGCTTACAGGCATATCTAACTCCTTTGCAATTTCTGCAGCAGAAGGCGGACGCTCATAAGCTTGCTCTAAATAAGAGAATGTTTTATTAATCTTGTTAATAACACCAATCTTATTTAAAGGTAAACGTACAACTCTAGAATGTTCTGCTAGTGCTTGTAGTATAGATTGACGAATCCACCATACGGCGTAAGAGATAAATTTAAAACCACGAGTTTCATCAAAACGTTTAGCGGCTTTAACTAAACCAACATTTCCTTCGTTAATTAAATCTGGTAATCTTAATCCTTGATTTTGGTATTGCTTGGCAACAGACACCACAAAACGTAAGTTAGCTTTCGTTAACTTCTCTAATGCTATCTGATCACCTTCTCGTATTCTTTGTGCTAACTCAACTTCTTCTTCAGCCGTTATTAAATCTAGTTTACTAACGTCTTGCAGGTAGTTATTTAAAGATTTAGATTCTCTGTTTGTAACCTGCTTGGTAATCTTGAGTTGTCTCATATATTCTAGGGATATTTTCGTTTAACACCACATAATGCATTAAATTTTTGGATTTTCCAAATTTTTAACATTTTATTTTAAATTTAGTAACTTAATAAACGGTAAAATGTGATGTGTTTTACAGTTTTCATTTCTTTGTTATATAACGCAAAAACTATACCTTTTGTTGTTTATATTTGCGCAATAAAACCAATTCAATATCATGTCAGATAAAAAGCAAAAACAAGAGTTTGAAGAAAACGATTATATTCTTCAAGATACACCTAAAACTAAAGTAGGAGCCACTATCATAATAGTAGCTGTTATTATCTGTATTATCGCTATTATACTTTCTGGAATTTACTTTGAACTTTGGTAGAAGCTTCTCAGTTTACACATTTACCAAAAATTAAAACACAGCGTATTGCTGTAAAACTTAACAAAACTGCCCAAGGTTTAGTTAAACAAGGTCATCCTTGGGTATTTTCAGATAGTATTGTAAAAGAAAGTCATTCTCCTAAATCTGGAGATTTGGCCATTATTTATGATAATCATACTAATAAGCTTATTGCCTTAGGATTGTATGACATAGATTCTCCCATAAAAATAAAGGTATTACACAATGGCAGTCCTGCTACTATAAATTCCTCTTTTTTTGAATCTAAAATACATACTGCCTACGGTAAACGATTAGACCTTTTAGATACCAACACAAACGCTTACAGACTCCTTTTTGGGGAGAATGACAATATGCCAAGTTTTATTGCAGATGTATATGCAAATGTCTTGGTTATTAAACTGTATTCTGAAATGTGGTTACCTTATTTAAGTGATATTCTTCCACATTTAATTAATACAACTCAAGTAAAAACAGTTGTGCTTAGGTTAAGTAGAAAACTTGACCAGCTCTTAACAACTAAAGGTTTGTCTGATGGATCTATTCTGTATGGAAAACTAGAAGATGAAGAGGTGCACTTTTTTGAACACGGTATTAATTTTAAGGCCAATGTTATAAAAGGCCATAAGACAGGATATTTCCTTGATCACAGATACAATAGAAAACGTGTTGGAGAGTTGAGCAAAGGAAAATCTGTTCTCGATGTGTTTAGCTATGCTGGAGGTTTTTCTGTTCATGCATTAGCTAAAGGAGCAAAAGATGTTACTAGTTTGGATATTAGTGCACAGGCATTGGCAGTAGCTAAGGAAAATGCAACTTTAAATGACCATAAAGGTACACATCATATAATTGAAGGAGACGCTTTTGAAAAACTACAACAACTCATACAAAAGAACAGAAAGTTTGATGTTGTAGTTATTGATCCTCCAAGTTTTGCAAAGAAAGCAACAGACGTAGAAAAGGCTTTAAAAAAATATGCGCAACTTGCTAAAATGGGTGTACAAGTTGTATCTAAAAATGGCATACTTGTATTGGCATCTTGTAGCAGTAGAGTAGAGGCTCAAGATTTTTATGCTATGGCAGAAAAAGCTTTAAAACAACAAAATGTTATTTATAAAGTTTTAGATAGAACAGCTCACGATGACGATCATCCTATATCGTTTGCAGAAGGTGCTTACCTTAAAACTATATATTTTAAAATATCACAATAAAAAAAGGCTTTCTAAAATTTAGAAAGCCTTTTTAAATTAAAATTGAATTGTGATTATCCTTCTTTACTCATTAGTGCAAAGAACTTATCAAGATTTGGAAGAATTAAAATTCTTGTACGTCTGTTAGCAGCTCTGTTTTCATTAGAGTCATTAGCCACTAAAGGTTTATAAGAACTACGACCAGCAGCAATCATTTTTTCTGGAGCAACATTATAGTCGTCTGCCAGTTTTCTAATAATAGCTGTAGCACGTTCTGTACTTAAATCCCAGTTGTCTTTAATATAACTTCCTTGTTTTACTGTACGATCATCTGTATGACCTTCAATCATTACCTCAATAGCTGGTTCTGAGTTTATAACAGCAGCTAAACGCTCTAACAAGCTATTAGCTTTATTACTAACTCTATAACTACCACTATTAAATAATAATTTGTCTGACACAGAGATCATTACCACAGTCTCGTCGATATTAACATCAATATCTTCGTCGTTACCATCAAAATTCTCTCTCATAGACTTGGTTAAGCTATAACCTACAGCTAAGTTAATTGAGTCTTGTAAGGTTTTTGCATTTGCTAGTTTTTGAGGATCAACGTTTTGCAATGTCTTTCTCATTTGCTTTTTCTGATTTTCAGAAATTACAGCGACATCACCAACTGTTTCAAATTTAGCATCACTCTCGTCTTTAAGAGAATTAATTTTAGTGTTGTAAGCTTCAACACGATCCTGAATAGAATTGTATTTTGCTTGTAATTCCTCTTTTTCAACTTGAGTTTTAGTTAAAGTAGATCTTGTATTGTCATATTCGTTTTGTAATTGAACATACTTTTTCTTAGATACACATGATGTTGCTAAGATTCCTATAGAAAGTGCTGAAAGCACCATAACTTTTTTCATTGTTTTAGTTTTTGGTTTGAACCATGATAACAGAGATTGCATGGCTTTGGTATTTCAGATTACTTATTGTTATGTTAAATGATGTGAAGGTTTGTTAATTAAAATGAGGGCGTTTATAAACTAAAAAAACCTTCAGTAATTAAGTGACTGAAGGTTAGTTGTATAAGTAAAATTGTTGTTGCTTTTAATTTAAAGCAGATTTATAAGCATTTAAACAACGCTCTCTAGCTTCTTTATGGTCTACCATCTTTTCTGGATACTTATTTGTGTTGTACTCTTTAACCCAATGGTTAATGTATGTTTTATTTTTATCAAACTTATCTATTTGAGTTGTTGGGTTAAAAATTCTAAAGTACGGAGCAGCATCTACACCAGAGCCTGCAACCCATTGCCAATTACCAACATTGCTGGACATTTCATAATCTAACAGTTTTTCTGCAAAATATGCTTCGCCCCAACGCCAATCTATTAATAAGTGTTTACACAAAAAGCTTCCTACTACCATACGAACACGGTTATGCATTAAGCCAGTTTCATTTAACTGGCGCATACCTGCATCTACTAAAGGATAACCAGTAGTACCAGTTTTCCATTTTTCAAATTCGTCTTCATTATTACGCCACTCTATACGGTCGTACTTCTTTTTAAAAGCATTATTTACAGTTTCCGGAAAATGATAAAGTATCTGCATGAAGAATTCTCTCCAAATTAATTCGTTCCAGAATGTCTCGTCTTTAGCATCTATAGCTTTCTTGTATATTTTTCTGATACCAACTGTACCAAACCTTAAATGCGGACTTAGATTAGATGTACCATCCTTGGCTGGAAAGTTTCTAGTATCGTTGTAGTTTTCAATTAATGTTGGAGAAGTATCGTACTCAGGAAATGAAATTGAGGATTTTTTAAACCCCATTTCAGATAAAGACACATTTGGAAGTCTTGTGTTTTTTACGGTATTATCTAAATGTTGAGATGTATAATGAATCTTTAAAGTGTGGTCTTTAAAATTCTCTTTCCACGTATTCTTGTAAGGCGTATACACTAAGTAAGGATCGCCATCCTTTTTAACTACTTCGTCTTTTTCAAATATTACTTGATCTTTATATGTATTAAATGAAATATTATTCTTGCTTAGTAATTCCTTAATACTTGTGTCTCTCTCTTTTGCATATGGCTCGTAATCTCTGTTGGTAAACACCTCTTGAATCTGATAATCTTTCACTAAAGATTTAAATACTTTTTCAGGTGTATCGTGAAACATTGCTAAACTACTATCATAGTCATCCTGTAGCTCTTTACGCATTTCTTGTAGGGTTTCAAAAATAAACGTGACGCGAGCATCATTTTCAGGAAGTTTATCTAATATATCTTTATCGAAAATAAATAAGGGTAAAACAGGATAATCGCCTTTTAAAGCTTCTAAAAACCCTACATTATCATCTAAGCGTAAATCTCTTCTAAACCAGAATATTGAAACTTTTTTTGACATTTTAATTAATGTTTAAAGTACTCATACCTCCATCAACTCCAAAAACTTGACCTGTAATCCAAGCACTTTGATCTGTGAGAAGAAACTTTGCTATTGCAGCTATATCTTCAGTTGTTCCTACGCGTTTTAGAGGATGCCTATCATTCATTTTTTCTCGTTTCTTGTCATTATTAAGAAGTTGAGCGGCTAGTGGTGTATCTGTGAGTGATGGTGCTATTACATTTACTCTAAATGTTGGTGCATACTCTGCAGCTAATGCTTTTGCAAAACCTTCGATTGCGCCTTTTGCGGCAGCTACACTGGTATGAAATGGCATTCCTACTTTTACAGCAACAGTACTAAAAAATACAAGACTAGCTTGCTCACTCTTTTTTAGCTTTGGTAACAATGCATGAACAGTTTTGACTAAAGACATAAAGTTAATGTTTATGTCTTCTTCAAAATCTGAAGGTTTCAGCATTTTAAATGGCTTAAGGTTTATACTGCCAGGACAGAATACCAAACCATCTATTTGATCTGGTAAATTTAATGAAGTGATGTCATCCTTTTGTACATCAAACTCTAAATGGGTAACTAAAGAGGTGTCTAATTCACCTGTAGTTCTAGATGCAACAAAAAGGTTGTGGTCGTCCTGCAATAGTTCAGTTATACTTAAACCAATTCCTTTTGAGCCACCAATTAATAAAATATTCTTTTTCAAAACAATTTTTTGTTTAAATATACGAAGAAATAATTAAACAGAATATTGAATAGTAGATATGAAAAAAGGGATTCAATACGAATCCCTTTTAATTTATATAATTTACTAATGTAGCTTAGTTGTCAGCATCTATTTGATCTGTGTCTTTTCTCGTTTTAAGCATACCTACGCCTGCAAAGAAAAATACGATACCAATTATTAATAATGCCCAAGGACTTAAACCTACATTCATACTTCCAAAAGCTCCTAAAACGCCAATTACTAAACCTATGGCACCAGCTATGGTAAGTATTAAAGCTAAAATCTTAATCATAATATTTAAATTTTGGTTAGATGTTAAATATACTGAGAATAGCTAGTATTAGTAGTATAGTTAAGAATACTTTAGGGATTACTCGTCATAAATGTTAGAATAACTGTTACCTTTTGTAACAAAGAATTCGCCATCAATAAATCTGTAGTTTTTACCAATATTAGCTATATCTTCTAAGTCTTCTTTGCTTAGCTCAATATTATCACTCTCGAGGTTTTCCTTAATCCTACCCTCATTTGTAGATTTAGGAATAACGGCTGTACCGCGTTGTTTTGCCCAAGCAATTAAAGTTTGACCTTTTGAGATATTATTTCGTTCTGCAACTTTCTTAATAGTATCATCTTCAAATAATGATGGCTCATCGTCTGCTTTCATTCCTTCAGATCTGTCACCACTTCCTAATGGAGAATATCCTGTAAGTAAAATACCTTCTTTAGAACAGTATGAATATAAATCGTTTTGAGGTAAGTAAGGATGTAACTCAACTTGATTCATTTCTGGCATTTCTTCAACTTTACCTTTTAAGCTTTCTAGCTTTTCTTTGCTAAAGTTTGAGACACCAACATGTTTAATTAAACCTTGTTTCTTCGCTTCAATCATTGCATTTAATGTTTCATGAAGTGGTGCTTCTTCTAAAGATAAATAGTCTTCATCTTTTTCTGGAAAGCCATTTACACTTGGTTTAAATGCAACTGGCCAGTGCATAAGATAAAGGTCTAAATAATCGAGGTTTAAATCTTTTAGCGTCTTTTTTAGTGCAGGAATTACATCTTCTTTTTTATGAGCGTTATTCCATAGTTTAGATGTAACAAAAATATCTTCTCGCTTAACGTTTCCGCTTTCAAAAGATTCTTTAAAAGCTTCTCCTACAGCATCTTCATTGTCATAAGCTGCGGCGCAATCTATATGCTTGTAACCATTTTCTAAGGCAATTTTTACAGCTTTTTTTACATCTTCTGGATCAGATTTCCAAGTACCCAATCCTATTGATGGTATACTGTCTCCGTCTCTAAATTTTAAGGTTGTCATAGTTTTTTCTTTTAAAGTTAAGAATTGAAAATCTTAGAGATTTAGAAAATATTGACTTTAGGATTATTTTAAGCTAAATTCTTTACAAACGTTAATTAGAGGTGTAGCTAACTCTAAAATTTTGTAAAAATTAGTCCAAATTATACATTGGAAGCTCTTTTAAAAAGGTGTAGGATTCGGTATCCACATTCATTTGGCAGTAATAGTGTTGTAACCCATTAGTAACCATAAGATACTTAGCATTTAAAGTGAGATTGTATCTTGCAATTTGATCGAAAGTTTCTTGGTTAATTTTAATATGTGGTGCTTTGCACTCCACAATTAAATGAATACCGGCATCTTTATTAAAAGAGATAATATCGTATCGTTTAGACATACTATTAACCTTCACTTCTTTTTCAACATTAATATAAGATTTTGGAATGTTAAGATCCTCAATTAAAAATTGCACACAATGTTGTCTTACCCATTCTTCTGGTGTAAGAACAAAGAATCTTTTGCGAATCTCATCGAAGATATGCACCTTTTTTTCGGTACTTTTGAATCGGAACGCGTAGCGTGGAAAGTTAAGTGGCATCATCACAATACAAAGGTAAACTACCATATACAAACGACAAGATAATTTTGGCATTACAAGATTTACAAACAATACTAACTGATATAAAGAATAGAAAGTTTAAGCCTTTCTATTTTCTATATGGCGAAGAGGCTTTTTTTATAGATCAGATTTCAGATTATATAGAAGATAATGTTTTAACTGAAGAAGAACGAGGTTTTAACCAAATGACGCTATATGGCCGTGATGTTTCTGTAGAGGATATTGTAAGCAATGCCAAGCGTTACCCGATGATGGCCGAGAGACAGGTAATTATTGTAAAAGAAGCTCAAGATTTATCTAGAACTATTGAAAAGTTGGTAAGCTATGCGGAAAATCCGCAGCCTACAACATTACTTGTTGTTTGTTACAAGTATAAAAAACTTGATAAACGAAAAAAACTATACAAAGCGCTTAATAAAGAAGGCGTATTGTTTGAAGGTAAAAAACTATATGACAACCAAATTAGTCCTTGGATTATACGTACATTAAAATCTCAAGGTTATGGTATAACTCAAAAGGCGTCTCATATGCTGGCAGAGTTCTTAGGATCAGATTTAGGTAAAGTAAGTAATGAGTTAAATAAATTGAAACTTATTTTACCAAAGGGTATAGAAATTACACCAGAACATATTGAAGAAAATATTGGGATAAGTAAAGACTTCAATAATTTTGAATTACAAAATGCAATAGGAGAGAAGAATAAATTAAAAGCACACCGCATAATTAATTACTTTTCGCAAAACCCTAAAGACAATCCTATTGTACTCACTAGTGCATTGTTATTCAGTTTTTTTAGCAAACTTTTACAAGTTCACAGCTTATCTAATATAAACGACAAATCTGTGGCAACAGCTTTAGGAATAAGTCCTTACTTTTCTAAAGATTATATTACTGCGGCTAGAAATTATTCAATGAGAGATGCTAGTCAGGCTATATCTTTACTAAGAGTTATGGATTTAAAAAGTAAGGGCGTAGACTCTAATGCAATACCAAGCGGAGATCTCTTGAAAGAATTTTTAGTAAAAATAATGGATTAATATGTCTACATCTTTATTTACGTCTTGGGTTATGGCAGCAAGACTTAGAACATTGCCATTATCATTATCTGGTATAATAGTAGGAGCTTCAATAGGTGTTAAAGCAACTCAATCTTCTTCTAGCTTATTATTATCTTCAATATTTTGGCTTGCTATAGCAACCACTTTAGGTTTACAGGTGCTATCTAATTTTGCCAATGATTATGGTGATGGTGTAAAAGGTACAGACAATGAAGAGCGTATTGGTCCTAAACGCGCAATACAAAGTGGCTTAATATCTCATAAGGCCATGAAAAATGGAATTATTCTTACATCTTTAGTTACACTCGTACTGGCACTGCTACTTATTTACACAGCTTTTGGAAAGGATAATTTTATATTATCTGTAGTGTTTTTTGCATTAGGCATTGCAGCAATTGTTGCAGCTATTAAATATACAGTAGGAAACTCTGCCTATGGTTATAAAGGATTAGGAGATGTTTTTGTGTTTATATTTTTTGGACTGGTGAGTGTTGTAGGTTGTTATTTTCTTTACACTAAGGCTTTAAATTTTACAGTTTTCCTACCTGCAATAACTATAGGCTGTTTAAGTACAGCAGTTTTAAATTTAAATAACTTGAGAGATATTAATAGTGACAAAAACTCTGGTAAACACACGCTCGTTGTAAAAATGGGATGGCATAAAGCTAAAGTGTATCATCAATGTTTAGGGATTTTAGCATTGCTATCTTTTTTAGTATATACCTGCTTAACCTATAATACATTATGGAGTTTACTGCCATTAGTTTCCTTTATTATATTGGCTATTCACTTTAATAAAGTTAGACAAACAGAAGAACCTATGTTCTTAGATCCAGAACTTAAAAAAGTAGCACTAAGTACGTTTTTGTTTGCAATACTATTTGCAGTGAAGCTTTTAGTTTTTAATGCATAGCTAATAGAGTATATTTACTAAAAATGTAGAGTAGTTGAGAATCTTTTTAACGTGTTTATTTGTTTTAATTTTTAGCTTTCAGAATTTACTGGGGCAAGACACTTCTTTGTCAGAGACTAAAAAAGACACTCTTTTAAAACAACATGAAAATGTAGAGAAACTTCTAGGCATGTGGTATGATAAGCGCCAAGGAGACACTTCTGTTTTTACCTATTTAACACCACAAGAATGGGAGACTGTATTAGAACATCATTATTACCAAACTGCTATAGATGCTAATCTAAAAGACAAAATAGGTTTTCCTTTAGCATCAACTTATCATAGTCTAACAAAGTTTAGTAAGGCATTACCCATTCTTGAAATTTTAAAAACTAAGAAAGATAATTTTAGTTTTGAGAACTACAGTTATATTTTAATAATGCTTGAGGAGATATATAGAGCTAATGTAGATCTTGCGAAAGCCATAGAAATTAGGGAAGAGAGAATTAGGTTAGGGTACATTAAAACGTTTTATGATTTATATGCAGATGTTGGTCTTTATGATATAGCTGTTCAGGATTTTAAAGATTTAGCCTATAAGCCAGAAAATGGTTCGTTTTCTAAAATGACTTACTATAAGAAATTAGGTGAGCTGTTTTTTAAAGCTTATAAAATTGATAGTGCTAGAGCAAATTTTAAAAAAGGGCTTAAAGCTCTTGAGCCAATTTTAAACTCTAAAGACTACGAAGAAAAATCATGGTATATAGAATATACCAAACAGTTTTATTACAACCAGTTAAAAGGTAACATTATTGCTTGCAATATTGAGCAAGATAATTTTAATAATGCTATCCCTATACTTAAAGAAGATATTGAAGAAAGCTATACTATTAATGATGTAGATAATAGAATTCACAAGTGGTTGTTGATGGCTAAAGTTTATTTGCACGAACAAGATCTTAATGAAGCTAATAAGGTATTAGACAGTGTTTTTGAACGAAAGAGACAAAAGTCGATCTATAATGCAGACCTTACATATCTTAAACTAAGAGGAGATTATTATAAACAACTTAGTAAAGTAGATTCTTCGGCATTTTACTATAGAAATTTTATTGATTTACGAGATTCCTTAGATATCATAAGCAAGAAAAATCAATCTATAGTGTTATTATCTTCATTAGAAAATAGCACCCAACGCACAATAATTAAGAAACAACGATTAGAGTTATTAAACCAAGCTGCTAAACGAGATTTAAAACAACTTCAAACAGTTTTAATGATTTTTGTATTGGTTACTTTAATTATACTTATAATAGTTTTTTATAAAAATTACAGTTTCAAAGTAAAAGCACGATCAAAGATTAAGACTCAAAATGAAGAGCTAATCATTAAAAACGAAGAAAATGAACTGTTACTAAAAGAGGTTCACCATCGTGTAAAAAACAACTTGCAAACAATTTCTAGTCTTTTAGGATTGCAAAGTAATACGGTGGAAGATGAAGCTACCAAAAAAGCCTTTCTGGAAGGGCAAAATAGAGTACACTCTATGGCACTTATTCATAAACGATTATATGAATCTGATCAATTTGGTGAAATAACCTTTAAGGATTATGTAGAGCAACTATGTAGTAACCTTATTTCATCTTTCGGAAAAACAGATGTTACTAATTATATTATTTCATCAATAGATAAGTTAGATGTAGAAAAAGCGGTTCCTATAGGTCTTATTGTAAATGAGATATTAACCAATACCTTTAAATACGGTCAATCTAAAGACGGATCTGTAAAGTTTAATATCACATTAACCTCAAATGAAACTCATTACACATTAAGCTTTCAAGACTTTGGTAAAGGGTTTAATATTAAAGATGTCCAGAAATCAAACTCTTTAGGACACCGTTTAATTGAGTTACTCTCAAGACAGCTTGATGGTGAGCTTAAAGTAAAATCTAGTTCAAAAGGAACTTCTTACAAACTTATATTCCCTAAGGAAATTCAATAAACTTAAAAATTTATAATTCTTAATGACAGCGCAATATTATAAACATACCTTACAATTTAAACAAGCTAGCGGAACCTCAAGAGGTATCCTAAAAACAAAGGATTCATGGTTTATAAAAATCACAAATGGCGATGTTATAGGAATTGGAGAATGTGGATTATTAAAAGGTTTAAGTGTAGATGACAGAAAGGATTATGAGTATACATTAAACTGGGTGTGCAGCAATATTCATTTAGGTTTGCCTAAACTATATAAAAAATTGGAAGAGTTTCCCTCTATACAATTTGGGTTAGAAATGGCATTTAAGTCTTTAGAATCAGAACATCCATATGAGCTTTTTCCATCTGATTTTACAAAAGGAAACGATAGTATTCCTATAAACGGATTGGTCTGGATGGGAGAAAAAAGCTTTATGAAATCTCAGATAGAAACTAAGATTAAAGAAGGTTTTAAGTGTATTAAATTAAAAATAGGTGCAATCGATTTTCAATCTGAAATAGAGTTATTGAAATATATACGATCTCAATTTTCTGAAAAAGATATAGAAATAAGGGTAGATGCCAATGGTGCATTTTCTACTAAAGATGCTTTAGAAAAGCTAAAGACTCTTAGTGAGTTTAAATTACATAGCATAGAGCAACCTATACAACAAGGCCAGTGGCAAGAGATGGCTAAACTTTGTGAAAAAACGCCGTTAGATATAGCATTAGATGAAGAGTTAATAGGTGTTTTTAAATCTGAGAATAAATCTAAGTTACTTAATACAATAAAACCACAATATATTATTCTTAAGCCTAGCTTAATAGGTGGTTTTAAAGGTTCAAAGTCTTGGATTTCATTAGCCAGGTCTCTTAAAGTTGGATGGTGGTTAACAAGTGCTCTAGAAAGTAATGTTGGTTTAAATGCAATTTCTCAATTCACCTATAATCTAGATACCTCTATGTATCAAGGATTAGGTACAGGTAGCTTGTACACCAATAATTTTGAATCTCCTTTATACATAAAAAAGGGCCATATATGTTATGACCCTAATTTAAATTGGAATGTGTCTTTTAAGGATTAAACCTTAACAATCATCTTACCTTGATTTTTCCCGTCAAATAAGTCAATAAAAGCTTGTGGAATATTATCAAAACCTTCAACTATAGTTTCAGAATAGGTTAATTTATCTTCTTTTAACCATTTTCCTAATTGTTGCATACCTTCCTTAAATTGAGACTGGTAATTACCAATTGTAAATCCTTGCATAGACACACTATTTTTTATTAAGATAGGTTCAACTCTTGGTCCTGTAGGTGTTTCGGTATCATTATAAACTGAAATAGCACCACAATTTATCACTCTTGCGTTTCTAGCAATGTTAGCTAAAACAGCATCTGTAATATCTCCGCCAACGTTATCAAAATAAACATCAACGCCATTAGGAGCTGCAGAAGCTATGGCCTCTTTCATATTGTCTGTGGTTTTATAATTAATAGCTTCATCATAACCAAACTTGTCTTTTAAAAGCTCAACTTTATCATCTGTACCAGCTGTACCAATTACTTTGCAACCTTTAATTTTTCCTATCTGTCCTACAACTGTACCAACTGCACCAGCTGCGCCAGACACAACTAAGGTTTCGCCATCTTTTGGCTCACCAATTTTAGTTAAACCAAAATAGGCTGTAAGACCTGTCATACCTAAAATTCCTAAATAAGCCGTTGCTGGCGCTAAATCTGTATCAATTTTATTTAGTTGTTCTCCAGAAGTAGTTTGGTATTTTTTCCAAGCTAACATTCCAGTTACTAAATCACCTTCCTTAAAATTATCGTTTTTAGTTTCTATAACTTCAGCAATAATGTGTGAGGTTATAGGCTCATTAAGTTCAAACGGTTCTATATATGATTTTTGATCTCTCATTCTTCCGCGTAAATAAGGATCTACAGAAACGTACTTTGTTTCTAATAAAATCTCACCATCTTTTGCAGAAGGTTTCTCGCTTTCTACAAATTTAAAGTCAGATTCTTGTGGACGACCTTCTGGTCTGTTATTCAATAATATAGTAGAATTCATAATTATAGTTTTTTGTGTATTTCAAAGTTATCTAGGATAATCTTCTTCCGCCAAAATTGGGTCCTAAAATTTAGTTAAGCCTTATTTTATAAATGCTAACCTATGTTATTATAAAATATAACAATTATATAATAGTAACATACCATAATCCCTTTGTAAGTTTTAGCTACAAAACCCTACTTTTGTATTAGACTATTACAAGAACTATGAGCGAAACAACTGAAAGAATTAAATGCCTGATTATTGGTTCTGGACCAGCAGGATATACAGCAGCAATTTATGCAGCTAGAGCAGATATGAACCCTATCATGTATACTGGTATGGAACCTGGAGGACAATTAACTACAACAACAGAAGTAGATAATTTTCCTGGATACCCAGAAGGTATAGATGGACCTACTATGATGGTACAATTACAACAACAAGCAGAACGTTTTGGTACACAGGTGCGTATAGGTATGATTACTGAAGTAAAGTTTGCTACCGAAAAAGGTGGTATTCATAAAGCACAAGTAGATGGTGATAAGTGGATTGAAGCAGATACTGTTATAATTTCGACAGGAGCATCTGCTAAATACTTAGGTTTAGAAAGTGAACAACGCCTACGTGGCGGTGGTGTATCTGCATGTGCAGTGTGCGATGGTTTCTTCTATAAAGGTCAAGATGTTGCTATAGTTGGTGGTGGAGATACAGCTGCAGAAGAAGCTACATATTTATCTAAAATATGTAATAAAGTAACAATGCTAGTGCGTAAAGATGAAATGCGTGCAAGTAAAGCTATGCAACATAGAGTAACAAATACAAAGAACATAGATTTACGTTACAACACAGAGATTGATGAAGTTTTAGGAGAGCAAGTTGTTGAAGGTTTAAGAATGAAAAACAACCAAACTGGCGAAAAAGAAACTATTGATATTACAGGACTTTTTATCGCTATTGGCCATAAGCCAAATACAGATATCTTTAAAGGACAAATAGATATGGATAATACAGGTTATATTGTTACTAAGCCAAAAACTACAGAAACTAATATTCCTGGTGTATTTGCAAGTGGAGATGTTCAAGATAAAGAGTATAGACAAGCAATTACTGCTGCAGGTACAGGTTGTATGGCAGCTTTAGATGCTGAGCGTTATTTAGCAGATGTTGGTGCAATTGAAGAAGTAAGCACAACGACTAACTGGTAAATAATCTGTTATAAAATTAAAAAGGTCTGCTTTATTAAAGCAGACCTTTTTTTGTTTAATAGTTTTTGAAGGGTTTACTCAAAACTCTGCATGTCTACTAATTTTTTATAAGTTCCATTTAGTTTTAGTAACTCGTCGTGCTTGCCAACTTCAACAATTTCACCTCTGTGCATGACTACAATTTTATCTGCATTTTGAATAGTTGATAAACGGTGTGCAATAACCAATGATGTTCTGTTAAGCATCATGTTTTCTAACGCACTTTGTACAAGACGTTCACTTTCTGTATCTAGAGCAGAAGTAGCCTCATCTAAAATCATAATAGGTGGATTTTTAAGTACTGCACGAGCAATAGAGAGTCTTTGTTTTTGACCTCCACTTAATTTATTACCACTATCACCAATATTAGTATCAATACCTTTTGGCAAGTCTTTTACAAACTCCCAAGCATTTGCAATTTTAAGAGCTTCAATAATTTCTTGGTCTGTAGCATCTTGCTTTCCTAATAGAATGTTATTCTTTATAGTGTCATTAAATAAGATAGAATCTTGTGTTACTAAGCCCATTAAATGCCTTAGAGACTTCTTTTTAAGGTCTCTTATGTCTACACCATCAATAGTAATCTCACCATCATTTACATCGTAAAAGCGTGTTACTAGGTTGGCTATGGTACTCTTACCACTACCAGATTGTCCTACCAAAGCTACAGACTGTCCTTTAGGAACGGTAATGCTAAAGTCTTTTAAAACATAGTCATTCTCATACTTAAAGTTAACGTTCTTAATATCGATATTGGTAGTAAAATCTACTTTATCCTTAGCATTTGGTTTATCTTTTAGAGGAGACTCTGTTTCTAAAATTTCTAGGACACGCTCTGCTGCTGCATTTCCTTGTTTAACATTATAACTAGCCTTAGATATTGCCTTAGCTGGAGTTAGTATGTTATATGCTAATGCCATAAATGTGATAAACTCTGGGCCATCAAAGCTGCCTTCAACCAGCACTAAGCGGCCACCATAATATAGGAGCACAGAAATAATTCCTATACCTAATACTTCACTAACAGGTTTTGCTAAGTTGTTTCGGTTAACTAAGCTATTTAAAAATTTAAAATGTCTGTTTGTTGACTCTTCAAATTTTTCTGTAAAATACGCTTCAGAATTAAATCCTTTTATCACTTTTAAGCCACCTAAAGTTTCTTCTAATACAGACAATAAAACACCTTGTTCTTTCTGGACTCTATCAGATTTTTTCTTTAAAGATTTACCGACCAAGGAAATTAAAAATCCAGATACCGGAATAAAAATGAGCACAAAGATGGTAAGCTTAACACTAAGCGCTAACATAAATATTAAAGTGAAGATTATTGTTAGTGGTTCTCTTACTATAAGCTCTAAGATAGATAAAAATGAATGCTGAATTTCCAAAACATCACTAGTCATTCTTGCAATAGTATCACCTTTACGTTTTTCAGAGTAAAAGGAAATAGGAAGTTCTGTTATCTTATCATACAATGTGTTGCGAATGTCTTTTAAAACACCATTTCTTAAAAAGGTGATAAAATACATGGCAAAATAACTAAAGAGATTCTTTAATATAAATAAGCCTAGAACTAAGCAGATTACAATAATTAAAGCTTGCATTTTGTCTGTGCCAGCTACATTTGTAATAAAGTAGTTTAAAGAGTTTTCTGCATAATCCTTAATATTTGTAATACCTGTATATACAGGCTTTTCGGTTACTTTTATATCTTCAGGATCAAATAATACCTGCATCATTGGTATTAGTGACATGAATGCCAGACCACTAAACAATGCATATAAAATATTGAAGAATATATTTAAGAAGGCATAGCGTTTATAAGGTATCGCAAACCTCATTATTTTTTTAAAATAATTCATAGAATATATTTAACTCAATCCAAGTTGAGATTTTATTGAAGCAATTTTTGAATTTAAAACAGCAGTAGTTTCGTCTATAGTTTCTTTAGAAGATAACGTACTATTTACACTTATATAAAACTTAATTTTAGGTTCTGTTCCACTTGGCCTTGCAGCTATTTTAGTGCCTTTATCTGTATAGTAAATAAGAACGTTAGATTTAGGGATATTTAACTCTGTCGTTTTTTGGGATACAGGGTTTAAAGATGTAGAGTTTGCATAGTCTTCCACCTTTACAACAGTTTCACCTGCTATAGTTTGTAAAGGGTTGTTTCTTAACTCGATAAGCATTTGCTTTATTTCTTCTGCACCTTCTTTGCCCTTTTTCACAAGAGAGATTAATTCTTCTTTGTAATAGCCAAATTGTGAGTAAAGGTCGTGAAGTTTGTCTAGTATAGAAGAGCCTTCAGCTTTTAATTGAGCCGCTATCTCACACGCTAATAGAGTAGAGGTTACCGCATCTTTATCTCTCACAAAATCTCCAACCATAAATCCAAAGCTTTCTTCACCGCCACCAATAAAATCTAAATCTGGTAAATCTTTTATCATTTTAGCAATCCATTTAAAGCCTGTGAGACCTTCATGGTATTGAGCACCATAAGCTTCTGTCATAACCTTTAGCATAGGTGTAGAGACAATAGTAGAGCCTACAAAAGTATCATTATGTAGTTTTCCCGCTTTTTTCCATTGTTCAAGCAAAAACCAAGTCATAACCACCATGGTTTGATTACCATTAAGCAAAACCATTTGATCTTTAAGATCTCTTACAGCGATACCTAATCTATCTGAATCTGGATCTGTACCAATTACAATATCTGCATTTATAGCTAAAGCTAAATCTGTAGCCATTTTTAAAGCTTCAGGTTCTTCTGGATTAGGGGATTTTACTGTTGGAAAATCGCCGTTCGGCTCTGCCTGTTCCTTTACAATATTCACATTGTTATAACCTGCTCTTTCAAGTACTTGTGGTATTGCAGTTATCGATGTACCGTGTAAAGACGTGAATACGATATTAAGATTTTCTTTAGCAGAATTTGGGGTATTAAAACTACCATTATCTACAGATGCAGCAAAGAAGGCTTCATCAATAGTGCTGTCTATATAAGTAATGCGTTCATCTTGTCCTTTAAATAAAATGTCTTCATACTTTAAAGAATCTATTTCATTTATAATAGCAGCATCTTGTGGTGGCACCAATTGACCGCCATCTTGCCAATACACTTTATAACCATTATACTCTGGCGGATTATGACTTGCAGTTAATACAATACCGCAATGACAGTTTAAATATTTTACTGAAAAAGATAACTCTGGAGTTGTTCTCAAGTCTGAAAATAGAAACACATCTATACCATTTGCAGTAAAAACATCTGCCACAGTCTTTGCAAGAGACTTACTATTATGCCTGCAGTCATAAGCGATAACAACCTTAAGTTGCTCGCCATTAAACTGCTGTTTCATAAAATTAGAAAGGCCTTGTGTGTTTTTTCCTAAAGTGTATTTATTAATTCTGTTTGTGCCAACGCCCATAATACCGCGCATACCACCAGTGCCAAATTCAAGATTTTTATAAAAACTATCTTCAAGTTCTGTAGGATTATTTGTAATTAGGTGATTTACTTTTGCAGTAGTATCAGCATCATAAGTCGAGGTCATCCAAGAGTTGGCCTTTTTTAAGATGGCTTGGTTGTTAGTCATGAGTCAATAAATTTTGTGTAAAAATACGAAAAACCAATGTGGTAAATTACGCTATGGTTTCAGCTATCCTATAACGTTCTTGTTGGCGTTTACTTCTTAGAATAAGCTCTCCTAAAAAGCCTGCCAGGAATAATTGTGTTCCTATAATCATAGTAGTTAAGGCAATATAAAACCAAGGATTGTTGGTAACGAGTATTGCTGGCAAACCTTGAGCCAGTTTATAGAGTTTTGAGATACCAATATAAATTGCAGAACAAGATCCTATAATAAACATAAGTACACCTAATGCGCCAAATAAGTGCATTGGTCGTTTTGCAAATCTAGATAAGAACCAAATAGTAATAAGATCTAAGAAACCATTAATGAAACGCTCTGCTCCAAATTTAGTTGTCCCATATTTTCTGGCTTGGTGCTTAACTACTTTCTCTGTAATGTTAGTAAATCCAGCATTTTTAGCTAATACTGGTATATAACGATGCATTTCTCCATAAACATCAATATTCTTCACAACAACTTGATTGTAAGCTTTTAAGCCACAATTAAAGTCGTGAAGCTTTACACCAGATGTTTTCCTTGCGGCTGCATTAAAAAGTTTAGAAGGTAAGTTTTTTGTGAGCTTAGAGTCATAACGCTTTTTCTTCCAGCCAGAAACAAGATCATAACCATCTTTGATAATAAGGTTATACAATTCTGGAATTTCATCTGGACTGTCTTGTAAATCTGCATCCATTGTAATTACCACATCACCTTTTACGCACTTAAAACCTGCGTGCAAAGCTTGAGATTTGCCGTAATTTCTATTAAAACGTATGCCTTTTACATTTTTGTCTTGTTGGGAGAGCGCAGTAATTATTTCCCATGAGTTATCCGTACTACCATCATCTATAAACAGAAGTTCATATGAAAATGAATTGGACTGCATCACAGATGCAATCCAATTATAAAGTTCGTTTAAAGATTCGCCTTCATTTAAAAGCGGAATGACAATAGATAACTGCATGAATTATACTTTGGTAGGATCTTTCTCTCTAAAGATTAATGCAACGATAAGCCCAACTACTGCGTAAAATACCAAGAAACCAAACCATCCTTTAATGTAATTCATCATAGAGAATTGGTTATCTTCTTCCATAGCAACAATTGCTTTATCTATCTCAGACTGTGGTGCACCAAATTTTTGCATCATAGCTTCAGAGTTTTCAATAATCTTCTCGTTTAAAATTTGAGCAGCATCTGTATCAATAACATTAAATATTAATAAGCTTACTACTGTACTAATAAATGTTCCTAAGGCAATTGTTATAAAATAGCCTGTAAATGCTTGTTTAAAGGTAGTGTAGCCTTCAATTAGTTGTTTTGTTTTCTTTGCAGATAAAATTCCGAAGACAATAATAAGTAGTATGTTTAGTATACCAAACCACCAAGCAGTAAATAGGTCTAGATATACAGCATAGCCAATTACTGTTAATAAAGATAAGATGACACCTAACGTGATGCCGTAAGAGGTTGCAGATTTTCTGTAAGCGTTTTCCATGAGTATAATGTGTTAATGGTTATACTATCTTAGTACACAAATATAGGAATATGTTACATTGCACACTGTATTTTATAGTGCATTAAAAAAATAACAATAACTACTTGCAAATTAAAGTAAAATAACTAAATTTGCACTTCTAAAAATCAAACTGAAAAAGATTACAACGATGAAGCAAGGTGTACATCCAGAAAACTATAGAGTAGTAGCGTTTAAAGATATGTCTAACGACGAAGTATTTTTAACTAAATCTACTGCTAATTCTAAAGAAACGATCGAAGTTGATGGTACTGAGTATCCATTAGTGAAATTAGAAATTTCTAGAACATCTCATCCTTTCTATACAGGTAAAGCTAAATTACTTGATACAGCTGGTCGTATTGACAAGTTTAAGAACAAGTATGCTAAGTTTAAGAAGCCTGCTAAAGCTGAAGAAACTAAAGAAGACTAAACTTTTTAGTACTCTTTTATACAATAAAAAAAAGCTTCCAATTTTGGAAGCTTTTTTTATGCTTGATAGTTTTTAAAGATGCTCATTAATAAATATTGAAAGCTTAGATTGTAAATCTGCATAGCTTGCTAAACTCCAATTGGCATGACCACCTTCATAAGTTGTTAATTGGTGTGTAACGTTATTTGCTTCTAAAGCATCGTTAATGGCATTAGCTTGGCTTAGTGGCACCAAAGGATCACTTTCTCCATAAAATAATATAGTAGGCACACTTTGTTGGGAGACTTGTAATGCAGGACTTAAAACCTCTTCAAAATTTGTACCTTCAGGATAAGCATCTTCATCTACTAAATCGTTTACAAATTGAAATTGAGGGTTTTCAGAATAATAAGGATCTGTAAAATCTACAGGTCCAACAACGCTACAAGCCATTTTAATATCTTGGTTAGTATCTTCTGCATATGTATACTGCAATCCAATATGCGCACCGGCGCTAAGACCAATAACTCCAAATGTTGGGTTTATGTGGTATTCTGAGGCATTGTTTTTCACGTGTTCTATTACTGCACCAACATCAGTTATCTGATTAGGAAATGCAGCTGTAGTTTCATTAGCAAGAACATAGTTCATATTTACTATTGCATATTCGGAAAGTTGTGGTTGTAAAATAGGTAGAAAATAATTCATATCACTTTTATCACCAGCTGTCCAGCTACCACCATGTATTAATAATATTACTTTAGTGGCTTCTGTAGTTCTATTTGCAGGCAAGTAAATGTCATAAGCCTGTTGTTGATGGTCTCCATAGCTTACATCAAATATATCTTCTGCTTCAAGGTTTTGTGGTTCTTCTTGAGGATTTTCTGTAACAGGATCTTGAATTGTGGTACTAGAGTTATCTGAACTGCATGAAAAAGACAGCATAAGAGATACTGCAATACATATAGATTTTATAATGGTCATATTTTTCTTTTTTAATTCCTCTAAATCAAATGTCGTGCTAAAACAGTGTAACAACTGTTAAAGCTTCATAAAAAACCTAATATGATTATATATTTTGTAGTAATTTTAAAGAAAAAGACTAAACATGATTAAAGAAGGTACTAGTGTAACCTGGAAATGGGGAAGTGGTGAAGCTTCCGGAAAGGTTGTAGAAACTTATACTAAATCTGTAACTAAAACCATAAAAGGTACAGACGTTACTAGAGATGGAGAGACAAATAATAAAGCACTTTATATTAAGCAGGAAGATGGAGACCACGTCTTAAAATTAGAAAGTGAAGTTAATAGAGATTAAATTAAAAATATGGCAGAACTAATACGTATATACGAAGACAACCCAAATCCTAAACAAATAAAGCAAGTAGTAAATGCATTGCGTGATGGAGCTTTGGTTATTTACCCAACAGACACAGTTTATGGGCTTGGTTGTGATATCTCTAATGTAAGCGCCTTAGAGCGTATTGCTAAGCTAAAAAATGTAAAATTAGAGAAGGCAAATTTTTCTTTTATCTGTGAAGATTTAAGTAACCTATCAGACTATGTAAAGCAAATAGATACGCGTACATTTAAAATATTGAAGCGTTGTTTGCCAGGACCTTATACATTTATTCTTCCAGGCAATAATAACTTACCTAACGTCTTTAAGAAAAAGAAGACTGTTGGAATAAGAGTACCAGATAACAGTATTTGTAATGCATTAGTAAGTGGGCTAGGTAATCCAATTATTTCAACATCTATTAGAGATGAAGATGACGTTATAGAGTATACTACAGACCCAAGTCTTATTTTAGAAAAATGGGACAAACACGTAGATATTGTTATAGATGGAGGCTATGGAGATAATATAGCCTCAACAGTTATAGATCTTACAGGTGATGAAGCCGAAGTAATACGAGAAGGTAAAGGAAGTTTAGAAATATATTAAAAGTAAAACGCAAACTAAAAACTTTAGTTGGCGTTTTACTATTTGAGTAAATATTTTTAATGCGCTGTAACATCTCCAGACCCACTTGTCTTTTTATCTACATTTGCTGGGTTTCCTTTATAATCAATATCTCCAGAACCAGAAACTCTAGCATATAATGATTTGCTTGCATAAACTTCTACATCTCCAGAACCGTTTACTTTAGCCTCTACATCTTTTGCTTTCAAATCATAGCAAGAAATATCTCCAGAGCCGGCAACTTTTGCAGATAATTTATCTGTTGTACCGGTTAACTTGATATCTCCAGAGCCAGATAGAGCAGTCTCAATAGTTTTAGCTTCAACACTTAAAGAGATATCACCAGAACCAGAAATAAGGGCCTTAAAGTTCTTAGCTGTTATGAGATCTTTTCCTATAATATCACCAGATCCAGATAACGCAACTTTGTCAATATCTTTAAACGGTACGGTAATTATTACCTGCATGCGTTTAGAGGTGCGCAAGTTGTACCCTTTTTTAGTTGAAATCTTTAGAGCGTTATTTTCTACTTCTGTAGTAATGTACTCTAATAAATTGCTCTCTGCTTGCACCGTTAAGTTTCCTTCGGTTCCTTGTTCTAAAATAACATCAAAAAAGCCTGAGAGATTTACTTCATCATAAGTACCTACAGATCTATTTTCGGTTTTAATAGTTCCGTTGCCTTCTACTTTTGTACCATTAGACCACCATTGTGCATTAATAGATTGTAAGCTAAAGCAAAGTGTTGCGAGGATTATTAATTTAAATTTCATGTGTTCGTTTTTATGATTGATTAGATAATTGATTAAAGTCGATTCATTTTTACACTTCCGTAATCTGAATCTATAAATAAATTGTTTTTAGCAGATTTAGAAATGTTATATCCTTCGTATGTAGAATTGGAGTTACTTTTATTTTTAAGCGTAAACTCTAAACCATCTGTTCCCGTAAAGCCAGCATAGCTAAGATTTACATTAAATGTAAATTCATAAGCAGCGTCATACCCAATCTTCATACCTGCGTAGTCGCCGTTTAAACTAACGTTTCCAGCATTTTTGGTTAGCCGTTCTATTATAAAATTCCCATAATCTGAAGTTAACTCTACATTGCCAAAAACATCTCCTAACTTAACGGTGCAATAATCACCATCACCTTGAATGTTGTTTACTTTGTCAATTTTAAAACTTCCGTAGTCTGCATTAAATTGAAGGTTTTTTACTTCTTTAATGCTTCCGTTAGAGTAATCTGCATTTATAATAAGATTTCCTGCTTTCTCTATTGAATATGTACTGTATCCTGCATTAATTGTAGCGCTTTTAATATAATCGAAGGTGCAACCTGTATTATAATCGAATGAAATTTTATTATTATCAGCCAATAATTCGCCTATATTAAGTTTACCATAATCACAATCTAAATTAGCGTTACCTAGCAATCTGTCTATAGAGATATTACCATAGTCATTTTCTAAATTAACAGCATTTGTGGCTGGTAACTTTATAATATAATTAATTTCCATATTTATACTGTGGCTATTGTTGCCGCCAGTCCAGCTACTCCACCAACTTTGACTTTCATTTTTATCAATCTTAGTTTTTGCAGTTACATAAGAACTTGATGCTTCAAAATTAACTGTAATGTCATTTAGTTTTTCTCTTACCTTTTGCTCATCATCTCCATTTGTTTTAATAATAACTTGAATAACAACTCTATTTTCTTCCCAAGTGGTAATATCTATATTGCCGTAATCATTACTTATGTTTAACAATGCATCTGAGGTAACAGAAAACTCTTTATTAATTTTTTTCTCTTTAGTATATTTTCCTTTCCAGTTCTTGTCATGAACAGGATTTGCTAAAACCAATGCTGGAAAAACCAGTATGAGTAGTAGGTTAAAGTATATTGCTTTCATTGTCTTGTTCTTTTAATTGTTGAATGTTCTCAATAGTTTCTAATACATTTTGAAGTAATGCAGTACGCTGTTGAAAATTTGTGACCATTGCATAAATAACACGTTTGTCTTCACCGCTATCTACTAGGTCTTTTTTTAATTTTTGATAGTCTTTTTCTAAAACATTTAACTGGCGCATTGTATCGTCTATTAATTGTTTTGTTTCTGGTGTTTGTTGTTGTTCTAACTTACTTAACTCAGATGTAATGAGAACACTGTAAAAATCTTGAGTTTGTTTCATTTCCTTAGAAACACTTGCTAAATCTGCAGTTTCTACGTGAATTGGAGAGGTGTAGCTTTTAAAAAGAAATACACCAACCAATACACAGGCAGCAACAGATAAAAGCGGTTTCCATAGATTAAATATGGTACCCTTTTGGTGTTTAGCTTGTGCTATACTTTTTGCGTTTAGCTTTTTTAAAAACGCTTCCTCATGATTTTCTTCAGGCTCAAAGACATCAAAATTTAAATCTTTAAACACGTTATCTAATTCTTCATCTTTCATAGTTCTGGTAATTTAGAACGTAAACTTTCTTTTGCGCGTGACAGCATTGTCCTACAATTTGCATAGGTTAAATTCATAATGTCACAAATTTCTTCATAGTCATAACCTTCAATAAGATGTAATGTTAAGATCACTCTGTAATTATCCTTAAGTGAGTTCATAGTATTTAGTATGAGCTTTACTTTAGGACTGCTTTCTGAGTCTGAATTAGATATTCCTTGATCTTCAGGAACATCTAACCGTTCTTCTACATCTTGAAAAGCAACCACACTGAGTTTAGAGTTTTTTCTGTAAGCTGTTAGGCTGTTATTTACAACAATACGTTTAAGCCAAGCACCAAAAGTGGCATCTCCTTTAAAAGAATCGAGTTTAGTAAAGGCGTTTAAAAACGATTCCTGCATGACATCTTGGGCTTCTGCTTCGTCTTTCACAATGCGTAATGCCGTGTTGTACATAGCACGATAATACTGTTTGTAAATTAAAAGCTGCGCTTGTTGATTACCTTTGCGGCAACGCTCTAATGTTTCATTAATATGTGTGGCGGTTAGTGTCAAAAAAACAATTGCTTTATACTAAAGATACAGCTATTGTAAGTTTGTTACACTTTTAGAAAAGTATTTTGAAAAAAAATTAAATTCCGAAAGAAATATTGAATGCAAATCTGCCACCTTCTTCGCCATGAAAGTAAGATAGGTTAGAGGTAAGGCCGCTAACGGAAAATATTATACCACCACCATAACTATAGTGCCAGTTTGAATTAGACTCATCATCTATCCAAACTCTACCAGTATCATATCCTAAATATCCTAAACTGCGTATAGGTAAGAAAACAGTTTTAAGCGGTTTAAAATTATACTGTAACTCCACATTTCCTACTAAAGATTGTTGTCCTGTAAAGCGTTGTAATCTGTAACTTCTTAAGCTGTGTTCTCCTCCAATTCTAGCGCTTTGGTAAAATGGTATGGCATCACCAAAACGTAATTGCCCAGAAGCAGATGTTTTTAAAATAACATCTCTAGAAGAATCTATAGCATTCCAGAACGTTAATGACGGATCTACTGCTAATGTTGTTTGAGAACTTGATAAATTATCTGAAAAATAGCCTTTTGCTTTAAACTCCATTCCTCTATTTGGGAAGCCTTTACTATTTGTGCTTAAGTAATGATATGTAGAATGTATTTGGGCAAACTCTTCTTGTTCTCCTATACCAGTTCCAGATATTACTTCTGAAGCTTCTGTACCTACATTGTAATAGTTGAAACCAATCTCAAAAGCACTACCAAACTCTCCTTTATAGTAAGTTGATGCGCCTGCAGAAAAATGTCTTGTGTAAATTCTATTAGCATCATAATTAGAAAACGGATTGTCTGTAGAGTTTCCAAAACCAAAGAAGTTCTCTGTATAATTGTTGCTAGTTACTCTGCTTGAGATTTTAAGATTCCAATCGTGAAATAAATGGGCAAATTGAGCAGAGCCTTCAAAACTTACAGCTTGTGTTAATGGGTAGTATGTTGTAAGTAAGTCAAACTTTTTTGTAAATGGGTTGCGCTCAAACTTTAGTGTCTCTTTGCCCACAAGCAACTTTGTGACAGCTCCTAAATCTGGATTATAGGCTACATTTAGCCCAAATACACTTCCAGAACTTGGCCTGCGTTCTGGATCATAAATATGGTTTTCATACACATCATTTATTCTAAATCTTGCACCGTTTTCTTCTTTAACTACATTGTCTTGGTGTTCCTGATCATATACAATTACATTTTTTCCATTGCTAAAATTATAGGTGTCTTCACCAAGACCACCAGCAATTGTTATTTTAATTTTAGATGTGTTATCACCTTTAATTTCAAAAACATCATCATCTCCTAAACCATAAATCCAGATGGTATGCGTGTCTTTATCATTAAACGTTCTATTAAAAATAAGATCTTCATCTTTGCCATCTTTAATTCTATAGGCTTCAATGTTAATTTTACCATCGGGTAATTTGGTTATTATAAAATGATCATCTTTATCTGTACCGAGTAAGGTTTGAAAACTTATAATATTCTCATAATAACGCTCTATTATGCTTTTTAAATTAGCTTTCCTTGCTAAGAAATCTTTCTTAATTTGTTCTGTTACTTCATCTTGAGATTCTACAGGCATATCATTAAAAGCCTTGTCAACAATTTCTGGAGTAATGTTTTTTTGTATGAGTTCAATTTGCTCGTACCAATCTTCTAAACTAGTTTTTTGAAGTAGCGCACGGTCTAAGTTTAAAGCACTTTCACTAAAAGGATCTATAAACTCTATATCTGGACCATATAACCCTAATTGTTTAGTGCTCGATACTATACTTTGTAATGTTTTAATAAATGTTCCATCAAACTTTGCAAAAACTTGATCTCTATCTCTTGGTATTGGTAGGTAAACGTTTTTACCGGTATTTTCTGTGTCCTCTAAAAGTGCCCAACGCCATTGGTCTTCGTGCCTATCCCAATCTCCTACAAGTATGTCGAATATTCTTGCTTTTATATATTCTTTCTCATTAATAACGTTAGTTTCATCTTTCCTAAGCTCTTCAAATAAATCTGAAGTACTTTCAACTTCTTTATTAAAACCAAACATATGTGCGTTGTTAAAATCGCTATCTGGTTTTTCAACAATCATATACAAACGATCACCATGATACTCATTAAACTCTCCTAATGTTTTTTGTTTGGGAACATAAAATAATTTTGGATGGGTGTGTCCTAAATTTATAGCACCAGCCAGCTTTGGTATGGCAAATGCACCGTAAGGATGAGAAGCTGTATAAAAGTCTTCAATAATTTCCAGAGGAATTGTGTCTTCAAAATACACATCAGAATCTAAATCATTGTAACCAGATGATTGTAAAAAGCGTTCTGCATCTTTAGCAATTGCACGCATGTTGTATTCTTTATCATTCTTATCTACCAGTCTTAAAGATTGGGTCTGGTTTCCGCCGCCTGCACGTTCTACTTTTAAACCACCATATAATGTATCAAGTAATACAACTTGTGCTTCGATTTCCTTACCATATAAATAGCGGTAATGTTCTCCAAAAAACTCTTCATAGCGTTTACTTACCTTAGTTTCTTCTGGAGGATAAATTGTTGTTTTTACTGTTTTTGAATATGTTTTAGGTAGTTGTGAGAGGTCATAATCTTCTGGAGAGGCAAAGGCCTCTTTATCAAAAGCTTTAACTATATTCTCTTTCTCATCTAGCTCATAAAAAATAACTCTTGAAGATCTGTCTTCATATAATCTCAACTCAGCAAATCCTGCTTTTCCAGAAGAATAAAGACCGTTCTTTCCTAGTCTAGAACCTTCTTTTTTTCCACCTGTACCAGAAATAATTTGATGTAGGTTGTCTTGTATAATATACTGTAAAGATTGTTCGTGGGCAGATAAGACAAACATTAAGGGTGCTTGTCTTGCTATTGTTTTAACCTCAGAGATTAACTCATTCATTAAAGGGTTGAGTAAATCTTGTTTAGATAAACCTCCTTGAGTTCTCATAAACGTCCAAGGTGCACCTATGGTTGGTAAGAATAAGTTTTCTGGTTTGGGGTTAAATAGAATATCATTAGAAATTTCTCCGCCATAAATACCGTTAGAGTAAACAGGATGGTGCATTACTAAAAGCACATTTTTGTGTCTTGCTTTTCTAACTTCGTCTGTAAGAACTTTTATAAACTTCTCCCTAGTTTTTATTTCACATTTAGCATTAAATTCTGCTTGCTTGCTCCAATCTTCAATATACCATTGTGTATCTATAACAATGATTTCTGTATTAAAACTTACATCAATAGTTTCTATTGGACAGCCATTTTCTGGAAGGTAATTTTCATCTTTACCCATAAACTCTTCAACGTAGTCTTCTAATTTTTCAAGACCTTCAACACCATTATCATTCCAATCATTTTCTCCGGGAATTATTAATGGTGTGCCATTAAAGGTTTTAAAGACATTTAACAACATGTCTAACTGTTCCTTGTTGTTATCTTTTTTTAGCCTGTTGGCATACACATTGTCACCAAGAAAAATTAAATAATCGTCTTTGGTTGAATGTTGCTTAGTAAACTGTTGGAACTTTTGTAATAATGCCTCATCTGGACCATTTTTATTGCTGCCTGCATTACCATATAGGTATACACTTTGGTACTCTTTAGTACTTCCTAAAGTATCTAAAGAAATTGGGTTGTAAATTTTGTCCTCTGTATTAAGATACCTTGTGGTTTTGGACGCACAGGCGCATAATAATGTTACAACCGAAAGATATACGGCACTTTTAAAATAGTTTCTTGGCATTAATTAGGGTTTAATTAAATGTAAGTATGGTTAGTCTGCGTCAATTATATCTTCAATGGTTTTAGCCATCTCGATATCTTTTTCTGTTACGCCACCAGCATCATGTGTACTTAACGTTATAGAAAGTTCATTATAAACATTTGTCCATTCTGGATGATGTTGTTGTGCTTCTGCTTCAAAAGCTATTCTTGTCATTACACTAAAAGCTTCTTTAAAATTATTAAACTCAAAAGATGTATGGATGGCATCATCTCCAAATTCCCAACCTTTTAATTCTTTTAATGCGTTTTCTATTTGTTGTTCTGTAAGTTTCATTGTATATATATTTTAATGTTAAGGTAATAATTAATTACGAGATGATTACAGAGTCTTTAATAACTTCCTGAATTGTCATCTGTAAATTTTTAGGCAATAGGTTGTCTTTTGGCATTACAGCTAAATAACGATCTTCATTTGAGTTGTATACACTTTTAAGTAATGGGTTTTCAAACTTTAATTCTTTACAAATATCCTGTATTAAATCGTCATGGTGCACTAAGTCTTTACTTCCCAAATGAAATACTCCTTTACGGTTTCTATTAATTATATAGTGTAATTGTTGTGTTAGCTTTTTGTGGGTAGTAGCATTAATTACTACGTTAGGAAATACCTCAAAAGGGACATTATTTTTATAATGCTCTGTAAGTTCTATTAATCGTGGAGATTTTGCCCCAAAAACCATAGGAAGCCTACAGATATTATATTTATTATTTGGCAGTCTTAACAGTGCATTTTCAATCTTAATTTTAAATCTACCATACACACTTTCAGATAATGTTTTGTCATATTCATAAGACGGATAGTTTGTAAAGGCATCAAATACATTAGCAGACGATAAGAAAATAAGTTTGCAAGGATTTTTTAAAATGTATTTTATAATTGACAAGTGTTGGTGCACCTGAGCATCAAAAGAACCTCTTAATGCAGAAACTATAACATTTGGTTTAACCTGCTCTAATAATATTGATACGTCTTCAGACTCTAAATCCCATTGGTGAAATTTAAAGTTAGACTCAAAGGTAGCATTGTCTGTATAAAAGGTAGCATGCGTATTAAAATAGGGTAGTAGTTCCCTATAGAGCGCATTACCTAAAAAGCCACTGCCTCCAAGAATTAATATTTTTTTAGAATCTGAGATATAAAATGTAGTTTACAGCTTACTTAGCCCTTGTAAAACGGAAGTTTTACAATTGTTGCCTTTACAGCTTTCTTACGTATTTGAATGTAAATAGGTTCTCCAAATCCAGATATATTGCTAGGGACATAACCTAAACCAATACCTTTATTTAAAGAAGGAGACATAGTTCCAGATGTTACTATACCAATTGTATTTCCTGCTTCATCTACAATATCGTAACCTTGTCTTGGGATACCTCTATCTTCAATCTCGAACGCTATAAGTTTGCGTTGTGGACCTTCAGCTTTTTGAGCTTTAAGAGCATCACTATTAATAAAGTCTTTTGTGAATTTAGTAATCCAACCTAAACCTGCTTCAAGTGGTGATGTGGTATCATCTATATCATTACCATAAAGGCAATATCCCATTTCAAGACGTAAGGTGTCTCTGGCAGCAAGACCAATTGGCTTAATACCAAATTCTTTACCAGCTTCTAATACATTATTCCAAACTTGTTCTACTTCAGAATTCTTACAGTAAATCTCAAAACCACCACTACCAGTATACCCAGTAGCACTAATTATTACATTCTCTATTCCTGCAAATTCTTCAACCACAAAATTGTAAAACTTTATACTGCTTAAATCGTATGGTGATAACGATTGCATAGCTTCAACAGCCTTAGGACCTTGTATTGCAAGTAATGAATATTCTGAGCTTAAATCTTTCATATCTGCTTCCATAGTATTGTGCATAGAGATCCAATCCCAATCTTTTTCTATGTTTGAAGCATTAACAACTAAAAGATACTTTTCTGGATTTAGACAGTAAATAATCAAATCGTCTACAATACCACCTTCTGTATTTGTAAGGCAGCTGTATTGTGCTTTACCATCTGAAAGTTTAGAGGCATCATTTGTACTTACTTTTTGTATTAACTCCAAAGCATTTGGGCCAGAAATTAAAAACTCACCCATATGAGAAACATCAAAAACGCCAACATCTTTTCTAACAGTTTCATGTTCAATAGTGACGCCTTCATAAGAAACTGGCATATTGTAACCTGCAAACGGAACCATTTTAGCGCCAAGTGCTTCGTGAATTGATGTAAGTGCTGTATTTTTCATTGATAGTGTATTAATTTTCAGTTTGCAAATGTAAGCATTGTTTCATAGGATTTTAAAAATGTTGAGCAGTTTAAAGGTTAGATTTTTGCATAACTTTTGCTTACTTTTAAATTTTAAGAACCAACCCAGTATTAATGAAACTTTTCACGGCAAAACAACTTCACGAAGCAGACCAATTAACCATAAAAAACCAATCCTTAACCTCTACGGAGTTAATGGAACGCGCTGGTACTTTAGTGTTTAACCAAATACACCAGCGTATACAAGGTGCGCAAATGGAAATAAAGATATTTTGCGGTATAGGAAATAACGGTGGAGACGGTTTGGTCATTGCTAGACATTTGCTGGAACACGGTTACAACGTAAAAGCTTTTGTTGTTAACTACAGTGATAAACGATCTAAAGATTTTCTTATTAATTATGATAGGTATAAAGAGCTTACTAATAAATGGCCAGAGCTTTTAAAATCTGAAGACGATTTTCCAGTACTAACTCATAATGATTTTATTGTTGACGCAATTTTTGGAATCGGTTTAAACAGGCCGTTAGTACCTTGGGTTGCCAATTTAGTAAAACATATTAATGCAAGTAGAGCGTTTACTTTAGCTATTGATGTGCCATCGGGTTTATTTGTTGATGAAGCTACAAAATCTTTAGATGAGGTTATAAAGGCAAATTTTACCATTGCTTTTCAAAGTGCTAAACTTCCATTTTTCTTAGCAGATACTGGTGCGTTTGTTGGTGACTTAGATGTTATAGATATTGGTTTAGATAGGCAGTACTTAATGGAGACGCCATCTCAAATGCAACTTATAAATAAAGCTGAAGCACAACAACTTTATAAACCACGACACAAGTTTTCTCATAAAGGGACATTTGGACACGTTTTAATTATTGGTGGTAGTTATGGTAAGATAGGAGCTACAGTACTAGCAACTAAAGCCTGCTTAAAATCTGGAGTAGGTATGGTAAGTGCCTTTATCCCAAGATGTGGTTATCAAGTATTACAGACCTCTGTTCCAGAAGCAATGGTATTTACAGATGCATCTGACTATGAGTTAACAGATATAGATTGCCCAACAGATATGACTGTTATCGGTTTTGGAATTGGGGCAGGAACTAGTGATAACACCATACAAGAATTTGAGCGTCTTTTAGAGAAAACAGAGCGCCCAATGGTAATAGATGCAGATGGTATAAATATGTTGTCTAAGAAAAATGAACTTTTACAACATATACCTAAAAAAAGTATTTTAACTCCACATCCTAAAGAATTAAAACGATTAATAGGAGAGTGGAATGATGATTTTGAAATGCTTGCCAAGGCAAAATCTTTTTCTAAAAAACACGATGTAATACTCGTTTGCAAAAATGCACATACAATAAGCGTTTATCACGATGATATTTATATTAACAATACAGGCAATCAAGGTATGGCAACTGCTGGTAGTGGTGATACGTTAACAGGTATGCTTTCTGGTTTAATAGCTCAAGATTATGATCCTGTTGTTGCAGCCGTTTTTGGAGTATATCTTCACGGAGCTGCTGGTGATATTGCAGTTAATAGAACAGGATTCCAAAGTTTAACAGCTTCAGATTTAATAGACACTTTAGGGATGGCTTATATAGATTTGTTTCAACAAGAAGCACCACAACAGCAAGACGCATAAATTACCAGAAAAAACTACCTATAACCAAACTTGTAGCAATACATAGCTGTAAAGTTGCTATATATGAGAGTTTAGTTCTGTTCTTTTTAATGGCTAAGCGAATTAGACTATATATAAATGCAAATGCTAAGATTCCCATCATAGGTAGTGTAAATAATTCAATAAAAACACCTATTAAGACACTACTTATTTTAAATACATATAAGCTATAAAGTATTATAAAATAAATGATAGGGATTAAGCTCAATTTATAAAATTGTGTGTTCGTCATAATACATACACTAACTCTTCAATAGACCTTAGATTTTAAATTCTGTAATGTGTGTTTCTGTCTTAAAAATATGAGGATAGTGAGTTTTTAAGTTTTCAATCATAAATTTTAAGGGAACATCATTAAAATGACCATAGTCTTCTAAATATTCCATAAACAAATGACCTTCGGTATTATATTGTTGTAAATAGCTATTAGTGTACCCATCAAACTCTAGAGGTTCAACGTTAAATTTCTCACACAATGTAGCATTAAATGCTGGAGACATTTTTAACCATTCATTATTAAGGAAAACATTAACCATACCGTGCGGTGTAAGTTCATTGGTACCAAATTTTTCCTCTAAACGTTCCACAGCAATATGATTTTTAACCTTACCTAAGTGTAATCTTGCGGGAATGTTTAAAGCTCTTAAGCAAGCAATTAGCAAGATAGATTTTTCAACACAATTGCCTGTTGTTTTTTGAGCAATATGACTTGCGCGATATTTTTGTTTCGAAAAGCTAATATGATATGGATCATACAACCACTCATCTCTTATCTTAGTATAAATACGAATGGCTTGATTATTTTTAGAATCGTCCTTCTTTACCTCAGAAATTAAGTTTTGAATGAGGTCATTATCAAAATCGAAATAGTAAGTAGGTTTTAAATAGGACATTTAGGGTGTGTTTGTAAACTATCATTTAAATGTAGCAAACATAATTGTAATAAAAGTCTCGCTTTTATAATAACGAAGTATTTGCAAATGTGTTTTGAGAATACGACTTTTGAAGCAACAGAAAACATACCATGCGAGATACTCATTACATTAGCTCAGAAGTACTGACATTAAATACAATTCATACTATATTATTCGAAAATAAAATGCTTGCTTTAAGTGATGAAGCAAAGTTAAATATAGAAAAGGCTAGGCAGTATTTAGATGCAAAGATAGAAGAGAGTAATACGCCTGTTTATGGTATTAATACTGGTTTTGGATCGCTGTGTAATGTTAGTATATCTAATGATAAGCTGTCAGAATTACAGGAAAACCTAGTAAAGTCTCACGCTTGCGGTACTGGAGATCTTGTACAAAAAGACATTATTAGATTAATGTTGCTTTTAAAAATACAATCGCTTAGCTACGGAAATTCTGGAGTGCAATTAGATACAGTATTAAGATTAATTGACTTCTTTAATGAAGATATCCTACCTGTCATATTTGAACAAGGATCATTAGGAGCTTCTGGAGATTTAGCTCCACTTGCACATTTAGCATTACCTCTTTTAGGTTTAGGTGAAGTTTGGCAAGATGGTAAAAGAGTTAAAGCGGCAACGGTATTAGAAACAAATAACTGGGAGCCCATAGTTTTGCAGTCTAAAGAAGGTTTAGCACTGCTAAATGGTACACAGTTTATGAGTGCTCATGGTGTTTATGTGCTGCTACAGTCTTATAAGATGAGTTACTTAGCAGATGTTATAAGCGCATTATCTATGGATGCATTTAATTGCAATTTATCACCGTTTGATGAGCTGGTACATTTTGTAAGACCGCATAGAGGACAAATTAAAACTGCAGACAGAATTAGAGAGATTCTTGAAGGTAGTGAAATTGCTGAAGATGAAAAGGCAAGTGTACAAGATCCATATTCTTTTAGATGCGTTCCACAAGTACACGGTGCAACCAAGGATACAATAAACTTTGTACATAAAACATTTAAGACCGAAATTAATAGTGTAACAGATAATCCAAACATATTTGTTGCAGAAGATAAAATTATTTCTGGCGGAAATTTTCACGGTCAGCCATTAGCTTTGGGAATGGATTTTCTTGCAATTGCTTTGGCAGAGTTAGGAAATATTTCAGAACGTAGAGTATATCAACTTGTATCTGGATTACGCGGCTTACCAGATTTCTTAGTAGACAATCCAGGCTTAAATAGCGGATTTATGATACCTCAATATACTTGTGCAAGTATAGTTAGCCAAAATAAACAATTATGTACGCCAAGTAGTGTAGACTCTATTGTCTCGTCTAATGGTCAAGAAGATCACGTTAGTATGGGAGCTAATGCTGCTACTAAACTTTTAAAGGTATCTAATAATTTAAAAACAATATTGGCTATTGAATTATTTAATGCTGCTCAAGCTTTAGAATTTAGAAAGCCACTTAAGACCTCTAAATTTTTAGAACAATTTGTTGAAGCATATAGGGAAGAAGTTCCTTTTATTAAGAATGATGCTATTATGTCTGATTATATTGAAACAACAGTACAGTTTTTACATCACTTTCAAGTAGATAGTGAACTACTATTTGAATAGTTTAACTGCTCTGCCATCCAAGTTTTCGCTTCATTTAATTCTTCAAAAAGCATTAATGGAGATTTAAAGAACTGCTTTTCTAATTGAAAGTTAGACCTATGCATTTTACCTTTTGAAACAACAGCTATTGCTTTAAGTTTTTCAAACTTTTTGCTGGTATCAAGATAAATTGTAGGATCAACAGAATACGAATGTATCCTGTTTGAGATGTATCCAAAACTGCGATTTTCAAAATTTGTTTTACAAATATCCCAAATTTTATATTTACACTCTTCATTAAAATCTGCACCTTCAAATATAGTGCCCACCATATAGTCTTCATATATTAAAAAGGTACCGCAGTCTAATGTTATCTCTTTAACTTTCATAATATAAGTTATGCAGTGTATTTAACTCAAATTTCATTAACATTATTATATAAATAACAATTTATAATTTTGATTGAATGAAATTTAAAAGCCTAGTTAATTAGTAGGCTAATGCACTGTTTTTGTTAGTGTTTTGAAAGTATGCCATAAAATTGGAATAAAAAAAAACTGCTATGAAAAGCAGATTTTTTAGTTTAAGTGTATGCTTAAAATTATATTGAGATAAAATTAAGACTCTGTCTCTTCAGCCGGCTTCTCAATTTTAATGCTAAGCTCTTTTTTATCGTCGTCAAAATCCATAAAAATCTTGTCGCCTTCACTCAAGCTAGAATTAATAATTTCTTCAGCTAATGCATCTTCAATATATTTCTGGATAGCACGTTTTAATGGTCTTGCTCCATATTGTTTATCAAATCCTTTATCGGAGATGTAATCTTTTGCAGCATCACTTAAAGTTAAGTGGTAACCTAAACCGCCAATTCTAGAGTATAACTTCTCTAATTCAATATCTATAATCTTGTGAATGTCTTCACGCTCTAATGCATTAAAGACAACAACATCATCTACACGGTTAAGAAACTCTGGTGCAAAGGCTTTCTTAAGTGCATTTTCTATAACACTTCTTGCATTGGCATCTTCTTGATCTTTTCTTGCAGAAGTTCCAAACCCTACACCTTGGCCAAAGTCTTTTAACTTTCTTGCACCAATGTTAGATGTCATTATAATTATAGTATTTCTAAAATCTATTTTACGTCCTAGACTATCTGTTATATAGCCATCATCTAATATTTGTAATAAAATATTAAAGACATCTGGATGTGCTTTTTCAATCTCATCTAGTAATACCACAGCGTATGGCTTACGTCTTACTTTTTCTGTAAGTTGTCCTCCTTCTTCATAACCAACATATCCTGGAGGCGCACCAACTAATCTCGAGATTGCAAATTTCTCCATATACTCACTCATATCTATTCTTATGAGCGATTGTTCATTATCAAACAATTCTTTGGCAAGTACTTTTGCTAATTGCGTTTTACCAACTCCAGTTTGTCCTAAGAAGATAAAAGACCCAATTGGTTTGTTAGGATCTTTTAATCCTGCACGGTTTCGTTGTATAGCTTTAACAACTTTTCCTACAGCCTCATCTTGTCCAATTACTTTGCCTTTAATTTGCTCTGGTAATTTTGAAAGTTTCTTGCTTTCTGTTTGTGCAATTCTATTTACTGGTATGCCAGACATCATAGAGACAACATCTGCAACATTATCTTCACTAACTTCTTCTTTATGAAGTTTACTTTCTTCTTCCCAACGTTCTTGAGCTATAGCTAATTCTTTCTCTAGGTTCTTTTCGTCATCACGTAATTTAGCAGCTTCTTCATACTTCTGTTTTTTAACCACAGTATTTTTTAAGTCGCGTACTTCTTCTAGCTTTTTCTCAATCTCAATAATTTGTTTTGGGACATCTATATTAGTAATGTGTACACGAGAACCAGCCTCATCTAAAGCATCAATTGCTTTGTCTGGTAAGAAGCGGTCTGTCATATATCTATTGGTAAGTGTTACGCACGCCTCAATAGCTTCATCTGTATAAGTTACATTATGATGATCTTCATATTTACTCTTAATATTCTGTAGTATCTCAATAGTTTCCTCTACGTTAGTAGGCTCTACAATTACTTTTTGAAAACGGCGTTCTAAAGCACCATCTTTCTCAATATATTGTCTGTACTCATCTAAAGTAGTAGCACCAATACATTGTATTTCGCCTCTTGCTAAAGCAGGTTTAAACATATTACTAGCATCTAAACTACCTGTTGCGCCACCAGCACCAACTATGGTATGAATCTCATCTATAAAAAGAATAATGTCATCATTCTTTTCTAGCTCATTCATTACGGCTTTCATACGCTCTTCAAACTGTCCTCTGTATTTAGTTCCTGCAACTAAACTTGCAAGATCAAGAGTTACCACGCGCTTATCAAACAAAATGCGTGACACTTTTCGTTGTACAATACGTAATGCTAAACCTTCTGCAATGGCACTTTTACCAACACCAGGTTCACCTATTAGTAATGGGTTGTTTTTCTTACGTCTGCTTAAAATTTGAGACACACGCTCAATTTCTTTACCTCTTCCAACAACAGGATCAAGTTTATTCTCTTCTGCCATAGCTGTAAGATCTCTACCAAAATTATCTAATACCGGAGTTTTAGATTTTTTGCCAGACTTAGCTGAAGGGTTTTCAAAAGGATTGTCCTTAGTTTCATCATCGCCCGAATCATCATCAGAGAAAGATTCTGCCTTAATTGGGTCTATATAGTCATCATCATTTGTCGACATAGTTTTAAATTGGGATTTAACGCCATCATAATCTACTTTTAGCTTATTAAGCAGCTTTGTTGTAGGGTCATTTTCATTACGTAAAATACATAATAAGAGATGAGCGGTGTTAATAGATGTGCTCTGAAACAATTTTGCTTCAAGAAATGTTGTTTTAAGAGCACGTTCTGCCTGTCTAGTTAAATGCAGATTTTTCTTTTCATTAGAGAGCGTTGCAATATTTGAATTTGCTGGGCTCAATATTTCAACCTTTCTGCGTAAATGGTTTAAATCTACATCAAGTGCATCTAATATAGAGATAGCTTTTCCGTCGCCATCTCTCAATAATCCAAGCATAAGATGTTCAGTTCCAATAAAATCGTGGCCTAACCTTAAGGCTTCTTCTTTACTGTATGCTATTACATCTTTTACTCTTGGTGAAAAATTATCATCCATAAATCTTGTTCTTTCTGCTCTAAAATTAGTGAATTACTCTTGAAATGTTCAAAAACCGTTCCTTTTAATAAGACGAATACTAATAGAAAACATTTCAATCTTAAATCAAAATTTATCGTCTTCAACTTATTAACTAATATGTCATTAACAATTGTTAATAAAAACGCTAAAAACATTCATCTAAACCCTTATGAAAGCTCAAGAATTGCTTAAATTGCCGTGTTAGATTTTAGAACCAAAACGAATATAATTTATGGCTCACGGCGAAAAGTTAATTTCTATTAATATTGAAGATGAAATGAAATCTGCATACATCGATTATTCGATGTCTGTAATTGTGTCACGTGCACTTCCCGACGTACGAGACGGCTTAAAACCTGTACATAGGCGTGTCCTCTTTGGAATGCACGAACTAGGTGTGCGGTCAAACTCATCTCATAAAAAGAGTGCAAGAATTGTAGGAGAGGTTTTAGGTAAATATCACCCACACGGTGATACTTCTGTTTATGATGCCATGGTTCGTATGGCTCAAGAATGGAGTTTAAGATATATGTTAGTAGATGGCCAAGGTAACTTTGGCTCTGTAGATGGAGATAGTCCTGCCGCAATGCGTTATACAGAAGCGAAAATGCGCAAGATTGCAGATGATATGATGGCAGATATCGATAAAGATACTGTAGATCACGCCTTAAACTTTGATGATACTATTGAAGAACCAACTGTTCTTCCTACACGTGTACCTGGTTTGTTAATTAATGGTGCTTCTGGTATTGCCGTTGGTATGGCTACAAATATGCCACCACACAACTTAAGTGAGGTTGTAGATGGTATACACGCTTATATTGACGATAGTGATATAGATGTAGAAGGTTTAATGGAGCACGTAAAAGCTCCAGATTTCCCAACAGGTGGTACAATATATGGTTACGACGGTGTAAGAGAAGCTTTTAAAACAGGTAGAGGTCGCGTTGTAATGCGTGGTAAAGCTGTTTTTGAAGAAGTACAAGGTCGTGAATGTCTTGTGGTAACTGAGATACCATACCAAGTGAATAAAGCTGACATGATTAAAAAGACAGCAGACTTGGTAAACGAAAAGAAAATTGAAGGAATTTCTGCTATTAGAGACGAGTCTGATAGAAACGGTATGCGTATCGTTTATATTCTTAAGAGAGATGCAATTCCTAACATTGTACTAAATACATTATATAAGTATACTGCATTACAATCTTCATTTAGTGTAAATAATATTGCACTAGTTAATGGTCGTCCAGAGATGTTGAATCTTAAGGATATGATTCATCATTTTGTAGAGCACAGACATGAGGTTGTTGTACGCCGTACTAAGTACGAATTAAGAAAAGCAGAAGAACGTGCTCATATATTAGAAGGACTTATCATAGCTTCAGACAATATAGATGAAGTAATTGCATTAATACGCGCAAGCTCTAATGCAGATGAAGCTAGAGAAAAATTAATGGAGCGCTTTAAGCTTACAGAAATACAAGCTAAAGCCATTGTTGAAATGCGTTTACGCCAGTTAACAGGACTGGAACAAGATAAGTTACGTAGTGAGTATGACGACTTAATGAAGACTATCGAGGATCTTAAGGACATTCTTGATAAGAAAGAGCGTCGTATGCAGATAATTAAGGACGAGCTTCAAGAAATTAAAGATAAATATGGTGATGAGCGCCGCTCAGTAATCGAGTATGCTGGTGGAGACATGAGCATTGAAGATATGATCCCAAATGAAAAGGTAGTAATTACCATTTCACACGCAGGTTATATTAAGAGAACACCACTTACAGAATACAAAACTCAAAATAGAGGTGGCGTTGGTCAAAAAGCATCAACAACACGTAATGAAGACTTCTTAGAAGATATGTTTGTTGGTACTAATCACCAATACATGATTTTCTTTACTCAAAAAGGACGTTGTTTCTGGATGCGTGTTTTTGAAATACCAGAAGGAAGTAAAACTTCAAAAGGTCGCGCTATACAAAACCTAATTAATATTGAGCCAGACGATAAAGTAAAAGCATTTATTTGTACTCAGGATCTTAAAGACGAAGATTACATTAATAGTCACTATGTCATAATGGCAACTAAAAAAGGTCAGGTTAAGAAAACATCATTAGAGCAATACTCAAGACCAAGAATAAATGGTATTAATGCCATTACAATTAAGGAAGATGATGAGCTTTTAGAGGCTAAATTAACAACTGGAGATAGCGAAATAATGCTTGCTGTTAAGAGTGGTAAGTGTATTCGTTTTGAAGAAAGTAAGACAAGACCAATGGGTCGTAGTGCTTCTGGTGTTCGTGGTATTCGTTTAGCAGATGAAAAAACAGACGAGGTAGTAGGAATGGTAGTAGTTAACAACAACGACTCAGATATCCTTGTAGTTTCAGAAAATGGTTACGGAAAACGTTCTTCTTTAGAAGATTACCGTATGACTAACCGTGGCGGTAAAGGTGTAAAAACTATTTCTGTAACCTCTAAAACTGGTGAGTTGGTAGCGATTAAAAATGTAACAGATGATGATGATCTTATGATTATTAATAAATCTGGTATTGCTATACGCTTATCTGTAGAAAACTTAAGAGTTATGGGTCGTGCAACGCAAGGTGTAAGACTTATTAATCTTAAAGGAGACGATGCAATTGCAGCTGTAGCCAAAGTAAAACAAGATGAGGATAATGTTGAAGAGTTAGAACATGAAGCTGAGATAGAAGAAGACCAAAGCAAGAAAGCTATGGAGAATCTTGGCACAGATGTTGAAAATGATAGTGAAGAATAATAAACCCAAAATAAAAACTAATGAAAACTAGAATTATAACAGTAGCTTTAATGGCTTTTGGAGTAACTCTTTTTGCTCAAAAAAAAGAGATAAAAAAAGCTGAAAAAGCTCTTGAAAAAGAAAGCTATAGTGAAGCAATGACTTTTCTCAACCAAGCAGAGCCTATGTTAGCAGATGCAGATGAGGAATATAAAGCTCGCTTTTATGCGGCTAAAGGTCAGGCAATTTTTAAAGATGGTTCAATTTCTCTAGATAAAATTCAAGAAGCTGTAAGTGCTTACGATAAAGCTTTAGAGATAGAGGAAGGTATGGAGCAAGCTACAAACGGTAAACTTAATGCAGCTAATACAGTTTTGGCTTTAGCAACAGAAGATTACAAAGCTCAGCGTTTTTCTGAAGGAGCAAAAAAGTATTATATGACTTATAAATTAAGCCCTGTAGATACGTCTTTCCTTTATAATGCAGCTATTTTATCTGTTTCAGGAAACGACTTAGAGTCTGCTCTTAAATACTACAAAGAACTTGAGAGTATGAACTATGATGGTTCTGAAGTTGAGTATACTGCTATTAATAAAGAAACAGGTGAAGTTGAAACTTTTCAGAAAGATGAACGTGATCTTGCTGTAAGATCCGGACAATATATTAAACCAGAAGACAAAAAATCTGAGTCTAAAAAACCTGAGATAATTAAAAATATAGCTTTAATATATAATGATTTAGGGAAAAGCGAAGAAGCTATTGCTGCTGTAGAAAAGGCAATGGAGCAAAACCCAAATGATGTTGCTTTAATGCAAGTAGAAGCTAACGTATATTACGAAATGGGTAATATGGAGCGTTACAAAGAAATTATGGAAAAGGTTGTAGAGCAAGACCCAAACAACTCTGCACTTTATTACAACTTAGGTATTAGCTCAAGTAAATTAGGAGACAGTGAAGCCGCAATAGGTTACTTTAAAAAAGCTGCAGAAATAGACCCTAAGAATACAGATGCAAAAATTAACATTGCTGCTGAAATTTTAAAAGAAGAAAAGCCATTGGTTGAACAAATGAATGCGCTTGGAACATCTAACGCAGATTTCAAGAAATATGATGAGTTAAAAGAAAGACGTAAGCAAATTTACCTTTCTGCTGTACCATATTTAGAAAGTGTTATTGAGCAGAAGCCAGAAAACGTTGAAGCTACTAGAGTTTTAATGAATATTTACTACCAATTAGATAATGAAGCTAAAGCTAAAGAAATGAAAGCTAAACTTCAATCTTTTGAGGGTAACTAAGTCACTCAACATAACCGAATATAAAAGCTGCTATTTTAATAGCAGCTTTTTTTATACCTAGTGTTTGTTTATAATCTTGAGGCATTAATAATACCTAGTATTTTGGTATTTTTGTAGCTCATGAAGTATTCTAAAATTCCTGTTGCGCAATCTGTTGTCGCACTTTGTATTTCTAAAGGAATAACTAATGTTGTTATTTCACCAGGATCTCGTAATGCACCACTAACCATAGGGTTTTCGGAGCATCCAGATATTAAAGCGTATAGTATTGTAGATGAGCGTTGTGCTGCTTTTTTAGCCTTAGGCATGGCACAACAATTAAAACAACCAGTAGCTTTAGTATGTACATCTGGCTCTGCATTACTAAATTACTATCCTGCAATTGCAGAAGCATTTTACAGTGACATTCCTTTAGTTGTAATATCAGCAGATAGGCCTGTAGAACGTATAGATATTGGTGATGGCCAAACTATTAGACAAAAGAATGTATACGGTAATCATATTTTATACTCTGCTAACTTATATTCTGAAGCTGTTTTAGAAGAACATCCTAAAGACATTAAATTACAACAAAAACAATGGGAGTCTCATAGGCATAATGAGCAAGAAATAAATAAAGCATTAAATACAGCCATAGAGGAACAAGGACCTGTACATATTAATGTACCATTTTATGAACCTTTATATGATACTGTGTCAGAAACAAGTTTGGAGCCCTTTAAAGTTTCACCAGATGTTAGGGAAAAATCTGTTACAGAAGATGAGTTGAGTAGGTATGCTAAGATTTGGAATAGCTCTCAACGTAAGTTAATTCTTATTGGAGTACAAGATCCTAATACAATAGAGCAGCAGTTTTTAGATGCTTTTGCAAAAGATGAATCTGTTATAGTTATGACAGAGACCACATCAAACGTGCACCATCCCAATTTTTTTCCGAGTATAGACACTATAATAGCACCAATTGAACAACAGGACTCTAAGGAAGAGCTGTTCAAAGGTTTACAGCCAGACATATTACTCACCTTTGGAGGTTTAATTGTTTCAAAAAAAATTAAAGCATTTTTAAGAACTTACCAGCCTAAACACCATTGGCATGTAGATCCAAAAAAAGCATATGATACTTATTTTTGTTTAGAAAAGCATTTTGAGTATTCACCAAACACCTTTTTAACTACATTTTCTTCCTTAACTAAACCAGTAAAGAGTAATTACTTTCAGTTCTGGAATGGTATTAAAATTGAACGTTTAAAACTTCAGAAAGATTATGAAGATACAGTGCCATTTTCAGATTTTTCAGCTTATAAGTGTCTTTTAGAAAAACTGCCAAATAATTCATTAGTACACTTAAGTAATAGCTCGACAATAAGATATGCACAACTGTTTCAGCTAAACAAAACAATTGATGTATTTTGTAATAGAGGAACAAGTGGTATAGATGGCAGTACATCTACAGCTATTGGTGCTTCATTAGTTTCAAAAAAACAAACTATTTTAATAACTGGAGACCTTAGTTTCTTTTATGATAGTAATGCACTTTGGAATACTTATATCCCTAATTCTTTCAGAATAATCTTAATAAATAATAATGGTGGCGGTATTTTTAGAATATTACCAGGTCACGAAGAAACAGAAACATTTAATACTTATTTTGAAACTACTCATAACCTAACGGCAAAGCAGTTATGTAAAATGTATAATTTTAAATACGAGAACGCCACTAGTACTGAAGAAATACAACATAGTTTAGAAACGTTTTTTGATGAAGCAGACGCTCCAAAACTGTTAGAAATCTTTACACCAAGAATAATTAACGATAAAGTATTAAAAGGTTATTTTAAACATCTAAAATCTTAAAATTGAGATGTGTTATATATTTTAAAAAATTTGTACATTGTTGAAGCTTAATAATTAACCAAAAAACGAAACATATTATGAGTAAGAGAGATGATTTAATTGCAAAGTATGCAGATGATATTAAAAACAAAATAGGTGAAACTCCAGATATGGATTTACTTACTAAAGTAACTATTGGTTGTGGACCATCTATTTACAATGCAGATGCTGCAACAGTCTCTGGTAGCGATGAGAAAGAGCTAATGACTGTAAAAAATAATTTCCTAGTAAAGAAATTAGGCCTTAAAGATGAGCCTAAACTTATGGATGCAATAAATTCAGTTATTGAAAAATACGGAAAATCTAATCGTAATAAATACAGAGCAGTTGTTTATTACTTGCTTACTCAACACTTTAAAAAAGAATCTGTTTACAAATAGATCGTTTTAAACATACAAAAAGCCGTTATTTATTTTTAAGTAACGGCTTTTTTATTGGCAATAGTACTATAACTATTGTCATAACAATACCGTAACTTTGCCGAAAATTTTTTAGGATGCTTAACATAGGAGAATACCATAAACTAGTAATAGATAGAGAAACAGAACCTGGTCTGTTTTTGAGAAATGATGATGGAGACGAAGTCTTGTTGCCTAACAAATACATGCCAGAAGATTTTAAGATTGGTGACGAGCTAGAGGTATTTGTTTATTTAGATTTTAAAGAACGTCCTGTAGCAACTAATATAAAACCACTTATACAGTTAGATGAATTTGCATATTTACGTTGTGCAGATGTAACTAACGTAGGCGCATTTATGGATTGGGGCTTAGAAAAGCACCTTTTTGTTCCTTATAGAGAGCAAGTTATTCCTATGAAAGTAGGTGAGCGTTATTTAGTATTTTGTTATTTAGATTTAGAAACAAATAGGTTAGTAGCTTCTAGTAAAGTATTTTCTTTTACAGATAATAGTGAAATAACTGTGGAGCCTTATGATGAAGTAGATGTATTAGTAGTAAATAAGACAGATTTAGGATACAACGTTATTGTAAATGAAATTCACGAAGCATTAGTCTTTAAGAGTGATATATTTCAGAACCTTAGAGAAGGTGACCAAATGAAAGGTTGGGTTAAAAAAGTACGTAAAGATGGTAAGCTAACTATAACATTACAACGTCCTGGTTTTAGGAGTATAGAGCCAAATTCTAAAAAAATATTAGATGTGCTAAGTGTAAATGGTGGTACATTAAACCTTCACGATAAGTCTACTCCAGAAGAGATTGAAAAGCACTTACAAATGAGTAAGAAGAGTTTTAAAAGAGCAATAGGGACACTTTATAAGCAACGTAAAATAGATATTAAGGTAGATTCTATTACGTTACTTTAAATTAGTAACCTATGTATGGTGTTCTGTAGTATCCATAATAAGATGGTAGTCTACTATCTTTATAAGATATATTTCGAACACCAGTATTACCAAAATTATAAGAATTAGGTCTAAGCTCATTGGCTCTCGCTTCAACAGAGATCACTGAGCTTTTTCTTTTTTGAGACCCAAAAGATCCAAAGGATTTAATATCTACTTCTCTTTTTTTAACATTGGTACTTTTAGTCATAACTGCCAGCATATTCACTTCTTTAGGTTTTACAGGATCAATTAAATCTACCTCACTTATAAAGAATTTATTTTGAGGCGTTGCTACACCAAAACTTATGATTGGGGTTTCTAACGCAGAGATTTTAAAATCTAACGGACCACCATTAGTAAACTCTTGTGCATTTGTAGTTACAGCAATTAAAAGGATGAATATGTAAATAAATTGTTTCAAAAAAAGTGTTTTTTAAAGGTAATCAAGAATGATACCTTTTTTATAAAGATGCTATAACGCTAATTTCAACGTTTACATCTTTTGGTAATCGGGCTACTTGTACAGTTTCTCTTGCAGGTGCTGTTGCATCATCAAAATAAGAGCCATATACGTCATTTATTTTTCCAAAATTGTCCATATCGCTAATAAAGATGGTAGATTTTATGACATTAGCAAAACTCATTTCTGCAGCTTCTAAAACAGCCTTTAAATTCTCCATTACTAATTTGGTTTCAGAAGAAATATCCTCTAAATGTAACTGCCCAGTCTTGGGATCAAGTGCTATTTGTCCAGATGTATAAAGCATACCGTTATTAAGTACAGCTTGATTATAAGGACCAATTGGTTGTGGTGCTTTATCTGTAGTAATTATAGTTTTCATAATTATAAGTTTTGGTCAGGACGTCTACGTTGCTCGTATTTTAAATCCTGTAGTATGTTAGATTTAATACCAATAAAGAAATTCCAAGGTGCATTTGCTCTAAATGGTTGCCAGTTAAAAGACATTCTAAAACTACCTAAATCCCTTTGAAATCTAAAACTTGTGGCCACAAAAGTCTGGTCTTGTACATTAAATGAGGTAGAGCCACCAACTTTCCATTTTGGAGATAACTCTAAATCACTTGATATAGAAATAGATTGACTACTAATTTCATTTTGCCTAGCAGAGTTTGCATAGGTTAGGGTATAGGCAAGCCTAAGATTCCAAGGTATTTTATAATTAAATTTTTCAGTGGTGTTTTCTTTTACAGTGTCTTCCTCGTCATCTTCGTCATAAATATCGCCATTATCAGATATAGGTTTTCCAAACAGGTCATCTGGTCTACCACCATTTCTTAGGGTTTGGTTGTCTTGCCGGTCTGTATCTCTGCCATCTCCACTAAATTGATCGCTAGAAAAACTATAGTTAAAACTAACATTACCATTTGTTAACCTAAAAAGACTTCCGCCGTTTTCGATATTCCAAGTATCAACTCTTCTGTTGTTATTATCTAAGGCGTAAGGATCTAAAGCTCCATTAAAATTAATTGTAAGCTTATTGTCCATTAAAGGAATACTACCAGTAACACTAATAGGAGCAAGCCTTAAACTATCTGCCGATAAATTATAAGATGTTCTAAAATTTAGGTTGTTTAAGAGTGTAACTTTTTTAGCTTCAGTTTTAGTAGAATCGGGATTTCTTACTTTGGCCTCTAATACATTGTTAAGACTTAAGCCAATTGAGCTAGAAAAGTTTTCTGTAGGTGCGCCAAATAATGAACCCTGAAAGCGTGTATACCTTACTGTTTCATCTTCATCTTCTTCATCTAAACCTTCAATTACATATTCATCGAAGTACTGTGAAAAACCAGGGTTAATGTTATAGCTTATAGAAGGTCTTATAACGTGGCGTATGGCTTGTACCTTTTTGTCTTTACCAAAATTAAAAGTTCCATACACAGATGTACCTATACTGGTATTAAAATTATACGTTCTATAAGAATCGAAACCATTAATAGTATCTACAACAACTTCTCTATTTTCATTATCGTATGATCGATCAAATGTTCTGAACACCCAATTTTCTTGAAAGTTTGATCCTGCAGAAACACTAAGGTAATTAAGAAGCTTAAAGTTAGTGGTAACTGGTATAGTATGTTGTGCTCCATACACCCCATTTTTAAACATCTCACTTGTAAAAAAATCATCTTCGGTAGTAGTGTACCTATTTTCTCCTCTTAAGTTATAGCTAAAGTTAATATTTTCGATAGCACCTTTACTAGAGCCATCTTTAGGTTTAAATGGGTAAATACGTGAGACACCAGCTTGCAAGGTAGGTAGTGTCATATTTACTTCTTGTGTACCTGTGTTTTGATTGTGTGTTGCTGCAACTGTAACATTAACTTCTGGATCTCCAGTAAATACTTTTGAATAAGAAACAGAAGAACTTAAGTTATTTACTAAGTTACTACCAATATTTTGTTGATTTATAGATTGCTGAAAGAACCTGCTACTACCCAAGTTTACAGATGCTCTAAACTGTGATGATGGATTTGCCTTAGCATCTTGGTTATGGCTCCATTGTATATTGTAATTATTGGCTTCAGAAAAATCTGGAAAACCACGTTCACTATTTAAGAGCTTTTCAGACCTATAACTAAAGTTTCCTCTGTACTTGTAACGCACATTATAGGTAGACTGAAATTGTAAAGTATAACTACCGTTGGTGAAATAACTACCAGTAGTGGTTAAGTCTATATAATCATTAATTGCAAAGTAATAACCTCCATTTTGAAGAGAAAACCCACGTTGGTTATCTTCTCCATAAGACGGAATTATAAAACCAGAGGTTCTGTCTTCTGTTAAAGGAAAATACCCAAAAGGTAAGCCTAATGGTGTAGGAACATCTACAATAACCATATTTACAAGACCTGTAACAATTTTCTTTTCTGGTACAAATTTTATACGTCTTGCATAAAAATAGTAATCTGGGTTATCTATATCTTCAGAAGTGGTGAACCTTACGTTTTTAATATAGTATACAGAGTCATTTTCTCGCTTAGTAACTTCTCCTTTAACTTTAAAGCTTCCTTCTTCTGTTCTAGAATTATAAACTAATGCTTTTTCAGTTTTAGTATTAAATCGAATTGAATCTGGCTCAACTACATTTTGACCTTGAGTAAAAACAGGTTTTTGAGAATACTCACCAACACTATCTTTTATACCATATGCATACACCTCATTTTTTTCATTGTCTATAACTATAAGACCTGCTGTAATTTGCATATCTCCATAAAACACTTCTGCTTCATCATACAAATACATTTTGTTTTCACGTTGAGATAAACGCATGTAATCTTTAGCCTTATAGGTAACCAAATCTGTTAGTAATCCTACAGTTTTGGTACTATCATTAGCTGTTGAATCATTTTCTGTTAATGGTAATTGTCCTAATGGTCTAGAAATACTATCACCATCAATAGTAAGTTGCCTGTTGGAGTTATTTTCAAGTTGTATTGGTTCTGTAGAAGGTGATCTGGTTAACGTATCATCTTCATTTGTAGGTGTTGGCTCGGTTAAAATAACTTCTGGTTGCTCAATAATCTCAGGAGTATTAACTTTCTCTCCAATTTTATTAGATCCGTTTTTGTTTGTGGCATCTTTTAATGAATCTCCTGTAGATTGAGATTGCGTCTTAGGTTTAATAGAATCAGTCAATCTAGGGGAAAGACTATCTACTGTATCTTTCAAGACATCTAGTTTTTCTGAAGAGATTTTTAAACTGTCAAGTCGCTTTTTGTTAGAGTTAGCAGTAATAGAATCGTTTAGTTTTCTTAATTCAGAAAATTTTAAGCTGTCATTTTTTATGGTAAGGCTGTCATTATTAGATGCGCTACGTACTTTAACGGCTTTAGCTGTAGTATTTTTAGAGCCATATTTTGCATTAAAAATACTGTCTCGTCGTTTTGCTATACTATCACGTTGAGTTTTAATGCTTTTAAGGAGCTCTTTGTCAGTTATTTGAGATTGGCAAACGTATGCAGAAAACAGCATGAAGGCGCATAATGAAAGTATGTGTCGTACGTTTGTTTGCAAGGCTATATATGCTATTTTTGTAAAAAGTGGCTTACTTTTTGAAGCTTCAAAATTACATATAATTTTTAGAGTACAAATCTTTATTCTAAATGTAATTTATACCAATACTAACGAGCTATGCGTTATCAAATTATGAGACACCTTAAATATTATTCAATATTAATTCTAATAATAGGACTTTTAGGAACTTCTAATAGTTTAAATGCACAAAAACAAAGCAATAAATTTGTGGTTGTTTTAGATGCTGGTCATGGAGGTAAAGATCCTGGAAAATTAAAAAATCATCTTAAGGAAAAGACAATAGCTTTAATTATTACCAAGTTAGTAGGTAATAAGTTGAAAGATGATAAAAATGTTGAGATTATCTATACTCGTGAGTCAGATAAATTTGTAACACTAGATGGTAGAGCCAAGATAGCAAACTCAGCAAAGGCAGATTTGTTTGTGTCTATACATTGTAATGCTCATAACTCTCAGGCCTATGGAACAGAAACATACGTTTTAGGACTGCATAGAAATGATGATAACTTGGCTGTAGCAATGGCAGAGAACTCTGTAATTTATTTAGAGGAAGATTATGAGGTGACCTATGATGGTTTTGATCCTAAATCTCCAGAATCCTATATTGGCTTAACTTTAATGCAAGAAGAATATTTAGATCAAAGTATTTTGTTGGCAGATAATGTAGAATCTCAATTTAGAGATAAGCTTAAGAGAAAAAGTAGAGGCGTAAAACAAGCAGGTTTCTTAGTTTTAAGAAAAACCTATATGCCAAGTGTGTTAATTGAAACAGGCTTTATTACAAATACAGAAGAAGGTGCTTTTTTAAACAGTGCCAAAGGACAAGAAAAAGTAGCAACTGCTATAGCAAATGCTATAAATGAATATAAAAGAACTTTAAATTTAGATGTTTTTGGAGGTGTGTCAGACCAAATAAATACTCCAAAAACAGTATCTCAAACTAAAGAAGAAGTGTATGGAGATATCGTTTTTAAAGTCCAGATTGCTGCAAGTTCCAAAAAGTTAAACCCAGACAAACATGACTTTAAAGGGCTTAATCAAATTACTAGAAATCAGGAAAATGGTCTTTACAAATATTACTTCGGAAAGACATCAGACTATCTAAAAATACAAGAGCTTGTAAAACAGGCTAAAATTGTAGGTTATGAGCAGGCATACGTTGTAGCCTTTAAGGGCGAAAAAAAAATCAACGTAAATGAAGCTTTAAAATCTAAGGTTAATTAACTTTACGTTCCTATATTAATCGCTACATTTGTTGTTCACTAAAGTATTATATATCCTTGAAAATTACTAGAGAAGTTAAGACAGCAGTATTAGTTCTTTCAGCTATAGCACTGCTTATATTTGGGTATTATTTCTTAAAAGGAAATAACCTATTGGATGGTAGCCGAACATTTTATGCTGTTTATGATGATGTTGAAGGTCTGGCAAGGTCTTCTAAAGTAACTATAAACGGTTTACAAGTAGGTAAGGTTACAGATATTCAAATTATAGATTCTCGAGGTAACTTAGCAATTACATTTACTGTTGAAAATGATTTTGAGTTTTCAAAAAACAGTATTGCTCGTATTTATGGTGGTGGTATAATAGGAGGTAAGTCTCTTGCAATTGTACCTACGTATGAGCAAGGACAAATGGCTAAAGATGGAGATACCCTAAATAGTGAGATAGAAGAAGGTTTGTTAGAATTAGTTAATGATAGGCTAACACCACTTCAGAAAAAAATAGAGAACGTTATTGTAAGTGTAGATTCTTTAGTAAATGGATTTAATGAGATTTTAGATCCAAATACGCGTCAAAATTTAAGAAACTCTTTTGCCAGCTTAGACCGCACAATGGCATCTTTAGAAAATACATCTGGAACTTTAAATGGTATATTAACAGATAATAAACCTAAGCTAGACAGAACATTTACCAACCTAGATGAAATGTCTTATAATTTTAATTCGTTCTCAGACTCACTAGCCGAAGTTAACCTTGCAGGCATAGTAAACGATTTTGAAGAGATAGCAGCAGACCTTAAAAATGTCGCAGCCAAAGCAAACAGTACAGATGGTACAGTTGGTAAATTATTAAACGACCCTAAGGTATATGATAACTTAGATCGTGCTACAAAACAACTTGAACAACTTTTACAAGATGTTAAGTTAAATCCTAAACGTTACGTACATATCTCAGTATTTGGTAAACGTAATAAAGACTATAAACCACCAAAAGACTCTCTTAAATAATTATGCAAATCTTAGCTCAAATATTATTTGGTATTATTTTAATTGCAGGCATAGGTTTCTTTGCTAGAAACGTGCGTAGAATGATTCGTAATATCAAACTTGGAAAGAAAGTAGATAGAACAGATCAAAAAGGCGAACGTTTTAAAACAATGGCTCTTTTAGCTTTGGGACAATCTAAAATGGTAAGAAGACCTATCTCTGGTTTTCTCCATATTATTGTATATCTAGGATTTATAATAATTAATATCGAAGTTCTTGAAATTATTATAGATGGTCTATTTGGTACTCACCGTATTTTTGCACCTTATTTAGGAGGCGCTTATGATGTGTTAATCGCTACGTTCGAGGTTTTAGCATTTTTAGTACTTGTAGGTGTTATTATATTTTGGACAAGACGTAACATTTCAAGAATAAAACGCTTCTGGGCTAGAGAAATGACAAGCTGGCCTAAAAATGATGCCAATAATATTCTTTATTTTGAAATGGTATTAATGGCATTGTTCTTAATAATGAATGGTGCAGATTTACAATTACAACTAAATGGTGCAGATCATTATGCACAAGCAGGAACCTTTCCTATAAGTCAATTTTTACTTCCAATTTTTGATGGGCTTTCAACAAGTACTCTAATTATAATTGAAAGAACAGCTTGGTGGTTGCACATTGTAGGGATCTTAATTTTCTTGAACTATTTATACTACTCTAAGCATTTACACATATTATTGGCTTTCCCAAATACTTATTTCGCTAAGCTTACACCAAAAGGTGAGTTTAATAATTTAGAAGCTGTAACAAATGAGGTAAAGTTAATGATGGATCCAGATGCAGATCCATTTGCTGCTCCAGCAGAAGGCGCAGAAGATGACGTACCAGAAAAATTTGGAGCCAGTGATGTTTCAGATTTAAATTGGGTACAGTTACTCAATAGCTACACGTGTACAGAATGTGGGCGTTGTACATCAGAATGTCCTGCAAACCAAACAGGAAAAAAATTATCTCCTCGTAAAATTATGATGGATACAAGAGACCGTCTTGAAGAGGTTGGAGAAAACATAAATAAAAATGGAACGTTTGAAGATGATGGTAAACAACTTTTAGACGATTACATCTTGCGTGAAGAACTTTGGGCATGCACTACCTGTAATGCTTGCGTAGAAGCTTGCCCTATAGGAATAGACCCATTAAGTATTATTATGGATATGAGACGCTATTTGGTAATGGAGCAAAGTGCAGCACCAAATGAGCTTAACAATGCTATGACAAATATAGAGAATAACGGTGCGCCTTGGCCTTATAACCAAATGGACCGTTTAAATTGGACAAACGAAAGTTAATGCCATTTATTAAGAACATATCGTTATGTGTTCTTTTCTCTCTAATTACAGTTGGAGGATACGCACAGCTTGGATATCAAAAAGATTCAATACAAGTAAAAGTATATACTAATCTATATGTTAATGACCAATTACAGGTAGATTCATTAAGCGTTAAAAAGGTATTTTGTGATTATTGTTCAGAAAATCAATTAGAAGCATTAAAACAACAAAGCTTAGAGATTACATACCAGTCAAGATTTCAGCCTAAATACCGAAAAAAAGGCGATCATTTACTGGCAATATATTTAAGAATGCCACGAGAGGCTTTTGACGAACTAAAAGAGTAATAGAACAATGAAAAAGAAGGACGTAGAAAAATTATTACACGATAAAGTAGAAGCCGGAGAAAAGGTAAGTCCAGTGCTACCAAAAGGTGTTAAGAATTATCTTATAGATATAGACGGCACCATTACAGAAGATGTTCCTAATGAGGAGCCAGAACGCATGGCAACTTGTGAACCTTTTCCAGATGCATTAGCAACGTTAAATAAATGGTATGACCAAGGCCATATGATATGTTTCTTTACTTCTAGAACAGAAGAGCATAGAGAAGTTACAGAAACCTGGTTAAACAAACATGGCTTTAAATTCCATAGTTTATTAATGGGTAAACCAAGAGGTGGTAATTACCATTGGGTAGATAACCATTTGGTGAAAGCCACACGTTACAAAGGTAAATTTACAGACCTTGTAGAGAAAGAAGTTAAAATTCAAGTTTTTCAAGAATAACAATTATGTCTGAAACACTAAAGGTGCCAACAATGGCAGAATATATGGCAGAAGGCAAACAACCAGAGGTTTTATTCTGGGTTGGTTGCGCAGGAAGTTTTGACGACCGTGCCAAAAAAATAACAAAAGCATTTGTAAAATTATTAAATCGTGCAAATGTAGATTTTGCTGTCTTAGGTACAGAAGAAAGCTGTACTGGAGATCCCGCAAAACGTGCAGGAAATGAGTTTTTATTTCAGATGCAGGCTGTAACTAATATAGAAGTTCTAAATGCTTATGAAATAAAGAAAGTTGTAACAGCTTGTCCTCACTGTTTTAATACCATTAAAAACGAATATCCGTCTTTAGGTGGAAATTACGAGGTAATGCACCACACCACATTCCTTAAATCACTAATGGAAGAAGGACGCCTTAAAGTTGAAGGTGGTAAGTTTAAAGGAAAGCGTATAACATTTCACGACCCTTGTTATTTAGGAAGAGCAAATAACGTATATGAAGCACCAAGAGATTTACTTAGAAAACTAGAAGTAGAACTTGTTGAAATGCGTAAGTGCAAGAAAAACGGTTTATGTTGTGGAGCTGGTGGAGGCCAAATGTTTAAAGAGCCAGAACCCGGAAATAAAGATGTAAACATAGAGCGTACACAACAAGCTATGGAGGTTAAACCAGATGTTATTGCTGCTGGTTGTCCATTTTGTAATACTATGATGACAGATGGTGTGAAAAGTGAAGCTGAAGGCGAAATAGAAGTGATGGATGTTGCCGAGATGATTGCAAATGCAGATGATTTATAAATACTTATGTTAGTAGATTTTAATACACTTCCAGACGATTCAAGAATCTGGATTTATCAAGCCAATAGAACATTAACCGAAGATGAAGTTTCAGAAATTGAAACTAAGCTTTCTAAGTTTATTCAAGAGTGGACTGCTCATGGTGCAAATCTAAATGCTGGTTTCGAGATTAAGTACAAACGTTTTATTGTAATTGCTTTAGATCAAGAGCGCAATGCAGCCACAGGTTGTTCAATTGATGCTTCTGTACATTTTATAATGCAGCTGGAAAAAGATTACGATATAGACCTTATGGATAAAATGAATGTTTCCTTTAAACAAGGAGAGTACATTACATATAAGTCTCTTATTGATTTTAAAAAACTAGCAAAAAATAAAGGAGTATCAGCTAATACGATAGTCTTTAATAACTTAGTTGTAAATAAAGGTGAGTATGAAGACCATTGGGAAGTGCCAGCAATTGAGTCCTGGCATTCAAGGTTTTTCTAATAAAACTATATTTAGTAACACAATAAGATTTCTAATTTTTTAAGCCATTTAGCTCCTTAAGTTAAATGGCTTTATTGTATGATAAACTATACTATTTGTAAAATTATAATGTTTAATAACTTACAGATACATTCTTAAGATTTTATAATAAACGGTCTAATTCTTGTATCTTTAAAGTTGAATTTTTCACCAATTATTTATGACGCGTTTCCTTACTGCATGTGCAGTTTTCCTTATATATACAACAGTATCTGCTCAACAAAACAATCCATTAGCTGCTAAAGATGCGAGAGCACAAAAACAATGGGTAGATAGTGTTTATAACACTATGAACCTTGATCAAAAAATTGGTCAGTTGTTTATGCCTCGAGCATTCTCAAACCAAGGTGCTGCACATAAAAAGGAATTAGATTCTCTTGTGGCTAAGTACCACGTTGGCGGAATTATATTCTCTAAAGGAGGACCAATACGACAAGCTAAGTTAAATAACCAACTTCAAGACCAAGCTAAAATACCATTACTCATGGCAATGGATGCAGAATGGGGCCTAGCAATGCGTTTAGATTCTACTTATGCATTTCCTTGGAATATGACATTAGGAGCAATTAAAGACAATAAACTTGTAGAGTTAACAGGAAAACAAATAGGCCAACACGTTAAGCGCATTGGTATGCACATGAATTTTGGTCCTGTTGTAGATATTAATACCAATCCCAATAATCCTATTATAGGAAATAGATCTTTTGGTGAGGACAAGGTAAATGTTACAGAGAAAGCAATTGCATTTATGAATGGTATGCATAGTGCTGGAGTTTTATCTAGCGCAAAGCACTTTCCAGGTCATGGTGACACAGAAACAGATTCACACAAAACACTACCAACTATAGATTTTGATATTAAACGATTGGATAGTGTAGAGTTATATCCTTACAAAAGGATAATTACCGAAGGTGTTTCTAGCATCATGGTAGCACATTTAAATGTTCCAGCACTGGAGACAAGATCTAATTATCCTTCTTCAATTTCAAAAACTATTGTAACAGATTTGCTTAAGGAAAAGCTTCAGTTTAAAGGATTAATATTTACAGATGCTTTGGAAATGAAAGGCTTGGCAAACAGTAAAGAACCTGGAGATGCAGATTTAGCAGCCTTTTTAGCGGGTAATGATATTCTGTTAATTTCTGAAGATATTCCTGTTGCAATAGGAAAGTTGAAAGAGGCGTATTATGAAGAACTTATTTCAGAGAAACGTTTAGAACATTCAGTTAAAAAAATATTATCTGCTAAATATAAAGTAGGATTAAATGATTACGAGCCGGTAAATGAAACCTTCTTATATGAAGATTTAAATACCATATCTAACGATGTGCTTTACCAACGCTTAATGGAAAATGCAGTTACAGTTGTAAAAAATAATAAGGCAATTTTACCTATTAAGCGTATTAATAAAAAGAAGATAGCATACGTGAGTTTAGGTGATGATGATGGTTCTGCATTTTTAAACCAATTAAATAAATATACTACTGTAGATCATGTAACAGCAAATCACCTTGATGAGCTATTAGAAAAACTAAAAAACTACAATTATGTTATTGTAGGATTACATAAAAGCAATGATAGTCCTTGGAAAAGCTACAATTTTACAGATAAGGAAACCGTCTGGTTATATGAAATTGCAAGAAACAATACCACAATCTTAAATGTATTTGCAAGACCATATGCAATGTTAGATCTTAAAACCAATACCAATATAGAAGGTATTGTAATGGCGTATCAAAATAGTGAGATAGCACAAAACGTTACTGCACAAATGTTATTTGGAGCTATAGATGCTAAAGGAAAATTACCAGTAAGTGTAGGTTTAGATTTTCCAGTAGGTACAAGCTATGAGACAAAATCTTTAAAACGATTATCTTACGGTTTACCAGAAAGTGTTGGAATGAATTCTTATAAATTAAAGAAGATGGATTCTTTAATCAATATAACCTTAGAAAAGGAAATGACACCAGGTTTTCAAATGTTAATAGCCAAAGATGGAAAAGTGGTGTACAATAAGAATTTTGGGTATCATACTTATGAGAAGACTCAAAAGGTTACAGACTCATCTCTTTATGATGTGGCATCTCTAACAAAAATACTAGCAACATTGCCATTGGTTATGGAGTTGGAAGAAAACAATACTATTAATCTTAATACCAAGCTTAAAGATATTCTTCCTCAGTTAAGTAAAAGCAACAAGAAAAATATTACTATAAAGCAAATGCTTTCTCATTATGCAAAACTACCAGCTTGGATACCGTTTTATTTGCATACAATGGATACTGTTACTAAAAGAGCATCAGTTAAATACTATAGAGACAAGTCAGATTCTAATTTCAATATTCAAGTAGCAGAAAATTTTTATATCCGTAATGATTATAATGATTCTATCTATAAGGAGATAGCAGATAGTGAGTTACGAAGTAGGCTTGCTTATAAGTATAGCGACATACCATATTATATTTTAAAACAATATTTAGAGGACTACTATGGCAACTCATTACATACCATTACCCAAGATCATTTTTATGAACCATTGGGAGCTAATTTCACTACATATATACCATTAAATTCTTTTAGTAAAGAGCAAATAGTTCCTACTGAAAATGACACGCTATGGAGGCGCCAAGTTGTACAAGGCTATGTTCATGACCAAGGAGCAGCAATGCTTGGAGGTATTGGTGGTCACGCAGGATTGTTTAGTAATGCAAATGATATTGCTAAAATTATGCAGATGTATTTAAATGGTGGTTACTATGGTGGTCAACGATTTTTAAAGGAAGAAACCATTCAAAAGTTTAATAAAACCTATTATAAAGATAAGAAGGTAAGACGTGGTGTTGGTTTTGACAAACCACAGTTAGACGAAGTAGGACCAACCTGTGGTTGTGTGCCAATGAGTAGCTTTGGACATAGTGGCTTTACAGGAACATATACTTGGGCAGATCCAGACAATAATTTAATTTATATCTTTTTAAGTAATAGAACCTATCCTTTTGCGTCTAACAGAAAACTTATTTCTGAAGATATTAGAACTAAATTACAACGTCTTATTTATGAGGCAATAGACTATTAAAACCAACCTATGAAAATTGCAATTGTTTGTTATCCTACGTTTGGCGGTAGCGGCGTAGTAGCTACAGAGTTAGGGATAGCATTATCTAAACGCGGTCATGAAATACATTTTATTACTTATAAACAACCGGTAAGGTTGGAGTTACTTTCCTCTAATGTTCATTTTCATGAGGTAAATGTTCCAGAGTATCCGTTGTTCCACTATCAACCTTATGAACTAGCACTTTCAAGTAAACTTGTAAATGTTATAAGAAATCATCGTATAGATTTGCTACACGTACATTATGCAATACCACACGCTTATGCAGGTTATATGGCTAAAAAGATGTTGCAGTCTGAAGGCATTACAATACCAATGGTAACTACTTTGCATGGTACAGATATAACGTTGGTAGGAAATCATCCTTTTTATAAACCAGCTGTTACATTTAGTATTAATAATAGTGATGTTATTACTTGTGTTTCAGAAAGTTTAAAACAAGACACGTTAAGACATTTTGAGGTGACTAAGGATATAGATGTAGTTCATAATTTTATAGACACAAATGTGTCTGAAAAAGTATTTACAGATTGCCAAAGAGATTTAATGGCAGAAGCAGATGAGAAAATAATTACGCACATCTCTAACTTAAGGCCTGTAAAACGATTAAATGATGTGGTTTCTGTTTTTTACAAAATTCAACAATCGATTAAAGCCAAGTTAATTATAGTAGGTGAAGGTCCTGAACGTGAAGCTGCAGAACAACTCATTAAAGAATATGATATTGCTAACAACGTAATATTTGTAGGACAAAGTAACGAGATAGATAAAATACTTTGTTTTTCAGATTTATTCCTTTTACCATCTGAGGCAGAAAGCTTTGGTTTAGCAGCTTTAGAAGCTATGGTCGATGGTGTTCCGGTAATTTCTTCTAACGCTGGAGGTTTACCAGAAGTAAACATTCATGGCGAATCTGGATTTTTAAGTGATGTAGGTGATATAGATGATATGGCTGCTAATGCACTTAAGATTTTTAAAGATGAAAAAACCTTAAAAGAGTTTAAGGAACGTGCTAAAAAAGTAGCTAAGTCTTTTGATATTAATACAATAGTCCCAAAATACGAAAGCTTATACCAAAAGGCTATTGATAACATTTTTGCATAAAAAAACTGCTCAATAAATGTTGAGCAGTTTTTAATACGTTATTCTAAAAGATTAGAATTGGTATCTAACACCTAATCCGATATCAAAATCTACATCGTCAGAAACATTATCATTAAAACCAAATTCTGGTCTAAAGTCTAATGATAACAATAGAGGGAAATCAAAGTTATATTCAATTCCTATATCTCCAGCTAAGTATACATAAGTCTCATCATCTGGTTGGTTATCTCTAGGAAACCTATCATCATCAAAATCTACTCTACCTATACCAGCACCTGGACCAGCATACCAGTTAAAGCCACCATCTATGTTCCATACCCAATGGTAAAGACCAGTTAATCTAATAGCATCAAAATTTTCATTATCTCTCCAACCTAAGTCAAGCTCTATTCTGTTATTGTTACTTCCTACAGCACGTTGGTAAGATACTTCAGTTCCAAAACCATCACCATCTCCTAATCGAAGACCGATAGCGTTTTTACTTATCTCTTGTGCTTGAGTTGCAAAAGCAAACCCAATTAAAGCGAATGTTGTTAAAAATATGTGTTTCATAATGTTCTTTTTTTTAGTTAAAGCGAATTTATTAAGGTTATAGACCATCCTGTCACAACTACATGTTAATATAATGCAAGGAAATCTTAAATTTGAATAACCGCTAAACTGTCATATAATTTGAAGAATCAGCTACAAGAACTTAATCAACATCTAGAAGGGCAACTTTATGATAGTACACTTTATAAAAATTTATATGCAACAGATGCATCAGTATATAGAGAGTTACCACTAGCTGTTTCTTTTCCGAAAACTATTAAAGACTTACAGTATTTAATACGATTTGCAACTAAACATAATACGACACTTATACCTAGAACAGCTGGAACATCTTTAGCAGGACAATGCGTAGGTAGTGGTATTGTTGTAGATGTTAGTAGGTATTTTACTAAAATATTACATATTAATACTGAACATAAAACAGTTACTGTTCAACCAGGAGTTATAAGAGATGATCTTAATAAAGAATTAGCATCACATAACTTGTTTTTTGGACCAAACACATCAACTTCTAACAGATGTATGATAGGAGGAATGGTAGGAAATAACTCCTCTGGAACAACGTCTATTCAATATGGAGTAACTCGAGACAAAGTGGTTGCTATGCAAGTAATCTTGTCTGATGGTAGTGAGGTAGAATTTAAAGAGTTGACTGTAACCGAGTTTAAGTCAAAACTTCAATTAGACACTTTAGAAGGAGATATTTATAGAACAATTTACGAGTCTCTAAAATCTGAAAAGCAGCAAGAATTAATTTTTAAAAACTTTCCTAAACCAGAAATTCACCGTCGTAATACTGGTTATGCTTTAGATGCTTTAATAGATACAGAGATATTTTCTAATTCTACTAAAAAGTTAAACATATGTAAGCTGCTTGCAGGAAGTGAAGGCACTCTAGCCTTTACAACAGAGATCACGTTGAAGTTAGATGATATTCCGCCACAACACTCAGCAATAATTGCGGCTCATTTTCAAGACATATCAACGTGTCTTAAAGCTGTTGAACCATGTATGGCTCACAATTTATTTACGTGTGAGATGATAGATCGTGTTATTTTAGACTGTACCAAGAATAGCCACAAATATGCACCGTTGCGTTTCTTTATAAAAGATGATCCAGAAGCCATCTTGCTTTTAGAATTAAGAAGTTATACCGAAGATGATCTTAATTTACAGATTATAAGCCTTTTAAATAGGTTGTCTAAAACAGGACTTTCTTACGCACAACCAGTTTTAAAAGGAGAAGATATAGAGAAAGCCATGCAATTACGAAAAGCTGGATTAGGGCTTTTAGGTAATCTTAATGGTGATAAAAAAGCAGTTGCTTGTATAGAAGACACGGCTGTTGCTATTCAAGATTTATCAAATTACATTACCAAATTTACCGCTTTAATGAAGCGTTACGACCAACAAGCTGTGTATTATGCACACGCTGGCGCAGGTGAGTTGCACTTAAGACCCATTTTAAATCTAAAGAAAGCAACAGATGTGAATATGTTTAAAGCGATAACTACTGATGTGGCTGAATTGGTGAAATCCTACAATGGCTCAATGAGTGGTGAACATGGTGATGGCAGATTACGAGCAGAGTTTATAGAATATATGGTAGGATCTGAATGTTATAATCTCTTTAGAACAATAAAGGAGACATTTGATCCAAAAAATATTTTTAATAAGGGAAAAATTATTGATGCGCCACCTATGGAAAGTGCTCTTCGATATGTGCCAGAAAGAAAAGAACTACAAATTAATACCTTATTAAATTTTGATGATACTGGCGGTATTTTAAGGCTTGCAGAAAAATGCAACGGTAGTGGCGATTGCAGAACTTCTGTAAATTCTGGAGGTACAATGTGCCCTAGCTACAGAGCAACCAAAGATGAAAAAGATTCAACGAGAGGAAGAGCAAATACCTTAAGAGAGATATTAACGACAAGTAATAAAGTAAATAAATTTAACCATACAGAACTTAAAGAGGTGTTTGACCTTTGTATATCATGTAAAGGTTGCAAAAGTGAATGCCCTAGCAATGTGGATGTTGCGTCTTTAAAAGGAGAATTTGAATATCAATATCAAAAATCTAATGGTTCAACATTGAGAAGTAAATTATTTGCTCATAATACGGTTATAAACTCGTATACATCAAAGTTTCCAGGATTATCAAATTATTTATTTAAATCGAAATGGAGTAGTGGGTTATTAAAATCACTCATAGGAATTTCAGATAAAAGGAGTTTTCCAATAATCGCTAATAAAACGTTTAGGAAACAGATTACCACAACCAAAGAAAGCACTCAAAAAAAATCTGTCTATCTTTTTGTAGATGAGTTTACAAATTATCTAGATGTCGAGTTAGGACTTGCCACATATAAATTGCTCAATAAATTAGGGTATAATGTTGTTATTGTAGATCATGTTGAAAGTGGTAGAACATACATTTCAAAAGGCTTCTTAAAGCAGGCAAAGGTTTTAGCCAACAAAAATATTTCGATATTTTCTGATTTAATTTCAGAAGAGACACCACTTATCGGGATTGAACCTTCTGCTATTTTATCATTTAGAGATGAGTATCTGAGATTAGCAGATAATCTTCAACAGGCAAAAAATCTTTCTAAACATTGTTATACTATTGAGGAGTTTTTAGCAAATGAAATAGATAATGGAGAAATTACAAGTGATTTATTTACTTCAGAAGAGGTTCAGGTGAAATTACATGTGCACTGCCATCAAAAAGCACTATCAAACCAAAAGCATAGCTTTGATATGATTAATTTACCAGTAAACTACAACGTTAAAATAATACCGAGTGGTTGTTGTGGTATGGCCGGATCATTTGGATATGAAAAGGAGCATTATGATATAAGTATGGCAATTGGTGAGCAAACCTTATTTCCTGCAATTCGAAAAGCTAATAAAGAAATTGTTATAGCAGCTACAGGAACAAGTTGTAGGCATCAAATTAAAGATGGTACTGCAAGAGATGCTTTTCATCCCGTACAATTACTACTTAAAGCTTTAAATTAATCTTCTAAAACTACATTCCAATCTGTTATACTCTGAGTAGAGTTTATAGTTGCAGACTCAGGAATAGGTAATTCGATATTAAATTGAGATAAATCCTCTAATTCGTATTGAAAAACAACATCGCTGTAAACAAAACCTATATCACTTGCATAATAGTTTGTAGCATTTATAACGTCTTGAGACATTAAAATAGGTATTGCAATTGGAGTACCTAAAATATCAAAACTTGCAGAGATATCAACATTTACAATTACTTTAGAGGCAATAACATCTGTAAACTCTTCTGAACCAACACTAAAACTTTCAAATTGTCCTGCATCTTCTGTACGTATAGTAAAACTAATTGTTACAGGAATATCCATTATGGTTTGCGTTACTGTATTGTTTAGTTCGTAAAGTTGCATACCTGCAACAGCAGTCTTATTATAAACAGTTGCATCTGTAATAGGAACTTCAATAGGATCTATTCCATCAAATTCAAAATTTAAGGTACCGTTATAAATAAGTTTATTATTCTCTTTTCTAACAGCGCCATTTGCAAATAAGGCAGTAGTAAAACCTTTTTGAACTTCATCCTGTAAAAAATTAAAGTATGAATTTCCAGATATAGTAGTTGTAGAGTTTACTGTTAATACATCTGTACTTTCTATATTGTCTTCGCCATCGGCTTCCTGTACATTATTATATGTCCAAGTATTATTAGCAGCTAATGGAAAGTAATTAGCATTATTGTCTTGATTAACAGCTTCTAAGTCTCCATTGTCTGAAGAACAAGATAGTGTAATTGCTAATATTAAAAAAAGGGGTAAAAGTCTGAACGCCATTATAATTGCTTAATTTTTTGCAAAGATAGGCATTGCTTTTAATAATCAACTTTTTTTACAATTGTAATTGCAGTAAGTAATTGGGTAATTTCGAGTGAGTTTTTTTTAGAAATCATAAGTTGCTTGGTGTTTATGTTTTCTAAATTCAAGTCATTATAAAGGAGTAAATTCCAACGTTTGTCATTATACTCTAAAGCAGATAAGTTTTCTATCCAATCACCAGAGTTTAAGTAAAGTGTGGTTCCTACTTTATTGGTTTTTCTAATCATTTGTGGTTGGTGTATGTGCCCACAAACAACATATTTGTAATTATTAGCTATCGCTAAATCGCTTGCAGTTACTTCAAAATCCTGAATGTACTTTACAGCTTTCTTTACGCTATTTTTAATTTTTTTTGACAAGGAGAATTTCTCTCTTCCAAGTTTAATTAAAAACCAATTTATAAATCTATTTATTAGGATGAGCAAATCATAGCCCCAACCGCCTAATTTAGCAAGCCATTTTGCATTTTGTATAGAAGCGTCAAACACATCTCCGTGAAAAAACCAAGCTTTTTTACCGTCTAAATCCATCACTAATTTATCTACTACAGAAAAGTTACCCATAGTCATATCACTAAACTTGCGTAACATTTCATCGTGATTTCCAGTAATGTAAATTACCTTGGTGCCTTTTGTAGAAAGGTCTATAATTTTCTGTATTACAGCAAGATGAGATTTAGGGAAGTAACGTTTTCTAAACTGCCAAATGTCTATAATATCACCATTTAGGATAAGTGTTTTAGGTGAAATACTATTAAGATAGTTTAGCAACTCTTTAGCATGACAACCAAATGTACCTAGGTGTACATCAGAAATAACAGCAAGTTCTACAACGCGTTTTCTCAATGAATTAAGTTTTTACAAATTTACAATGCAAGTTGAGCCTCACATAACCAAATAGATTAAGGAATGCGTGCTTTAATGTTATTAATTACTGTTGATTTTTTATGTAAATGTTACTGAAACATTATCTAAGCTGATTTTATAACTATAAATAAAAAAATTACATTTGTTGAAAACTCAAAATAATGGCGGGCAATAGCTTCGGAACACTATTTAAACTCACAACATTCGGAGAATCTCATGGCAAAGCCATAGGCGGAATTATAGACGGTTGCCCAGCAGGATTAACTATAGATTTTGATGCCATTGAAACAGAAATGAATAGGCGTAAACCTGGTCAATCTAAGATAGTTACACAACGTAAAGAACCAGATACCGTACAGTTTTTAAGCGGTATTTTTGAAGGAAAAACTACAGGAACTCCTATAGGTTTTATGATTGAAAATTCAAATCAGAAATCTAAAGATTATTCTCATATAAAAGATTCTTACAGACCATCTCACGCAGACCTTACTTATGACCAAAAATATGGTCATAGAGATTATCGTGGTGGTGGTAGGAGTTCTGCACGTGAAACAGCATCAAGAGTTGCAGCAGGTGCAATTGCAAAACAATTACTTAAACCAATATCTATTACAGCGTATACCTCTTCTGTAGGAACATTAAAACTTGATAAACCATATACAGACGTAGATTTTAGTGAAATAGAAAACAATCCTGTAAGGGTTGCAGATTCTAAAATGGCTGTTGAAATGGAAAACTATATTAAACATATACGAAAACAAGGTGATACCGTTGGTGGTACAGTTACATGTGTAATTAAGAATGTGCCAATGGGATTAGGAGAACCTGTTTTTGATAAATTACATGCAGAACTTGGTAAAGCAATGCTTTCTATTAATGCCGTAAAAGGTTTTGAGTATGGCAGTGGTTTTAAAGGCACTACAATGACAGGTAGCCAACATAACGACGAAATTAATCCAGATCACACTACTAAAACTAACTTTAGCGGTGGCATACAAGGAGGTATAAGCAATGGAATGGATATATATTTTAATGTTGCGTTTAAACCAGTTGCCACAATAATGCAATCACAACCTACTATAAATAAAGAAGGCGATAACGTAACTATGGAAGGTAAAGGCCGCCACGATCCTTGTGTAGTACCTAGAGCAGTTCCTATTGTTGAAGCTATGGCAGCTTTAGTTTTAGCAGATTTTTGGATGAGAGATAAAGTCTCTACATTGTAACCCATTTTTAAAAATTAATTAATGAAGAAATTAGCATTACACTGGAAGATTATTATTGGTTTAGTTTTAGGTATTATCTGGGCTTTACTTTCTAGCCAACTTGGTTGGAGTGAGTTTACGGTAAACTGGATAGCGCCATTCGGAACCATATTTATAAATCTTCTAAAGTTAATTGCTGTTCCTTTAGTGTTATTTTCCATAATTAGTGGTGTAGCCAATATAGGAGATCCTGCAAGTTTAGGAAGAATGGGAGGAAAAACACTTGGTGCCTATCTTTTAACTACAATATTAGCAGTAGGTCTTGGTTTAACTTTGGTAAACATTATTAAGCCAGGTGCTTTAGTAGATGAGCAAAGCCGTATAGACAACCGTATTAGTTATGAAATTTGGGCAGATGCTGAAGGTTATGAAATAAAAGATGGCATTAATTATCTTAAAGATCCTGCCTTTTTAGAGCGCGCACAAAAGATTTCAGATTTAAGTAAGAGTGAACTGCAGGATGCTACAGTGTCAGAAAAAATGGAAACTGCAGATAAAACAAAAGATGCAGGACCACTACAACCATTGGTTGATTTAGTTCCGCAGAATTTCTTTAAAGCACTTACAGATAATGGTTTAATGCTTCAAATAATTTTCTTTGCACTGTTTTTTGGGGTCTGTTTATTATTTATTCCTAATGAAAAATCTGCTCCAGTTACTAAATTAGTTGATAGTATTATGGAAGTATTCCTAAAAATGGTAGACCTTGTAATGCAAGCAGCTCCATTCTTTGTATTTGCTTTGTTAGCTGGTGTGGTGAGTAAGATGGCTGGAGATGATATTGGTAAAGTATGGGAAATATTTAAAGGCTTAAGCTGGTATTCTCTAACTGTTTTCGCAGGCTTAATGCTTATGATTTTTGTGATTTATCCATTAATCTTAAAACTGTTTGTAAAACAAATTCCTTACAAAGGCTTTTTTAAGTCTATGAGTCCAGCACAAACCTTAGCATTTTCTACATCAAGTAGTGCTGCAACATTACCTGTTACAATGGAATGTGTTGAAGAAAATTTAGGTGTAGATAAGAAGGTAACAAGCTTTGTCTTACCTATAGGTGCTACAGTTAATATGGATGGTACGTGCTTGTACCAAGCAGTAGCCGTAGTATTCTTAGCACAATTGCATATGATTGATCTTACTTTAGGACAACAATTAACTATTGTACTTACAGCAACTTTAGCATCAATAGGATCTGCTGCTGTACCTAGTGCAGGTTTAGTGATGTTAATTATAGTGTTAGGTTCTGTTGGGTTAAATCCTGCTTGGATAGCTATTATTTTCCCAGTAGATCGTATTCTGGATATGTTTAGAACAGTTGTAAATGTAACTGGAGACGCAACAGTATCTTCTATAATTGCTAAAGGCGAAGGAATGTTACATTATAAAGAACCTAAAAGTGCTTCAGAAACATTTGATATGGATTCTTAAGTCTCAACAACATTAGTGAAAAGCTCAATTATTTTAAGAATAGTTGAGCTTTTTTCATATATAACAATATCTTTTTAATCCTTTTCTAAGAAAATATTCATTATTTCTTATATTTCAGCTTAACTAATACTCAACCCAATTATGAACGTATGTTTCATTATGTATCCTTGGGACACCATTAAAGCTCCAGAGGATGATAGTACACTAGCAATGTTACAAGAATTTGCAAAACGAGGTCACGGCGTTGTGATGACAACACCAGCAAACCTTACCATTAGAGAAAGTGTAGCCTATGGTTTTTGCAATGTCTTAAAACGTATGGATAAGGTGCCTAGCAACTTAAAATCATTTCACTCAAAAGCCACATTTAAAAAGGAAATGCTACCGCTTGCAGGGTTTGATGTTATTATACTTAGGAGTAATCCGCCGTTAGATAATCTAATGCTTAATTTCTTAGACTCTGTAAAAGATGATGTCTTTATAATGAATGATATAGATGGCATACGTCGTGCAAACAATAAGCTTTATACAGCTGTTTTTGAAGATGAAGACAATAAGATAATTCCGAATACGCACGTTACTAAAAATAAAGAGTATTTAAAGACTATAATTAAAGAACACCCACAAGATAAGATGATTCTTAAGCCATTAAATGGTTTTGGTGGCAGTGGCGTTATCCTTATTGAAAAGAGTGCAATGAAGAGTATAAGCTCGTTGTTAGATTTTTATATAGACAATAAAGATGGCACAACAAACTATGTAATTCTTCAAGATTATATTGAAGGAGCAGATCAAGGCGATGTACGTATACTATTACTAAACGGTCAACCAATTGGTGCTATGAAACGTGTTCCAGGATCTGAGGATCATAGGAGTAATGTAAGTGCTGGTGGTTCTGTACAAAAGCATCAACTAAGTAAGCAGGAAAAAGAGTTGTGTCGAAGAATTGGGCCAACGCTTGTGAGAGATGGTTTATACTTTGTAGGGATTGATGTTATTAATGGCATGCTTGTCGAAGTAAATGTAATGTCTCCTGGCGGCATTACCTATATGAATAAGGTATACAAATCTAAAGTACAGGAAAAGGTTATAGATTTTGTTGAAGACAAAGTAGAACAACGTGTAACGGCATTTGAACGTCGTAAGAAATTACGCCAAACTGTAAACGAAGCATAACTTATTACAATACCTAGTGCAAAAACTTAGCATTCCAGAAATTATTAAAAAAATTGAAGCAGAAGAATGTTTTGAAGCTGTTTCAATAGATTATTCCTTTACGCTTAAAATAGACGATTACGTACCTTATATATGTGGTGCCGTACACGATGGTCATAACTTTAGAAAAGACCTTTGGGCAAATTGCACACATTCTGAATACGAACGTTGGTTTGAGGAAGATCCTTGTACTAAAGATATGGTAAACACCATGCCAATTGTAATTGCTGGCAGAGATTCTCGGTTTGAGTATGATCTAAACAGACATCCAAATATTGCAGTATATGAAGATGCTTGGGGAAAGGCACTTTGGAAAACTCCGATAGATGAGCAACAGCATAAAGTAAGTTTAGAAAAGCACACTAATTTTTACAAAGTAGTACACGCTTTAGTTTCTATGATCGAAGCAAAATTTGGTTGCGCCATTGTTTATGATATGCACAGCTATAATTGGAAACGATGGAATAGGGAAGTGCCTGTAATTAATTTAGGGACTACCAATATTAACAACTCTAAATACAGTAGCTTGGTAAACCAATGGCGTGATAGTTTAGCAGAATTAATACTACCTAACAATATTGCTGTAACTGCAGCTATAAACGATACGTTTCAAGGCAATGGTTATTTCTTAAAATATATCACCAACCACTTTCAAGACACATTGGTGTTGGCCACAGAGTTTAGTAAAATATATTGTGATGAACTTACCGGAATTATTTTTCCAGAAGTAGTAAGTGCAATTACAACTCAGCTTAAAAATAAGATACCACAGCATGCCGATACGTTTTATCGTACCTTTGCAACCTAAAAATTACGAGAGTATATGTTGTTAGAAGATGCTAAAAAAAGATACGCAGACCTTTTTGAAATAGATCATAATTTAGATAGACTTGTAAAAAATATAGAGCTTCTCAATTATTTGAATCCGCTTAATATTGAGCAAGAGAAGAAAACTTTCTTTAAGTCTAAATTTACATACGAGCCATCTTTCAAGTACCGAAAGATTAAATTTAACCCTTATAAAATGCAACGCTTGTTTTTTAGCCAGCGTTTAGAAAAGATTGAAGATGAAACCATCCGAAATTTTTATGAGGAAATTATATACGAGTATTCTGGTCTTATTTCTTGTATAGAACATATTGGGCAGGACAAGAAGTTTTATTACAATAACCTAAAGGTTTTTGGTACACCAAAACAACGTGATGTAGAGAACGCTCAGTTTATTCTTCATTTTTCTGAAGAAGAAGACCTTGAAGTTATGAAGCCTCGTTATAATGTAGATGATGCTGTTGCCTATTTTGAAGAGTTTGGTAAAGCTTATAACTTTAGGTTTACTATCAAAAAATCGACAAATATAAGTGCTGCAGCAATGGTACTTAATGCTTCAGAGACATTGGTGCTTAAGCGTAACCATATGTTTTCAGAAAACCAGTTAAAAGTACTGGCCAATCACGAAATTGGCGTGCATATGGTGACTACATTTAATGGAAAACTACAGCCATTAAAAGTATTCTCAAACGGATTTAAAAATAATACCGAAACTCAAGAAGGCTTAGCGGTATTTAGTGAGTATATGAGTAACTCTTTAACTCTTAAACGTATGAAAGAGTTAGCATATCGTGTTATAGCTGCAGACAGCCTTATAAAAGGCTATAGCTTTAGCGATACGTTCGATTTGCTTTACAGCCAATATAAGTTAGACAAGCACGAAGCGTGGCAAATTACATTGCGAGTACATCGTGGTGGTGGTTTTACTAAAGATTTTCTTTACTTAACAGGCCTTAAGAAAGTATATGATTTTTACCATTCTGGTGGTGAGATGACTAAACTGCTTACAGGAAAAGTAACTCTAGAAAATTTAGATGTCATTGAGAAACTACAAGAATTAGGCTTGGCTGCACCTAGTAAATTTGTGACAGATTCTTATGCTAATAATAGTAATGAGAATAAAAAAATGGACTTCATTCTCCGTAATTTAAAGTAAGCTTGCTTAAGTTTTACTAAACATTAAATGGTTTAGTTTTCTACGAAAAATTCGTTAAAACAGTTTATGCCATTTAAGTTGTTTACAACCTCAATAGAATTTGTAGTTGTATTAGCTCTCCAAACCTTTGTAATACGCTGTATGTTCATGCTATCTGTTTTTGTAACTATCGCAATAAGGTTTTCGTCCAAATTTTGATTTAGCTGGCAATAGCCAATAGTAATAAACTCAGTATTTTTTAAATCTGGTATGGCTAACGTATCTAAGACTTTTACTAGCCTTTTAGTATTAGAGGATTCAATTGCTACACTATTAAACAGAATTAAATTCTGCGTATCATTATTTAGATGTAGAATACTGTGTTTTGGGTCTACATAGGTACCATAAACTACCGTATCGCTTACTTTAGAAAATTTTTGAAGTTCAGCAATTTCGGAAAATGATTTAAATTCTTTTCCTATTAACGAATGTTGAGATTCGTTCTCAGAATTCCCGCAAGCAATTATGGTTAGTAAGGCTATAACAACTAAGAGTTTATTCATAATTTTAAAGTGCTTGTTAATATCTACTTATGTAAGTTACTATTAAATACTCATAACAAACAGTTGTAGGTATTTAATTATGATGAGTTTACCTTTGCTTGATTAAAGTTAGTTGTGTTGGCAAGCTAAATTCAATGTTTGATTGATTAACGTACATACCTTCTAAGTTTCGAAGGCTATATGTAGCTATTGTGTCCAAACCATTGGAGTTTAATTTAAATTGTCCTTTTTTGGTTTTGTCACTTACCACATCATTTATAATAAAGATATATTCTGTGGGGTTATCAAATACTAGTGTAGCTTTAAAATTTAACGGGTCATAAATATTATTTAAAATATTCGCAACTAGAACACCATCTTTAACGTATTTGTATCTCGCAAGAATAAAATCAATCGCCATGTTTATTCCCTCATAATTATAGTTAGTTATTTTGGTAAATTCAATTTCAAACGAGCTGTTTCCTTCTTCCCATTTCCAAGTTCCTAGAACATCCTCAAAATGATTATTTGTGTCTTTTAAATAGGTATTTGTAGTCCAATCTATTTTATTACTAACATCAACTATTGTGTGTTGCGCTGAGCAGCTTATACATAAGACAAGTAAGGTTATTAATGATATACTATTTTTCAAATCATAGTTCTTTAATTCAGAATGTAGGTTTTCAAATGAGATTTCAATTCTATAAAAGTGGTTATTATAATAATTTCAATTATATGTTCTTTGTCTTGAGTAAATAATTTGTGTGCAATTAGTTACTTCTAAAACTAATAAGAAAAATTAACTTGTAATGAAGTTAAATTAAAAATCTAAAAACCGAGATTTTAATTCTGGTGTTGGCATCATACAGCTATCTTTTTTACCATACCATTTGTAACGGTTCTTAGCTATATAATCATACACCTTATTACGTAAACCAAAGGGAAAAACTTTTAAATAGGATAAGTAGGAGTAGGCGCCATCTAAATCTTTAGCAATTTCCAGAGCAGCATCAGATTTTAAGTAATACGCGCTACCAACATCTACCAAAATAATTGAGTCTACTTGAGTAGTGTCTATACCACGTTCCTTAATAAGTTGTTTGCCTATTGTGCTTTGCAGTGGTGCAAACTTAAAGGCCTTGTGTTTGTCGTGAGTAATTATAAAATTGATGGCGTTGTTGCAAAGATTGCAAACACCATCAAACAAAATGATTTTATCACCGTAAGCTATATTGGCTTCAGTTGGCATTGGGTTAAGGTCTTGAGACAAATTCGAGTTCGTTTAAAGATACATCTGTCGTAAAGATACCATAGTTTACTGTAGCGCGATCTTTTTCAATCTTATCTATAGTTCCTGTTGCCTTACCGTCTTGGAGTCTTACTTTATCTCCAACCTTTAAAGAGATCTTAGGTTTTGCTGCTTCAATCTTTTCAGCTTTCTTTTTTTCTACCTTTTTCTTTTCTCTTATAGTTTTTATCTTTTCTTGAGCTTCGCGCTTTATTTTTTGTTGCTTGCGTTTTTCTTCGCGCTCTTTTTCTACAGATTGTTTTTGGCGCTTAGAGTTTTCAATCTGTATGAGCTTCATTAACTCGCTGTTTAAATTCTTCTTATTTTTATTATAAAAGAATTTCTCAGCGATAGTATCTACACGCGTCCCTAAGTGTATCATACGTTGGTGTGTATCATACAATTCTTGGTAGCTTTCTAGCTTGGCTTGTACCTTATCGTTAATTTCAGCTAGCTTTTCTTGTTCTGAAGCTGCTTTTTGCTTTTTGGTTTCTAAAGCAGTAGTTGTTTTTTGGAGTTTGCTGCGTTGTTGTTGTAGTTTGGCAATACTCTTATCAAACCTAATCTTGCCACGTTCTACTTTTTTCTTAGAGCGGTTTATTAAACTGTACGGGATACCGTTTTTTTGTGCTACCTCAAACGTAAACGAGCTACCAGCTTCACCCATTTGTAATTTGTAAACAGGCTCTAAGCTTCGACTATCAAACAACATGTTGGCATTGTTAATAGCTTCAGTTTCTTGTGCCATCTTCTTTAAGTTGGCGTAGTGAGTTGTAATGATGCCGTAAGATTCTCTTTCGTGAAATACTTCTAAAAATGTTTCAGCTAAAGCACCACCTAATTCGGGATCAGAACCTGTACCAAATTCATCAATTAAAAACAAAGTGTTCTCATCACATTTACGCAAAAAGTAATTCATATTCTTTAAGCGGTAACTGTAGGTACTTAAATGATTCTCGATAGATTGGTTGTCACCAATATCTGTAAGTATTTTATTGAATAAAGAGACTCTGCTATACTCGTGCACTGGTATTAGCAATCCACTTTGCAGCATAACTTGTAATAATCCCACTGTTTTAAGTGTGATACTTTTACCACCAGCGTTAGGGCCAGAAATTACAATAATGCGGTTGTCCTTATTTAAGATTATATCTTGAGGATATGTTTTTTCACCCTTAGCTTCATTGTTTAAAAACAATAATGGATGATAGGCATCTTTTAACTCTAACTCTCTAGTTTCTGAAATTGCTGGCAATACTGCGTTTAATCGCTTTGCATAATTGGCCTTAGCAGAAATAAGATCTATATGAGATAGTAATGTTTGGTACTCACTTAATAACGAATCATAGGGTCTTACCAGGTCTGTAAGTGCTTTTAAGATGCGTTTAATTTCTTCTTTTTCTTCGTATTGTAGGTTGTTAAGTTCTCTTGTATGTTGCTGTGTGGCTTCTGGTTGTATGTAAACTATACTACCAGTTTTGGAGTTGCCAAGAATACTACCTTTTACTTTACGCCTGTGCATAGCTTGCACTGCGAGCACTCTTATATTATCTACAACACTTTCTCTAATCTCATCTAAATAACCGTAACCTTGGTATTGCGATAATGCGCTAGTAAAGCTGCTGTTTATCTTTCCTTTAACTATAGATATGTGCCTTCGGGTTTGTTGTAATAAAGGCGAAGCATCATCTTTAAGCTCACCATATTTATCTATCACCTTATTTATAGTATCTACAATAGCAGTTGTATATTCTGTTTCTGAAACAAACTGATATAGTGTAGGGTAGTGCTCCTTAAATTTTTTAAAGAACCTAAGATGTATATTGGCACTTTCTGAAATAGAGGCTAATTTTCTGAAGCTGTACGTTTCTAATACAGAGTCCTCTATTCCTAGTAACTGTAGCTCTCTATTTATAGCATCATAACCGTGGTTAGGAATAGTGCTTTCCTTGAGCCAAGAACTCATATATTCCTGTACTCTTGTTAAAGCATTTATAGTAAGATCTTTAGTAGCAAAAGGTTGTAGCTCATAAGCAAACTGCTTTCCTAATTCTGTAATACAAATGTCTTGTACTTGTGTACAAACAGTGTGAAACTCGAGATCTTTTAAAGTTTTTGGGTGAATTTTTATCATAGCAATTGCCTAAATTTAGGCATCACAAAATTAAACAATTTAAGATGAATGTAGATATAGATGAAAGCTGGAAAACAATTTTGAAATCTGAATTTGAGTCGCCTTATTTTGAGGAACTTACAGATTTTGTGAAAGAGGAATATTCTCAACACACGTGTTTTCCTAAAGGACAGGATATTTTTTCTGCATTTAATCATTGTTCTTTTAATGATGTAAAGATGGTTATTATAGGACAAGATCCTTATCACGGCGTTGGTCAAGCTAACGGTCTTTGTTTTTCTGTAAAACCAGGAATAGCTTTGCCACCTTCATTAATAAATATCTTTAAAGAGATTGAAACAGATCTTAATACACCATTTCCTGAAGATGGTAATTTAGAGCGTTGGGCAAAACAAGGCGTGTTATTATTAAATGCAACATTAACAGTAAGAGCGCACGAGGCTGGTAGTCATCAAAAAAGAGGTTGGGAAACATTTACAGATGCTGTTATACAGACAATCTCAGATTCTAAAAAAAATGTAGTGTTTTTACTTTGGGGTGGATTTGCAAAAAAGAAAGGCAAAAAGATTAATGAAGAAAAACATTGTGTGCTTACAAGCGGTCATCCTTCACCATTAAGTGCAAATAGAGGATATTGGTTTGGTAACAAACATTTCTCACAAGCAAATGCTTACTTAATAGAAACAGGACAAGAGCCCATAGTTTGGTAATTACTTATCTGCTGCCAGTTGGTGATTGTTAGATACTTTTTTTTCTTTTTCGCAGTCGTTACAGCTAAACTTAATAAGAAGAAAATTTAATAAGATGAGTCCTCCTAAAATGCATAAAAATGTTGTCATGAATACAGTTTTTGTATGTGTTGTTTTTGGGGACTACTTTAATATTAGATGTAAATAAAGTAAAAGAGTTGCGTTAATAACAGCACTAAATTTCTCTTTTCGATAAAAGAAGTTAATTTAAGCTGAAATGCTTTAAGGAGTGATAATAAGCAGGTTATCTTTAAATAATCTTAACGTTATTTAAATGTATGGCAAATTGAATTATAGTCTATTTTTTCTGAAATAAGCTCTAGCTCAAGCAACTTATCTTGTACATTAGTAATAGTTGTTTCAGATAATTGTTCTTGGCTCCAACGGGTTAATCCCAACCATTCTTTAATATCTTTTTCATCTTGCTCATAGGCATTAGAGAGTGTCTTAGATATCATTGGTATACTCTTAAACTCTTTAGATGTTCTGTTTATAACATCTAACAATGCTTCTAAATCTTTGGTGTTATTTTTTATAACCTCATCTCTGGCTACAATAACAAAGCAAGGCCAAGGTGTAGGACAATCTCCAACACGTCTAAACGTACCATTATCTACATAGGGTTTAGTAGTAAAGTGTTCCCACATAAAATACTGAGCCTTATCTTCTGGTAACGCCTCTAAAGCACCGTCTAGATTTTTTACAACTTCAAATTTTAACTCACTTGTATCCCAATCCATATTTTGGGCATTTACATACGCTAAAAGGTGAGATCCAGAACCAAAACGACTAATAGCACAAGTTGTGTCTTTAAGGTCTGCAATGGTTGTATACTTAGAGTCTTGAGCAACGTGAATTCCCCAAATAAGAGGAGATGCAATATACTTTTGAATTATTTTACTAGGATTGCCATCTATAATATCTTTTACTATACCTTCTGTAAGCATAATGGCAACATCTATCTCATTATCCCTTAAAGCCTTACTCATTTGTCCTGTGCCGCCGTAAAAATCTCTCCACGTGATATCTAGACCAACTTCAGAAAATTCGTCATTATCTAGGCAAAGGTGCCAAGGTAGGTTAAAGTGTTCTGGAACACCTCCAATTCGTAACTTAGTCATTACTATGTTTCTCTTTAAGGTAATTGTAAATAGCGTATTGAGATCGCACTAGCGACTCACCAACTTTAGGTTTTACAAAGGTATTACTTTCTTGTGCATCTTGTATTCTTGCTTTCACATTGTCTGAAAGCTGAATGTTAAGAATGTCATTTAATTCTTGTGCTAAATCTTCATCGTATAATGGTGTAAGAACTTCAATACGTCTGTCAAGGTTTCTTGTCATCCAGTCTGCACTTCCAAAATACAGTAATTCTTCTCCATTATTACCAAACTTATAAATACGACCGTGTTCTAAGAATCTATCTATAATACTGGTCATGTAAATATTCTCACTTAAACCTTTTTTACCAGGTATTAGACAAGAAAAGCCACGTACCAATAGCCTTATAATAACACCAGCATCGCTTGCTTTATAAAGAAGGTCTATCATTGCAGGATCTTCCAGACTATTCATTTTTGCTGTAATAGATGCTGGTTTGCCTTCTTGTGCTAGATCCATTTCTTGTCTTATTAGCTTTTCAAATACACGTCTTGTGGTAAATGGAGAAATAAGCAAGTGTTTGTTTCTAGGAATTATTAAATCGCCTTCTAAGACATCAAAAACTCTGGAAAGCTCTTTGGTGATTTTTTTATGAGCCGTAAAGATGGCGTGGTCACAATATATTTTTGAGGTTTTGCTATTAAAGTTTCCTGTACCAATATAGGCGTAGCGTTTGTTTTTGCCGTTCTCTAAACGCTCAACCATCAATATTTTAGAATGTACTTTAATACGCGGATAGCTATAAATAACTTTAGCACCTTTATCCTCAAACTTGCGACCCCAAACTATATTATTCTTCTCATCGAACCGTGCTTTGGCTTCAATAAATACGGTGACAGCTTTGCCATTATCTAATGCTTTTAAAAGTGCGGTTGTAAGGCGCGACTCGTCTGCAACACGATATAGTGATATTTTTATTGCTGTAACATTTTCATCTTCTGCAGCTTGCTCTATAAAGCGCTCCACATAACTAAAAGACATAAAAGGAAAATGTAGTAATTGGTCTTTCTCCTTTATTGTTTTAAAATAATCTGTAGATGGTTCTAAATACTTATGTTTTAGTGGTTGTAGTGGTTTGTAATGAAGATCTGTATTGTCTGTAGGATCTGGAAACCCAAAAAAGTCACTAAAATTGTGATAGGTGCCACCAGGCATCATATCTATTTTACCTAGACCTAAATATTTACGAATTGCTTTCCTTAATTCTTTAGGCATTTTTGCATCGTACAACAAACGTGTTGGTTGTCCTTCTGTACGTTGCTCTAACGAGTTATAAATTTTTTCTGCTAAGATGCCTTCATATTCATCATCTAAATATAGCTCTGCATCTCTAGACATTTTAACCTCATAAATTCCTTTTACTGTTTTATTAGGAAAGATCTGAGATACTTTGGATCTTACTATATCATCAATAAACGTTATAAAGTAATCTTTTGAATCCTTATTCTTAAATGTATAAAAACGCCCACAAGCTTCAACAGGAATATTTAAGAGTCCGCATTGCTTTTCATTTTCAAATGCGACGACAAAATAAATGGTATTATTCTGAAGAAAAACATCTTTATCAGTCTTGAAATCGACAATTTTAGGATTTAGTTCTGGTACTATTTTGGTTGCAAAATAATCTGAAGCTTCTTTGCATTGTGGTTCAGAAAATTCACCAGAATGTATAAGGTGAATATTATGCTCTTTTAATTGTGGGATAATTTCATCGAAAAAGACTGTTCCGAAGCGTTCTTGATGACTTTTTACACCTTTTAATATTTCTTTTACTTCTTTCTTAGGTCTAAACGCCAAACGCTTTCTCAAGCTTTTATCTATGCGTTTAATTTGTCTAAGTTGTGAAACCCTTACTCTAAAATGTTCATCGAGATTAGAGGAGAAGATGGCAAGAAACTTTAAACGCTCATATAATGGCGTACTTTGGTCTTCTGCTTCTTGCAACACACGCTCATTAAAACTAAGCCAGTTTACATCTCTGTGCTTAATATTTTCTTTGAGCCTTAACTCTTTTTCAATAGCCATTTAGTGTGTAAGTTTTTCTAAGGTGTATAAAATAAGGTTGTCTACAGTGTCTTTAGGTGATTTACTAAACTCACCATTTGCACGATTTGCCAGAATAGCGTTTAAAGAAACTGCACGATGACCTAGTAAGGAAGCCATACCGTAAATTCCGGCAGTCTCCATTTCCAAGTTAGTAATTTTGCGTGCATCTAATCGTGCATTTTTCAACTTTTGCATAAAGTTAACATCACTTAAACCAGCTCGTAATACACGACCTTGTGGTGCATAAAAGCCAACGTTTGTTGCAGTAATACCTTTTATAAGTTTTGTAGAATCTAAAGTTTTAAGCAATTCAGGATCTGCTGAAACGATATAGGGATGAGATTTCTCCTCAGATAATTCTAATTGTTGTGTTAAAGATTTTGATAGGTTTAAGTGTTGTAAATGTTTACTGTCATAATAATGTAATAAAGTATCAAACCCTATTCCCAGTTCTGAAACTAAAAACGAATCGATAGGAATATCTTCTTGTATTGCTCCAGATGTACCTACGCGAATAATATCCAAGGCTGTTTTTTCAGCTTTAATTTCTCTCGTCTTAAGATCTATATTAGCTAAGGCATCTAATTCATTAAAAACAATATCTATATTATCTGTACCAATTCCTGTTGATATTACTGTAATAAACTTGCCATTACACTTGCCAGTTTGCGTGTGAAATTCACGTTTTCTTACTTTAACATCAACACTGTCAAAGTGTTTGGTAATATCTTCTACACGATCTGGATCGCCTACTGTAATAACAGTTTGCGCCAATTGCTCTGGTAGGATATTTAAATGATAAATACTACCATCTGCATTTAATATAAGTTCAGATTCTGGAATTTGCATATTTTGTTATAAACTAAGAAGAGTAGCCTTTAGTATAATCTAAAACAGCTACTCTTTATGATACTAATAAATAAGGTTTAACCACCTACACGTTTTACTAAAAAACCTTTGTCTTTTAGCATATCCATTATTTCAATACGGTAATCTCCTTGTATAATAATTTGATCGTCTTTAAAACTACCACCAACACCAAGACTCTTTTTTAAATCTTTGGCAAGTTGCTTAAAATCTTCTTGAGCTCCAGTATAACCATCTATTATAGTAATAGGTTTGCCACGGCGCTTTTCATACTTACAAAGTAATGGTGCGTCCTGTATCCACAAACCTTCATTATCATTAGTTGTATCTTCAGCTTCAGTAGATTCGTGCTCTGGAAATAAGTTTTTTAATTGATCTTTTAAGTCCATATTACTTTTTAATAAGTCCTATTTCTACTAGACGTTGGTGTAAAAATTCGCCAGCTGTAATATCTTCATATTGCTTAGGGTTTTCTGGAGAAACACATTCATCTAAACAATCTAACTTCATTTCACTACGCGGATGCATAAAGAATGGAATTGAGTAACGAGGATTTCCCCATTCTTCTTTAGGTGGATTAATTACGCGGTGTATAGTAGATCTTAACTTATTGTTGGTATGTCTTTCTAACATATCACCTACATTAATTACTAGTTCATCTTCTTCAGGAATAGCATCTATCCACTTTCCATCTTTTCGAAGTACTTGTAAACCACCTGTTGAAGCACCCATTAGTAGAGTGATTAAGTTAATATCTCCATGAGCACCAGCACGTACTGCACCATCTGGCTCTTGTGTAATTGGAGGATAATGTATAGGTCTTAAGATTGAGTTTCCGTTACGAGCCCAATGGTCAAAATAAGTTTCTTCTAAACCTATGTACAATGCTAATGCACGTAGTACATAAATACCTGTCTTCTCTAACATCTTATAAGCTTGCATACCAGTGGAGTTAAAATTATCTAACTCCTTTACCTGTACGTTTTCAGGATAATCTTCTACAAGGTTTGCATCTTCATCTGCTTCTTGTCCAAAATGCCAAAATTCTTTTAAATCACCTTTTTTACGTCCTTTGGCATGTTCTTTTCCAAAAGAAATATAACCACGTTGACCACCAAGGCCATCTATTTCATAACTTTCCTTAACCTCTGTAGGTAGAGCAAAGAAAGATTTTACTTCTTTATAAAGGTTATCTACCAAATCATCTTCTAGAAAGTGATTTTTTAGTGATACGAAACCAATTTCTTCGTAAGCAGAACCTATTTCATTAACAAATTTTTGTTTTCTATCTGGATCATCCGATAAGAAATCGGCTAAATCTACACTTGGGATATTGTTCATAGTAAAATAATTGTAAGTCCTACAAATATAATAAAATGTATAGTGAATAACTTACTTATAAAGTTTTGTTCAAATTACCTTCACAATGCCATTTTTTCTACATTTGGTATACAATATAAATATCATGGCAAACCCAACCGAAACAGCACCTATATTTAAATACTCAAAAGATAACTTAAGCAATGAGGAACTCTTAAAACTTTACTTGGCAATGCTAAAGCCAAGGTTAATAGAGGAAAAAATGCTTATTTTATTAAGACAAGGTAAAATATCTAAATGGTTTAGTGGTATTGGCCAAGAAGCTATTTCTGCAGGTGTAACCTTAGCGTTACAAAAAGAAGAATATATTTTGCCTATGCACAGAAACTTAGGTGTTTTTGTAAATAGAGATATTCCGTTATACCGCTTATTTACGCAATGGCAAGGTAAAGCCAGTGGATTTACTAAAGGAAGAGATCGTAGTTTCCATTTTGGTACTCAAGAATTTAATATTGTGGGAATGATTTCGCATTTAGGTCCGCAACTTGGTGTAGCAGATGGCATTGCATTAGCACATAAATTAAAAAACGAAAAGAATATTACAGCTGTTTTTACAGGAGAAGGTGGTACTAGTGAAGGTGATTTTCATGAAGCACTTAATGTAGCCTCGGTTTGGGATTTACCAGTCTTATTTTGCATAGAAAACAATGGTTACGGATTATCTACTCCTACAACAGAGCAATACCGATGTGAAAATTTAGCAGACAGAGGTTTAGGATATGGAATGGAAAGTCATATTATAGATGGTAATAATATCTTGGAGGTTTATCAAAAAGTTTCAGCGCTTGCAGAAAGTATGCGTGAGAATCCACGTCCTGTTTTAGTTGAATTTTTAACCTTTAGAAGACGAGGACACGAAGAAGCAAGTGGTACTAAATATGTTCCTGAAGATTTAATGGAAGCTTGGGAGCTAAAAGATCCTATCTCAAATTATAAAGATTTTTTAATAGCTGAAGGTATTTTAACTGAAGAGCAAGATGAGCACAAACACGTGCTTATAAAAGCAGAAATTGAAGCACATTTACAAAAAGCTTTTGAAGAAGATGTAATATCGTCTTCTGAAGATGATGAGTTAAATGATGTTTATAAACCTTTTACACTTGAGGTTACTAAGCCTAATGAAACTACAGAAGAATTACGACTTATAGATGCAATTTCTCAAGGCTTACGACAATCTATGGAGCGATATGATGATCTTGTGATTATGGGGCAAGATGTGGCAGATTATGGAGGCGTCTTTAAAATAACTGAAGGTTTTATTGAACAATTTGGCAAAGACCGTGTTCGCAACACACCAATTTGTGAGTCTGCAATAGTATCTGCTGCAATGGGATTATCAATAAATGGTATGAAAGCAGTAATGGAAATGCAATTTGGAGATTTTGCAACATCTGGTTTTAATCCTATAGTAAACTATCTAGCAAAATCTCATTACCGTTGGAACCAACATGCAGATGTTGTTATACGTATGCCTTGTGGTGGTGGCGTTGGTGCTGGTCCATTTCATAGTCAAACCAATGAAGCTTGGTTTACTAAAACACCTGGTTTAAAAGTAGTATATCCAGCGTTTCCTTATGATGCTAAAGGATTACTCGCTACAGCTATTGAAGATCCAAATCCTGTATTGTTTTTTGAGCATAAGGCATTGTATAGAAGTATTAGACAAGAGGTACCTACAGATTACTTTACAATTCCTTTTGGTAAAGCGTCGCTTTTAAAAGAAGGTGAAGACATTACTATTATAACCTATGGTGCAGGTGTTCATTGGGCTTTAGAAGTTTTAGAAGAGCATTCTAATATTTCTGCAGATCTTATTGATTTAAGAAGCTTACAACCTTTAGATTATGATACCGTTTATGCATCGGTTAAAAAGACGAGTCGTGTTATAATACTTCAAGAGGATTCTAAATTTGGAGGTATAGCTTCAGATTTATCGGCTTGTATAATGGAAGATTGCTTTAAATACTTAGATGCACCAGTAAAACGTGTTGCGAGTTTAGAGACACCAATACCTTTTGCTAAAAATCTAGAAAACAATTATTTGCCTAAAAACAGATTCTTTAACGAGTTGTTAGAGGTTTTAGCTTATTAAAGCTTAACATTATTTAATACTTTATTGTTAAACATTCCTAAGAAACACTTAGACAAAACAAAACTCTCGTACCTTTAGTGTAACTAATCATTTAAAACTAAAAATTATGTTACGCTGGACAGTTATATTTATAATTATAGCAATTGTTGCTGGAATCTTTGGCTTTGGAGGAATCTCTGAAGGTGCAGAAGGTATAGCAAAAATCCTATTCTTTATTTTCATAGTTCTATTCCTATTATCATTAGTAGGTAGATTATTCAGAAAATAAAAGACTAACCAATAAAAAAAATACAATGAAAAAATTAATAATGTTTTGTTTTGCAGTTACTGTTTTAGCTAGCTGTGGTACAAGTAAAGTTGTAAAAGAAGCTAAGTCAACCTTTAAAGGTGCTTGGACATTAAATACTATTACATATCCTGGAGCATCTGGAGACTTTGCAGTTACACTTTTTAATGACACCTCAAAAGCGTGTTTTGAAAACAGTGACTGGTTCTTTGTTGCTAATAATAATGAAGGAACGTATACAATTACAAATACAGGTTGTCCTTCTGGAGAACGCAATTTTATATGGACAATACAAGAAGTAAATGAAACTACAGGAAATTATGATTTCTTATTGAAACCTGTAAACGAAAAAGGGAAATCTGAAACTGGTAATACAGGATTTAGAGTAAACCTTGTAAGTCTTACAGATACTGCAATGACTTGGGAACAAACGGTTTCTTTAGATGGAAAACCATTTACTATTAGAATGAATTTCAACAAAAAATAAAAACTAACGATGAAGATTTCAATAAAAACAATTTTAGCAGTAGCTGTTGCCTCAATATTATTTGTAGGTTGTGAGGCTACTAAGAATGCAAATAACAAACAAAAAGGTGGTGTAATTGGCGCTACTGGTGGTGCAATATTAGGTGCTATTATTGGTAACAATGTAGGAGACGGAAACAACTCTGAACTTGGAGCAGTAATTGGTGGTGTTGTAGGTGGTGCAACTGGTGTAATCATTGGTAATAAAATGGATAAGCAAGCTCAGAAAATAGAGCAGGAAATTCCAGGAGCTCAAGTTGAGCGTATTGATGATGGTATTGTTGTAACCTTCGATGAGAATAGTGGTGTTTATTTTGACACAAATAAGTCAAATATTAATGCCAAATCTCAAGAAACCTTAGATAAATTATCTAATGTACTTGTAGAGTATCCTAACACAGATGTATTAGTCGTAGGGCATACAGATAGTACAGGTTCTGCCGAGTATAATATGTCTCTTTCAAGAGATAGAGCTAACTCTGTAACAAATTACTTTACGAGTAAAGGGTTATCTTCTGGACGATTTACAACAAAATGGTTTGGTGAAACTAAACCTGCTTATACGAATGACACTGCAGAAGGACGTGCAAAAAACCGTCGTGTACAATTAGCTATCTTACCAAATGAACAAATGGTAGATGAAGCTGAAAAAGAAGCACAAGACGGAAACTAGTAAACACTTCTTAAATTATTATAAACCCGATGTCAAGCATCGGGTTTTTTTATGCAAACTCGTATCTTCACTAAGTGATAAATGAAAAAATAGGAATACTTGGTGGTGGTCTTTCTGGACTTACTGCAGCAATACATTTAGCCTTAAAAGGTAAAGATGTCACGCTTATTGAAAAAGAATCTTATCCTCATCATAAAGTTTGTGGTGAGTATGTTAGCAATGAGGTGAAACCTTATTTAGCACAATTAGGTGTTACATTTAAAGATGTTTCAATTAAGAATATAAATGTATTACAATGGTCTACTCATAAGGGTAAACAAGTACAAGTTAATTTACCTCTTGGTGGTTTTGGAATTAGTAGGTATATGTTAGATTTTATTCTGTATAAAAGAGCGCTGGATTTAGGTGTTACTGTTATAACAGATACTGTTGTTTCAGTAAATTTTGAAAGCGATGTACTTAAAGTATCTACGCTTACTCAGCATGAAATGATCTTTAAATATGTAATAGGAGCTTTTGGAAAACGCTCTACATTAGATAAAATCCTTCAGAGAAAATTTATTGAAAAGAAATCAAAATGGCTTGCTGTTAAAGCGCACTATAAAACCACCGGATTTAATGAGAATTGTGTGCAATTACATAATTTTAAAGGAGGTTATTGTGGGTTAAGTATGGTTGAGGATAATGCAGTTAATTGTTGTTACCTTACAACATATAAAAGTTTTAAGACTGTAAAGGGTATTGCAAAGTTTAATGCTTCTATAATCTCTGAAAATCCTAATATGGCTCAATTCTTTAACACCTCTAAAATGAGTTTTGAAGCACCATTAACAATAGCTCAGGTTTCATTTCAGAAAAAATCTATTGTACAAGAACATATATTAATGGTAGGTGATAGTGCAGGCTTAATACATCCATTATGTGGTAACGGAATGGCTATGGCAATACATTCTGCTAAACTAGTTTCAGAAACACTCCTAAAAGGAGACATTACTACTTGGGAAAGAAGAGACATAGAAGAACACTACATTAAAACTTGGAAAAAAACATTTTCAAAACGCTTAGCATTCGGAAGCGTTCTTCAACACATTTTATTAAATAACTCCTTATCTAAAATAGCGAGCATTACAATTGCAAGAATGCCTTGGTTGTTACAAAAAATTATAAAAACAACTCATGGTAAACCTTTAAGCTTATGATGACATTTAAAAAACGCTCTAACCAAGAAGAGCTTATGGATAATTTAGATCTAGACAAGCGCATTCTTAAATTAGCTTTAAAAGATATAAGTCGGGTTAATAAATTACTTGGAGGAAATAATATTACCATAAATGCAATCGAAAACATTATAAATAAAAATCCAAAAGCACATTATAAGATAACAGATATTGGCTGTGGCTCTGGTGCAATGTTGCGAGAGGTTGCCACATATTGTAGAAAGAAAAAATACAATGTAAGCTTAGTTGGTATAGATATGAACACAAATAGTTTAGATATCGCAGAAGAGTTTTCTGAAGATTTCCCTGAAATTCGTTATAAGAATCTCAATATTTTTCAAGCCAAACCTAAAGACATAGAGACAGATATCTTACTGTGTACACTTACATTACATCACTTTACAACAGCTGATATCAATCGATTTATAGCAGCATTTGTATCAATTACAACCAAAGCAATTATTATCAATGATTTACAAAGAAGTAGGCTAGCGTATCTATTATTTCATGTTTTTAGCCGTATATTTCTAAAGACGCAACTGGCAAGGATAGATGGTTTAATATCAATTGAGCGTGGTTTTATAAAACAAGACCTTCAGCATATTTCAAATACGTTAAAAGCGTCTTCCTCCATACAATGGAAATGGGCTTTCAGGTATTTATGGGTCATCAAACCAAACAAAACAATATGAGTGTACATATAGCTTCTGTAGCTACACAACTACCTGAATTTTATAGAGAAACTAAAGACATAATACCTTTGGTTAATGTTTGGTTACACGACCAAGATTCTAGATTTAAAAGAAAAGTAGTTAAGATTTTTGAAGGTGCTGCTGTCGATAAGCGTTACTCAATAATGAATCCTGAAGATGTTTTTACCCAAACCACTTTTGAGGATAAAAATAATATTTACCAACGCGAAGTAAAGAAGTTAGGGAAACAGGCATTGGTAAAAGCGTTAGATAAAGCAAAATGGAATGCACAAAGCTTAGATTTTATAATAACGGTAAGTTGTACCGGCATTATGATACCAAGTTTAGATGCTTACCTTATAAACGACTTAAAGCTAAAACAAGATATTGTAAGATTACCAGTTACAGAAATGGGATGTGTTGCAGGAATTTCTGGTATGATTTACGCCAAGAAATTTTTGGAGTCTCAACCTAATAAACGTGCTGCGGTAATAGCCGTAGAGAGTCCTACATCTACATTTCAATTAGACGATTATTCGATGGCCAATATGGTTAGTGCTGCTATTTTTGGAGATGGTGCCGCATGTGTATTATTATCTTCAGAAGACAATCACATAGGACCAAGAATTGTAGGAGAGAAGATGTATCATTTTTATGATGAAACAAATATGATGGGTTTCGATCTTACAAATGGCGGACTCAAAATGATTTTAGACCCCAAAGTACCGGAAACTATAGCAGCGCATTTCCCTAACATAGTTCATCCATTTCTAAAAGAAAATAACACCTCTATTGAACATTTAGACCATTTGGTGTTTCATCCTGGTGGAAAGAAAATAGTACAAACAGTTGAAGAATTATTTGGGAATTTAGGAAAGAATATAGACGATACACGAGAAACATTAAGGCGTTACGGAAACATGAGTAGTGCAACAGTACTGTTTGTATTAGAGCGTTTTATGAATAAAGAGATTGCCAAAGGAGAACAAGGCTTAATGTTAAGTTTTGGTCCAGGTTTTACAGCACAACGAATTTTATTAGAATGGTAAACAATCAATTTGCACTCATTTTAGGAGGCACAACAGGTTTAGGTTTTGCATCAGTAAAAAAATTAGCTGCTGAAGGTTTTAATATTATAGTCGTACACAGAACTCGAAAAGCAGACCTTGTTCAATTTCAGGAATTTATAAACACAACAAATGTAACCGTTATTGAATTTGCTACAGATGCCTTAAATCCCGAAAAACGTGAAGACTGTATTCAACATTTAGTTGAAACACTACCAAAACACAGTGTCAAGCTTATGCTTCATAGTATTGCTAAAGGCAATTTAAACCCATTAGTAAACTCAGAGAAAACTCTGTCGAGTAAAGATTATCAGCTTACTATAAATGCTATGGGTACGAGTCTGTTAGATTGGAGCCAGGCAATGTTGAATGCCAATCTATTTTCAGATCACGCAAAAATCCTTGCTTTTACAAGTGAAGGTAATACTAAAGTAATTCCTAATTACGGTGCAGTCTCTGCTGCTAAGGTTGTGCTAGAAAGTATAATAAAACAAATGGCTGTAGAGTTTGCGCCTTTTCAAATTACTGCAAATGCAATTCAAGCTGGAGTTACAGATACTACCTCACTACGTATGATTCCAGGATCAGATAAATTAAAAAGTCTAGCACTACAACGTAACCCTAACAATAGGCTTACTACACCAGAAGATGTAGCAAACGCCGTATATCTTCTTAGTAAAGATGAAGCCAATTGGATTACAGGAAATATAATTAAAGTAGATGGCGGTGAACATTTAAGATGAGTACATTAAAAACATACATATTAGAGAAGTTACCCTACACAAAACCCTTTTTATTTGTCGATGAAATTTTCAAGGTAGATGATAATGGTATTGAAGGTGCTTACACTTTTAAAGAAGACGAATACTTTTATGAAGGTCACTTTAAAGAATTACCTATTACACCAGGCGTTATCTTAACAGAATGTATGGCACAGATAGGACTGGTTTCATTAGGGATTTACTTATTAAAGGATGTTAAGCAAAAAGATGTTTTGGTAGCATTTTCAGAATCTCATGTTGAGTTTTTGAAAACAGTAAAACCAAAAGAAACTGTAACAGTTATTTCTGAAAAAATTTACTTTAGGTTTAACAAGTTAAAGTGTAAAGTTAAAATGCTTAACGAAAACGATGAGGTGGTTTGTAAAGGCGAATTAAGCGGAATGCTCATACAAGATTAAGATGTCAAAAAAAACTAAACGTGTTGTGGTTACCGGTTTGGGAATTTGTGCTCCAAATGGTATCGGTGTTTCAGAGTTTTGGAAAAACACCAAATTAGGTGTTAGTGGTATCAGGTTTATACCTCAATTAAGAGAGTTAAACTTTACCTGCCAAATAGCTGCACAACCGCAAGTTACACAAGAACATATAAACGCTAGGTTTACAAAATTAGAACAACGCGGTTTAAACTCAACAGGAATTGTTTATGGCGTTTTAGCTGGATTAGAAGCTTGGGAAGATGCAGATTTACTATATAACGATACGCCAGATTATGATACCGGAATTATATTCGGGACAGGCATATTAGGCGTAGATAAGTTTAGAGAAGCTATCCATAAAATAGATGCAGGTAACACAAGACGCCTAGGTAGCACTTCTGTTTTACAAACTATGGCTAGTGGTATAAGCACCTATTTAAACAGCAAATTAGGTTGTGGTAATCAGGTTACTACAAACTCATCAGCTTGTTCAACAGGTACAGAAGCTGTGCTTATGGCTTATGACCGTATTAAATCTGGACAAGCCAAACGTATTTTAGTAGGTAGTTGTAGTGATTCCGGACCATATATTTGGGGTGGTTTTGATGCTATGCGTATTTTACCGCACGATTATAATGATAAACCAACAGAAGCCTCCAGACCAATGAGTGCAACAGCTTCTGGATTTGTACCTGGTAGTGGTGCTGGCGCATTGGTTATTGAATCTTTAGAAAGCGCAGAAAAGCGCGGAGCTAAAATATATGCTGAAATTTCTGGTGGTCATCTTAATTCTGGAGGTCAGCTTGCTGGAGGAAGTATGACAGCACCTAATGGTCAAGCAGTAAGACGTTGTATCTCTAAGGCCTTAAAAGAATCACGTGTTCAACATGATGCATTAAGCGCTATAAATGGACATTTAACAGCTACTAAAAAAGATTCTGAAGAGGTGTATAACTGGAAACGAACTCTAAAAATTGAAGCTGCTAACTTCCCACCAATAAATTCATTAAAAGGACTTATTGGTCACGGTTTGGCTTCTTCGGGAAGTATGGAGTGTGTAGCAACAGTACTACAAATAAAGCATCAAACGCTCTTTGGAAATGTAAATGCATCAGATGTACATCCAGATATTCAAAATCTAATTCCAAAAGAAGCTATATTACAAACCACTAAAAAGACACCTTTACAACATATTGCCAAAGCCAGTTTTGGTTTTGGAGATGTAAATGCCGTGGTTATTTTTTCAAAATTTGAACCCTAATTTATGAATACTATTTACGAAAAGCTAAAATCTATAATAACTGTTTATCTTCCTGAAGATGTTGAGGTTAATGATATAACTAAAGACAGTCATTTAATGAATGAGCTTAATATAAATTCAGCTCATTTAGTTGATATTGTTTTAGACATTGAAGATGAGTTTAATATTGAAATCTCTAATGATGATATTGAACAAATGCAAACGGTTGAAGATGCAATACAAGCTATAGAGCGAAAGCTAAAAGATTAATCAAAACCTAAAAAAACTTTAAAGTGTATTTTAAGGTTTTCATTTTAGTAAAATGATTGTATTTTAAAAAGAAAAACTATGATACCAAATAAAACAACACCTACAGATTACGAGATAATAGATTTAATAAAAGAGCGCTGGAGTCCCAGAGTTTTTTCTGAAGAGATACCTAAAGAAGAAGACGTTAAACGATTGTTTGAAGCTGGTCGTTGGGCACCAAGTTCAAATAATTTTCAGCCTTGGGTTATTATTTATGGTATAAAAGGTACTCCAATGTATGATAGGATTTACAACTGTTTGGTGGAGTTTAACCAAGGTTGGGCAAAACATGCACCGGTTTTGGCATTAGGAGCTTTTAAGAAAGATATGCCTAATGGTGAGAAAGAAAATTTTCACGCACTACATGATCTAGGAGCATTTTCTATGGCTATGAGTTTACAAGCTACATCTATGAATATGGCCGTTCACCAAATGGCAGGAATAGATTTTGATGGCGCTAAAAAAGAATTTAATTTTCCAGATAATTATCACGTTGCAACTGGAATAGCAATAGGATACCAAGGTGGTAACCCTGATGATTTAGGTGAAGATTTAAAAGAAACAGAGCTTAAAATAACACGTGAACGCAAATCACAAACTGAGTTTGTGTTTAACGGTAATTTTAAGGAGTAACAACTGCTACCCATATAAATTTACATCCTTTAAAATCACTCGAAAAGACTACTTTTTTTTATATGAAACTATAAAATATTTAATGTCATTTCGAGTGATTTTCAGTTTTATAAAAGCATTGCTAATTAAGTGTGTCGAGAAATAATTTAGAGATAAATTTCTGAAGACATACATTTTTTTAAAACTATGCTAATTCTTGTCTTAAGAACTTTGCTGTATAGCTTTTCTTGTCTTTAGCTACTTGTTCTGGTGTACCTTTAGCAACTACTTTTCCGCCACCTTTTCCACCTTCGTAACCAATATCTATAATATAGTCTGCCATCTTAATAACATCCATATTATGTTCTATTATGAGTACGGTGTTTCCTTTATTAGTTAATCTATTTAAAACTTCCATTAAAACACGAATGTCTTCAAAATGAAGTCCAGTTGTAGGCTCATCTAATATATAAAAGGTATTTCCTGTATCTCTTTTAGATAATTCTGTTGCCAATTTAATACGTTGGGCTTCTCCACCAGACAGTGTAGTACTTTGTTGTCCTAAAGTAATGTAACCCAAACCTACATCTTGTATTGTTTTAAGTTTTCGGTGTATTTTAGGAATATTCTCAAAAAACTCGGTAGCTTCATTTATTGTCATTTCTAAAACATCGGCAATACTTTTACCTTTCCAGCGTATTTCAAGCGTTTCTCTATTAAAACGTTTGCCTTGGCAGGTTTCACATTCTACATAAACATCTGGTAAAAAGTTCATTTCAATAACTCGTAAACCGCCACCGCCACAAGTTTCACAACGGCCACCTTTTACATTAAAACTAAAACGACCAGGTTTATAACCTCTAATTTCTGCTTCTGTAGTTTTAGAAAAAATGCTACGTATCTCAGAAAATACACCAGTATATGTTGCAGGATTACTTCGTGGTGTGCGGCCAATAGGGCTTTGGTTTATATCGATAACCTTATCACATTCATCTAAACCTTTTATGCTTTTATAAGGCATTGGTTTTTTTACACCATTAAAATAATGGGCATTCATAATAGGGTAGAGCGTCTCATTAATTAATGTACTCTTACCACTACCTGAAACTCCCGTTACGGCAATCATTTGTCCTAACGGTAGTTTAATTGACACGTTCTTTAAATTGTTTCCTGTACAACCCTTAAGCTCGATAAATTTGCCATTGCCTTCACGTCTTTTTTCTGGAACTGCAATTTCCATCTTACCAGACATATAATTTGCTGTAAGCGTATCTTCCTTTAGTAGTTGTTCTGGTGTACCTTGGCTAATTATTTGTCCGCCATGTTTTCCCGCACGAGGACCAATATCTATCACGTGATCTGCGCGCTCAATCATATCCTTATCGTGTTCTACTACAATAACACTATTCCCAACATCACGTAAGGCTTCAAGAGAATTTATTAGCTTTTCATTGTCACGTTGGTGTAATCCTATACTTGGTTCATCTAGAATGTATAAGACACCTACCAATTGCGATCCTATTTGTGTTGCCAAACGTATACGTTGAGCTTCACCACCAGATAAAGATTTGCTACCACGATTTAAAGAAAGGTAAGTAAGACCAACATCTACTAAAAACTGAAGGCGTGTTCTTATTTCCTTTACAATTTCTGAAGCTATCTGTTCCTGTTTATCAGAAAGATGATTTGGTAAATCATCAAACCAAGCTGCAAGCTCATTTATATCTTTATTAGCCAACTCGGCTATATTTAAGGCGTTAACTTTAAAATATAGAGATTCTTTACGCAACCTTGAACCTTCGCAGGTAGGACAGGTTACCTTATCCATATATTCTTTAGCCCAACGTTTTAATGATGTTGTTTCATTATTGTTGTATGTGTTTTCTATAAAAGTAGCAACACCTTCAAAATCTATTTTATATTTACGGGTAACACCTAAGGATTTGCTTTCTACCTCAAAACTATCTTTGCCACCATAAAGAATAATATTTAAAGCATCTTTTGGTATTTTAGAAATAGGGTCAGTTAGTTTAAAATCAAAACGTTCTGCTATATTTTCAAGTTGTTTAAATATCCAGTTTTTCTTTTTGTTTCCGTGTGGAGCCAATCCGCCACCACTAATTGATTTACTTCTGTCTGGAATCACCTTATTTTCATTAACCTCATACAGCGTTCCAATACCATTACATTTAGGACAAGCACCTTTTGGTGAGTTAAAGCTGAAATTGTTAGGTTCTGGATTTGGATAAGATATACCAGTGGTAGGACACATTAATGTTCTACTAAAATAGCGCGCTTCATTTTCGTTGTGCTTAATTACCATGAGAACATCATCACCATGATACATAGCGGTATGTATACTCTCTGCAAGTCTTTTTTGAATATCTTCTTTTTCAGAAACTTGTAATCGGTCTATTACAATCTCTATATCGTGAGTTTTGTAACGGTCTATTTTCATACCTTTTACAATATCACGAATTTCTCCATCTACTCGAACTTTAACAAAACCTTGCTTTGCAATACTTTCAAAAAGTTCTCTGTAGTGTCCTTTTCTAGAACGTACAACTGGCGCTAAGATATTAATGCGCTGGTCTTTAAAGTCTTCTGTGATAAGCTCTTTAATTTGATCATCACTATAGCTTACCATTTTCTCTCCAGTGTTGTAGCTATAAGCATCACTAGCACGAGCAAATAATAAACGTAAAAAATCGTAAATTTCTGTTATAGTTCCTACAGTACTACGCGGACTTTTACTTGTAGTTTTTTGCTCTATTGCAATAACTGGAGAAAGGCCATCTATCTTATCAACATCAGGACGTTCTAAACTTCCTAAAAACTGTCTGGCATATGCCGAAAACGTTTCTATATATCGCCGTTGTCCTTCTGCGTATATGGTATCAAAAGCTAAGGAAGATTTACCTGAGCCAGATAATCCAGTTATAACCACAAGCTGCTCTCGTGGAATTGTAACATCTATATTTTTTAGGTTATGAACGCGTGCGCCAAATACCTCTATTGTATCGTCTTGGTATGCCATAATTTAAGACTGCAAAGGTACTCAATTTATAGGTGTTTTTGAAGTCTAAGTAAGTTCAATTTAGTGGATCTTGAATTCTATATTTGAGAGATTTTATTACATTATATTTACTGTCATGAAATACCTTACAATTTTACTTTTATTAATTTCAACTTATAGCTTTTCTCAAAAACACTATAACTTCGACTATCTTCTAGAGTATGATGTTACTTATTACAAACATTCAGAAAAAGGTGGTATTACAGATACATTACAAAACGAAAAGACATTAAAAAAATATTATTTAACTAACTCAAAGTTTAATAATTATAAAGCTGAAATTACAGAGTTAGATACGCTAACATATCAATTAATTTTTACAGATAATCTAGGCGTCTCTTTAAATGTAACAGCACTAAAAAAAGATCTTGATAATGCAGAGTTTATAAATGTAGATTGTAAATATGTGAAAAAGTTAAGTAATAGGTTTAATTACCAAACTAAGCATTATGATTTTATAAATTTAAATGACACGTTACTTAAAGACATGTCTTACAAGCGTTATAAGCTTACATCAATAAAACCTAAAAGGACCAAACGCCATAAACTTGCAACCTTATTTTATATTATAGAGGATAGTACAGCATTTCATTTGCCACATTTAATTCATACTACAGCATATAATGAATTTAATAAAGAGCATTCTATACCAAATGGAATTTTTAAAGAACGTTACTTAGTAGATTACGATGGCAATTTAGACTTTAGAGAGCGACTTATTAGTATTCAAAAAATTGATAAAAAGCTTGTGATAGGAGATGAGTGCAATTACTCAGCAAATAAATAATTGAAACCAAAATCATTTCATTTAAAATTCTTACCATTTAACACAAGGCTAACTTAAAGGTTTGTAATAATTAATTAAATTACTTGTCCAAATCTTACACGTATTATGAAATATTTAAGTGCCATTATTTTTGCTATTGCAATAGTTGTAGCTTCAATCTTCTTAGGAAATGCCTATGCAGATAGAAACAAGGTAAATAACAGTATAGAAGTAACAGGCTTAGGAAAAACAGACTTTTCTTCAGATCTTATAGTTTGGGAAGGTAGGTTCGGAGCACAGGACATTAACCTTAAACAAGCCTATATAACCTTAGAGCAAAATAAGGCAACTATAGATGATTACTTATCATCTAAAGGTATAAATGACAATCAGTTAATTTATAGTGCAGTAAAAACAAATCAAAAAAACAAACAAGTTTATTCTGAAAATGGAAACTATGTAGGCGAAGAATTTGTTGGTTATGAACTTACACAATCTATTAAAATAGAATCTAAAGATGTAGATAAGATAGAAAAACTGTCTAGAGAAATAACTGAATTATTAAACCAAGGCGTGAAGTTTTACTCTGAACCACCACGCTATTACTATACAAAACTAGCAGATCTAAAAATTGAAATGATTTCAAAAGCTACTGAAGATGCAAGAATAAGAGCAGAAAAAATATCTGAATTCTCTGGCGGAAACCTTGGCGAACTACAATCTGCAAGAATGGGAATCTTTCAAATTACGGGTCAAAACTCAAATGAAGATTATTCTTGGGGCGGCACTTATAATACAAGTTCTAGAGAAAAAACGGCATCAATCACAATGAAACTCAACTATGAGATAGATTAGCTTTAGGCTATAATCACTCCTTGATTTTTGAGCTTTTATTCTATCTTACATTCAATGTTTAAAAACCTATGCTTTAGTTTGTAATTAACACAAACAGTTTTTTTCTTTACTTAGTGAATTTTACCAACTAATTAACCACTAAGACATGAATCAAATTCCATCTATTTTAACTGCCATTAGGGAAAAATCTCCTTTAGTACATAACATTACCAATTATGTTGTTATGAACAATACGGCTAATGCTTTACTTGCTATAGGCGCATCTCCAGTAATGGCTCACGCTAAAGAAGAAGTAGAAGATATTGTGACAATTTCTTCAGCTTTAGTTATAAATATGGGAACTTTAAGCAAAAATTGGGTAGAGGCTATGAAACTAGCTGCTCAAAAAGCAAGCAAAACAAAAACACCATTTGTGTTTGATCCTGTTGGAGTAGGAGCATCTACCTACAGAACAGAAACTGCTCAAGAAATTATTGCTACATATACACCAGATGTTATACGTGGTAACGCTTCAGAAATTATGGCGTTAACAAATTCTACATTGTCTACTAAAGGCGTAGATAGTACTCACAACTCCTTAGATGCCATACAAGCTGCTAAACAACTCTCTAAAGAATTAGGAAATACAATAGTTATTAGTGGAGAAAAAGATATTATAGTTACTGGAGAAAAGGTAAGTACAGTTTCAAACGGAGATGCATTAATGGCTAAAATTACAGGTATGGGTTGTACTGCGACAGCGATGGTAGGTGCGTGTATAGCTGTTGAAGGCAATACACATTTAGCTGCTACAGCTGCAATGGCTATTATGGGTGTTACTGGAGATATTACTAAGAACGCATCTAATGGTCCTGGTAGTTTTCAAATGAATTTTTTAGATAACCTTCACCTTTTAACTTCAGATCAACTTTCAGAATACTTAATCTTAAATGAATAATGCTACCCTGTCATTAATGTATGTAACAGATGATAGCATTACAAATGACATTAAATTTTTCGAGATTTTAGAAGCAGCTTTAATTGGTGGTGCTTCATGTATTCAATTAAGAGAAAAAACTTGCGACACAAAGACGTTTTACAACAGAGCTTTACAAGCTAAATCTCTATGTGAAATTTATAAAGTGCCGTTAATCATTAACGATCGTGTAGATATTGCTCTCGCTGTAAATGCAGATGGAGTTCACTTGGGACAAACAGACATGCCCTTTAAGGTAGCACGAAACTTGTTGGGAAGTACAAAAATTATAGGTCTTTCTGTAAGTAATGTCTCTCAAGCAATACAAGCTCAAACAGCTAGTGAAATAGATTATATAGGTGTATCTCCAATTTTTGCTACACAGACAAAAACAAGAGATTTAGACGCTCCTTTAGGAATTGCAGGACTTATTAAAATTTGTGAAGTTTATAAAAAACCTATAGTTTGTATAGGAGGAATACATATATACAATGCTACCGAGATAATTAAAAATGGCGCTACTGGTATTGCCGTAGTGTCTGCAATATCTAAAGCTGAAAACCCTGAAATAGCAACAAAAACATTAAAAACTAAAGTATGATAAACTGGTTTAATACAGTACGAAAGCAAACAGAATCTATATTAGAATCTATAAAATCACAAGAGTTTATTACTCAGCTTATGGATGGTACTTTACCAAAAGATGTTTTTCAATTTTATATAGAACAAGATGCCTTGTACCTTTCTGAATATAAAAAGATACTTACACAAGTTGGTGTAAAATGTACAGAAAGCTCCGAAACTCAATTTTTCATAAATGCAGCATCAGGTATTATAGAAGTTGAAAATGCTTTACACCAAACCTTTCTTAAAAACCATACTGTTATAGCAGAGCCATCTCCTACGTGTGAGTTGTATACTAGTTACTTATCTCGTGTAGTTTGCAATCAATCTGTCGAAGAAGGTTTAGCGGCAGTGTTACCATGTTTTACAATTTATAAGGAAATAGGAGATTACATTCTTAAAAACCAAACCAACAAAGAGGATAACCCATACCAAGATTGGATTAATACATATGGAGGTGAAGATTTTGCAACATCAGTAAATCATGCTATTGATATTACCAATATGTATGCTGAAGATGCAAATGACAAAACACTCCTAAGAATGAATACTGCATTTAGAAAAGCTTCTCAATTAGAATGGATGTTCTGGGATAGTGCCTATAATAAAGAGCAATGGAAAATATAACGTCTTACAAAAGTGTACTAACTATTGCTGGAAGCGATTCTGGCGGTTGTGCAGGCATACAAGCAGACATAAAGAGTATTAGTGCTTGTGGTGCTTTTGCAGCATCTGTTATAACTGCAACTACTGCACAGAATACTAAAGGTGTGATAGATATTCATGCAATACCAATAGCACATATTGCACATCAACTAGATGCTGTGTTAAGTGATATTTCTTTTGGTGCTATAAAAATAGGAATGCTACACTCTGCAGAAGTTATTCAGATAGTGGAAGAAAAATTAGTAGAATATAACGCAAAGCATATTGTTTTAGATCCTGTAATGGTCGCCACATCTGGTGATGCTTTAATTACAGATGGAGCTATAGCTAGACTAAAGGCATTTTTACCAAAGGCTACACTAATTACACCTAACATTCCAGAAGCGGAAATTTTACTAGGTAAAAAAATCTCTACCAATACGTTATCTAAAGCTGCTAAAGAAATAGGTAAGCTTTATTCAGTTTCTGTTTTATTAAAAGGTGGTCACGTTAGTACTACAAATAACCATGTTCAGGATATTCTCTATATTGTAGAAGATGATACTATTGTCACTATAATAAACCCTAAAATTAAAACAGATCATACTCACGGCACAGGTTGTAGCCTGTCATCTAGTATTGCTGCTTTCCTAAGTTTAGGAGAGTCTTTAGAGTCTGCCGTTATTAAAGGCTGTAATTATGTAAACACAGCAATTTTTAATGGCAGCAATAAACAGTTAGGAGAAGGCCGTGGACCTATAAACCACTTTAATTTGTAAAACTAAATTATGAGTTTAAAAGAAGTTTTTAAAAAGCACTATAAAACAATACTTATTTCTGGTTTAGTTGGCGGATTTATTTATGCATTAGGAATGGCTGGTTTTGAATTTTTATCTTACGATGATATAGATGTTACTTATATCATTTACAACTTTATATGTTTTGGAATTTTCTCTTCATTTATGTCATACTTTAATTTAAAGCATAAGTCTAAAGCTTAATAAATTCTGAATATTTTTTGCCCTTAGACATTTTAAATACTATCACTTTATACACAAGTGTATAATAATTTTACACATTCAAATTTCTACTCTTCTATAAGCTGTTGTAATTAAGCGTTTTCTTAATTGGCACTACTGTTGCCAAGTAATATGTAACTATTAAGAATTTACAATAAACGCATAATGAATCACTCTATAAACACTGTAACAACAGATCCTAATATACCGCAAACTAAACCCCTTAATCCTGTGGAGAAGTTTGTAAACAACTCATCGTCTTCATTAGTATTAGCAGGAACATTTATATTGCTTTTTGGAGCAGTAGCATTGTTCTTTATAATGCAACCTTATTTTGAAGAGGTACATTTAGACCGTATGAATACAATTTGGGGACAAGCTATAATGATTATGGGTTTTACACTCCTAACAATTAAGCTAGCATTTATAGGATACATTCTCACATTATATTTAAAATATAAGTCAATAGCATCAGTATCAGACGAAGAGCTTCCTACGTGTACTGTAATCGTACCAGCATACAATGAAGGAGAGTTAGTATATAAGACCTTAAAAAGTCTTGTGGCCAGTGATTATCCAGTAGAAAAGCTTCAATTAATTTCAATTGATGATGGTAGTCAGGATAATACATGGCAATGGATGCAGAAAGCAAAAGCAGAGTTGGGCGACCGTGTTGCTATATATCAGCAACCAAAGAATATGGGTAAAAGACACGCGTTACACAGAGGTTTTAACTTAGGAACTGGAGATGTGTTTATTACTGTAGATAGTGATTCAATAGTAAAAACAGACACGTTACGTATTATGGCTAGCCCATTTGTGGTTAATCCAGATTGTGGTGCTGTAGCAGGAAACGTGAAGGTTCTAAACAATAAAAAAGCATTAATTCCTAGAATGTTAAATGTAAGTTTTGCATTTAGTTTTGAGTTTGTAAGATCTGCTCAAAGTCGTTTAGGTTCTGTTTTATGTACACCTGGCGCATTATCTGCTTATAGAAGAGAAGCTGTATTTAATTGCTTGGAAGATTGGATTAGCCAAACCTTTATGGGCGAAGTTTCTAAAATTGGAGAAGATAGAGCAATGACAAATATGATCCTAAAGCAAGGTTATAAGGTGTTGTTTCAACGTAAGGCTTATGTATATACAAACATTCCAGAACGTTATAAAAACCTTTACAAGATGTTTATACGTTGGGAAAGAAGTAACGTTAGAGAAAATTTAGCAATGAGCAAATTTGCATTCTCAAACTTTAGAGATGGTGCTAAAACAGGAACAAGAATATTGTTATTAAACCAATGGTTAAAAATGACTATGGCATATCCAGCAATATTATTAATGCTGTTCTTCATTATAACATATCCAGTATTATTCTTGTGTTCTACACTAGCAGGTATCTTAGTGTTCTCAAGTATGCAAGCATTTTTCTTTGCTAAAAAACATAGTATTTCAGAATCATTTTGGGCATATCCTTACAGTGTATTTTATGCATTTACATTATTCTGGATTACACCGTATGCCATTGCAACAGCAGGCCGTAGCGGATGGTTAACTAGAGACTTAACAAAAAAACAACTTAAGGAACAACAAGTAGTGGCAATGTCGTCCTAGTCATTTTAATTCGAAAATTTGTAAGAGGCTGTCTAAATATAGTGTTTAGGCAGCCTTTTTTTTGTGGTGTGATGGCATAAAAATATATTTAGAGATTACTAAATTTTATAATTAATGAAACATTTTTATTTAGCAGGTACATATATAACTTTGGCCATATTTGCACTATCATATTTACTAACACGTTTTTTTGAATATGATTTAAATACGTTAATTTCAGTTAGTATTTTACTGTATTTATTCTTTAATACAAAACACACAAAAATTGTTATTGCAGAGAAAGATGCTTTAATAAACGCACTTAAAGAAAAATTACGTAGATGATTTAATTTAGAAGATGCAAACCATAATTCATTATACATTACATTTTATTGCACCATTAGGTATTGCCTTTTTATGTTGTAAAACCCAGTGGAAAAAAGCCTACCTTATTTTATTAGCAACTATGTTGGTAGATATAGACCATCTGTGGGCAACACCAATTTTTGAAGCCAACCGTTGTAGCATAGACTTACATTGGTTTCATACCTATTATGCTATGGTTATTTATGTTATCTTGTTATTTTTCAAGAAACCTTTTAGAATTATAGGTATTGGTTTATTGTTTCATATGTTAACAGATGCCATCGATTGTTGGTTTATGACATAAATGCTTAATTAGGATTATGAAATACATATATTTATTAATAATAGGGCTGCTCATAACGGCTTGTGCCAATCGTAAAAGTTATCAAGATTACGTTTTGCATGAAAGTGGTATTACTGCATTAAAACTGAAATCTGGTAATACTTTAAATGTGTTAGAAATTAGATATCCTCCTAAGCTAGCTAAAAAAGACCTATCTCATGAAATGTATAAAGTTTATGGAAAGTGGGATGATTCAGTTAGTATAAACCGCTCCAAACCTTTATTAATTTGGGATAACATTAAATTATTATCGTGGTCTAACGAGCCTTATACTATAGGAGTTTCTGGGGATAATTATAAAGCTAAAACCTACAAGATTAATAAAAAACAGCAGTATCATGAAATTAACTATAATTCATTTTTTATTTTAAATGCTAAAGGTGAGGATATAATCTTAAAGCATTCAGCTGAAAAAGATTCGATTATTAATACCATTTTCAATTTAATGGAATTTGACAGGTCAATAATATGAATTGGATTTTACTAATAATTGCTGGTTGTTTTGAAGTTGCATTTGCAACCTGTCTTGGTAAGGCTAAAGAGGCTAGTGGTACAGAAAGTATGTATTGGTATGCAGGATTTTTAGTTTGCTTGGCTATTAGCATGTATTTACTTGTAAAAGTAACTCAAGAACTGCCAATAGGTACTGCATATGCAGTTTGGACAGGAATAGGTGCAGTGGGAACTGTACTTGTAGGGATTTTTGTATTTAAAGAACCAGCCACGTTTTGGAGATTATTTTTTATAGTTACACTAATAAGTTCTATTGTTGGTTTAAAATATGTATCTCAATGAGTTATAGAGCTCCTAAATATTGTCCTAAATGCGACTCAAATAAAGATGTGATACCAATAAGCTACGGAAAGCCTACACCTAAAGGCTTTAAAGAAAGTGATGAAGGTAAGATTAAACTAGGTGGTTGTGTTATATATGCAAACTCACCTAAATGGTATTGTAAGAAAGATGATATTGAATTTAGATGATACTAATAAAAAAAGGCGATTCAATTAGGAATCGCCTTTTTAAGTATAATACTACGTGTTAATTATAAATCGAAACGATCTAAATTCATCACTTTAGTCCAAGCATCAATAAAATCTTTAACAAATTTCTCTTCTGCATCTTCTGTTCCGTATACTTCTGCAATGGCACGAAGCTCTGTGTTAGAACCAAATATTAAATCTGCTCTTGTAGCTTCAAACTTCTTGTCACCAGTTCTACGATCACTACCTTCAAAAATAGTATCATCATCTGTAGTAGCTTTCCAAGTATATGTGAAATCTAATAAATTTGTAAAGAAATCATTTGTTAATGCTTCTTTTCTATCTGTAAACACACCGTAGTTAGATCCATTATAGTTAGCACCTAACACCCTTAATCCGCCAACTAAAACAGTCATCTCAGGAATAGAAAGCGTAAGTAATTGAGCACGATCTACAAGTAAATCTTCTGCAGCAGCTTTTTGGTTATCCTTTATAAAGTTTCTAAAACCATCTGCTTGTGGCTCTAGGTATCCAAAAGAATCTATATCTGTTTGTTCTTGGCTTGCATCTGTACGACCACCAGTAAATGGTACAGTAACAGAATGTCCAGCTTTTTCAGCAGCTTTTTCAACACCTACAGATCCTGCAAGTACTATTAAATCTGCCATTGAAACGTCTTTACCATTTGTATTAAAATCATTTTGAATGCCTTTTAATACATTTAAAACTTTATGTAATTGCTCTGGATTGTTTACTTCCCATCTATTTTGAGGAGCTAAACGAATGCGACTACCATTAGCGCCACCGCGTTTATCTGATCCTCTAAAGGTAGAGGCAGAGGCCCAAGCCGTAGAAACTAACTCTGAAACAGATAGCTCTGTATTTGCAATTGCAGACTTAAGTGAATTTACATCTTCTTCTGAAGGTGTAAAGTTAGAAGCTGGTAAAGGGTCTTGCCAAAGTAATTCTTCTTGAGGTACTTCTGGTCCTAAATATCTAGAAATAGGTCCCATATCTCTGTGCGTTAACTTATACCAAGCACGAGCAAATGCATCTTCGAATGCTTTATGGTCTGTATGAAATTTCTTAGAAATCTTTAAATAATCAGGATCCATTTTAAGTGCCATATCTGCTGTAGACATCATTAGACCTTGCTTAGCATTGGCATCACCAGCTTTAGGAGCCATTCTTGCATTAGAAGCTTTTGTAGGAATCCATTGGTGTGCACCTGCAAGACTTTTAGAAAGTTCCCAGTCATAGTTTAATAACACCTCAAAATAATCGTGATCCCATTGTGTAGGGTTAGGGGTCCAAGCACCTTCTAAACCACTAGTAATAGTATCGTCTAAGACTCCAGTACCATAAGTGTTTTTCCAACCTGTACTCATTTCTTCAATTGGAGCGCCGTGAGGTTCTGCACCAACATATTTATCTGGATCTGCGGCACCGTGAGTTTTACCAAATGTATGACCACCAGCTATTAATGCTACAGTCTCTTCATCATCCATAGCCATACGGCCAAACGTTTCTTTAATATCTTTAGCTGAACCAAGCGGATCTGGGTTTCCGTTAGGTCCTTCTGGGTTAACATAAATTAATCCCATATGTGCAGCACCAAGTGGTGCTTCTAAATCTCCATCTGCATAGCGTTCTTCATTACCTAACCATTCAGTTTCAGAACCCCAATATATATCTTGCTCTGGTTCCCAAATGTCTTCACGACCTCCAGCAAAACCAAATGTTTTAAAGCCCATAGACTCTAATGCGCAGTTACCTGCAAGAATCATTAAATCTGCCCAAGAAATTTTGTTTCCATATTTCTTTTTAATTGGCCATAATAATAAACGAGCTTTATCTAAGTTACCGTTATCTGGCCAGCTGTTTAAAGGGGCAAAACGTTGTGTTCCTGAACTTGCACCACCACGACCATCACCAATTCTATAAGTACCAGCACTGTGCCAAGCCATACGTATCATAAAAGGACCATAATGACCATAATCTGCAGGCCACCAATCTTGAGAATCTGTCATTAAATGAATAACATCTTGCTTTAATTTTGCATAATCAAGACTGTTAAAAGCTTCTTTATAGTTAAAATCTGAACCCATTGGGTTAGATTTAGAAGAGTTTTGACGTAAAATATTTAGCTTAAGTTCATTAGGCCACCAATCTCTATTAGTTGTGCCGTGTCCTGCTGTGTTAGATTGTGCACCTCCTAAAAAAGGGCATTTTGCAACAGCGCTAGGATCGTTAATGTCCCATACATTAGAATTGTTGTTATCCATGATAATTAAAATTTTTAGTTAAGTAACGGTTCAAATGTCACTAAAATTAAACATTTAACTATCAATTTTCAATATAAATTGAGAAGAGTACTATTGATTTAATTTATAGTTTAAATAATGATAAACTAAATTTAATCTATGGTGTAAGGGTAGTTATCTTAGTATGAGCTTGGTAATAAGTGTTTTACCAAGTGTTTCGTTTAAATTATCTATTATACGTTGTTTGCCGTAACTCAATTCTTCCCTTAAGACAGAAGAGCTAAGTTGTACATATAAAGTATCTCTATCTAATTTGATATTGGTTGTATATTTAGCAATTGCAGGTCCCATTTGGTCGTTCCATACGTCTCGAACTTGTACTTTGTCTAATCCTTTTTGAAGTTTATTCTTGTCTACAAATTCTTTAAGAGCATCTGCAATACTAAGGTGTTCATTAGTTCGTTTCGACATTATCTAGGTATCCTTTAAAGCGATTATAAGTATATCTTATTCCTTGGTCATTTTGTGTAACCAATTTTGAGTCGTTAAGGTACAAAATGGTTTCTGACCAAGTATCCCAAGTAGTCTTATAAATTAATGTCAATTTGTCGTCTTGCATTTTAGCAGTAAAACCTTCTGCATCATTAGTTTTTATAAAGGTTCCATCTAGTTTAGGCTTAACCTTGGTACGCATGCCATTTTTAGCAGTTAGCTCAAAATAATCTACTGTCTCATTAAATTTATATTCAATCTCTTTTCCTTTATCCGTTTCAACAGAAGCAATTTCCCAATAGCCATTTAGTAATGGTAGTGCATCTAAATTTGGGCTGCTGTTACAACTACTTAAAAAGAAGCTTACAATTAATAAAATTGCTAAAGGTTTAATATTTATTAAAAACATAGATTTAATTTTCATCTGGAAACATAATAGTTTCATAAGCACCTATATCTGGGTTTGTTGTTCTGTTAGTCCCTATAAGGTCTAAAGGTACCAGATTTGCCGTTGCTTGATCACCTTGAGCGCTTGCTGGAGATTCTAAGCTTATTTGAAGTTTATTAGTATCTGTATCTAAAAATAAAGGCTGTTCATTTAATATAACAGATTCATACAATGCCAAATCTGAGAAATTATACAGAGGATCATCTTCTAAATTTCCATTTGGATCATTTGCTCGTAATAAGCAATTTTTAAAATTGAAGTTAAATGCTGCTTCATCTGCTTTAGAGAACCCAAACTCTACATCATTACGCCCATAAATTATACAATTAGAAAAATTAGCCTGATCTAAATTTGCCGCTAGCGTTTCTCCAAATGTGTTAGAAATAACAACAGCTGGCGTTTGCCTAAAACTGCGTGACCAATAGTTAGCAAAAGTGGCGTGGTTAAACTCATACGATCCGCCTAACTCTAAAACCATAGCACTTTGTCCTGCTTCTGCAATAACTAGATTTTCTCCAAGAATGCTGCCAGTTCTAGATAATAACCCAATGTTAGATGAATTATAGATTTGTGAGTTTCTTATAGTTAGTGTAGGATCTTCACCGCCATCGTTTGAGTCCATTAATAAACCAACTGTACCATTTTTAATAGTTGTATAATTAAAATTATGGTTTGTACTTCCTGCCGTTAACCAAATAGTACTCCATTGTCCGGGAATATTGCTATAGGCAGTTTCTAAACGGTCACTTTCAAAAATAACCTCGTTTTCTAACAGTTCTGGATCTGTACTTAATTCTCCATTAACCTGCATAGAACCCTGATCTGCGACAATAATACCACTGTTAGCGTGAAAGAGCACTCGTGCACCAGCATTAACTGTTAACGTCTTGTTTGAGCCAACAGCTGCAAAACCATAAATTACGTATGGCTTTTCGTTGGTAAAGGTTAACTCATTGTCTTCTAAAAAGAATCCTTCAATTAAAATTGGGTCGCCATTAGGATCTGTACCTAGTTGCAAGGTTTCAACTTCACCTGTCATTGCATCACGCTCAGGAAATAGAAAAACAGCATCCTTAATAAGTGTTACTAACTCTACACGTTGGGTATTTTCTCCACCATCAAAAAGAATGGCATCTTCATATAAAAATTCTAATGCATTTTGAGAAAGTTCCTGTATATCTGCAGTAGTTTCTACAAAAATAAAAATACTGTCATTAGCTAAGATTTCTACATCTCTAAATACTTTCCCAGCAACACCATCTACATTAAGGCGATAACTAGAACTTTCTCCTTGACTAAGTTGTACATTAGGAATACGTATATCTTGATCACTACGGTTGTATACTTTTAAATTATAAGTACTAGATCCTATATTAGTAAATACGGTATCTAAATAGACCGTGTCTTTAGAGAACTCTAATTGACCAGTACTTGGTTCAAATTCAAAATCATTTCTGCAAGAGCTCCAAAATATGATGCAACAAAATAGGAGTAAAGTGTATAGAATACGCATTCAAAAAAAGTTTTAGTAAAAGTAAAACTTTTTACTGAGCTTAATAGTATCTAAGAATCTCTGTTTTTTTGTCTCTCTTCTTTACGTTTAGCTCTTTTTAATTGCCGTGCTTCCTTACGCTCTTTAGCTTTACGTGTCATAAATCTCACACGATTTTCTCTTGCTTTTTTTAGTTTTGCTCTATGAGCTCTTTGTTCTTCTAAAAACTCAGGATCTATTTTGTATTCATTTTCTTCTTCATAAGTTACATAACCTGCAAAAACAACAATTTCTCCTAAGAAATCACCTGCACCTAGTTCCACATTTAAAGTAGTTGTATTTGATTTTATAGATTTTTCAATAGTTTCAAAACCCAAATAACTAAATACTAGTATTTCATCTTTTAAAGCTGAAATGGAATAATTACCATCAAAATCTGTTTGTGTACCTCGAGTTGTACCTTTTACAATAATATTTACGCCTGGTAACGGTAAACCACTTTCATCTGTTACTGTACCAGATAGAGTAGAGGTTAATGGTTTTAAAGGCCTATGTTGCATTCCTATACCTAAGGACGTATAAGTTTTACTGGTATTTATTGTTTGTTCAGTCTTGGACTTAGACTCTTGTGCATTACTAATATTGGTAGATATAACACTAAGTGGTAATGCTAACGTTGCTGCAATTTTACTAAATGAAATTGAATTCTTTTTACGCTCTATAGTTAAAGGTGTATCTAATTGATGTGGTAAAAAACGACCACACAGTGACTCGCCTTGAGTAATACGTTTGTGTAGCGCCTCATTACTAAAATGTGTAAAGTCTATTACTTCTTTAGAACAGGCTTTACAATGACGTCCTTTTTCTGTAGGAGTCATTTTAGACCAATCTTCGTGGCAAGGTTCTGGAATGCTAATTTTAAATTTTGGTGTCATAGTCTTTGGTTTAGACTATAAACTTAAATAGAGAGCAAAGGTTTTTAAATGTAGAATTAGTGACTGCCTTATTTGGTTGAGTGAACTTACTTTTTTATAATCCTAACCTCAAACAGCTTATCCCAATTTTTACCGGTTACATAAAGTTTACCGGTTTCTTTGTTATAAGCAATACCATTTAGGACATCTTCTTTTGTAGCAGAAGATACTTGTTTTCTTAAAGATCTAAAATCTACCAGACCTTCAATAGCACCATTTTTAGGGTTTATGATGCTAATTAAATCTATCTGCCAATTATTAGCGTAAATTTTTCCGTTAACCCATTCCAATTCATTTAGTTTTTTTGAAATAGTTTTATGAGATACGGTTTGTATATAATCTTCTTCTGCTAACGTTTCAGCATTAAGAATCCAAATTTTAGATGTACCGTCACTTTTATAAAGTTTAGTACCATCATTACATAATCCCCAACCTTCTTTACTAGCATTGTAGCTAAAAGAATCTAATTGCTCGAATGTATTAATATCGTAAACAAAGCCTTTTTTGCCTTGCCAAGTTAATTGATAAAGTTTATCGTTTAAAGCTGTGATGCCTTCTCCAAAATAATCGATGTCTAAGTCTGAAGACTGCAATACTTCACCAGTTTCTAAATTTACCTTTCTTATAGTACTCTGTCCGTTTCTTCCTGTACTTTCATATAAATTACCGTTGTAAAACTCTAAACCTTGCGTAAAGGCATTGGCATCGTGTGGATAGGTATTAATAATCTCGAACGAATAACTTTCGGGTGGCTTATTATTAAAAAGTTTAAAATTAGCACTTACATCTGTGGCTTTACTTTCAGAATATACTGTTGCTACCAGCGTGTGTTCTCCTAACTTGTTATTAGTTAGCGCGACAGATAATGGGTTATTGTTTTTATGAGATGCAATTGATTTACCGTTTAAAGTATAGGTAACAGAATCAATTACTTTTTCTTTAGGATTTTTAATAGTTGCAGTTAAGGATTCTCCTAATTTTAAGCTATTATCAGAATTTGATATTTGTAACGAATAACTTGTTGCATCATCATTACAAGAGAGGAAAAATAAAGGAAAACTTAGTAGTATGTATAATTTTGTTGAAAGGTTCATAGTCGTCAATTTTAACAGAAGACGAAGTTATGAAAATCAGATATAAAATTACTTGTCAGAATATGTAAACATTGTATATTTGCACCTGGCAAGTCCTACACAACCAGCTCCCGTTGAATCCTCCAGGTCGGGAACGAAGCAAAGGTATTCGGTCGTAGCGGTGTGATGTAGGTACTTGCCTTTTTTTATGCACTAATGTTTTGTTTAGAAACATATTCTCTTTCTACTTTCTATAACTTTTTACAAGCCTCACAAATTCTGATCTATAACCTTCAGGATCATTATGTAACCCTTGTTCTGCTAAAGCTATAACTGTCTTTTTATCCTTAAGTTCAATATATTCAGATTGCTTTAACTGCATTCCAAACAATGCTACTGCAGACATAAACTTAAAGTCTTCTGAAGCTTCATTTATATGTATTGGCTTATTAAGTACAGATGCAAGCATCACTTTGCTAAAATCTTCATTTGGTTTTTTGTAACGTAACTTTACTGTAGCTAGTTCATATTGATGTTGAGACGTAGTTGAAGTAGTATATTTTAAAGGATCTAAAGCGTTTTCTTCGCTAATATATTTACTTTCTGTGTCAACAGGAATTATTTCATAAAGTGCGGTAACGTTATGACCACTTCCTAAGTCTCCCGCATCTTTTTTATCATTTTTAAAATCTTCATTAGCTAACAACCTATTTTCATATCCTATAAGTCTGTAAGCTTTTACTAGTTGCGGATTAAATTCTACCTGTATTTTAACGTCTTTGGCTATTGTATAAATAGTACCAAAAAATTCTGTTCCCAATATTTTTTGAGCCTCTTGCATGGTGTCTATATACGCATGGTTTCCGTTACCGTTTTGCGCCAAGGTTTCTAGCTTAGAATCTTTATAATTACCCATTCCAAAACCTAGGCAAGTTAGAAATACGCCATTATCTCTTTGGTCTTTCACAAGGTCTTTCATAGCTCTATCACTTGAGGCTCCAACATTAAAGTCACCGTCTGTGGCTAATATAATTCTGTTGTTTCCGCCTTTAATAAAATTCTCTTCAGCAATCTTATAAGCAAGTTTTATACCTTGACCACCAGCCGTAGAACCTCCAGCAGATAGATTTTCTATTGCATTTAGGATGGTCTCTTTATTTGCTCCAGAAGTTGGAGGCAAGACTAAGCCAGCTGCACCAGCATAAACTACTAGGCTAACTTTATCATTAACATTAAGTTCATCAACCAATATCTTTAGTGCAGATTTAAGCAATGGTAGTTTGTTAGATGAATTCATAGAGCCAGAAACATCTAACAGAAAAACTAAATTAGACGCAGGACGCTTATCAAGGTTTATAGTCTTTCCTTTTTATCCTATTCTTAAAATGGACGTATTGGTGTTCCAAGGTGACTGTACCAACTCTGTGTATTCAGAAAACGGATCATTAGTTTTTGGCTCTGGATAATTATATGAAAAGTAATTGATCATTTCTTCTACCTTAACTGCATCAACAGGAATAGGTTGACTATTGTTTATCATACGTCTTATGTTGCTATAACTAGCACGATCTACATCTATTGAAAATGTAGAAAGTGGTGAAACAGATGCTGTTTTAAAAGTATTCTCTTCAACTAACGCATAAGATTCTTGCTCTCTAACTTGACGCTGATTTCTTTGTGAAACTGGTATACTACGGTTACCTCTAAGATGAATTCTAACATTTCTTTTTCTTACTTTATTTCTACTAGTTATATTTAAACCAGACACTTTCCCTTTTAAACCAGTCACAACAACTTCATCTAATTGAGCTCCATTTTTAAGAGAAACCATTAATGTGTCTTTAAAATCTTTTGGGGTAACCTTTATATTCTTGGTTGTAAAACCAACATATGTAAATACAAGAATGTTTCCTTCTTCAGCCTTAATTTTAAATTTACCATCAAAATCAGATTGAGTACCATTGCTTGTGCCTTTTACAATTATAGTTGCACCTGGCAACGGTAAGCCAGCTTCATCTGATACAATGCCATTAATCATTGAGTTTTGTGCTTGCAGAGAAAAGCTAATTAATACAAACAGTATAGTTTTAAATAATAGTTTCATAGTCTTGGTTTTTAAAAGTTTATATAAAACTAGAGTAATGATTGATTGACTAAAAGTAGGAATGAGTATATGCAAGAGTTGAGTGAGCAACGCTTACTTTTGCCTGAGACTTGTTTTCTTAAGGAGCTTATATATTGTAATCTTATAAGAGTGATTATATTTGCCGTTATGGCAAACTCTACTCAAAACGTTGTGCTAATTACTGGAGCATCATCTGGAATTGGTAAATCTATAGGTGAATATCTTCATCTTCAAGGTTATAAAGTATACGGAACTTCTAGATCTCCTAAGCAAGACCATTTAAATGGTATTCATTTTTTATCTTTAGACGTTACGAAACCTGAAAGTATAAAAGAAGCTGTAGCTAAATTAATAGCTATTGAAGGCCAGCTAGATGTTCTTATTAATAATGCAGGAAAAGGCATAACAGGACCTTTAGAAGAAACACCAGATGAAGAAGTGCAAGCTGCTTTTGATACCAACTATTTTGGAGTACTTCGTGTAATTAAGGCAGTTTTACCGCAAATGCGTAAACAACGAAGTGGCACAATAATTAATATAACATCTATTGCAGGTTATATGGGCTTGCCGTATCGAGGAATTTATTCTGCAACTAAAAGTGCATTAGAAATTACGACAGAAGCCTACCGTATGGAGCTAAAAGAGTTTGGTATTAAGATGACCAATATAGCACCTGGAGATTTTGCAACTAACATTGCTGCAGGACGTTTTCACGCGCCAGTAATAAAAGGGTCTGCCTACGAAAAAAACTACGGAAGAACACTTGCAATAATGGATGAACATGTAGATCACGGTGAAGATCCTATAAAAATGGCTAAAAAAGTTCATAGTGTTATCTTAACAGAGCATCCCACAATTCATTATAGGGTTGGTGCATTTATGCAGCGTATTTCTGTAGCTTTAAAACATATTTTACCAGATAAACTATTTGAAAAAATGCTTCTAAATCATTATAAATTGTAATTTTACACTAGCAATAAATACTATTACTCAACCTTAAAATTTTACTGATGAAGTTTTTTATAGATACAGCAAATTTAGACCAAATTAAAGAAGCACAAGACCTTGGTGTTTTAGATGGCGTAACAACAAACCCATCACTAATGGCTAAAGAAGGTATTACTGGAGCTGAAAACATAAAAAACCATTATGTAAAAATTTGTGAGATTGTAGATGGCGATGTCTCTGCTGAAGTAATTTCTACAGATTATGAAGGTATTATAAAGGAAGGTGAAGAGCTAGCTAAATTACACGACCAAATTATAGTTAAGGTTCCTATGATAAAAGATGGTGTAAAAGCAATTAAGTATTTTAGTGATAATGGTATTAAAACCAATTGTACATTAGTATTTTCTGCCGGTCAAGCATTACTGGCAGCTAAAGCTGGCGCTACGTATGTATCTCCGTTTATTGGTCGTTTAGATGATATCTCAACAGATGGCTTAAATCTTATTGCCGAAATAAGATTAATTTATGACAATTACGGATTTGATACTCAAATTCTAGCAGCATCTGTAAGACATACAATGCACGTGATTGATTGTGCTAAAATAGGTGCAGATGTTATGACAGGACCTTTATCTTCTATAGAAGGATTGTTAAAACATCCATTAACCGACATAGGTTTAGAAAAGTTTTTAGCAGACTTCAAAAAAGGAAATTAAGCGCATAAATTTTCAGCTCGCATTTAATTTTTGTCTTTATATGTTTCTTCAGCTACAATAGCTATTAATGTTCCATTAGGAGAAACTGCTAGTCTTGTAATGTTTGAAATATTATGATCTTTTAAAGAGATCCATCTTTGCCAATCTTCATCTACAAACGTATCATAAGTAAATAGGGAAGAAGCACTGCCAATGGCGAGTACATCTCGGCTTAACCAAGTATAATCTTGTACTCCGATAGGAAGATCGCAGACATAGTAGCTACTAAAATCATCTTCTATATCTAACTGATAAACTTCATGAATACCGTCTGTATTTATGGAGGTATAGCTCATTAAATTAGAATTGGGGATTTTTTGAAGAGATCTCCCAATATTGTCGACTATCTGTTTTTGAGTTTGATCTTTTAAGTTGATATATACTAAAATTGAAGGATTGCCTAATACATAGGTGATTAATTCGTGTTCATTGTTCCAAGCGTGATATCCTATTTTTAAAGAATCATTTACAAGAGTTGTTTTGTTTGTAGTTGTATTATAACTATAAAGACGTTGTAAACCTGTAGTATCTAGTCTTACAGTTGCAATGTTTTTAGTGTTTGGTATTTGTACAGGAGAAAATTCAGAGCCTTGAGTTGTATGAGATATCCATTTAGAAGCTTTAGAATTTATATTATATAAGATAATGTCAGTCTGTTGCTGTCTAGATTTAGCAAACAAAACCAAACTGTCTGATATAAATGAAGGTTGATTATCATAGCCTTTGTTGTCTGAAATGTTTACCAAATTTCTAGTCTCGGTATTTAAAAAATAGACATCAGTATTAGGTTGTGCGTTAGCTAAGTGGTGAATTATAAAAAATAGGATTACGACAAAACGCATATATAATAGATTATTGGAATAATTTATAAAAGTAAATTATATGATTTTATAATTGTTAATTATTTATTAAATTATTTCTATATTTAATGTTTCAAAATTGATATTAACTTAACACTAAGGTTTTTAATATAGTATTAAAATACCTCTATTTTTGAGATACAATTAATTAATCTATTTAATGCATGAAAACAATTTTACAAAAACACAATTTAATTTTAGCTCTTATTGTTTGCTTTGGAGCTACAATTAGTTCATTTGGGCAGTCTAATGTATATACCATAAATTATGGAACTACTGGAGGTTTTAACCATAATAATGCTAATCCTCCTGCATCAGGACCTCAAACTTTTAGTGGTTCTAATTATGTGCTAGGTTATGATACAACACCAGTAACTGATTCAAGTGATAATTTTTTCGAATCGGATGGCACACAAATTGTCTGTCGAGACTTTGGAGGAGCGGCCTATTTTTATACCGACAATATAGATGTTACCGGGTTTATCGATGTAACAATTCAGGGTATAGCAGAGACAGTCGGGTCAAGTGTATTTAATGGAACTGGCGAACAATTTCAGTGGTCTTATACGTTGGATAATGGTGCGCCTGTAAATGGACCGGCATTGACCGCTGATGGTAGTCTTAATAGTCCAAATACTTGGCAAAATATCGATGTTAGTTCAGTATCTACATTAGTAATAAGATTTGACTTTAATATCAACGGTGGTGGTGATGGTTTTGATTTTACTCAACTAATGGTTACAGGCACACCGTCAACACCAGCAGCAGATTATGTTTATGTAGATGATACTACAGGTTGGGTGCCAAACGATCCTAGTGATGCAGGTAATCCTAGTGATGCCTCAAATAGTGTTTTAGTACAAGCTGGTACGGCAACTACAGCTGGAGATTTTTCAGCAGATACTGTAACAATAGATTCTGGAGCTACATTAAATGCTCAAGGTATTACAGTTGTAACTGGTATTACCAATAGTGGATCGGTTACAATTTCTGGAGTTTTGGTGGCACCAAGTGCAACAATTATTACAGGAAATGATTTTACCTTTAAAAACACAAGCATGTCTACAGGTGTTATTGGTTTAACCAATGCGGCAACATTTACAGGTAATGTAACTGTTGAGCGTTTTATACCTCAAAGTAATAGAGCATATCGTCTTTTAGCTTCTCCACTTAAAAATACAGGGACAATAAATACTAATTGGCAAGAAGCTCAACCTATAACGGATAATGGCTTTGGTATACATATTACGGGTACTGGTGGCGCTTCAAATGGATTTGATGCAACGTCTTTAAATAATCCATCTATGTATATTGTAAATGAGCAAGCAGCTCCTGCAGCTTATGTAGCTGTAACATCTACAACTATGGGAGATGGTTCAGCTGAAGAAGATGGTGTTTTAAAACACGGTATTGGTTACTTAACTCTTGTAAGAGGTAACCGTTCAACAGACCTTACAAATAATGATGCTACTGTAAGTGATGTAACATTAAGAACAACTGGAGTTGTGCATACCGGTGATTATGTTGTAACTGCCAGCAACCTAAACCCAGATCCAGATGGGTCTATTTTAGTTGGGAACCCTTACCAAGCTCCTGTAGATATGGATGCTGTTTTAAATAATCCTGGAACTACAGACATACAAACTGATGCTTATCACGTATATGATCCTACATTAGGTGATAATGGTGCTTTTGTAACTGTAACATTTGGTAATGTAATAGCTAATGATATAAATTCATTGTCATTTCCATTAACAGATACAGATGCTATGGCTTCAAACTCATCTGCTAATAGATTTTTACAACCAGGACAATCTGCATTTGTAAATACAGATACTCCTCTTGTTGGTTCTCCAACTCCAGCAATGACATTTACTGAGGTAAATAAAGTAACAGATGAAGTTAATACAGATATCTTTTTTACAAGTAATACAACTAGTGATAAATTTATAAGTATCGCATTATATGATTTAGAAGCTTTTACAAATAATGAGACACCAAGAGATGGTTCATTAATTAGATTTAATGATAATTATAATTCTTCTTTTGATAATTTAGATGCTTCAAAAGCTGGTAATCTTGATGAAAATTTAGGGACTTTATCTGAAGGAAATTTATTAAGCATAGATAGCAGAGCTTTACCTGTTGAAGGAGATGAGATTTCTTTATCTATTTCAAACTACAAGAAGACAGATTATACACTACAGTTTAGAATAAGTGATTTTGAAAACACAACAGCTTATTTAGTTGATAATTATTTAGGTACACAAACAATGCTAACTAATAGTAATGAAACATTGGTTCAGTTTTCTGTAGATAGTGACGAGCCACAAAGTTTATCTGATGATAGATTTGAAATTATTTTTACTCAAAATGTTTTAGGAGTAGATACTTTTAATGAGTCTCTATTAACTGTTTTTCCTAATCCAGTTTCTAATGGGCAATTAACATTAAACTTAGTAAATGGAAATTTAAGAGATGCTAATATTGAAATTTACAATATGTTAGGTCAGAAGGTGTTATCTGAAAATGTATCAACATCTACTCAACAAACTACTATTAATACTAGTAAATTAAATAGTGGTGTGTATATTGTAAACGCTACAATAGCAGGAAATACAATCTCAAAAAGAATTATAATAAAATAAAAAAAGCAATATGTTACGTAAATTAATGACCCCTAAAAACTTACTAATTGTTGCCTTCATGGTATTAATACTATGTAGTAATGATATGTATGCTCAATTAGGTCTCCCAAATGATGGTGAGGTATTAGATGAGCCAGAAGCACCTATAGATGGATTTATCTCTATAGCTTTAGCAATAGGCGCTTATTTTGGTGTTAAAAAGTTAAGAAAAAGCTAAACACTCAATATACTTTATTTAAAAGCACCTTTCTTTTTAGAAAGGTGCTTTTTTTATCCTTTTTATTGATAATTCTTCACCTATATTTGCAGTCCGTATGATGTATCAAAAACTTATTAAACCATCGTTAGATGTATTTACTGCATCACTAGCTTTTGTACTTGCTTTTCCAATATTTTTAATCTTAGTATTAGTATTGGCAATAGTAAATCAAGGTTCTCCATTCTTTTATCAATTACGGCCAGGAAAGCATGGTCAAATTTTTAAGATAATAAAGTTTAAGACTATGCGTGATGACACCGACTCAAAAGGAAGGTTGTTGTCTGATGCAGAACGGTTAACAAGTTTTGGGAAAATTGTAAGAAAGACCTCTTTAGATGAAATTCCACAACTATTAAATGTAATAAAGGGAGATATGAGTATTGTTGGTCCGAGACCATTATTACCAGCATATTTAAAACTTTATTCAGAAGAACAACATAAGCGACATATAGTAAAACCAGGCATTACAGGATGGGCTCAAGTAAATGGCAGAAATGCTATTAGTTATACTGAAAAATTTAAATTTGATGTTTGGTATGTTAATAACATAAGCTTTAGTCTCGATATTAAAATTATCCTTAAAACAGTAGAGAAAGTGTTTAAAGGATCAGATATAAATGCTGCTAACCAAGCCACAACCGCTCCATTTGATGGCACAAACTAATTACCTATGAATTCTAAAATTTGGTTATCCTCACCTCATATGGGAGGCAATGAACTCTCTTACATAAATGAAGCATTCGATGCAAATTGGATAGCTCCATTAGGTCCTAACGTTAATAATTTTGAAGAAAGTATCAAAACATACTTAGGAAATGGAGTAGAGGTAGCCGCATTAAGTTCCGGAACTGCCGCACTTCACTTAGCTCTTATTTTACTTGGCGTAAGCAAAGATGATGAAGTAATTTGCCAAAGTTTCACATTTGCAGCCTCTGCGAATCCTATTATTTATCAAGGAGCCACACCAGTATTTGTAGATAGTGAACCTGATACTTGGAATATTTGTCCAAAGCATTTAAAACTAGCTATTGAAGACAGAATAAAAAAAGGAAAAAAGCCTAAGGCAATAATAGCTGTTCACTTATATGGTATGCCTTACAAAGCAGATGCTTTAAATGAAATTTCAAAAGAATATAATATTCCTATAATAGAAGATAGCGCAGAAGCTTTAGGAAGTACTTATAAAAATAAAAATTGTGGAACCTTAGGTGATATTTCTATTTTGTCTTTTAATGGAAATAAAATTATTACAACTTCTGGTGGTGGTGCATTAGTTTCAAAACTACCGGTACATAAAGAAAAGGCAGTTTTCTTGGCAACACAAGCTAGAGATCAAGCTCCACATTATCAGCATACACAAATTGGGTATAATTACAGAATGAGTAACATTAGTGCTGGAATTGGTAGAGGTCAAATGGAAGTATTAGATGATCATGTAAACCTAAGGCGACGTATGAATTCGTTTTACAAAGACTTATTTTCTTCGATTGATGATGTAACAGTTTTTGAAGAACCTAATTCAGATTATTACTCTAATCATTGGTTATCTGCAATTATTGTAAATGAAACCAATGGAAAGTCAAGAGAAGGTTTAAGAGTATATTTAGAAACATTAAATATAGAAAGTAGACCTTTATGGAAACCAATGCATATGCAACCAGTGTTCTCAAATGCACCATTTTACGGTACAAACGTAGCGGAGAATTTATTTAAATATGGTTTATGTTTACCATCTGGATCAAATTTAGGAGAACACGAAATTAGTAGAATTAAGGAAGGTATATTAAATTATTTTCAATAATAACATTAAAATAATTAACTTACACTAAGTTTTAAGCTTTATGTTAGAGAAATTGAAACAGGCATTTCGAATCATTATGTCTTATAGTGAAAATAAGATTAATGTTCGTAATATTAAATATCTTCCAAGATGGGTTGTATTAATAATTGATACATTACTTATTTGTATTTCTTTAATTGTATCAATAATAATACTTAATAGAATTAGAATAAGTCCTTTGGATGTTTTAGAATATTCCATTCAAGCATCTATTGTAATTTCTGTTAATGTAATCTTCTTCTTTTTATATAAAACATACTCAGGACTTATAAGACACTCTTCAATGATGGATGCATTAAAGCTGTTTTTAGCTTCAATGAGTACCACAGTTGTATGCCTTATGTTAAATGTATTTTATCAAGGCACTTATGGTGATAAGATTTTTATTACTACCGGTCTTATAATGTATTCATTTATATCATTTTCGATTTTATTTTTATTTAGGATAGCAATTAAACAACTCTATGAGTTTTTTAAGATAGCACAACGTGAAGAAGACCTAATTGATGTAGCAATTCTCGGAATAGATGAAAATGCAATATCTATTGCTGCAGCATTAGAAATGGAGCACCCTAAACGTTTTCTAGTAAAGGGATTTGTGTCTAGAAATAACTTTAAAAGACAGTTAAGAATATTAGAAAAGCCTGTTGTTAGAGTAAAGGAGTCTATTTTACCATCATTAAGAATATTAAATGTAAAGGCTATAATAATTACTTCTGCTATAGACCCAAAAGAAAAGCAGCAAATAGTAGATGAGTGTTTAGAGAATGACATTAAGATGTATAGTTCTCCAATCTTATCAAATTTTGAGGAAGGTAATTCTCCACAAATACAAAAGCTGCAAATTGAGGATTTATTAGAAAGAGAGCCTATTGTATTAAATAAAAAAAATAAAGAACATCAATTAAAAAATAGAACTGTCTTAGTAACTGGTGGAGCAGGATCTATAGGTAGTGAAATTGTTAGGCAAGTAGCAGAATACAAACCTAAGATGTTATTAGTATTAGATCAAGCAGAATCTCCTTTGCATCAAATACAACTGGAGATAAATGAGCACTTTCCTAACCTTAAGTACAAATGTATAATTTGTGATGTTACTAACAACGTTCGCTTGCAAAGTGTTTTTGATGAGTTTGATATTGATGTTATTTATCACGCAGCGGCATATAAACATGTGCCACTTATGGAGAACAACCCTCATGAAGCTATTTTAACAAACATTCTTGGAACAAAACAAGTTGCAGATTTAGCTGCAAAGTTTAAAGTAGGTCACTTTGTAATGGTATCTACAGATAAAGCAGTAAACCCTAGTAATGTTATGGGAGCTTCTAAAAGAGCTTCAGAAATGTATGTGCAATCTCTAAATTATAACTTACAACTGAAAGATAGATGTGCTACAAAATTTATAACTACAAGATTTGGTAATGTTTTAGGATCTAATGGATCTGTTGTCCCTTTATTTAAAAAACAAATTGAAGAAGGCGGACCAGTTACCATCACACATCCAGATATAATTAGATATTTTATGACAATCCCAGAAGCCTGTCAATTAGTTTTGGAAGCTGGTGCTATGGGTAAAGGTGGTGAGATATTTATTTTTGATATGGGTAAACCTGTCAAGATTATGGATTTAGCCAAGAAAATGATAAAGTTGGCTGGATTTATACCAAACAAGGATATACATATTAAAATAACTGGATTAAGGCCAGGAGAAAAGTTATACGAAGAACTGCTATCAGATGAAGCTAAAACTCTACCTACACATCATGAAAAAATTATGATTACTAAAGATAGAAATGATAACTATGAGTTTATCTCAAGCAGTATAGATAGCGTTATTAATTCTGCAAATAATCATAATAATGTGCGTGTGGTTCACAAGCTTAAAAAAATGATTCCAGAATTTAAAAGTAAGAATTCATCTTATGAGTCATTAGATGCAGAGGTGTCGTTTAACGAGATAATAAATGAGGATACCGTTAAAATAAAAAAGCTTTAATGCAGTTAAATAAACAGAATGTCTATTTTTGCAGAAAATTACTGAAAATGATACAAAATTTTAAGTTAACAGTTAATAACCAATTTATAGTAATTGGAGTATTGCTGTTTTCTATGCTATTTACCTCTTGCGCCTCAAAAAAAGACGTGCTTTATTTTCAGGATATTGAATCAAGAGGAACTATAGAAGCTGCTCAAGAAAAGTTAGTTATTCAAAAAAATGATCTTTTATCTATTATTGTATCTGTTTCTGGATTAGATCAAGCTGCTGCTAAGCCTTTTAATTTGCCTGCAATTTCTACAGAAACCGCTATAGGTGCAAATGTAGCTGTTCAGCGTAACCAAGCTTATTTAGTTAATGAGAATGGTTCTGTAAAAATGCCTGGTTTAGGTGAGATTAAAGTTAGCGGCTTAACTAAAACTCAAGTGGTAGATAAGGTTACAGAAAAACTTACAGAATTTATAATTGATCCCGTTGTAAATGTTAGACTTTTAAATTTTAGGGTTACTGTTATTGGAGATGTAGCCAGACCAGGAACTTATAATATAGAAAATGAAAAAGTTTCTGTTATTGAAGCAATTGGATTAGCTGGAGATATGCAAATTTCTGGAAGTAGACAAGATGTTTTAATTATAAGGGAAAATGAAGATGGTAGTAAAACTACTGCTCAGTTAGACTTTACAAAAAATGATTTATTCACTTCACCATATTATTACTTAAAGCAAAATGATGTAGTTGTTGTAGACCCTAATTATGCAAAAGTACAGCGATCTGCATCTAATCCAAATACAGGAATATTCTTCTCTTTAGCCTCTTTATTATTATCAGTAATTGTTATTATCTCAAGATAAATCAATATGAACAGTACCTCAAATTCACCTATTTTTAAAGAAGAAGATAATAACTTAAGAGAAGAGATAGATAAGTATCTGTTTCAATGGAAATGGTTTGTGTTAGGGGTTATAATAACTCTTACTGGTGCATTTTTATACTTAAGATATGCAACACCTATTTATCAATCTACAGCTACAATTTTGGTTAAGGATGAAAAAAAGGGTGAAGCTTCAATATTAGAGGACTTAGGTTCTGGTACGCCAGGATTTTCATCTGTAAATGTAGAAGATGAAATCCAAATTTTAAAGTCTAAAAATTTAATGTCTGGTGTTGTTGATGATCTTAACCTTACAACACAATATCTGTTAGAAGGTAATATTAAGACAGTTGAGCTCTACAATAGTCAACCATTTGATTTTACATTTATTGGTCAAGATTCTTTAGGCAATCAAGGGTACTCACGACAATTAGAGGTAGAGCCTATATCTAATTCTAAATATAAAATTAAAGAAGTTTCAACAGAAACTAGTAGTGAACATAGTTTTGGTGATGTAGTTAATCTTGGTTTCGGGAAGTTTACAATTGTTCCAAATAAAACAAACCTTTCAGAAAATAATTCTTGGATTAATAAGAAGTATATAGTTAGATTATTACCTCAGTTTAGCGCTATTAACAAGTATCAAAGTGCTTTAACAGTTGAGAATACAGGAAGACGAAGTAGTGTAATATCACTTTCAATGCAAAGTGAAAATTCAAAAAAATCTGAAGATATTTTAAATAACATTATTAAGCAATTTAATAATGATGCTATTGTAGATAAAAATTTAGTTTCAGAAAACACGTTTAACTTCATAGCAGAGCGTTTAGAAATAATTCAGGAAGAATTAGATTCTGTTGAAACTAACAAAAAAGAGTTTCAAACTGAAAATAAAATAACAGATATTCCTTCTGAGGCTCAACTTTATGTTGAAGATATAAGAGAAATTCAAAAAAGTAGAGTAGAAGTAGAAACTCAACTTGAGTTAATAAAATATATAAAAGATTATTTAACAGACACTAACCGATCTTCAGATTTATTACCTGCAAATTTAGGTGTAACAGATTCAGGAATAGAGAGTTCTATAAGTGAGTATAATCAGTTAGTTATTCAGAGGAATAATCAATTACAAACTGGTACTGCATCTAACCCAATTGTAATTAATCTGAATAATCAAATAGATGTAATAAAATCTAATATTTTAACTAGCTTAAATAATAAGACTAAATCTCTTGAGGTAAAACGCAGAGACATTATTAACCAACAAAATAATTTAGACTCTAAAATTTCTTCTGTTCCTAAAAACTCTTTAATCTTTAGAGATATAACTAGGCAACAAAATATTAAGGAAAATCTTTTTCTATACCTATTGCAAAAGCGTGAAGAAACTGCAATTTCTTTAGCAATTACAGCACCTTCAGCAAAGGTTATCGATGATGCTTATAGTTCAAGATCTCCTATATTTCCTAAAAAGCAAATTATATATTTAGCTGCTTTTATTTTAGGTATAATAATTCCTTTCCTTATAATTTACGTTAAAAACTTATTAGATAATAAGATTCATAATAGGGCAGATGTAGAAAAAGAAACTAAACTTATTCCTATTTTAGGTGAAGTCCCTAAGATTGATACTAAGGAAAGTGAAACAGTTGGTACTAATGACAGATCTATTTTAGCAGAAGCCTTTAGGATATTAAGAACCAACTTAAGCTATTTTGTAAAGTCTATTAAAGGTGAAGAGAAAAACATAATCTTTGTTACTTCTACGGTTAAAGGTGAGGGAAAAACATTTGTAGCATTTAACCTAGCACTTACATTATCAACTTCAGATAAAAAAGTTTTGCTAATTGGATCAGATATTAGAAACCCACAATTACATAGGTACATAGATAGGCCAGAGCAAAGCAAAGGTCTTTCTGAATACTTATATGATGAAAAAGTAACCATTGAAAGTGTTACAGATAGTTATAAAATTAACAAGAAAGATATAAGTATAATTTTATCTGGTAGGATACCTCCAAATCCAGCTGAGTTGTTAATGAGAGATAGGTTTAAAAACTTATTAGAAGAGGTTAAAGATAAGTATGATTATGTAGTTGTAGATACTGCTCCAACTATGTTAGTAACAGATACACTATTAATTAGCCAGCATGCAGACTTTACTGTGTATGTAACAAGAGCAGAATATACAGATAAAAGACTTCTTAAATTCCCGGTTGAACTTTACCACGAGAAGAAATTACGTAATATGGCATTTGTAGTTAATAATGTTAGTGTTTCTAATTATGGCTATGGAAATAAGTACGGTTATGGCTACACGTATGGTGCGGAAAAAGAAACGTTCTTCACTAAATTAAAATCCAAATTAAGATTTTAAGACGAGAAAATAAGGTTAGTTTCTGTAATTATAGGTTTTAAATACGTTACTTGGTTCTTGTTTAATTTAAGGGATCCTATTTTAGAAACATGTCTTTTATGATGTGTATCGCTAGCTATATAATCTATCATTCCATCTTTTAATAGTCTATTGGCTGTTTTGGTTACAGACTCACCATATTGTGACGTTAGGGATAACATGTTCAGTTGAAATTTACACCCTAATTTCTTTAGTGTCTTATAATATTCATTATTTTTATGATAAAAGGCATAACGCTCAGGATGCGCCAAAATAGGTTCGTAGCCAGCAACACCAATTTTATAAATTATTTCTTCTAAATTTATTGGTGGTTGTAAATAGGACATTTCAACAAGAATTAAACTATCCTTTAATGGTATAATTTTATTGTCTTCTAATAAATTCTCAAAATGAGAATCCATCATATATTCAGAGGAGTACCCAATTTTTATATTAGATAAGTTTTTAGTTAAAGCTTGTTGTACTGTATTGTGCGCGTTCGTTATTGTTTCATATGTATTTGGGTAATAATCATTCATAGTGTGTGGTGTAGCTATAAATTCTTTAAACCCTAAATTATTCAGTCCTTTTATAAGGTCAATAGATTCTTCTACGGTCTTTGCACCATCATCAATTCCTGGAAGAATATGATTATGAACATCTGTGAAACCGACTAATAAATCTCGTAAAAATGTTTTTGGGCTAAAAATTGAAAGCATAAATACTATATAAATTAAGAGAAACAAAATTAACAATACAGTTCCGAAAAACTAACATTACATTTGCTTATATTTTAAAGACAATGAAGCCATTAGTTCTAGCTTTATTTTGTGTTGTAACATCACTCTCTGCACAAAATTACCAAACAGAATCATCTTTTACATCAAGTGGATTTTTATCGAATGATACTTCACCATTTTGGTTTTATACAAATGAATTTGGCAGAAATGATCCAACTACAGATGTTCTTGTTCTAGGAGAAACATCTCGCCAATTTAAGTTAACTGAAACTTCAAATATTAAAGTTAATGCCGGACTTTTATATCAAAACGGTACTTCAGGGAAGACATTACAAATAGATAATGCCTATTTGCAGTATACAAACTCTTGGCTAAATGCAAGAATTGGTAGTTTTCATCAATACATTGAGTTAGATGGTATATCATCTACAAATAAAAATATTCTTTGGTCTGGAAATACAAGAGCTATACCTGGTATTTTATTAGAAGCTAACGCACCAATTAAAATTTGGGATTGGCTAGGGTTAGATTGGGGAATTGGACATTATGAACTTATAGATGATCGTTATGTAAAAGGAGCTAACATACATTATAAACATTTAGGTGCTTATATAAAACTTTCTGATAAGAGTAAGCTTCATTTTGAAATACAACATTTTGCACAATGGGCTGGAACTTCACCAAGATTTGGAAAACAACCAAGCAAAGTTTCAGATTTTATAGATGTATTTTTCGCTAAACGATCTGGATCAGATGATGCTCCAGAAGGTGAAGTTATTAACGCTTTAGGAAATCATTTAGGCTCTTATAACCTTTCTTATACCTACACATTAGATAAAGGAACATTAGAGTTGTACCACCAACATTTATTTGAAGATGGCTCTGGAACAGCTTTAAAAAATTTTCCAGATGGTATTTGGGGAGCACATTTAACCTTTAATAACTCAATACTTAAAGCGGTAAACTATGAGTATATACATACTAAAAATCAAAATGGTTTCGGTACAGTAAGTGGAAATGACAATTATTTTAGAAATGGTATTTATGATAGCGGATGGACTTATGAGAATAGAACAATAGGTTTACCTTTTATACAACCACAATCTTTTTATAACCCTATGGGAAATAGTAGGGTGCAAGGTCATCATTTTGGCTTATTATCATCTTACAAATCGTTTGAGCTACAATTAAAAGCATCTTATATAGAAAGTCTAGGAACATATGTACAGCCTTTTATCCCTAAGAGAAAGGCACTTTATACTTATGCGGGACTTACGTATAAAACAAAAAATGTAGGCCAATTTACCATTAAAACTGGATTAGATATTTTAAGCTATTCTGGAAACTTACTTGGTTTAGCAGGTTCGTATAAATATACTTTTAATTAAAAAAGCGCCTCACTAATGTGAGACGCTTAAGCTTTAATTTCAAGAAAAAGTTATTTTACTTCTTTGTCTTAGGTGTAATCTCAACCAACTCTAACTCAAATACTAAATCTGTGTTTGGTTTAATTGCTTGTCCTGCACCACGTTCACCATAAGCTAAATGAGAAGGAATAAACACAGTAGCTTTATCTCCAACTTTCATCATCTGCATTGCATCTTTAAAACCTTGTATAAGGCCTGCATCTGGGCTATAAAGTGTTGGCATTGGTGTATACCCATCTTTTTTCTTACGGTTTGCATTAAAAATGTTATATGTTCTAGAAATCTTTTCAATGTTAGAATCAAATAAAGTTCCGTCTTCTAAATAACCAGCATAATTTACAGTAACTGCATCTCCAGTATTTGGTTTAGGGCCTTCACCTTCTGTAGTAATTACCATAGATAAGCCACTGTCATAAGTCGTAGCTTCTTTTTTAAGTGCTTCAATTTCTTTAGCCTTATTCATCTTAACTTCTTCTAAACGCTTAGCTTCCTCAATTTTAGAAGTTTCAATGTTTTTTAAAGTTTCTTCATAAGCTTTTGCACCATCATATTTTTTGTATTTACTACCTTTTTTAATAATGTTTAATTCATTAATTACAACATCTTCAACAGGCTTATCTCCAGGTTTAGTAGTTTCAACTTTTCCTATAGTATCTACAACTTCTTGACCTATCATAACTTTACCAAAAATAGTATGACGACCGTCTAACCAAGGTGTGGCTTTTAAAGTAACAAAAAATTGACTTCCGTTTGTATTAGGCCCAGAATTAGCCATAGATAATATTCCCTTATCGTTATGAGCTAGAGATTCTGTAGTTTCATCTGGAAACTTGTATCCAGGACCACCACGACCTGTACCTTCAGGATCACCACCTTGTATCATAAAGTCTTTAATAACTCTATGAAAAATAAGACCATTATAAAAGTTCTTTCCTTTATATGTACTATCTACCATTGTATTTGTACCTTCTGCTAAAGACACGAAGTTTGCAATGGTTAAAGGTGCTTGTTCTTCGTATAATTTAGCAACAAATGTACCTTGATTGGTAATAAACTCAGCATAAAGACCATCTTCTAAATCTGGGTACTTTTCTCCGCAACTAAATAAGGCGAGTGCAAGTATGCTGGTTAATATAAATGTTAATCGTTTCATTCTTGTGGGTTATTTTGAGTTGTTATTGATTTTACTTTTAATTTAACTGTGATAGGAATATTACTTCCTATTTTATTCTTGTCGCCATAATAGCCGTAAGCTTTATGAGACGGTAATAACAAGACTATTTCATCTCCTTCTGTAGTTAGCTTTAAACCTTCTCTTATACCACTAGCCAATTGCTCTTGGTCCATTGCATAAGTTTTACTCGGAGTTTCTTCTTCTGAATAAATTGTGTCGCCACTAAGAGATTCTATAGTATAATCATAGCTTACTAAATCACCAAACTCTGGCATTTTTTGAGACGTAGTGTCTTGCGTTTTAAAATAATACCAGAATCCATTACTTGAAGTTTCATAGGTATTAATAGAGTCTTTAGAAATAATATTTTTAATTTGAGACTCTTGATTTGCAATAAGCTTTTTATTTCTTAGCACAGAAGCCTCAATAGTTGTTCCACTAGAAGAACTTATAGGTCGTCTTGCTTCTGGAGGTTTACAACTACCAAAAATTACTGCGACAAGTATTAAGTTTATTAAGTGTTTCACGCTGTTAATTCTGCTTTATAGTCTGGCAATATACTAATAAATTTAGCAATGGTATCTTTTAAACTTAGGTCAGATTTTCCGCCAGCTGCATTGGTATGGCCACCACCTTCAAAATGTGTTCTTGCCATATCGTTTACAGAAAAATCACCTTTACTGCGTAAAGACATTTTCACGATATTATCAGAAGTCTTTTCAATAAAAATAGCGGCTAATTTTATATTTAATAAGGTGAGGCAATAATTCACAAATCCTTCTGTATCACCTTTTTGAAAATTATTTGTATCTAATTCTTCTTGAGATAACGAAATATAAGCAGTATTAAACTCCTCTAAAACAACCATGTTTTTTAAAGCAATACCTAAAAGTTTAAGTCTACTTGGTGTATAGGTGTCATAAATATTTTGATGTATGATTTGGTTTTCTGCACCAGCTGCAATTAATTGAGCCGCTACTTTATGTGTAGCTGCGGTAGTACTTTTAAACCTAAATGAACCTGTATCTGTCATGATACCAGTATATAAGCAAGTTGCAATTTCTTTGGTTATTAAGTTTGCATCACCTAACATATCTATAAAATGATATACCATTTCACAGGTAGAGCTCATTGTGGTATCACTATAAGTAAACTTTGCGTATGTGTCTGGTTGTTGGTGATGATCTATCATCACAAATGTCTTTCCACAATTTTCAAGTGTATTTTGCATATCACTTCCTACACGAGATAGGTGATTAAAATCTAATGTAAAAACTAGGTCTGCTGCTTCTATAGCTTCTTTAGATTGCCTATTATGACTGTCAAATAAAAACAGACTGTCATTGTGTGGTAACCAGCTTAAAAAATCTGGATAACCATTAGGAGCAACTACGCGACTAGTATGGCCTTTCAAATTTAAATATAAAGATAATGCTAGGGTAGATCCCATGGCATCTCCATCGGGATTTCTATGTGGAATTATTACAATTTTCTTTGGGCTTTCTAAGAGCTGCTTAAGCTCTTGTAACTTCTGTGTTTCCATAAGGTGCGAATATACAAAATAGAGCACTTGTGTCATCTTATTTTAAGTTTACATTAAGTTGTGTAATTCTATTGGTTTTGAAATAGAATATCTTATTTTTGCACCAAATTTAAAGATCATAAAAATGTCAGGAATTAGAACATTTACAATGCTTAAGCCAGATGCTGTTGAAAAAGGACACGTTGGTGCAATATTAGAGCAAATAGCATCTGCGGGTTTCCGTATAGTTGCTATGAAATTAACTCAAATGACTCAAACTGATGCAGAGACGTTTTACGCTGTGCACAAAGAGCGTCCATTTTTCGGAGAATTGGTAGAATATATGACCCGTGGTCCTATAGTAGCTGCTATCTTAGAAAAAGAAAACGCAGTTGAGGATTTTAGAACTCTTATTGGTGCTACAAACCCAGAAGACGCTGCAGAAGGTACTATACGTAAATTATATGCTGCATCAATCGGTGAGAATGCTGTACACGGTAGTGATAGTGATGAGAATGCACAGATAGAAGGTGCTTTCCATTTTGCTGGACGTGAAATGTTTTAAGGACATTACCTCATAAATAAAAAGCCTCTAAGTAAAACTTAGAGGCTTTTTTTATGCGTTTTCGCAAGCTTTCCAAATAGCATCTTCTGGAAGTGGTGCTTTAAAAGTAATAGGTTCTTTTTTTACAGGATGCTGTATAGTTAAAAACCTTGCGTGCAAATGTATACTGCCATCGGGATTGCTACGGTCTGCACCATATTTTAAATCTCCTTTTATAGGACATTCTATTGATGAAAGCTGAGATCTAATTTGATGATGCCTTCCTGTTAAAAGATTGACCTCTAGTAAATTATAATTATTTAATCTGAATTTTAAGATGTAATCTAATATAGCTTTCTTGCTATCAGGAACTTCGTGTTTATGAGCGTAGGATTTATTTTGCTTAGGATTACGTTTAAGATAATGTACTAATCTGTCCTTTTCTTTAGGTGGATTATTTTTTACAACAGCCCAGTATGTTTTTGAGGTCTCATGATTAGCGAACATTTTATTTAATCTGGAAAGGGCTTTAGAGGTCTTAGAAAATAATACGACACCAGTAGTTGGTCTATCTAATCTATGTACTACACCAAGATATACATCTCCTGGTTTGTTATACTTTTCTTTTATATAAGATTTAACAACGTCACTTAATGGTTTATCACCCGTTTTGTCACCTTGTACAATATCTCCAGCACGTTTATTAACCACAATTAAGTGATTATCTTCATAAATAACTTGGAGATTATTTTTGTCTGAGTACATTTTCATTAATCAACAATCATAAAAGAATAATTTAACTGAAGTAGGTTGAAACACTTTCAAAACACTTTTCAACTTTAATTATGGATTATCAATTAATACTGCTCGTCTTCATTTGGAAAATCTACAGCTTTTACATCTGTTACATATTGAGATATTGCAGTACTCATGTCGTCATATAAATTCATGTATCGTCTTAAAAAGCGTGGGTTAAACTCGTGTGTCATCCCAAGTAAATCGTGAAGCACTAACACCTGTCCATCTACTCCAGAACCAGCACCAATACCAATTATGGGAATGGTTAAACTTTCTGCAACCTCTTTGGCTAACTTAGCAGGCACTTTCTCTAAAACTATGGCAAAACAACCAGCTTTCTCAAGCATTAATGCATCGTCTTTAAGTTTTTGAGCTTCTTCCTCTTCCTTAGCTCTTACGGTGTATGTTCCAAATTTATATATACTTTGTGGTGTAAGCCCTAAATGACCCATTACTGGGATTCCTGCATTTAGAATACGTTTCACACTGTCTTTTACTTCTTTTCCGCCTTCTAATTTAACAGCGTGACCACCACTTTCTTTCATTATTCTAATTGCAGATCTTAATGCTTCTTTCGGATCACTTTGATAACTTCCAAATGGTAAATCTACAACTACCAGACTCCTTGTAATGGCTCTTACAACAGAAGAGGCATGATAAATCATTTGGTCTAATGTAATAGGTAATGTAGTTTCATGACCAGCCATTACATTAGAGGCAGAGTCTCCAACTAAAATAACATCTATTCCAGCGGCATCAACAATTTTGGCCATGGTATAGTCATAAGCAGTTAACATAGAGATTTTTTCGTCTCTACGTTTCATATCAACTAGGCTTTTTACGGTAATGCGTTTATATTCTTTTTTAGCTGTAGACATAAAATTAAGTTTGTTTCATGTAAAAGTACTAATTTAGTAAGAACCCTAAATAGTAAATATCATGAAACATCTTGTATTTGTAATTGTTTGTTTAATAAGTGTAGTAGCCTCTGCACAGGTAGATGAAAGTGCTTTGGTAAAAGAAACAATCATTACGTTCTTTGATGGTTTTCATAAGCAAGACTCTTCAATTTTAAAGTCTGTCTCTCATTCTGAAATGACATTAAGAAGTATAAGTAATGACCAAGCTGGAAACCCGCAGTTAACGCCTGCCACAAATTTTAAAGCCTTTGTAGCATCTATACAAAGTATTCCTGCTTCTCAAAATTTCGAAGAACGCATTTTAGATTATCAAATAGCTGTAAACGGTGCTATGGCATTAGCCTGGACGCCCTATGAGTTTTATTTTAATGGAACGTTTAGCCACTGTGGCGTAAATAACTTTACATTATTTAAAAATAATGGGGTCTGGGAAGTTATTGCAATTGTAGATACCAGAACACGAGAAGGCTGTAACGTTAATTAACAGTCGCTCATATTTACCTTTACCGCTAAACCACCTTCACTAGTTTCTTTGTACTTGGAAGTCATGTCTTTTGCGGTTTCCCACATAGTTTCAATTACTTTATCTAAAGGAACTTTTGCATTTTTAGCATCGGTATCCAATGCTAGTTCGCACGCATTAATTGCTTTAATAGCACCCATTGCATTTCGCTCTATACAAGGTATTTGTACCAAACCTGCTATAGGATCGCAGGTCATTCCTAAATGATGCTCCATTGCAATTTCACTAGCCATAAGAACTTGTTCTGGAGAGCCACCCATAAGTTCAGTTAGCGCACCTGCAGCCATTGCTGAAGATACACCAATCTCTGCTTGGCAACCACCCATTGCTGCAGAAATTGTTGCGCCTTTTTTAAACAGGCTACCTATTTCTCCTGCAACCAATAAAAATTGCTTGATATCTTCAAAATTAGCATCGTGATTTTCAATAACAGCAAAATACATAATTACGGCAGGTATAACACCAGCACTTCCATTTGTAGGAGCAGTTACCACACGGCCTAACGAAGCATTTACTTCATTAACCGCCAACGCAAAACAAGATACCCATTTTAAAATTTCTCTAAACTTAACTTCGGTGCTTCTTATGGCTGCTATCCATTCTTCTTTAGTTGTATATGGCTTATCACCAATTAGTCTTTTATTAGTGTCATAGGCGCGGCGTCTTACATTTAAACCGCCAGGAAGAGTACCTTCTGTATGGCAGCCTACAAACATAGACTCTAACATGACATTCCATATAGCTTTTAGCTCTTCATCTATTTCTGCGTCTGTTCTTAGCGAACGTTCGTTTTCTAAAACAATTTCAGACACTTTCTTGTTCTCTTGATGACAAAATGCTAAAAGCTCTGTAGCCTTATCTATAGGAAATGGGAAGTCTTGAAATTTTTCTTCTTTCTTTTTGGCACGCTTACGTTCCTCTTTAACCACAAAACCACCACCAATAGAGTAGAAGGTACTATTTGTTGTTTTTTGGTTATCTAAAACAGCACTAAACGTCATTCCATTAGGATGAAATTTTTTAAAGTTTCTGTTGAATATAACATCGTCTTTAAAGCTGAATTCAATAGGTTTTTCTCCGTTTAGTAGAAGTTTTCCTGTAGATTTTATTTGCGCAATCTCTCCATCAATACTTTCAATAGGAATAGTTACAGGATCATATCCACTTAATCCTAAGAGTGATGCTAAATCTGTAGCATGACCTTTTCCGGTAAGTGATAATGAACCATATAAATCTACTTGAACTTTTGTAACCTTATCAAACTTTTTCTGTTCTTTAAGTTCTTCTATCCAACGTTGCGCTGCACGCCAAGGTCCTAATGTGTGTGAGCTAGAAGGTCCCACACCAATCTTTAACATATGAAAAATACTTATCGCTTCGCGATTTGCCATAACCTATGAATTTGGGGTCAAATATACAGAATCTAAAGTGGCTGATTGCTATAGTTAAGGTATGCTATTATAAAAATGACACCATTATTTATAGCATGTAAATACATAGCCCAAGGTAACCCATTGTTTTCAATTTTAACCTTAGCAAATAAAAGTCCCAAAATAATTCTAGGCACAATAGCTATAAATAAAGGCAGTGTTATTATAAAGCTATCTACATAGTTATAAACGTGTGCAAACCCAAAGATTATAGAACTTATTATTACAATAGGAATTTTAAATCTTGTTAGTATGTTACAGACTTGTTGAGTTAGTTGTACAGGTAACAGTTCTCTAAATAATTTATAAATTATAACTAAAGACAACACGCTAATAATACACTTTAGCCACCATAAAACATCTTCTGGAAAAAAACGTCCTGCAAAGAGTAATGTTAAGCAAGCTAAAAAGAATGCTATTTCCCAAGGTTTAGGGGCTATTAAAGTTCTGTAAACACCTTCTTCCAATAAAGGAGCAAGAATAACAGCTAGAATAAAGAACTTTAATGGGTTCTCTTTAATCATAGCATCTAATCTGGTGTCTTTTATAGCATCTAATTGTAACTCAGGAAACACCACAGTTAATATGCCTACTAAGGTAAAGTATGCTATGAAACACAATACAGCAATGCCATAGTTTTTAAAGAGGTTCTGAGTTTTTTGATGTGCTGTCAACGCTTTTTTGAGCGAATATAGTTCATTTTTAAAATTGTTCATAAGTTGGAAATAATCCAACTTTAGGAAATAATCCAATTTTGTAGTTTTGTAATATGGAAATTTTTAATGCACATAAAGTACAACGTCCTGCAGAACGCCACCAAGCAGAAGTCTCTAAACAAACTGGATTTCCTAGTCCTGCAACGCATTATCAAGAAGCAGTTATAGATTTGAATAAAGAGCTTATAGGTAACAAAGATGCTACGTTTTATGTGAGAATTATGGAAAACTATCCGGAGCATCTCATTTTTGAAAACGATGTACTTATTATAGATCGATCTCTACTTGCTAAAGAAAATGATTTAGCACTAGTTATTGTAGATGGTGAATTTAACCTTCTTAGAATTCCGAAGCAGTCTGAAACAAATGCATTTATGCTTTGGGGAGTTGTAACCTATATAATACACGCGATAAGATGATTGCACTTGTAGACTGTAATAGCTTTTATGCTTCTGTAGAGCAGGTATTTCGTCCAGACTTGCAAGGAAAACCTGTTGTGGTTCTTAGCAATAATGATGGCTGTATTATAGCAGCTAACAAAGAAGCTAAGGCATTGGCGCACATCCCTATGTTTGAACCGGTATTTAAGATTAAGGATCAACTTCTAGCAAATAATGTCACATTTTTTTCCTCTAATTATACGCTTTATGCAGAAATGTCTCAACGTGTCATGAATATTCTCACACGATTTTCTCCAAAGGTTGAAGTGTACAGTATAGACGAATCTTTTGTAGATCTTTCTGGTATGTCCTTCTTTAATTTAGAAGATGTGGCCAAGACAATTAGAGACACCATTTTTAAGGAGACAGGCTTGCCTGTTGGTGTGGGAATAGCACCAACTAAAGTATTGGCAAAATTGGCAAACCGTATGGCAAAGAAGATTGAAACCTCTAATTATATATGGGTGATAGATACTGAAGATAAACGTATTGAAGCTTTACAATGGGCTAAGATAAAAGACATTTGGGGTATTGGAAAAAAGCATGCCGAGCGTTTACAAATTCTAGGTACACATACAGGATTAGACTTTACAGCTATGTCTTTATCTTGGGTGCGTAAACATTTAACCGTAGTGGGAGAGCGTATTTGGAAAGAGCTAAAAGGAGAACAGTGTCTAGAAATACAAACGATCCCCAAAACAAAAAAGGGTATAGGCACAGCTAAGTCTTTTGGACATAAATTAGAGCGTTTAGATCTTATTGAAGAAGCTTGTAGTTACTATATAAGTGAAGTTGCAGAAACGTTGAGGCAACAAAACTCTTGTGCCACATATTTGCAAGTTTTTATACATACTAATTATCATAGTGATATAGACAAGCAGTACTCTAAAAGTACAACAGTAACCTTATCTGTACCTACACATGATACCTTTACGCTTATTACTGAAGCAAGAAAAGCGCTGCATCGTATTTATAAGCCAGGTTACCGCTACAAAAAAGTAGGTGTTTGTTTAACGGGCATTATTCCCAAAGAGTTTGTGCAAGGTAATTTGTTTGAAACCCCTAAATCTTGGAAGCAAAAAGACTTTATGAAGACTTTTGATGCTATAAATGCCAAGTATGGAAAATCTACCATAAAGTCGGCATTATTAGGTTCTAGAAATGAAGAATGGGAGCTTATAAAAAAAGAACGTAGTCCTAGATATACCACACAATGGAATGAGTTGTTAACGCTTAAGTTTTAAGAGCGTGTTTTTATATTAGCTTCACAAAGATTTATAATCTGAGTGATGCGTTTTTGGCGAGTAGCTTCTCGTTTTGCTGAATTAAGCCAAGAGAGATAGCTTTTTTTTAACCTTTACTAAATGCTTCGTAATTTTTAAAAGCATTTTCATGTTTAGAAAAAGCGCGTTTAAGGTCATCTGGTATGATACCGTTTTCAACAGCATCCATCATAGTCCAACTGCCATCTTCTTTGGCGCGCTCTATACTTTGCCAACCACTTTCGTGTATAAGGCCTTTAGCTGTTAACTTTTTTATATAAGACTTGTTTAAAGCACTCCAAGGACATTTTTTCGTCTTGGGCAAAAATATTGTTGGCGCTTGCCGTGTCCCAAGCTTTTTACAGTACTATCTATCCATCCAAAGCACAACGCTACTTTAACAGCTTCTTCCCAACGCATAGAAGGTTGGTTATTTTCTAATTTATAAAAGATTAAATATACACCGTTTGGAAAATTATTGTAATTGTTTTGTAGCCAAGCTCGCCACTCTACATCTCTGGGAAAATAAAGTTCTGGCCTTTCCAATATTATCTCATAATATTGTTAGGAAATACAACAACACTTTCATGTCCGTGTTCGCCAATTGCAGATACACCAAAAAAGAAATTATCCAGAACGATACCATCTAAAGTTACTTCTGTGGCATTTTTTACAACTCTAAAATTATCCCAAGTAGGAGAAGTGGTATCTCTCCAATATACTTTATAGGCCACGGCACCTTTTACAGCGCTCCAAGATAATTTTGCACTTGGCTCTACAATACCACCAATACTCACACTCTTAGGGCTTGGCGGTGCCCAAGCCAAACTTGCTAAATTTATGGCATTAACAGCAGTTAACTTTGCAGCATATTTAAAGTTTACAAATTTTAGTTTATCGCCGTACTCAATACCATCTTCTGTACGTATATCTTGATGTTGTTGTGTATAATTTTCGTGTGCTTCCATAATACGTATACCTGGAAAACCAACGTCGTTAAATGGTCTATGATGGCCTCCACGCCCAAAACGATCTAACCTGTAAATCATCATAGGATTCATTTCTGGCATATAGGTTTTAGTTGTTTTATGAATGTAACGTGCCAGCTGTCTAGATATGCCATCTACTTCGCCTCCGTAAAAACGTCTTGCATTTCGCTCACGCTCTGTTTCATTTGGTGGTACAGGTTCTGAGAATATCCTAAAGCTTCTATTGTCTATCACACCATCTACACCTTCAATATTACCAATCATATCATTATTAAGTACTCCAATAATATCCCAGTCATTTTCCTTGGCATACTCTGCTAAACCTTTTCCGCCATACAATCCTTGTTCTTCACCAGATAGCCCAACATAGATAATACTATTTTCAAAAGAATAATTGCTTAACACACGTGCAGCTTCAATAGTGCCAGCCATACCACTTGCATTATCATTAGCTCCAGGCGAGTCGCTTGTAGCATCATTAGCATCTGTTACGCGAGAATCAATATCACCACTCATAATTACGTAGCGGTTAGGATAGGTTGTCCCTCTTTGTATAGCAACAACATTAACCACATTAACATCTTTAAAAATGCGGCGGCCATCTTCTTTCACAATATTGTTTTGATAAAACACCTCTAGGCAATTATTACAATTAGAGGAGACCTTGTCAAACTCAGATTTTATCCATCGTCTTGCAGCACCAATTCCTCGAGTATTAGAGATGGTATCACTTAACGTATGGCGAGTTCCAAAATTTGCCAATGTGGTGATATCTGCCTCTATACGTTCAGCAGAAACCGCATCAATAATATCATATATTTTGGTATTTATGCGTTGGGCTTGTGTTACAGAAGAAGTTATAAATAGCGTTAAACAGCTTATATAAAATAATTTTCTGAAAGGTTTAAACATGGTTATATGGTTAAATTTGGTTAATATTTAAATATATACATTCTTAGTCTTTTATGAATATTAAAACCATTTTAAAAATGTAGCGAATTACAAATTGTAAAAATTAATTTGAGTTTAAATTATGTATATTTCAGCTTGAAAACCTCTTAAATCTCTTGATGCTTAAATTATTACTACGTTTCATTTTATGTGTCTTCGTATTCTTCACCATTAGTTGTAGTGTAGCTATTTTTAACACTGCTAAACCTTTTGTAGCTACAACTAAGGTTACTGATACAATTACAGTTAACGATACGCTTAGAGAGAAAGTTAACGATACATTTTATAGAGTAGGTAAAAATCAGTTACACAAAAACCAATTTGGTATTTGGGAATTGTATTTAGAAGGCAACGCCTATCAAAGAGGTCTTGCCGCAGGAAGTTTAACTCGCGAACTTATAACAAAACAAGAACAAGCTTTAGTAAAAAGAATAACTAATGCTGCTTCTGGAAAAGATAGTACTAATCAACTTTCAAAATTTTACAATTCCTACGCAGTTAATATTGACGAAAGCATACCTAACGAGTATTACAGAGAATTATCTGGCTTGGCTAAGTTTACAGACAAAACTTTAGACACACTTATAAAACCTATTAACAGATTATGGTACTTGCAGGCGTTGCCAGATATTGCACATGACTTTGAAGAAATCTTTGAGTCTGGATGCTCATCTTTTGCAGTTTGGGGCAACAAATCTTTTGATGGTAAACTTATAATTGCTCGTAATTATGATTTTCATATCAATGAAGCCTTTAATGAAACTAAGCTTATTACGTTTATAAAACCAGATAAGGGACATCGATTTGTTACTTATTCTTGGCCAGGATTTATGGGCGTTGTAAGTGGTATGAATGAATATGGTGTAACGGTAACAATAAACTCTGGATTATCTCATACAGAAAAAGAAGCGCAAACACCTATAAGTTATGTGGCTAGAGAAATATTACAATATTCTAAAAATACCTACGAAGCAAGACGCATAGCAGAAGGTTTTAATGTATTTGCAAGCGAATCTATCCTAATAGGAAGTGCTATAGAACGTGAAGCTTTAATTATTGAAAAGTCTGCCGAGCAACAAGCTGTATATAGAGCAGAAAATACAACAACTATAGTTTGTGCCAATCATTTTCAAAGTGATGCATTTTATAATGATCCTTATAATCGAGATGCAACTTATAATACCAACTCCATGCATAGATTTGAGCGTATGTATGAGCTGTTAAACGCAGAAAATAAAATGACTCCTAAAAAAGCAGTTAAGGTGTTAAGAGAAAAGCGTGGTTTACAGGATTCTCTTTTAGGCTTTGGTAATAAACGTGCAATAAATCAATTAAAAGCACACCACGGTATTGTTTTTAAACCACAAGATTATAAGCTGTGGGTATCTGCACACCCTTATAATATGGGAAAATATGTGTCTTATAATGTTAAAGAAAGTTTTGCTCGTTTTGAAGATACAGTAGCTGTTACTACTAGTGTTGCTTATTTAAAAGAAGTTATAGCAGAAGATCCTTTTCTAAATTCTGAGACGTATAACAAATATGCATCTTATAAATCGCTTTACAATTTAATAGCTGAACAGATAAAACTTAACCAACCTGTGCCAGATGCATTACTGCAACGGCTTATACTTTTAAACCCGCATCAATGGGAAGCTTACACATTGGTTGGAGATTATTTTTATGGCATAAAAGATTTTGTTGAAGCTACAGAAAAATACCAAGCAGCATTAGATTTACGTGTAAACTCGCCTAAAGATTATAAAATGCTTCAACTTAAAATAGATGATAGTTTAAGGCAGTTAAACAAACTACAGAATTAATAAGTATATTTAAAGTCTTTTACCTTAATAACTAGACTCTTATGAAGCTAAAATACATTGCATTAATTTTTTTACGTTTAGTGTGTTAACGGCATGTGATAATGATTCTCTTACAGAAAATGATCCAACTATAACTCAAGTAAAAGATTATACAGGAGAACTAACTGGAATTGTTTTTTATTGTGATTATGCTAACGGTATACAAGATGTAGGAGAACCTGATGCTACTGGTATAGATGTGTTCCTTTTGGTACTACAGTAATAGATATAGATGAAACAACTATCTCAGGAAATGTAACATTAACAACTATAGGTTCAGATCCAGAAACATTTGAAGCTGATTTTGGTACTAATCAAACAACAGCAGATGGTTATTCAATTAATTAAAACATAAAGTAAATTAAAACTAAAAGCCCCAACTATAAATAAACAGTTGGAGCTTTTAAAATATGATAAATCTTTATTTACTTGGTGGTGTTGTAGGCCTTATCTCTACCTTACTAGGCAATGCATTTTCTGGCATCTTAAGTAAATCAACTGTAAGTTGTCCTAAATCTTCCTTTTGTATTTTCCAGGCATCATCTTCATTAGGCGTATGACCGTTAAAGTGTGTGGCTACAGAACCTGGCATAATTGTACTTACTTTAATACCGTTTTGTCTTAAATCTAACATTACTGCTTGTGTAAATCCTGTAACACCAAATTTACTAGCATTATATGCAGAGCCACCTGCAAAGAAATTTGTTCCGGCTAAACTTGAGATAGAAATAAAATAACCTTTACTTTTCTTAAGCTCATCTACTGCAGATTTAATAGAGTAGAAGACACCTGTTAGGTTGGTGTCTATTACTTCTTTCCACTCTTTATCTGTTATCTCTTCAATACTTCCAAAATGACCTAAGCCAGCATTGGCAATAAGCACATCTAAAGATCCAAATGTATCTACAGTTTTACGTACAGCTTCTTGTTGGTCTATGTAATTACGCACATCGGCTTTTATACCAATTGCTTTTCCTTCATATTTAGCATTTAATTCTTTTGCAACATCTTCTGCATTAGTTAAAGACCTGCTGGTAACAGCAACTTTCATCCCTTGTTTTAAGAATGATTCTGCTATACCAAACCCAATACCTTTGCTTCCGCCAGTAATTAATGCTACTTTATCTTGTAAATTTTCCATTTAAATATTTTTTTAAAAAGATACTGGCTTTATGATAATCCTTTGGTAGTCGTTGCGCTAAAGTTTTATTAAAGTTGGTATAATATAAACTACCATAAGTTAAGCCTAAAATTCACTTTTAATATCTTTGAGCAAATTAAAAAGTGTGCAGCGTTTACGTTATTATTATATCATACAATTACAATATTTAGGATTTAGATTTCACGGCTGGCAAAAACAACCAGATGTTAATACAGTAGAGCGTATGGTAGAGAGAACGCTAGCCTACGTATTAGGGCATAAAAAATTTAAATTGCTAGCATCTGGCCGTACAGATGCTAAAGTGTCTGTAAATAATACGTTTGTTGAATTGTTTATAGATGATAAACCCTTAGAGGTAGATTCATTTTTTAAAGACTTTAACGTCAACTTGCCGCAAGATATTAAAGCACTCTCTATTAAAGAAACAGATGCTAATTTTAATATAATACAGCACCCTAAACTAAAGGAATATATATACTTGTTTACGTACGGAGAAAAAATGCATCCTTTTTGTGCACCTTATATGGTTTGTTACAACAAACCATTAAATATTGAATTAATGCAAGAAGCAGCAGCGTTATTTCAAGGCGAACATGATTTTAAGAACTACACCTATAAACCAACCGAAGACACACAAACCATAGGTGTTATAGATGCTTGTGAGTTATCAGAAAACACAGTATATACAGCAAACTTTTTTCCTGAAAAATCTTACATGCTAAAAGTTGTGGGCCAAGGTTTTAAAAGACACCAAATACGGTTAATGATGGGTGCCTTATTCGATTTAGGTTCAGGTGAATTTGATATGCAATTCTTTAAGAAGACACTCACTTCAACAGAGTTTATAAAACTTACGCATATTGCACAAGCAAGTGGTCTAATATTACAATCGGTTACATTAAAATAGAAATTAGCATTAACTTTAATGTGCTATAAAAGATACTTATGAAGAAGCCAAAATTTAGAGCTCCCAAGATGAATATAAAGAAAGGGAGAAAATCTAAAAAAAATGAAGTTCCTGGAACCTTAGAGTATACTGGAGATAAAAGTGGTTTGCCTACTAAAATAGAGGTTTTCGACTATACAGCAGATTATTACGAGTATAAAGAATCTAACAGTATAGAAGATGCTTTTGATAAACGCAATACCAAGCACATTTCTTGGATTAACATAAACGGGTTACATAATACAGAAGAAATAGAAAAGCTTGGAGAACATTATAATATACACCCACTTATATTAGAAGATATAGTAGATACTGCACAACGACCTAAGATAGATGAGTATGCAAACTATTTATTTATAGTGTTTAAGATGATGTATCATAGAGAAGATGGTGAGTTTATAAATGAGCATATGTCTCTTATAATGGGAGAAGATTATGTATTAACCTTCCAAGAATCTGATGGTGATGTTTTTGATGGCTTACGCTCCCGAATAGCTAACTCCAAAGGTAGAATAAGAAACAATGGAGCAGATTATCTGATGTTCGCAATATTAGATGCCGTGGTAGATAATTACTTTACAGTAATGGAAACTATAAGTGATAAGGTAGAAACTCTTGAGGATTTATTGTTTGCACAAGAAGACACTAAAGATATAACTCAAGATATTCAGGATTTAAAACGAGAAATTCTTAAAATACGCAGAGCTACCTTACCATTAAGAGAAGTAGTAAATAGAATTGAGAAAATAGACAGTCCTTTAATTGAAGAGAAAACAAGCACATTCTTAAGAGACCTTTACGACCACATTATTCAAGTCAATGAAAGTGTAGACATTTACAGAGAAATGATTTGGGGTCTTATGGATATGTATATGACTACCATAAGCAACAAAATGAATGAAGTTATGAAAGTACTTACCATTATGGCCAGTATTTTTATACCGCTCACATTTATGGCAGGAATTTATGGGATGAACTTTGAGTATATACCAGAACTACAGTTTAAGTATGGGTACTTTTATCTTTGGGGAGCAATGTTAATTGTGTTCTTCGGGTTACTTTGGTATTTTAAACGGAAGAAATGGTTATAAAGAAAAAGGCTAGAAAATAATTTCTAGCCTTTTCTTTTTTTTACTTAAGTAGCCATCCTTTTTTTAGAGCGTGCTTACTATAAAAATAGAGTATGGCTGCTACAACTATTACTGTTATAGGCATATATTCTACGCCATCACCCATAACCTCCTTAGCATTGGTGAAAAATAACCAATAGCTCATCTGTATGATTACTGCTACTAATGAGATTAAGAATAAAGCAACGGCAGTGTTTTTTCGCATTACCAAAAGTACGCAGCCTAAAAATCCAGAAAATACAGCAACAGCAAAAATTACAGAAATCCAAGCGGGCATATTGTCCATTAATGCAATTTGCTCTTCAGTGTAGCCTTCATATAAGGTTTCTTTCATAAAGTTTTCAGCAAAAAATTGAAATACGCCCATAGCATTCCAAATTAAGCCAATAATGGCTATTACCCAGAATAAGACATTTGGTTTGTGAGATGTTGTCATTGGTGTTAGTTTTTAAGGTTGTTTACCTAAAGATACATTAAAATCTAATACGCTAAATATGTTATAATGTTTTGAATAGTAGAAGATTACATTTCAAAGAAACTAAAGACAGAACTGCCATAGCGTCTAGCTTCAGTAAAATGCTCTAAATGTGCAAGATCTGTTTGTTGTGAATGCTCAACAATTAAAGTACCGTTATCGGTTAACCAATTATGTTTAAAAACGAGTTGTACTAGGGTTTCAAAATCTTCTTGTGGTAGGGCATAAGGTGGATCTGCAAATACAACTTCAAAAGAACCAGAAGCTTTTTCTAGATATTTTAAGACATCACTTTTAATAGTGGTTATCTCACCGTTCAATTCTTTTGCAATAGTATTTATAAACTTTAAACAGTTGTTATGATTATCAACCGCAACTATATGTTCTGTACCTCTTGAGAGAAACTCAAAAGATATGTTTCCTGTACCAGCAAACAAGTCTAATACCTTAATTGATCTAAAGCTATACCAGTTGTTTAGCCTATTAAATAGACCTTCCTTAGCCATATCTGTAGTTGGCCTTACAGGAAGATTTTTTGGAGCTGTTATACGTTTACTTTTATATTTTCCTGAAACAATTCTCATATTAGGGCTTGGCGAATTAATAAATGTTGATGAGGTTGTAACTCTAAAGACGTGTCAGACTCATATCCAGAATACTCTAAAAATGCTATATGTCTAATATACTTAAATGCCATCTCGTAATTATCATCTCCTTCTTCAATTAGGCCAGAAACATAAAGAATATCTTCTTCTCGATCTAAGTTTAGTTGTTCATACGTAAATAATATATAGTATATAAAATCTTCCTTAGAACTGTAGGTAAATCGGTTTGCTAATTTAAGAGCATTGGCTTGTATGACAACCAATTCAAAATATTGTGATGTCACGTTAACAGCAATACTATTTTCCTTTTGCATAGCAAGTATAGCTTCTGCAAAAACAGAAATAGAGTGTCTATACGTAAACGCACCAAATTGGTCGTATATAAAGTTAGTAATATTGGTAAACGGAATATATACGGTATGTAATTGTAAAGCAGGCAGTGCATCTACATCTGCAAAATCTGTTTTAAGTAGCTTACTAGAAAACTTTAGGTAGTTGGTAAGGTTGTTTTTATTAAAAAGTGCTTCAGGTACACACGTAAAAAGCTCATTAGATATAGTAAGCGTTACTTTCTCAAAGTGTTCAGAGATTAGCTGTTCTTTAGAAAGGGCTTTCTTTAACCGTTCTAAAACTTCGATTGGGTTTAGCTGCTTTTCAAAACTAACTTCAGAAAGTAATGAGATTTTACCAAAGGATAATACACAAAAAGAAAGTCCATCGAGGCTAACCAAGATGGACAATGCTTTTGGAGTTTGTATGATATTATTGGTCGTTTGCGCCATAAGTTTTTGGCCAGTTACCATTTGTATTAACTTCTTCCATAGATCCTACTTTTATATACTTACCGTTTACACCATCTACAGATACAACTTCTCTTTCTTGAGCAAGTAAATCTTTATCTTGGTCAGATAGTATTAATGTCTTTGCAACCTTAGCTTCAAAAACAGGAATTTTAGCATCGTTTTTAGTAATGAAACCAGCTTTAAGGTCAAACTTTTTGTCTACTCCTTCAATTGGGATATTCATCATTGTCTTGTAACGGTCTGTACCACCATAAAGAGAATCTTTTACAGGAATAAAGCTTAATGTATCTATAACTACATCTTCTTTATATTGGTCTACACCGTAAGTTTTCTTGTATTCTTCATCTAAATACGTAGTATCACGACGTTGTGTTACAGCAAATTGTGCAGTATCAATAAAACGTATTAGTTTGTCATAATCTGCTTCAAACGTACCAATAACTTCTTTGTGAGCAAGCTCAGCATTTCTTATATCTTTAAGATTTTCAATTACTTTGGCGTAACGTTCGTTCTTAATTTTATTGAATTTTACTGGCTCATAAATAGAGTTGAACACTAAATATCCTAAAAAAGCTATTACGGCCCAAAGTACTAGTTGAATTACTATTTTCATTAGTTTCTGTTTGTTTTATTATTAACAAGGTACTCGCAAATCTACAATTTTTTTTTAATGCTAAAAGTTTCGCTAGGAAAAATCCATTGCTATCTTTACTTTTTATTGAATCTTTAACACTAGATGGACGCCAAAGAATTTTACAACGTATTAAAACAGGATTTTGGTCACCAAACCACAACTCGGCAAGACATCGCACTACAAAAGCTTTCAGAATTTATATTAGATAGTGAGCCAGAGGAACTTTTTTTACTAAAAGGTTTTGCAGGAACTGGTAAAACTACAATCACATCTACTATCGTAAAAAATATATGGAAAGTTAGAAAAAGTGTGGTTTTAGCTGCGCCAACAGGTCGTGCAGCAAAGGTGTTAGGTAATTATGCCAAGCAAAATGCCCAAACCATACACCGTAAGATTTACTTTCCTAAAAGCAAGAATAACAACATTACCTTTTCACTAAGACCAAACAAGCATAGAAATACACTTTTTATTGTTGATGAAGCTTCTATGATTCCAGATACGCCAAGTGATGCTAAACTTTTTGAAAATGGATCACTTTTAAACGATCTCATTGAGTTTGTTGATGCTGGTTTTAAATGCCGCTTACTTCTCATAGGAGATACTGCACAGCTGCCACCAGTAAAATTAGATATTAGTCCTGCGTTAGATGAGAAGAAACTAATGTTGGATTACAATAGAGAAGTTACTCATATTGAACTTAATGAGGTTGTAAGGCAAAGTGAAGAAAGTGACATTCTCTTAAATGCCACCCAAATAAGACATATTTTAGAAGATGGCTTTTATGATTCTTTTAAATTTAATATTACTCAAAAAGGCGACGTGGTTCGATTAATTGATGGTCATGAAATTATGGATGCCATTAATGATTCTTACTCCCAATTAGGGCATGAGGATACTTGTATTGTTGTAAGGTCCAACAAACGGGCAAATCTTTACAATCAAAACATTAGGCAGCGTATTTTATTTCAAGAAGAAGAAATATCTGCAGGCGATTATTTTATGGTCGTAAAGAATAATTATTTCTGGGTAAAACCTACAACAGATGCTGGTTTTATAGCCAATGGGGATATTGTAAAAGTACTTGAGATTTTCGCCATAAAAGAACTTTATGGTTTCCGTTTTGCTGAAGTAAATGTACAAATGGTAGATTATCCTAATATGAAGCCTTTTGAAACTGTTGTATTGTTAGATACATTAACCTCTAACACCGCATCACTGTCCTTTGAAGAGTCTAACCAGCTTTACCAAGAAGTTATGAAAGACTATGCCGATGTTAAAACCAAATATCAGAAATTCTTAAAGGTTAAGAACAATAAGTTTTTTAATGCTTTGCAGGTTAAATTCTCCTATGCAATTACCTGTCATAAATCTCAAGGTGGGCAATGGGATACTGTATTTGTTGAGCAACCTTATTTACCAGATGGTATAGACAAAGATTATTTAAGATGGTTGTATACGGCAATTACAAGAGCAAAATCTAAACTTTATCTTATAGGTTTTAAAAATGAAATGTTTGAAGACAACTCATTTTAAGTGTATATTTAATTATGGGTTTAGAGTTTTATTTAAGTATTTGTTTGGGCATAGGTCTTGCAGCCTCAGTAGGTTTTAGAGTATTTTTACCTTTACTAGTATTAAGTATTGCGGCATATTACAATGTAATCCCGTTGCAAGATAATTGGCTTTGGATAGGTCATAGTACTACAATAGTAACTCTGGCTGTAGCCACAGTATTTGAAATCTTAGCTTACTATATTCCTTTTTTTGATAATCTTTTAGACACTATCTCTGTACCATTGGCAGCAGTTGCTGGAACCTGTGTCATGTTTGCAACAATGGCAGATGTAGACCCATTATTAATGTGGGTATTAGCAATTATTGCAGGTGGTGGCACCGCAGGATTTATCTCTGGTACCACGAGCGCAACTAGAGCAGCATCTTCTGCAACTACTGGCGGAATAGCAAATCCTGTAATAAGTACTGTTGAAACTATAGGCGCAACCACCTTATCTCTTACCGCATTAATTTTTCCTTTATTAGCCTTAGTTTTCGTTGTAATTATCATTTTTAGCGCTAAAAAACTTTACACCAAACTCTTTTCTAAAAAGAAACCTGTTACACGCTAAAATTCTTATTTTTGATCTTAAGTAAAGCTATGATTTTGAACACTACTTCTCTTAAAGTAATCGCCATGATACCTGCGCGATACGCTGCATCTCGATTTCCTGGAAAACTTATGCAAGACCTTAATGGTAAAACAGTAATTCAACGCACTTACGAAGCTGCTGTATCTACTGGTTTGTTTAATGATGTCTTTGTTGTTACAGATAGCGACATTATTTATAATGAAATTACCTCTCAAGGTGGTAAGGCTATCATGAGTAAAAAAGAACATGAGTGTGGTAGCGACAGGATAGCAGAAGCTGTAGAACACATGGATGTAGATATTGTGGTAAACGTTCAAGGCGATGAACCATTTACAGATAAGGAAAGCTTAAAAGATGTTTTAAATGTTTTTTATCAAGATGATGCAGATAAAATAGACTTAGCATCTCTAATGAAGGTAATTAAGGATAATGATGAAATAATAAACCCTAATGCTGTAAAAGTAATTGTAGATGAAAATAATTTTGCACTGTACTTTTCTAGGTCACCAATTCCTTATCCTAGAGATCAAGATGTAGATACTAAGTATTACAAACACAAAGGTATTTATGCGTTTAGAAAAGAAGCTCTTTTAGATTTTTACAAGCTACCAATGGGTAGGCTAGAGGCTTCAGAGAAAATTGAATGTATTCGCTATTTAGAAAATGGTAAGAATATAAAAATGGTTGTAACATCTGCAACCAGTGTAGAAATAGATACTCCAGAAGATTTAGAAAATGCCAAGCGTATTTTAAATGCTAAGGATAATGTAGAAGAATCTGAAGTTGCCGCTTCAAATTTTGATATTGCTAATAATCCACACAAAAACTTTCCGATGGTACCTCGTATTGTATTTGGAAATGGCTGTTTTGATCAACTACCTACAATTCTTAATAAAAAACGAGCTGTAGGTGCACCTTTTGTATATCTGGTAGATGATGTATTTAAGGGGAATGACACATTTATTAATAGGATTAAGCTAAAAGGCAATGATGTCATAAAATATATTTCGGCAGATTATGAACCTAAAACTTCACAGGTAGATGTAATAGTAACTGAACTTAAAGAAGAGTTTCAATTACTGCCTAGTGGTATTATTGGTATTGGTGGCGGTACATTATTAGATTTAGCTAAAGCGGTTTCAATCTTACTCAAAAATCCAGGAAAGGCTAAAGACTATCAAGGTTGGGATTTAGTAAAATCTCCTGCCATATATCATGTGGGTATTCCTACTATAAGTGGAACAGGAGCAGAGGTTTCTAGAACAACTGTGCTTACAGGACCAGAAAAGAAATTAGGCATAAATTCAGATTATACTCCTTTTGATCAAGTAATTTTAGATCCAGACCTAACTAAAACCGTACCTAAAGACCAATGGTTTTATACGGGTATGGATTGTTACATACATTGTATTGAGTCTTTAAATGGTACTTATTTAAATGCATTTAGCCAAAGTTATGGTGAAAAAGCCTACGATCTTTGTAAAGAAATTTTCTTAGGTAATCTTGAAGATGAAGAATCTCGCGCTAAACTTATGATGGCATCTTGGCATGGAGGTATGAGTATTGCCTACTCTCAAGTTGGGGTTGCGCACGCTATGAGTTATGGTATGTCTTATGTTTTAGGAACAAAGCACGGTATAGGTAACTGTATTGTGTTTGATAAACTAGAAGACTATTACCCTAAAGGTGTTGCTCTATTTAAAGAAATGAAAGCCAAACATAACATCACCTTGCCACAAGGTTTATGTAAAGACCTAACAGAACAACAACTTCAAACCATGGTCGATGTTTCATTAGGACTTACACCTCTTTGGGAAAATGCACTGGGCAAAAACTGGCAAGAGGTGATGAATGAGGCTACTCTTAAGGCGCTTTTCCTTAAGATGTAAAATCTACAGGTTATATTTTACCACAAACATTAATATTCTTGGTAATACAAAATATTGTGTTGTTGTATTAAACTGTTCATTAAAACTATCGTTATTAATAAACTCTGTATTTAAGAGATTACTAGCTTGTAATTTAAACTCCCAAGGACTATCTCCCTTTTGGTAATATAAGTTTGCGTTTACAAAAGAATATCTGTTTTCTACAGTATCATTCTTGTCGGTGTAATCGTAAAAATCCCATTCAGCATCAAATGTAAAATCTTTAAGGAAGTTTACATCAAATCTAGCAAATGGTTGTTGTGTATAAAACGTTTGTTCTAAACCACCGTTGTTATAGTTATTTACATTTAATCTGTAACCTAACTCAAAATTTGGAGCTTCATTAAAATTTGTCTGTATACTACCTCTATAGTTTTGAGTAAAGCTTTCGCTTTCTCTTATCTCATTATTAATATTATTAAAAGACTTACTTAAACTTACATTAGCACTTAAATTATATTTTATCTTTTTAACTGTCTTACTAAACCTACCCAATGCTGTAAAAGTTTCATCTGGAAAATTACTGTCAATGTTTACAGGCGTAGACACTTGATTAATGGCTACAATATTTGTATTGTTTTTTACACCATCTATACGTTTGGTGTAGCTTAAACCAGCATTAATATTTGTAAAGTTGAATAAGTTGAAGTTAAAGTAGTTTAAGTTATAAGTATGAGATAAAGAGTTCTCTAAATTTCTATTACCTCCATAAAGTCTATTGTAATTATTAAATACTAAGGCTTCAGCATAATTATTTACATCTGTATATTCATTAGAGATGGAATAATTAAAACGAATGTTTTCACTTTTCTTAATATTATAGATCACGTTTAAATCTGGTAAAACTGTCCAATTTGTAGTTTTAGAAGTTTGGTTTAATTGATCTGTTTGAAGTATATAATTGTGTAAGGTTAATCCTGGTGTGAATACAAAACTTCCAGATTTAACTTTGTAATGTAATCCTAAAAATGAATCTGCAAAGTGATATTGTACATCATTTACCAATGGCATTGTATCACCTTCAGAGTTTATAGGATCTGTTTCATTAAGAAAATTTTGAGATCCATTATCTAAAATTTGAAATATACTAGAGTTAAAAGATTGGTTACTATACGTAGATCCTAACGTGAAGTTTAAATTACTTAAGTTATTCAAGACATAATAGTGGTCTATTTTAGCATCCAACTTATGACTTTTAATAGTTTTATTTTGATTTATATCAAAAAGGCTTTGGTCTTCATCTATAGGTAAAATACCATCAAACGGTAATAACTCAGTTATAGCATTATAAAATGGATCTTCGTCTTGATATAAATGTTGTACCTGTGCTGCAAAAATATTCTTTTCATCTAGCGTGTAATAAGCATTTACATTCTGATTAATAGAGTAGGGTTTTGTTTCTTTTCCTTCTAAGATGTTATTGGTGTTGGTATCAAAAATGGAAAGTGTTGAGTTATCTTCTGTTTGCTTAGATGTTTTTATTAAGGCATCGTAATCTACCTGTAAGCTAGTATTTGGCTTATAAGAACCGCTTAATTTTAGCATTGCTAATTGGCTCCTTTGGTCATTTGTACTATTAGTAGTTTCTACAGATCCAGAAGCAATATACTGCCTTATGGAGTTGTTTATAATACTAGTTTTATTGTCTGAGAGTATACCAAAACCACTAATATCTAAAGACTTATTAACCGCATAACTAAAGTTACCTGCAAGAAATTTACTTTCTAATGCGCTAGCTCTATTGTTTTTTGCAACAGCAAACCCTAGATCGGTTTGACTAACCTCGAAGTTAGTTCCGCCGTTTCTATTAAAGTTTCTAAAACCACCTGTAAATTTAAAATAGTCTCTAAAGGTAAACGGTACTTCGCCTATATTATTAAAGTCTGTTATAAGGTTAATACTATATTTAGGACTGTAGTAAAATAACTTAGGTTGAACTAGATAACGCTCTTTTTCATCTTCATCAGAATATCCGCCACCAGCTGTTAGCTCTCCAAACCAAAAGTTTTTCTTACCATCTTTAAGCTTTATATTTATGGCAATATTGTCTTGATCGTTTCCTAAACCTCGCATTTGGTTTACTTCATTATAGTTTCTCAGAACTTCAACTTTTTCAACAGCATCTGCAGGAATGTTTTTTGTGGCTAGTTTACTATCTCCATCAAAAAAGTCTTTTCCTTCAACCATTACTTTTTGTACAGTTTTTCCTTCAACCTGTATTTCACCATCATCATTTATTTCTACACCAGGTAATTTTTTCATGACATCACCAAGTTTACGTTCATTACCATTGGTAAAAGAATCTGCATTATACACAATAGTATCGCCTTTAACAGTTACAGGCATTTCATATACAATAGTTACATCATCTAATTGATCTGCTAACGGGTATAATGTAAAATCTAATTGCGAATCTTGAGAGGTTTCTAATACAGTAATAGATTTTTCTGAAGGATCAAAACCTAAAAAACTAGCTACTAATGTATAAGTTTCTTGTTTAGGAAGATCTATTCTGTATTTACCATTTTGGTTGGTAATGGCATAAGTTTCAACCTCTGAAGTGGTTTTTATCTTAGCAATTATATTTGCAAACTCTAAAGGATTACCAATACTATCTTTTATAGTTCCTTCAAGAGTTATACTTTGTGATTGTGCTGAAATTACGCATACAAGGAGCAGCCCTATTGTAGCAATAGATTTTAAAAATTTCATAAGTAAGAGTGAGTTAGTAAGTATTATGTAAGATTAAAAACGTCTGCCACCGCGACCGCCACCTCTAAAGTTTGCACGCATTTCTTCGGTTTTTTCTTTTACAATCTTTTGGTATTCTTCTCTAGACACTTCTTTACCTTTTGTAGGTTTTTTTATGTCTGAAGTATCTTTAGTATTCATTTCAATTTTAGAACAAAGTATTGTAGTACGATGTGCATTAAGTTCTAAAATTAATCCTGGAAGACCACCATATTCACCTGGTCCTGTACTCGTTGGTATTTGTGGAGTGTACCAAGCAGTAATTTCTATCTCCTTAGGAATCTCTATTTCTTCAAGCGGGTCTTTTTTAGAGTCTTCTATAGTATCTTGCTTTTTTTCGGTATCATTTTCAATTCGACCTCTTCGGTTTCCATCTCTACCACCACGACGTCTTGCAAATTGAAAATCTGTGTCAGATAATTCTTTTACACCTGTAGCTTTAAAAGCAATGTATTGGCCTATTTGTTTAGATTCTTTGGTAAGAGTCCAGTTTATATTCTGGATAGTATCTTTTATTAAAAATTGCTTTCCGAAGAATTCATTTTCCTCGACAAGTTCATTTGTTTCTGTATTTTTATATTGAACACCAGCAGAAAAACTGTTCATCATCATTCTCATTCCGCCACCGGAAGCTCCAGTTTCTAAATGCTCTTCTTCTGTATATAAAGATTCATTTTTATTAAATGTAAGAATGTAAGTTTTCTCGAGCATACTTTTCATACGCTCCATAATCATTTTCTTCATATCATCGGTCATCTCTCTTCCACCAAAACCATCCATATCGACAGTAGTCTTACTTTCATAAGTAGCTTTTCCGCTAATACTTTGGGCTTGAAGTGCAATAGTGCATACTATTGCTAAACAGGTAAAAATATATTTCATTGGTATAGTTTTTTAATAAGACTTTATAAAGTACCTATTGTTACATGGTTATGACATTTAAAAAATTAAAAGGTTTAATGTGGAAATGAAAAAAACCTTCAAAAAATTAATTTTGAAGGTTAAATACATAAAAGTTAAATAGTGATTTAAGACTTTTCTAGCTTTCTTAATTGTTTCTGTATTTTGTCGATAGCAGATTCTATCGATTTATCTGGCTCTATAACATTAAAAGCTCCCCAGAAATCTGGATCTGTAAATCCTGAGGTTTCATCTACTAAAATAGCAGATTGTTTAAAACGGTCTCTATTTCTAATAGTTTCAGAGTTGTTATCTATAATATCTGTAATTGCCATTTCACTCTGTAAGGTGTATTTAGAGTTAAATAGTTTGTTATCCCAATCTATCACAAACTCAATTTGTACGTTACTATAACCATAATACCATTTTCCATTTTGTTGTCTATAGTTTACTCTGTAAACAGCTTCTGTTGGGTAAACATTAGCACCAGACGGTTTACGCCTTACAAATAATGCGCTTGCTGCAGCTCTGTTCTCTACATTTAAATTATAAATAGCATTTGTAAGTGCCATTGTATTTGAGTTAATATAAAGTGTGCCAAAATACAGCGGATCATCTTCTTGCGCTTTAGTTTGCTTAAAATTAATCACATACACTAACTCATCATTAATTATAGTAGGCTCATCGAAGGTGAATTTATATTTATCAAAATCCTCATAATTCAAAAAATAATCAGGATACTTCATGACATCTACGTACAATGCATTTAATGGACCACCTTGTAATTTTAATGCAATGGTATCTAACTTAGAGTAGTCTGTACTTTTCCTAGATTTAAAAAGTGCAATTTTATCTGATTTAAAAGAATCATAAGATTCTTTATTAACGGTAATAACAGCTTCTGCTAAAGACACATTACGTCTTCTTTTCTTTATAGTTTCTCTATAAAACGCCATCATTCTCTTAGGGCTATTCATATAGTTTTCGCCTTTATTACTAAGGGCTTTTTTAACTATTGCTTTAGCATTTTTATTAGTTTGTACCATAACTTCATTAAGCTGTGTAGTTACCTCACTCAAACCAATTTTGGTACGTTCTTTATTAAAAGAGGATAACAAGAATGTTTTGGGAGTAAACCCTAAGTACATAACCACGATCCTTGCATCTTTAATTGTATTTGGTACTTTAAGAGTAAATAGACCATCAGAATTGGTAACTGTACTAATATTTGTACCTTCTACACTTAGTGTTGCAAATACTAAAGGATCATTGTTAGCCTCATTAACAACTTCTCCTTTATATGTTGTAAATGAGTCTTGTGCTTGCCCAATATTTATTACAAACAAGAAAAGTATTGCAACATAACAATAGGGAATGCGTAGTTTTGGTGTGATATTTGTTTTCATAACTAATTATAAATTGAGACTTTTAAATATACTCAATTTACTTTTGATACCTTATAATAACTATTACTATCAATTATGTCTTTAACAATGCATCAACTTTTAATAGACTTTTCTAATAAAGCAGTAGCTATAATTGCTGTGTTATGTTGTGTTGGCCTTACCTCATTACAGGCTCAAATAGATAGAAATACTGGTGGTATTCTTATTAAGGCTGAAGAAAATAAAGAAGCAGAAAACAGTAGCTTAAGAAGCAAAACTTCTCCAAGTTTATCTAAAACCAATAATGGCTTTACGGTGTTACCTAAGTCTGAAAGTTCTATCTCTAAAGATGACTCTAAGAAAATGGTAGATATGACACCTCAGAAATCAAAATTTATAGACCAACGTTACGATATACAACCAAAATGGTCTGAAGAAAACTTTCCTGTTGAAGAGGTTTTTACTGGTGATAGAAATTTAGGTACTATTAAAACCACCTCTAAGTATGTTGAAGTGTTTTTTAGAGATTACGGTAATGTAGATGGAGATATTATACAAGTTTACCTTAACAAAGAACTTGTTGAAGGTAATATAACATTATCTGGAGGTTATAAAGTCATGCTAATAGACATTAAACCTGGTATAAGTATTTTAGATTTTAAGGCCGTAAGTATGGGCCTGTTTGCACCAAATACAGCAGAGCTAAAAGTTATAGACTCTAATGGCCATGTTGTAATGGATAGGTATTGGTCTCTAGCCACTGGTAATAAGGCAACTATTCAATTAGTGCGATAAAAAAAAAGAAGAGGATTAATCCTCTTCTTCTTCATCTGTTTCTTCGTCTTCTATATCCAATTCATCTTTGCCTGGTTTTTGTTCTAGTTCTACAATAGGTTCAGATAAATCACCATCATCATAATCATCAACATCATAACCTGCCATAGAGTTTTCTAGTTTTGTACTAACCTTAACAAGGTAGATAGAGTCTTCTGTTCTCACCTCGACAGCTTCAATCTTCTCATTTTTAGCATTTCTAAACGAGATTATTTGATCATCATCATATCCGTCAGGGTATTTTTCAACAAGCATTCCCAAAATTTCTGGGGTAAGTTTTTTATAGTCAACAATGACACGTTTCATAGCAAAGGGTTTTATTAAAGTCTTAAGTTTAAATGTATAAAATCTTTTTATAATCCAAAATTAGGGACTATAAGTTTTTATAGTAATTAAATGCTTCGAGTAATCTTTCGTTAGATATTTGGCAGTCTAAAACAGCCTCTCCAAAGCCCTTCAAAAGTATAAAGTTTATTTTACCGTGCGTATTTTTTTTATCAAATTTTAATAATTCAATAATATGCTGATAATCTTCATGGTTAAGAGAAATTTTTCCATAAATACTCAATAAAGTATTACAAATTTCTTCTTTTTCTTGGCTAGGAAACTCATATTCTGCTTCAGAAAGGTGCAATGCAAGTATCATTCCTGCAGCAACTGCTTCGCCGTGTAATACAGCGTCTTTTGTATCGTGTTCTAATAAATAAGATTCTATAGCATGACCTAGCGTATGGCCAAAGTTTAATGTCTTCCTTAATCCTTTTTCTTTAGGGTCTTTGGTTACAACATTATTTTTTATCTGTACAGACTCATAAATAATAGCATCATAAGACTCTAAGGTGAGATTCTTTAAATCTGAACATTTGTCCCAATACGATTTACTAGTAATTAATCCATGCTTTAAAATTTCGGCATGACCACTTCGCATTTGTTTTCCAGGCAGTGTTTTAAGATAATTTGTATCTACAATAACCATTTCAGAATGTGATATTACGCCAATCTGATTTTTAAGCACTCCTAAATCTACGCCTGTTTTTCCACCAACAGAGGCATCAACCATTGCTAATAAAGATGTAGGTATATTTATATAAGGTATGCCTCTTTTAAAAGTTGAAGCGACAAAACCACCAAGATCTGTTACAACGCCACCACCAAGATTAAGAATAATACTTTTTCGATCTGCATTCAACTCAGATAGAGCATTCCAAACACCTACACAGGTATCAATTGTTTTAAAACTTTCGCCTGGTTCAATCTCAATTGTTTCAATAACAATTTCTGTTTCTAGTTTAGCTAAGAAAATAGGTAAACAATCTTGTAGGGTATTAGAGTCTACAAGAACAAAAATTTTAGAAGGTTTTTCCTCTTTCAAATAACTGTTTAACGCTGTATAACCTTCATTTTCAAAGTACACAATGCTATTGCCAGAAGCTATGGGATCAAATTTCATAAGTTAATTTCAAATTTTAATTCGAAAGTATAACAAACAATTAAAAGTAGTGCTGCAATACCTATATTTGTGCGTCAAAAAAATAGAAATGATTACAACAAAAATATTTAACAATACCAAGAGGGCATTCAGTTTAAAGACAGATGGAGAGTTAAACCGTGCTATTTTCATGTTTAAATCTATTGGCAGTCCTGTTATGGTTAAAGTAGGTACATTTTTAACTAATGTATCTTTAAATTTAAGGTTACCTGTTGAAGGGTTAATAAAGAAAACAGTATTTAATCAGTTTTGTGGTGGTGTAACCGAGGAAGATTGCTTACCTAATATTCGAAAGATATATACAAAGAAGCTACACGGTATATTAGACTACTCTGTAGAAGGTAAAGAAACCGATGAAGAGTTTGATGCTGCTACGCAACGTAAAATAAACATTATAAAGTTTATAGCAGATAAACCAGAAATGCCATTTGCAGTATTTAAACCAACTGGTGTAGGTGCTTTTGATATTTGGGCAAAAGTGACTAACAAGGAAACCTTAACAGCAGAGGAAGAAGAATCTTGGAATAAAATTAAAGATCGTGTTAAACGTCTTTGTAAAACTGCATACGATCTAGATGTATGTGTTTTAGTTGATGCTGAAGAATCTTGGATGCAAGATGCTGCAGATGATTTGATAGAGGAAATGATGGCGCTTTATAACAAAGAGAAAGTTATTATTTTTAATACCATACAATGTTACCGTTGGGATAGATTGCAGTATATAAAAGACTTGCACGAAAGAGGCCAAGCTAAAGGTTTTAAAATTGGAGCCAAGATAGTAAGAGGTGCATATATGGAAAAAGAGAATGCAAGAGCATCTAAAATGGGCTATCCTACACCAATTTGTGAAGATAAAGAAGCTACAGACGTTAATTTTAATGCCGTAATGGCTTACATAATGAATCACTTAGAAGATTTCGAATTATTTATAGGTACTCACAACGAAGTGTCTTCATACTTGGCAATGCAGCTAACACAAGATAGAGATTTAGCTAAAGACGATGGTCGTATTTGGTTTGCTCAACTTTACGGTATGAGTGATCATATTAGTTTTAACCTAGCGGCTAATGGCTATAACTCTGCCAAATTAATACCATTTGGTCCTGTAAGAGATGTTGTGCCATATCTTATACGTCGTGCTCAAGAAAACACATCTGTAAAAGGACAAACAGGAAGAGAACTTGCCTTATTATTAGAAGAAAAAGACAGACGAAAAGGAAAACATAAAAAGACTATTCATTAAATAGAAATTATAGTTTGAATACTTATAGCATTGCAAAGCGCTTACAGTTAAATATCTGTAAGCGTTTTTTTATGTTTTATATCCAAAATACCAGTTTTCTAAAAAAAATCTTAAACCCATTAAAAAGCTCACAAATTACTCCCAAAAATCTTAAAATGACGTTAAATGTTACATCAAAATATTAGTGTAAATAATTGATAAACAATTAGTTATAATGAAACGGGTTGAATTTCATTCACATATCGTTAGCAACAAGTACGCAACCATCTCGTTATCTTTACATCTTAAATAAAAGCAATGTTTAATAACAAAAACCAAAAAATGAAAAATTTAAAAACAATCCTTTTAGGATCTTTAGTAATAGGTTCTCTTGCTGCTTGTAGCAGTGATGATGATAACGGTGGAGATTCTACGCCTCCAACTGCAGATTCTAGAACAGAACTTTACGCTTCTAATAACAATAACGGTAACATTACAGTATTCGATTTAGAAGATGGTACTAGTAAAACACTTTTAACTGCTTCTTTAGCAGCAGAAGGTATTTATTATGATGCAGATGCAGATGCAGTAACACAAGCATCTCGTTCTAACCTTACATTAGATAGCTATGCAGATGCATCAATTTCTAACGATGGTATTACTTTAACTGCTAGCTTATCTAGTGAAGCTGTATTAGAAAACCCAAGAGCAATTGCTGTAAGTGGTGATTTCTATGTAGTAGCAGACTCAGAAGATGTAGATGGTGATGAAGCTACTGCAGATGGTCGTTACTTTATTTTCCAAAGAACAGATTCTGGTTTCACATTAAGAAACACAGTAACTGTTGACTTTAAAGTATGGGAAATTGCATTTGTAGGAGCAGATTTATATGCTGTTGTAGATGCAACTAATGAAGTAGCATTATTCTCTAACTTCTTATCAACTCACACTACAGATGTTTCAATTTCTGCAGACAAGAGAGTTGCTTTTGAAGGTATTGTAAGAACTCACGGTATGGCTTATGATGGTACTACTATGATCTTAACAGATATTGGTGCAGCTTCTGGTGATGGTGCAGATACAGATGGTGGTTTCCACGTAGTATCTAACTTTACATCTAAGTTTAGTGCTGCTGCAGATGGTGGTATGGTTGCTGTTACTGATCAAGTAAGAGTTGCTGGTGAATCTACATTATTAGGTAACCCAATATCTGCTGAGTATGATGCAGAGTCTAACACAGTATTTATTGCAGAGATTGCAAATGGTGGAGGTAGAGTTGTTTCTTTCGTAGGAACAGACTTCGAAGCTGGTGGAGATGTAGCTCCTGCAACAAACGTTGCATTATCTAGTGCTTCTTCTGTATACTTCTACAAGAACTAAGGTATAGTTTAAGTAGATAAAGCAAAAGCTTTAAATTAAAAAGCCCTCGATATAATCGAGGGCTTTTTATATATATAATTATAAGTGTTATTACTTGTTTAGCTTATTTGCAATTGCCTTAGGAAGTGCATCTTTATGTACAGTAACAGAAATAGCTTTTAATTTAAAATAAGCTTTACTCATATAAATATATCCTCCATTAGCGTTACGGTTAGCATCTGTTCCCCAAGAGTTTTTTACTTTATAATATGTATTACCCTTTTGGTCTTTTATGGTACCCACAATATGCATTAAGTGATCATCTGTAGTGTTGTAATTTTCAAACTCCTGTTGTCTGTAATCTTGTGTAATTTGTTTTTCAGGTTTAATTTCACTTAAAATAGCTTTACTGTCGCTATCATTACTTGGGATAACTGCAACACCATGTTTAGAAGAAAATGTTTGCTCGCTTACATCCACATCTAACTCAACAGAAAAACCATTTTTTAAAGCATTATCTGTAACTTCAACCAACTCATCTAAAGGAACGTTATAAAAGCTACCATTAGAAAAATTATCAGGAATATTTAATATAAATGTAGAATAAAACGGCGCTTGTTTAAAAGAAGTTACAGTAATATAATCTTTTGGAGAAATACCTGTCATCTCTAAAAAACTCATTGGCGTAAATGTAGTACCATCATATTCAAATTCATTTACAGTAGCTCCCAAATATGCATCTAGAACACTACTTACAGCCATTTTCCACTTTGGAGACAGTTCTTTAGCAGGATTCTCAATATAACGGTTTAACATAGCGGTTAAAATAGCAACCATCTCAGTATGGTTATGGTCTGTTTGGTTAGTATCTAAACCATCGTATACAGATTGTGGTACTAATCCATATTTAGATACAGAGTGCAATACATCGTGAGCTAATCCACCTTGACTAAATTGTGCTTTGCCTTGACGCATGATATAATTTTCTGCCTTCTCAGGATAAATTTGTCGTACTGTATACATTTCAGATAAATCGATAGGTTTACCTTTTAATCTTATAATTTCAGATTCTAAAAAAGAAGAAGTGGAAAAACTCCAGCAGGTTCCGGTACGACCTTGGCTTATTACAGGCGTACAGGCAATGTTAATGTCTTCTGAAAATTGATAATTCTGTGCTTGTAAAGCTACACTGCTAAAAAACAGGAAAAAGATGATGACTCTCATAATAATAGTTGGTTTTTAAAACTGAAAAGTAATGAAATTTGATTCAACATTCTAAATCCAATTTCAATTGATTATTTTTGAAGCCTCAAACCAAAGACTATGACTCCTAATTGGAAATCCGTAAAAGAATATACAGACATTACCTATAAAAAAAGTGATGGCGTTGCACGTATTGCATTTAATAGACCAGATGTAAGAAATGCATTTAGACCTCATACAACATCAGAGCTTTTAGATGCATTTCACGATGCTCAAGAAGATACAAGCATTGGTGTAGTTTTATTATCTGCAGAAGGACCTTCTTCTAAAGATGGTGTGTATAGTTTTTGTAGTGGTGGAGACCAAAAGGCAAGAGGACACCAAGGTTATGTTGGCCAAGATGGCTACCATAGATTAAATATCCTAGAAGTACAGCGCCTTATTAGGTTTATGCCAAAAGCAGTTATTTGTGTTGTTCCTGGTTGGGCTGTTGGTGGTGGTCATAGTTTACATGTAGTTTGTGATATGACTTTAGCAAGTAAAGAACACGCCATATTTAAACAAACAGATGCAGATGTTACTAGCTTTGATGGTGGCTATGGTTCTGCTTACTTAGCAAAAATGGTAGGACAGAAAAAAGCTAGAGAAATTTTCTTTTTAGGAAGAAACTACTCTGCACAAGAAGCTTTTGAAATGGGAATGGTTAATGCCGTTGTTCCACATGCAGATTTAGAGCAAACAGCTTTTGAATGGGCGCAAGAAGTGCTTGCAAAAAGTCCTACATCTATAAAAATGCTAAAATTTGCTATGAATCTTACAGATGATGGTATGGTAGGACAGCAAGTTTTTGCAGGAGAAGCTACTCGTTTAGCATATATGACAGATGAAGCTAAAGAAGGAAGAGATGCATTTCTCGAAAAACGTAAACCTAACTTTGATAAGAAATGGTTGCCTTAGGAGTGAGCCTTCTGTTTTCTTTTGTTTAAAATTATACGTAATCCAAAAACTATAATTACAGAAATGCAAGCGGTTGTGCCTAAAGCACCACCAAAACCTTCAAAAAAATAACTTGTATTTAAGTAAATAGCAGAAAATACAAGACCACCTAAACCTACGAGATAGTGTTTAGAAATTATTTCTTTTGAAACCATACCTACAAAGGAAGCTCCAAAAAATACAAGTTGTATTTGCAATGCTAAGTCTTCTTTAAATATATCATCAAAAAGAAGACACAATAGTGCTACTATAAAAGATAAGCCAGCAGAAGCTTTTATGGCTCCTAATTTTAAGGTGTTACTAGCTATAAAAGTTGAGAGAGCTGCAATTGTTCCCGTTAATAATAGTATTATTTCAAACATTAATAAACTAGGTTTGTGAGGTATATAAATAATGTAGCAAAAGCAACACCACCAAATGCAATTGTGCCAAGCTTTCCACCAAAACCATTTAAAAAGGGCTTGGCAATAATATAAACCAACCCGCCAAGTGCTCCTGCAAATGCAATGAATAAATAACCATTTGCAACTAAAGTAGACGTCATTCCTATAAATGTACCACAATACAATGCTGCAGGTGCCTCTTTAAATAATTTATGTTTCGGGATAAAAGCGCCTAAAAGTCCTAATGCACTTGCAACAAATACCGTATTGAGACTGGTTTCTACGCTAAGAGCAAAAGTGGCCAATGCGCCAAGTAATACAAATACAACATTTAATGCATCAGAAAATGTATAGGTAACCTTTTTTATTGGTGTGTGTTTATAAGTATATGTAATAAGAAATAGGGCTATAATTAAGGCAATTAAATGATAGTTACTTTGAGATCTTTCTGCCAAGACCGCTACAATAAATGCGTAATGTAATCCTTTAAATATATAAAGTGTAAATCTCAATATAATAGTTAGTTATAGTTGTTTACTTAAATGTATTAATTAATTGATTCTTCGCCAGTAACCTCACCGCTATTTCCAACATTTTCAACTCTGGATTTTGCTAAGTAGACGCCATCTTCTAAGTCGCAAATATAACGAACCAAATCTTCTCTAAGGCTGCAATGTAAATCCCAAGTAGAAGAGGCATCTTTTGCACTACAAAGGGCTCTTATAGTAATAGTTTTGTCACTCATATCTGTAACTTGAACAACTGGTGGATGATCTTGGTCCCAATCTTCATGGTCCTCCAATAATTCCTTGAACTTACTTCTAAGTTTAGAAACATCTGTTCTATAATCAGCTTGTAAATAAATAGGCCTTATTTGATGTGAGCTTGTCATAGACCAGTTTTCAAATGTATTTGAAATTACATATTTAAGCGGCACTACCAATCTTCGTAAATCCCAAGTTCTTACTACCATAAATGTAAACTTTATGTCTTCTACGTAGCCCCAATCATCTTCAATAATTACAGTATCACCAACTCTAACAGGTTTTGTAAATGCTATTTGTAATCCAGCAATAATATTACCTAACGTACTTTGTGCCGCAACACCAATAATTACTGTTGCTACACCTGCAGATGCTAATAAGGAGATACCTAACTTTTCTAAAGATCTAAATTGTGAGAGTATGATGTAACCGCCAATTATAATTACTAAGAAAGTAATTAATCGCCTAGCTACAGAAATGTAGGTAAGTAATTTTCTAGACTCTTCATTTTCTTCTTCAGAGACATCACCAACTTTTCTATCTGCTACATACAGCATTAAGTAATCTATAAATTGCATTATAAACCAAGTGATAGATCCTACAACTACAATTAAGAGACTTGTATATATAACAGTTGCCAATGCGCCAGAGAAGGAGATAAGCTTATTTAAGGTTATATAGAAAAATAAAACCGCTATGGTGATAGCTACTGGCTTTGCAAGCTTATCTGAAATGCTTTTAATCCAATATCTTTTTGAGTTTTTACAAATCTTGCAAACTAGAAAATATATAAATCTTGCTAAAAAATATGCGATTACAATAAGTAGGATAGTACCAACAACTTTCCAAACAGGGACATTTAAAAATTGTACACGAGCCCAATTGGGCATCATAAGATCTAACTCTCTAGGGCCATATTGAGCGTACATATTCTCAATATTATCTGTCGTATTAGCAGATATTAACCAAAAAGCTCCATAATTTTTATACCTAACACGCTGCAATCGTAATACAATATCACGGCCTTTATAATCTACTTCTCCAAATACCAAACTACGTCTTGGTGCTCCTGCAACCGCACTGTTTGTAGTCGTGCTAATGTCTATTTGGCCATCTGGTCTGTCTGATAAATTATCCCAATCTATATTTACTCTTTGGTTTATTACAAAGTATAATTTTTCAGCTAAGATTGCTGCATCTTCTTTTGTAAGTGATTTTGGAAATAAATTAAAATTAAGTGCATAAATGGCTTTATCAAATTCCTTGTTTCTGCAGCTAACTATAAAATGCTCTAAGGTAGCCTGTGGCGTCTGTAAATTATATTCACTAGGAGATAAGCCTATTTGTTCATTTAAACGATCTACAATGTAATAGGCTTCATTAAAATCTCCAATAGGATTGCTTTGATAATTAGCATCATCTTCAAAAAGAGATTCTTTTTTAGGTGGTTGGTCATCTTTCTGTTCCTCCTTTTGTTCTTGAGACCAAGTAATTTGTCCCAGAAAAAAGGCACCCAAAACAATAAATATATAAGTTAAACGTGTAGTTTTTAAATGCATTTTAGGTTGGTTAGGCAATTAATTATGTGACCTAAAGTTAACCATAAAAAAAAGACCTGCATAAGGCAGGTCTTTAAATAATACGTGTTAGCTCTATTTTGGAAACTGAGTTGGGTTGCTTTCGTGCATAATTTCATAAACAGCATCAAAAATATCTTCGGTTGATGGTTTTGAGAAATAATCACCATCTGTACCGTAAGCAGGTCTATGTGCTTTTGCAGTAAGAGTTTTTGGTTTGCTGTCTAAATACCTCCAAGCGTTTTGCTCTTCTAAAATGTGTTGTAATATATATGCTGAAGCTCCACCAGGAACATCTTCATCTATTACTAGAAGTCTGTTTGTATTTTTCACACTTTCAACAATATCATGATTAATATCAAATGGAAGTAGTGATTGTGTATCTATGATTTCAGCATCTATACCAACTTCTTGTAGCTCTTTGGCTGCTTGCTGTACAAGTCTTAAGGTAGACCCGTAAGATACTAAAGTTATGTCTTTACCTTCTTTAACAGTTTCAACCACACCAATAGGTGTTCTAAACTCACCTAGGTTAGTAGGCATTTTTTCTTTTAAACGGTAACCATTAAGGCATTCTACAATTAATGCAGGCTCATCTGCCTCTAAAAGCGTGTTGTAAAAACCAGCCGCTTTAGTCATGTTTCTCGGAACAAGTATATGTATACCTCTTAAAGTATGTAATAATGCTCCCATTGGTGAGCCACTATGCCATATACCTTCTAAACGGTGACCACGTGTTCTTATGATTAAAGGTGCTTTTTGTTTTCCAACAGTTCTGTATTGTAACGTAGCCAAATCATCACTCATGATTTGTAATGCATATAAGACGTAATCTAAATATTGGATTTCTGCAATTGGACGCAATCCTCTTAGCGCCATACCTATACCTTGACCTAAAATAGTTGCTTCTCTAATACCAGTATCTGCAACTCTTAGTTCACCATATTTTTCCTGCATTCCTTCAAGACCTTGGTTTACATCACCAATTTCTCCGGTATCTTCTCCAAATATTAATGTTTCTGGATGATTAGAAAATATATGGTCGAAGTTATCTCTCAGTATTAAACGTGCATCAACATCTTCTGAATTATCGTCATATGTTGGCTTTATCTCATTAACACCTGTGACATTCCATTCGCTTTCACTTACTAAGTGACTGCTGTAGTTTGGTTGAACCTTTTCAATATAAGATGTAAGCCAATTTTCTAGTGTAGATTTAGCTTCAGATGATTCTCCAAATGTATAGCGTAAAGCTTTCCTAGAATAAGATACCAAATCTTTCTTAAGTGGTTCTTTTTTAGAGGCTAGCTCTTCATATAATGCGTTGATGAATGTTTTGTTAGAGCTGGATTCAGCAAGATTTTTTAATAAAGGCAACACCTCTTGGTGTGGTGCTTTTGAAATGTTGGTAAAATCTGACCAAGCGGCCTTTTTACCATCTCTTACTTGCTTTTTAATATCCTTTTCTATCTCAGACAATTGTTCTTCTGTGGCAATGTTGTTAGTAATCATCCATTGGCGCATCTGTACATTACAATCGTATTCTTTTTCCCAAGCTAAACGATCTTCACTCTTATAGCGCTCATGAGATCCAGAAGTAGAATGTCCTTGTGGCTGTGTAAGTTGGTTTACGTGAATTAAAACAGGCACATGCTTTTCTCTGGCAAGCGCACTAGCTTTTTGGTAAGTATCTACCAATGCTGCATAATCCCAACCTTTTACAACCATTATTTCAAAACCTTTGTGCTCGTCATCTCTTTGAAAGCCGCTAAGGATAGTTGATATATTTTCTTTTGTTGTTTGGTGTCTTGCGTGAACAGAAATACCGTATTCATCATCCCAAACACTCATAACCATAGGTACCTGTAAGACACCTGCGGCATTAATAGTTTCCCAGAATAAACCTTCACTAGTACTTGCGTTACCTATAGTTCCCCAAGCAATTTCATTTCCTTTATCAGAAAATTTTTCTGCATCTATACCATCTACGTGTCTGTAAATTTTAGAAGCTTGTGCCAAACCTAAAAGTCTTGGCATTTGTCCAGCAGTAGGAGAGATGTCTGCACTGCTGTTTTTTTGTTGCATTAAGTTTTTCCAAGAACCATCTTTGTTTAAACTGTGAGTTGCAAAGTGACCACCCATTTGGCGTCCTGCACTCATTGGCTCTTTTTCTAAATCTGTGTTAGCATATAGGCCTGCAAAAAACTGTTGTATGTTTAATGCGCCAATTGCCATCATAAAGGTTTGGTCTCTATAGTAACCACTTCTAAAGTCTCCATTTTTAAAGGCTTTAGCCAATGCTAACTGTGGTACCTCTTTACCATCTCCAAAAATTCCGAATTTAGCTTTACCTGTAAGTACCTCGCGACGTCCTAGTAAACTGCACTCTCTACTGGTTACGGCAAGCTTGTAATCATTTAAAACTTCTGTCTTAAAATCTTCAAAAGAAATATCTTTAGCTGTGGAAGGCGATTTTTGCATAATTATGATTCAAAATTTATCATGCAAAGGTAATGGAAATGCATCTGAAAACCAATACAGCAATATGCTAAATAACTAACAATTCAATAATTAAAAGTCATATTTCTAATGAAATTTGCAATAAAAAAATGCAATTGAGATGTTCAATTGCATTTTGTTTAATTTGAAACTAATAAAAGTGATGAATTACTCGATATAATTATCATTTTTTGAAGCTGGTTTAGTGTCTTGCTCCTCGCCAAGTTTTGGTTTGTTTAAAGCAGGACTGTCTACACCGTAAAACTTAAGGATATCTGATGGTGTTTTTACCAAAAGAAAAGACGACCCATTCATAGCTACTGGATACTCAAATACCTGAGGACAGTTATTTAAAATATCTATCCAATCGTGTTCATCAAAATCTCCATCTTTAATTACATCTTTTGCACTAGGATGGTCTTTTGAAATTAATCCGTCTATAGTAGTACCAACACCTTGGGATAATTCTGCCCATTGTGTACCGGTAAGTTTAGTTTCGTTAATATTTATAAGTTGAATTTTCTTATCTGAAGCTTCTAGGTAGCCAAGAGCTTGCTTGGCTATACTAGAGTCTTCTGAATAATAGAAATTCATTTGTTTATTATCTTGTGCTATCACGCCCATTATATTTTTAAGGATTAGTTAGTATCGTAACTATTAATACGTTTTCATAGAAGCTTTTCGCTTCTCTAATTGCGTTTTTAATTGTTCGGCAACTTCTGCAACAGCGTGTTCAAAATTACTATTACTAGATTCTGCAAATAGTCTAGGACCAGGTGCACTTAATCTAATTTCTGCAATCATACCTGTATCTGGCTCAGATGTGTTTTCCTTTTTAAAGAAAACATCTGCCTTTACTATAAAATCGTATCTATTAGCTAATTTATTTATTTTTTCTGTCGTAAATGCTTCTAAACGCTCACTAGCGCTTACGTGCACATAATTAAAGTTAATCTCCATAATATATTTTTATACTAAGATACAAGACAAGCTTAGGCATAGCAAATATTACAGCCTATTTGGGTTTTTTTTAAGATGTGGTTAAAGTTTTTTTAAATGTAACTAAGCTTAATTAGAGTCATCTATTACATCACTTGCTTGAGGATTCTTAATTAAAACCGAAGCTAAAATACCACCGGCAAGAGCCACTACTATTACAGCTAATGAAAGCCATTCAGGTATTTCAATATGATGAACAAAAATCATTTTTAAGCCTACAAAGGTTAGTATAACTACTAAACTGTAGTTAATATATCTGAACTTTTCGAGCATTCTGGAAATTAAAAAATACATAGAACGTAAACCTAATATTGCAAAGATATTAGAAGAGAATACAATAAATGGATCTTCTGTAATGGCAAGGATTGCAGGAATACTGTCCAATGCAAATAGTATGTCTGTGAGTTCTATTACTAAAAGAGCCATAAATAGAGGAGTGGCTGCTTTAATACCCATACGGCGAATAAAAAACTTATCGCCATCTGTAGCAGTAGTGATAGGGTACACTTTTTTTATAGTCTTAAAAATCCAAGATTGCTTTGGGTTAAAGTGACTGTCGTCACTCTTTAGCATTTTAAATGCTGTATAAAGTAAGAAGGCACCAAATACATAAATTATCCAATCAAACTTAGTAATAAGCGCGATCCCAAAGAAAATCATTAATGCTCTAAAAACAATTGCACCTAAAATTCCCCAAAACAAGACCTTATGCTGGTATAATTGCGGAATATTAAAAGATGAAAATATTACAGCAATCACAAAAACATTATCAATACTTAAAGAAAGCTCTATAAGGTAGCCGGTAATGTATTTAAGTACGGCATTATCTGCTGTGAGATTTGTTGGATTCTCTACAATACCTTGTGAAAACAACCACCAAATTACGCCACTAAACGCAAGAGCAAAAGAAACCCAGATAGCAGTAAATATTGACGCTTCTTTAGTCTTTATTATATGTGCCTTTTTGTTAAATACGCCAAGATCTAATGCAAGACAAATAAGTATAAATACGATAAATATAATCCAGACTGTAAGCATAGTTCTTGAGTGGTTTTAAAAAGCAAATTTCGATAATTCAGGATTAATTATCTATGGTTTGCCTTGTTATCTCACTATTTATTTTAATTAAAATTTTAAGGGTTGTACACTATATTTTTAAAACCATAAATTTTAATTATCTATACACTCGCTTATATTGTTAACATAAATTTGGCAAATAATTCTTATTAAAAATAAATATTCTTTAATTATTTGATAAAAATATTCTAAAAATTCAATTTTTGGTATTTTAATAGAGAATTATAGTATAGTTTTATCCTGTATTATTAAAATCACCTCTTTTATTTAAAAGTTTTAGAATAACTAATTATTTTTTAGGGTATAAGTTTTAAGTTTAGTTTTTCCACTTAATTAGTTATAAATAAAGACCTCTTCCTCACCGAAGAGGTTTTTTATTTTTAATTGTCTTCTTAAAAAGTATCTTTGACCTAAACTATACAATAAATACACTAACTAAAATGGAAGGTCTTTTTACACTCGATAATTTTATCACTTTAGGTATGCTAACTCTCTTGCAAATGGTTTTAGGGTTAGATAACTTACTTTATATATCCATGGAAAGCGGTCAAGCACCACCTAGTGAACAAAAGCGAGTGCGTTTATTAGGAATAGGAATAGCTATAGTTTTACGCATTGTATTGCTCTTTGTCTTGGTAAGTTTAATCGATTTGTTTCAAGATCCTGTTTTTGGTTTTCATTTAGAAGATATAGTTGGTGGTGAGTTTAATATTCACAGCCTTATTGTTTTAGCAGGTGGTGTTTTCATAATTTATACTTCAGTAAAAGAAATCTGGCATATGATGTCTTTTAAAGAGCACAATGAAGATCAGCATAATTCAAAACAAAAAAGTGTTACAAGAATTATTATCTCAATCATTATAATGAACCTTGTATTCTCATTCGATTCAATTTTAAGTGCCATTGCATTAACCGATGTCTTTTGGGTAATGGCTGTAGCAATTGTAATTGGTGGTGTTATGATGATTTGGTTAGCAGGAAAAGTAACTGCCTTCTTGAAGAAGAACCGTATGTATGAAGTATTGGGACTATTTATATTATTTATAGTAGGAATTATGCTAATGAGCGAAGGTGGCCATTTAGCACATATGGAGTTTTTTGGAAGTGAAATTACTCCAATGAGTAAAGGAACATTCTACTTTGTTATCATAACATTGGTTATTATAGATATAGTACAAGGCCGTTATCAGAAGAAAATTTCTGGAGGTCTTAACTAAATCCTAAATGCTAAACAACGCCAGTTTTTTTTAATTTTTTTAACGTGAGTCATTTTAACTAAAGTCTATATTTGTGTAATGGCCAGTGAAAAATTAAGACAACACGTTAATAAGGTAATTGATCTTACAGAAAGTGAGATGACAGAGTTTTTAAGCTTGTTTACTGAAGAGAAAGTTTCTAAGAAACACTTTTTAATTCAACCTGGCGATGTTGTAAATTCAGAGTTCTATGTTCTAAAAGGCTGTTTGAAAGCATACTATCTAGATTCTCACGGCGAAAAACACATTATTCAATTTGCTATTGAAGATTGGTGGATTAGTGATTTTGAAGCCTTCTTTAACAATGAACCAGCTAAACTCTATGTTGAAGCAATTGAAGACTCTGTAGTTTTAAAGTTAGATAAAGCCATACTTGAAACTCTATATATCCGTATTCCAAAATTTGAACGATTCTTCAGAATTAAAACAGCAGGAGCATTTGTGTCTCTTAGAAAACGTGTCTTATCAACATTAGAGAAATCTGCAACAGAACGCTATATAGATTTTTGTAAATCTTATCCTAGAATTGAAAGTCGTGTAGCAAACTACCATATAGCAAACTATCTTGGTATAAAACCAGAAAGCTTAAGCCGTATTAGGAAACAGCTAGAAATAGCCTCTTAACTATCTTTAACAGCTTACGCTAACGTACGTCAAGCATTTCAAGCTGTTCTTCATTGTATATTTGGGTAAAACCAAAAAAATTACAATGAAAGATCAACCTATATTACAACCACATAAAATTGGCGACTTGTCGTTACCTAATCGTGCAATAATGGCACCTATGACACGTAGTCGCGCTGTAAACGATGAAAATGCACCTACAGACTTGCACGTAGAATATTACACACAACGTGCTACAGCAGGACTCATAATTACAGAAGGTGCGCAAGTATCTAAACAAGCAGTTGGTTACATACATACTGCAGGAATACACTCTAAAGCACAAGTAGAAGGCTGGAAAAAAGTAACAAAAAGTGTACACGATGCTGGCGGACGTATTTTTATACAATTATGGCATGTAGGCCGTATGAGTCATCCAGATTTTCATGATGGCGATTTGCCAGTAGCACCATCAGCCATAAATCCACACGCACAATCTTATACTCCAGAAGGTTTTAAAGATACTGTAACCCCAAAGGCAATGACACTTGAGGAAATAAAAATTACAGTAAATGATTTTAAGCAAGCAGCAAAAAATGCAGTTGAAGCAGGTTTTGATGGCGTAGAGATACATTCTTCAAACGGATATCTATTTCATCAATTCTTCAGTAGCTTCAGTAATAAAAGAGACGACCAATACGGCGGAAGCATAGAAAACAGAGCGCGTTTCTTTTTTGAAGTTTTAGATGCTGTAAAACAGGTAATTCCGCAGAATAGGATTGGAGCTCGATTTAATCCATCATTACACGGTACATTTGGAATGGAAGTCGTTGAAGATACCATCCCAACATTCGACTATGTGATTGAAAGATTAGAAAAAGAATACGATTTATCCTACATACATTTATCTGAGCCTTTTACAGATGTCTCAGATGTTGATTATGCAGAAGAGCATATAGCAAAGCGATACCGTCCTAAATATTCAGGGACACTAATGATAAATACTGGGTTTACAAAAGATACCGCTAATAAAGTAATAGAAAATGGTGATGCAGACCTTGTTGCTTTTGGAAAACTATATATATCGAATCCAGACTTAGTAGGTCGATTTAAAGAAAATATACCAACTGCAGAATGGGATGCTAATACCTTTTATTCACAAGGTCCTGAAGGCTATATAGATTATGAAGCCAAAACTAGAGACCTTATACCAACAAGCTAAAACTTAATAAGACTTAGCTTTTTAATTAACCAAAAAAAAAGAAAAAATGATACTAGAAAAAGAAATAGAGATAATAAATAGAGAAAGAGAAAATGGTTTTAACACTATTAATCCTCATACAGGTAAAGTAATTGAAGAATATACTTATATGAGTGATGAAGATGTTACAAATGCTGTAAAGAAATGCCATGAAGCATTTACAGAGTGGAAATCTAAATCTTTTGAAGAACGTGGTAAAGTACTTAAATCTATAGGTAAACTTTTAAAAGAGCGTAAAGAGGAATATGCCAAGCTTATGACTCAAGAAATGGGTAAAGTTTATAAGCAAGGTTTGCAAGAAGTAGAGCTTTGTGCAGGAATTTGTGATTATACTGCAAATACTGGAGCAGACGTACTTAAAGATATAGAGCGTGAATTACCTGAAGGAGGAAAAGGAGTAATTACTCATTCTCCTATTGGTATTGTATATGGTATACAGCCTTGGAATTTTCCTTGTTATCAAGCAGTAAGATATAGTATATCTAACTTAATGGCAGGTAACGGAGTATTGCTAAAGCACGCAGAAAATGTTACAGGTTCTGCTAAATTCTTACAGAATGTATATGAGGATGCTGGCTTGCCAAAACATTTATTCACTGTTTTAGTAATGAACCACGAACAGTCTGATAAGGTTATAGAAAACGACCTTGTGAGAGGAGTTACTATGACTGGTAGTGCAGAAGGAGGTAAAGTAGTTGCTCAAAAAGCAAGTGCTGCATTAAAGAAAACAGTAATGGAGCTTGGTAGTAATGATGCTTACTTAGTTTTAGATGATGCAGATGTAGAGTTAGCTGCTAAAACAAGTGTAGAAGGACGTATTTATAATAATGGAGAAACTTGTGTTGCTGCAAAACGTTTTGTGGTAGTAGATGCCGTTTATGATAAGTTTAAAGAAGCATTTGTTAAGGGAATGAAGGATATTAAACATGGTAATCCTATGGATGAAGATTCAGACATCGGCCCAATGGCACGTGAAGATTTACGTAATAAAATACACACACAGCTTAAAGAAAGTGTTGCTAAAGGAGCAAAAATTCTTGTAGGTGGAGAACTTCCTCAAGGCGACGGGTTTTATTATCCAGCAACAATTCTTGAAAATGTGAAACCAGGACAGCCAGCTTATGATGATGAGCTTTTCGGTCCTGTTGCGTCATTAATTAGAGCTAAAGATAATGAAGATGCTATGCGTATTGCCAATGATAGTAGATTTGGTCTTGGTGGTGGTATCTTCTCTAAAGATGAAGACAAAGCCTTTGCGCTTGCCAAAAATCATTTTGATACTGGTATGGTGTTTATCAATTCATTTGGATTAGCACAACCTAACATGCCATTCGGAGGCGTTAAAAACTCAGGATATGGTAGAGAACATGGTGGCTTTGGTATGAAAGAGTTTGTAAATGAAAAGGCTATTATGAGCTTAAACAGCTAGTATAATCTTTAATATAAATTTTATAAATCCAAGTGTAACAGCTTGGATTTATAGTTTTAATAATAATGATGAAAAACACACCTAAACTTCTCATTTTTGATGTAAATGAAACACTTCTAGACCTTTCTTTAATGGAAAGAGCTATGAATAATGCATTTGGAAACGAAGCCGCATTCCAAATTTGGTTTCATAAACTATTAATGTATTCTTTTGCTGAAACAATACAAGAAACCTATAACGATTTTGGTGCTATCGGTAAAGCAGTATTAAAAATGGTTGAAGCTCATTTTAACGTTCATATATCTGAAGCTGAAACTAAAACAATATTAAACCATATCCTTAATTTAAAACCTCACGCAGATGTTGTAGAAGCATTGCAGGCGTTAAAAACTAAAGGATTTATGTTGGTAGCATTAACCAATGGTAGTAAAGATGCTTTGGAACAACAAATTGAAAACGCAGAGCTCTCTGCATATTTTAATGCTTTATTTAGTGTTAGTGCTGTAAAAGTTTATAAACCACACGCCAACACATATAAATATGTTTTAGACTCTTTAAATGTTTCCGTAGAACAAGCAATGTTAGTAGCTGCACACGGTTGGGATATTATTGGTGCACAACAAGCAGGATTACAAACGGCTTTTATTGAAAGAGAAAAAAAATCTATTTATCCATTAGGTAAAAAGCCTACATTAAGTTGCAGGTCATTAAAAGAATTGGTGAAACAGCTCTCTTAGGAAATATATTTCCAAATGGTTTTGTCTTTGCCTAATAACTTATAAATTTTCCGATAAATAGCATTACTGTCGTCACTTAAGCTAGGATCTTCTTTTAAGATTGCATAGGCATAACTTCTTGCTAGTTTTAAAATATTATTATCCTTAACTATATCTGCTATCTTAAGGTTTAAAACACCACTTTGTTGCGTACCCATCATATCGCCAGGACCGCGAAGTTTTAAATCTACTTCGGCTATTTCAAAACCATCGTTAGTACGCGTCATAGTTTCTAGGCGAGTTTTACTATCATCACTAAGTTTATGACCGGTCATAAGAATACAAAAACTCTGTTCTGCACCACGACCAACACGACCGCGCAATTGGTGTAGTTGGGATAACCCAAAACGCTCAGCACTTTCAATTATCATAACAGATGCATTAGGAACGTTAACACCAACTTCAATAACCGTGGTTGCAACCATTATATGTGTTTTACCTTCTACAAAGCGTTGCATTTCATAATCTTTATCTGCAGGCTTCATTTGGCCGTGAACAATAGAAACCTGATACTCTGGCAGAGGAAAATCTCTCACAATACTTTCATAACCATCCATTAAATCTTTGTAATCCAATACTTCACTTTCCTGTATTAATGGATATACAACATAAACCTGTCTGCCTTTTTCAATTTCATCACGTATAAACCTAAAGACACGTAGTCTATGGCTATCAAACCTATGTACAGTTTTAATGGCTTTTCGTCCAGGTGGCAACTCATCGATTACACTTATGTCTAAATCGCCATACACGCTCATAGCTAGAGTACGTGGTATTGGAGTAGCTGTCATCACTAAAATATGTGGTGGTATGGTATTCTTACGCCATAATTTAGAACGTTGTGCCACTCCAAATCTATGCTGTTCATCAATAATAGCTAATCCTAAATTTTTAAACTGCACCTTGTCTTCTAAAACTGCATGGGTGCCAATTAGTAAATTAAGTGTGCCGTCTTCAAGAGCTTCATGAATTAAGGTGCGAGCACTCTTTTTAACTGAGCCTGTTAGCAAATTAACTTTAATATCTAAGTGAGCCACAAGGTCTTTTATACCTTGATAATGTTGTTGCGCTAAAATCTCAGTAGGTGCCATAAGAACCGCCTGAAAATTGTTATCGATAGCTAACAAAACACACATTAGGGCTACAATGGTCTTTCCCGAACCCACATCACCTTGTAATAGTCTATTCATTTGGGCGCTACTGCCTAAATCATTTCTAATTTCTTTAATTACGCGCTTTTGGGCATTGGTTAACTCAAATGGTAAGTGATTCTCGTAAAAGTCGTTAAAAACCTCACCAACTTGATCAAATGGAAAGCCTTTTAAGCGTTGCTTACGTTGTAAGTTCTTAGAAAGCATTTGTAGCTGTATATAAAATAGCTCTTCAAATTTTAGCCTAAATTGTGCCTTGGCTAGTAATTCTGAATTTTTAGGAAAGTGTATGTTTCGTAACGCTTGAGTTTTGCTAATTAATTTTAGTTCCTCTCTTAAAGGTGCGGCAAGTGTTTCCTCATAAGTTGCTCCAGTTTGTATAAAAACCTGTTGCATCATTTTGCCCATAAACCGTTGGGTAATGCCTTTATTGGTTAGCTTTTCAGTAGATGAATAAACAGGTTGCATAGCTATCTTAACCTCTTCTTTATGAGTTGCATAAGGTTCCATTTCTGGATGAGGCATAGAAAACGTTCCGTTGTAATGGTTTACTTTTCCGTAAATTACATATGCTGTGTTTAATTTAAGGTTTTCCTTAATCCATTTATGACCTCTAAACCAGACCAATTCCATTTTACCGGTATCATCTATAAAATCTGCCACTAAACGTTTTCCGCGTTTTTGCTCTACAGTTTTTATGTGTGTAATCTTCCCTATAACTTGAACGTCTGCAGAATTGCGTTGCAGCTCATTTATCTTATAATACTTAGTCTTATCTATATATCTAAACGGAAAGAAATTAAGCAAATCTTGAAAGGTGTGTATGTCTAATTCTGTGCGGAGTAAATCTGCACGATTGGTACCAACACCTTTTAAATAATCTATGGGAGTTTGTAGAAGACTGCTCATTGCCGCTAAATTACAGAATTAAGTGTAATTGAGATTTGATTTGCTAGATTTGTAGTATACAATTTCTGTAATTTATTATTTAAAAAATCGTTTTAAAGGTAAAGTTTGAAACCCTTTTTTTTTTGAGGTAATATTAATTAAGAAATAAATTAAAATATTAATCTCCTGTTGGAGGTTCTCCGTTTATGAAATACCTATTATTTATATTTTTTTGTTCAATTTTACAATGGCCTTTATTAGCACAAACCCAAGATGTTAAGAGAATAGCAGCTGAAATTGAATTGCTGCCTGAATCAAAATCAATTAAATCTAAAGTTGAAGTTATAGTAGATATACTTCAACAAACCAATGAGTTATATTTAGATTCAAAAATTGAAACTATTGAAAGTGTTGTTTCTGGAAATGATACGCTTCAGTTTATAACAGATAACGGAAAGTTGATTATTAGAGGAGATTTCAAACCTTCAGAATATAGCTTCAATATTACTTACACAACCTCTCCAAAGCAAACCCTTTATTTTGTAAACGACCTAAATGAACATCAAGTTTTTACTCAAGGCCAAGGTAAATATACGTCGCACTGGTTACCGAGTATAGATGATATGACAGATAAAATAGAGTTTGACCTTACGATAACAGCTCCACAACATCTCAATGTAATGGCAAGTGGTGTTTTAGATTCTGTTAGTAGCACTAAAACTAAAAAGACGTGGTATTATGACATGAAGCAACCCATGTCTAGTTATTTGGTGGCATTAGCTGCTGGACATTATGATCACAAATCTCTTACAAGCGCCAGTGGTATTCCTATTCAGCTATATTTTGAGCCTAAAGATACTGAGGAGTTTGAGGCAACTTACCGTCATACTTCAACTATTTTTAATTTTTTAGAGTCTGAAATAGGTGTACCGTACCCTTGGCAAAATTATAAACAAGTGTATGTTAAAGACTTTCTCTATGCAGGAATGGAAAACACAAGCTTAACCATTTTTAGCGATGCTTTTGTAACCGACGATATCGGATTTATAGACCGCAATTATGTAAATGTAAATGCTCACGAGTTAGCGCACCAATGGTTTGGCGATTTAGTTACCGAGAAAAGTAGTGCACACCATTGGCTTCATGAAGGCTTTGCAACCTATTATGCATTGTTGGCTGAACGAGAGATTTTTGGAGAAGATTATTACTATTGGAAACTTTATGAGAGTGCAGAACGTCTTAAAGAACTAAGTGATAGTGGCAAAGGAGAAGCTTTAACAAACCCTAAGGCAAGCTCATTAACTTTTTATGAGAAAGGCGCTTGGGCATTACATATGTTGAGGGAAGACGTTGGAGATTTAGCATTTAAAATAGGAGTGAAGCACTATTTAAACACTTACGCGTACAAGAATGTTACAGTAGATGATTTCTTAGCTGCAATAGAAGAAGCTTCAGGAAAAGAGTTGAGCACTTTTAAAGCCAACTGGTTAGAACAATCTGCTTTTAAAGCAGAAGCTGCCTTGAACAGTTTAAAAGCATCTGAATTTATGCAGCACTATTTTAAAATTTCTGCATTAAGAGAAACTCCAATAGAAGACAAGGCAGATTTGTTTTTTAAAGAACTTTCTGCACCAAAAGTAAATACTTATATAGGGCAAGAAATAGTTTATCAGTTAGCAAACGAACCGCATAAAGAAGCTTTGTCTTTAATGCGTATGGCATTTAACACTAATAATCACCTTATAAGACAGGCTATTGTTGCTAATGTAAAGGAAATACCTAAGGCATTGCAGTCTGAATTTGAGTCACTTTTACAAGATAATTCTTACCAAACAAAAGAACTTGCTTTGTATGCCCTTTGGAGCCAATTTCCAAATAAACGTGTTACTTACCTTGAACAATTAAAAGGAATTAAAGGCTTTTCAGATCATAACGTGGAGTTACTTTGGCTTACCTTAAACTTGGCAACTCAAAACTATGAGCCTACAAATAAATCTGAAACATTTCAAAAATTAACAACGTATACCAATACTAAGTATAGTTACCAGATTAGAGAACTAGCATTTAATTACCTATACCAAATTGAAGCCTTTTCAGACGAAAGTTTAATGAACTTGGTTGATGCTACAACACATCACGTTTGGCGATTTAAAAAGTTTTCACGAGAACTTTTAAAAGAACTTATAAAAAAGCCAGATTACAAAAAACGTTTACTACAACTAAAAGCAACGTTCACAAAAGAAGAAAATGCATTTTTAGATACTATATTATAATGAGAGCATTAGTAATTTCTGGTGGTGGTAGTAAAGGAGCTTATGCTGGTGGCGTTGCGCATTACCTTATTAGGCATCAACATACAAAGTATGATTTGTTTCTAGGAAGTTCAACAGGAAGTTTACTGTTACCACACTTAGCATTGGGCAATCTAAATAAGTTGTATAATATATACACCAATGTTAATCAGAACTCTATTTTTAGTTTAAATCCGTTTCGTGTTAAACGCAAGGATAATAGAGAGTTTGTCTCTATAAACTATGTCAATTCTTTATTACAGTTTATAAAACGTAAACGCACGTTTGGAGAAAGTAAAAACCTAAGACAACTTATACGTAAGAATTTTTCTGAAGCCGAATTTCAAAAAGCCCGAACAAACGCTAAAGATATTGTAGTAACAGTATCTAACCTTACTAAAAACAAAGTAGAATATAAGAGTATTCAAGAATGTACCTATGATGATTTTTGTGAATGGATATGGATTTCCTGCAACTACGTACCATTTATGAGTCTGGTTGAAAAAGACGGATTTGAGTATGCAGATGGTGGTTTTGGTTGCTTAATCCCTATACGTGAAGCAATAAGAAGAGGCGCAACAGAAATTGATGCTATTATTTTAGAGAGTGAGAATATGGAACACAATAAAATATTAGGTAAAAATCCGTTTTCACTTATGGTTGGCCTTTTTAGCTTTATGATGGACCAAACCGAAAGACACAATATTGTAGAAGGAAAACTAGCAGCTATAAATAAGGAAGTAACACTAAACTTATATTACACACCATCTAAACTAACTGAAAACTCATTGATATTTAATAAGAAGCTCATGCGTAGTTGGTGGAAGCAAGGATATGCCTACGCAGAACGTAAAGCACAACAGGCAAAGGATAACGAATTAAAGTGAATTCTCTTAAATAAAAATGAATAGCTATTAACTAAAAACAGATTATGTACAATTACAATTTCATATGGGCTTTTGCATTACTATTAACTACTGCTTATAGCCAAGAAAAGGACTGTAATTGTATGACAGCACTAAATGAAGTGTCTGAGGTTATAAAATCCTCTAAAAGCTATAAAGATCAAGTAACTACAGCTAATTTAAGAATAGAGTTACAAGAATGGCGAGAACAAATAAAAGAAGAAATTAAAAATGATTCATTAAGCACGTTTTTTTGTGTAGGCTATATCCAGAAATACATATCATTTATTAAAGACCGACATAACGAAATTTATTGGATACCTGAAGATATACCAGTAAATATACCAAGCTATTCTAAAAATATAGATACTACTTTAACGGCTTCAGACAGTATTTCAGGAGTTTACTTTGCAGGAAGTGATAAGATTTTGGTTAAAAAAAGCGCAAAAGATGAATGGTTAGGTATTACGTTAAATTCAAATTCTGAAGCGTGGACCAAAGGAAAAATTAGGTTAAGAATAAAAAAGACTTCACCAAAAACTTTTGAAATCTTTGAATTTTATAAAAACGGTCTACTTTTTTATCAGAATACTATTTCTATAAGTGAAGGTCGTATTCACTCAACATTTTGGAATAAAGAGGATAATTACTTTTTTAATAAAAATCACGCCGAGAATTTCAACTATATATCTCTAAACCCTTCATTTGATTATGTTGGTATAAAGACGTTATCTAGAACAAAAGCTTTAATGAAAGAAGCTGATAAATTTTATGATGAAACTTTACAAAAATTAGAAAAAGAAAACCTGATTATAGATTTAAGGAATAATGGTGGAGGCTCATTAAAGCAAGCCAAACCTTTAATAAAATATGTAAAACGAAACTCTAGCTTAAAAACGATATATGTTGTTATAAATTTTAAAACTTCAAGCGCGGCAGAGCTTGCTGTATTAGAGTTATTAGAAGACAATCGCACTAAACTTGTTGGAGAAAACTCAAGAGGTATGTTAGCTTATGGATATGGAAACAAAGCTTATAAAACAACAACCTCTTGTATGGATTATAATATAACACTTTCTACAAAACACAATAATAAAGCATATGCGCAATATGAAACTAAAGGGCTAACACCAGATGTTAAACTTAGCAATACAACAAGTTGGATAGAGCAGATTATTAACATTGAAGAGAATTAACACTTAATAGACAGCACACAACTAATGGCTAAACGAAATGTTACTTTCTCTAACCCTATATTAAATGATGAAATTGAAATTCTTTCTGAATCTGAAGAATCCTTAGTATTTAAAACAACGTTATTGCCGCAAAGTGGGCAAACACAAAAGCATTACCACACCAAGATTACAGAAGTATTTAAGGTTATTTCTGGAGAGTTACAGGTATTTATAAATAATAAGCCCTTTCTTTTAAAGGAGAATGAGACCAGGCAAATTTCTCCATTTACAAAACATCAGTTTTATAATCCTACGAATAAGACAGTTGTGTTTAAAGTAACCGTAAATACACCTGGAAAATTAAGAGAAGGCTTACAAATTATGTATGGCCTAGCAGAAGATGGTAAGGTTTATAAAAATGGACTTCCTAAAAATATATTGTTAATGGCAATTGCATTACAAAAAATGGATACGTATGTACCTAATATACCAAGAGGTGTTCAAAATTTAGGAATAATAGTATTGGCATTTTTAGGAAAAACTTTAGGCTTAGAGCAAAAGCTTTTAAGAAAGTATTGTACTTAGTCTATTAATTACTCCTTAACTCTTGTAACAGTACCACGCTGCTTTTCTGGAGATCCTACTAATGAATATTCAAATGTATAGGAGTCTTTTTCTGTGGTGATAATTCTAATTTGTAATGGCTTTTCTTCAGCCATATTTTTGGGGTTAAGATTGGTGAGTATATATTCACAGTCGTTTACCCAACGTACAGAAGCAGTATCACTTTTACCTTGAAACATATCAATTTCAATAGAATCATTTCTAATAAAACGCGAGGTCACTAATTCGCCATTTAAAAAACTTTCAAATTCAAAAGTACCAGTTTTAAATGCTTTACAGTCACGTTCTGGAGCATAACAAGATGCAAGTATTAAACAGATTAAAAGAGCTGCAAAACGCTTCATAGGATCTTTTTTTTGCAAAAATAAGGCATTAATTTTCAAAAGCCTCAAAACTTCCATCAGTATATAAAACAATAATCTTAGCAATAGCATTACTCTTTACATTTCTAGGTTTTGGAGTAATGTGATTTTCAATTGCTTTTGAATGGTGTTCTGCATCAGAAAATAAATCCTGTGTAGGTGATGTATCAAAATCACTAAATGAAGATTGTGGTCTTGGTGGTGAAGAAGACTGAACTGTTGTATTTGATTTTGGGAATGTTCCTTTACCATTTAATAACCAATATAAATCTACTTCATCAAAAGTAGATACAACTTTCATTACAAAATCTAAACTCGGTTTGTTTCTTCCGGAGACAATATGAGAAATAGAAGAGCGCCCAACTTCAATTTTATCTGCAAAAGAAGAGGCACTCAGATCGTAATACTCAAAGATTTTTTCGAGTCGTTTCGTAAATTCAGTACTGTTTACCATTGTAAACTCAAGTTTTAAAATATATACATTACAAATGTAAACTAATTGACAGATATAACCAAAATCAAGCTATAATAACGTTAATTATATTGAATTAAAGGTTGATATAAGTATATGTAACTAATTGAAGTACAATATTTAAAATGTATTAAATACATATCATTATTAATTTCTCAATTATAGTAGAATCACGACCTTCTCTGTGTTTACATAATTAAACTAAATTAATATTTTGTCTGTATACAAATGTAAATTAGACATTGTTTACATTTGTAACGTGGAAAATAATACAATATATCAGCATCTATTTTGGAAGTCTTACAACGATCATTTTTATAAGCCTATAATTAGTCGTTATATACATCCTTATGAAATTAATTCAGCTTTAAAACGCTTTTCAACAATTGGAAAAGTGTCGTTAGAAGGTCACTCTGTTTTAGGAAAACCAATTCACTCTATAACATTAGGAACTGGTTCTTATAAAATATTAGGCTGGTCTCAAATGCATGGAAACGAAAGCACAACTACTAAAGCTGTATTAGATCTGTTATCAATTATAGACGCTCATAAAGACTCTGCAGAAACTGAGGAGATATTTAAAAGCATCACCTTAAAAATAATTTTACAGTTAAATCCAGATGGTTGTGAGGCTTATACGCGCTTTAATGCTAACGAAAAAGATTTAAATAGAGATGCTCAAGATTGCTCTCAGCCAGAAAGTATCGTTCTTAGAGCGGTTTATAAAGAATTTACGCCTCATTTGTGTTTAAACTTACACGACCAACGCACCATTTATAATGTAAATCTTACACCTAAAACTGCTGCAGTATCTTTCTTGTCGCCATCCCAAGATATAGAACGCTCTATTACAGCAAATAGAAAGGTGGCTATGCAGTATATCTCTGCTATGAATACAACATTGTCACATTTAATTAAAGGACATATAGGGCGTTATGATGATGGTTTTAATATTAATTGTGTTGGAGACACGTTTCAAAATCTAGGCACGCCTACTATTTTATTTGAAGCCGGACATTTGGAAGCTTATGATAGAAATGATACCAGGAAAGCTATTTATGCAGCCTTGCTACAGCTAATATATTGTGCAGTTACTAAAAGTTATGTGGCTGAAACTGTAGAGGATTATATTAGCATTCCGCAAAACGACAAGAAGTTTTACGATATCATACTTAGAAATACACCTATTAAAGAAGAAATAAAAGATATAGCTATTCAATATCGTGAAGAATTAGATGGTGGCTTAATTACGTTTAGACCTTACATCGCTAAAATTGATAACTTAAACGATTATTATGCTCATAAAGAGTTAGAATGCAGTGGTTTAGATATTCAAATAAATACTTCAGAAAAACTTGCAGAAGAAATAGATATTGTTAATGTGTTAATAAATGGTAAAAAATTGAGTTTTGTAAAAAATACTTAATGCTTTTATAAGTTCTATTGCGAATTATTCATTAAATTTGCCGGCTAATCACAATTAATCAGAAAATAAATAATTATGGCAAAGTTCAAATTAGATGATATTGATCGTCAGATACTTGATATGCTGATTGAAAACACAAGAACGCCGTTTACAGATATAGCAAAGAAACTTTTAATATCTGCTGGAACGGTACACGTGCGTGTAAAGAAAATGGAAGAAGCTGGTATCATTATTGGTTCATCTTTAACATTGGACTATGAGAAGTTAGGCTATGCTTTTATTGCTTATGTTGGTGTCTTTTTACAGAACACATCTCAAACTAAGTTTGTTATGGAGCGCATAAACCAAATTCCATTTGTTACAGTTGCTCACGTAACTACAGGAAAGTTTAATATCTTCTGTAAGATACGTGCTAAGAATACAAATCACGCAAAAGATGTTATTTATCAATTAGACGATATCGAAGGTGTTTACAGAACAGAGACTATGATTTCTCTAGAGGAAAGCTTAAACGACAAAAAACGTTTAATGCATAGCATTTTTCAACATCAAGAATAATGAATTGGTAGTAATTACTAATTATAAAAACCCCTAACAGTAATGTTGGGGGTTTTTTAGTTAATTTAGTAGCTAAAAAGTTAGAAAATGACAGTTCAAGACATACAGCCAGATGAGTATAACCCATATTATAAAACATATATAGATAAAGTTGGAGATGGAGATTTATTAGAGCTATTATATAAAAGACAAGAGATTACAACTAAATTCTTCAAATCACTTGACGAGTCTAAATACCTATACCGTTATGCTGATGGCAAATGGACTCCTCTCGAAATTCTGCAACATATTATAGATACAGAACGTATATTTTATTACCGAGCATTACGTTTTGCCCGTATGGATGCGACGCCTTTAATTGGCTTTGAACATAATGATTATATAAATCCATCAAGAGCTAATAATAAATCTATGCCACAAATTATTAAGGAGTATGATGTTGAGCGGCAACATTCTTTAGTTTTGTTTCAGAGTTTAGAAGAAGATGTTTTTTCTTTTAAAGGTACGGCAAACGGTAGTGCTATGACAGCTAGAGCCATTGCTGCTATTATGATAGGACATGAAAAGCATCATATTGAAGTTATAAAAGAACGATACTTGTAATGACAGTAAATTTTAAAACATTTTTAAGTCTTATAAAGTCTACTTACAAGCGTTGGGATAATATAGACCCTTTTGCTAAAAGTGCAATTATTGCTTACTACACCTTATTCTCATTGCCTTCTTTATTAATGATTGTGGTAACCATTGCCGGAAAGTTTTTCGGCAGAGATGCTGTTCAAGGTAGGATTACTTCAGAAATAGGAAGCCTTATTGGAGATGGCGCCGCAGAAGCTATAGAAGGTATGATTGCTAATGCCGCGCTTAATGACAGTTCTGCATTTACAGTCGTATTTGGTGTTGGTGCGCTACTCTTTGGAGCAACAGGTGCGTTTTTTCAATTAAAACGTACTATGAATTTTATATGGAATGTAAAGGAGAAAGATCAAACCATTTTAAGAATGGTTATAGATCGTGTAATCTCATTTGGGATGATCCTCGTTGTGGGTCTTATGCTACTTGTTTCCTTAGTAATTTCTGCAACCATAGGTGCTATAAGTGAATATGTAGAGCAAATTGCACCAAACATTACAGCAATTGCCTTAGATATTGGTAATTTCCTGTTCTCTTATATATTTATAACGGCATTATTTGCAAGTATCTTTAAAATCTTACCAGACGTAAAACTTAAATGGAGAGTTACCTTATTAGGTGCATCTGTTACAACACTTTTGTTTTTAATAGGTGAATATTTATTAGGATTTTATTTTGGGCATAGTGAGCCTGCATCTGTTTATGGTGGCGCCTCTTCTGTGGTGCTTATACTGCTTTGGGTTTACTACACGTGTCTCATAGTATTTTTTGGAGCGTGTTTTACTGTAGAGTATGCACTCTATAAAAATGAAAAAGTAGAGCCAAATGAACAAGGAGAATCTGCTTTAGAGCAAGAACTACAAGAGTTAGAGCTTAAAAAAAAACAAGCAGAAGAAGATCATGAGGATTTTAAAAAGCTGGAAAACGGTGTAGACTCATAACATTGTTTAACAAACTTAAACATAAGCTTCACAAAACATTAACCCACTTAGCCTTAACATCTGCTTATATTTGAGATGAATTTAATTACTAATCAAAATAATAAGAAGATGAATAAGAGAGTCGCAATATTAGCAACAAATGGATTTGAAGAAAGTGAGTTAAAGTCACCTTTAGAAGCTATGAAGAATGAAGGATTTACAGTAGATATTGTAAGTCAAGAGTCTGGAAAGATAAAAGCTTGGGATAATGGAAATTGGTCTAACGAATATACAGTAGACAAAACATTGGATAATGTTTCAGCTAGTGATTATAATGCTTTAATGTTACCTGGTGGTGTAATTAACCCAGATATTTTACGAAGAGATGATAAGGCTATTAGCTTTATTAAAGATTTCTTTAAACAAAGTAAACCAGTAGCAGCCATTTGTCACGCACCTCAATTATTAATTGAAGCAGATGTGGTTAAAGGCCGTAAGTTAACATCATTCAACTCTATTAAAACAGACCTAGTAAATGCAGGAGCAAACTGGGTAGATGAAGAGGTTGTAGTAGATGAAGGCTTTGTAACTAGTAGAAATCCTGATGATTTACCAGCATTTAATGCAAAATTAATTGAAGAGGTAAAAGAAGGTAAGCACGAGTTACAACACGCTTAATTATCAAATAATTTTTGAAAAAGGGAACAGAAATGTTCCCTTTTTTTATAGAATAAATAGAAATGCACATTTGTATAAAATTCTAATATAGATTAATTTGAAATTACATCTATAATTCCGAAATTTATACTTTAAAATAAAAACTTATGATGACTATAGACAGCGTTTTAGAACGCTTAAAAGAAGGGAATAAAAGATACACAGAAGATAAGCTTGATAGAAAGCTGCAAGATAAAAGTCGCCGTGGCGATTTAACTGGAGGACAAGAGCCTTACGCAATTGTATTAAGTTGCGCAGATAGTAGAGTAGTGCCAGAATTAGCTTTTGATGCTGGTCTAGGAGAGCTATTTGTTGTGCGTGTTGCTGGTAATGTAGCAAACACATCTTCTATTGCTAGTATAGAATATGCTGTAGCTAATATTGGAACACCTGTAATTGTTGTGTTAGGACACGAGAGTTGTGGTGCTGTAACTGCTGCTGTAAATGGTGGAGATAACGGTTATAACTTAAATCATTTATTATCACACATTTCTCCAGCGTTAGCAAAGTCTGATGATAATGCAGAAGTTAATGAGGTAGTGAAAACAAATGCAAAGCTTACTGTAGATGAATTAGCTAGCCGTAGCTCAATCATTAAAGATGCAATTGATAGCGGAAAATTAAAAGTAGTTCCTGCATATTATAATTTAGGATCTGGAGAAGTAGAGTTTTTATAAGCCCTACATTTTATAAAACTAAAACGAGAGCTAAAATGGCTCTCGTTTTTTTTGTTCTAATTTATAGATAGAAGCATTATTGACTTAGCATTATCTGTATTCTGGGTTTTCAAAACTCCACCTAGAGCCATTATCCCAATCTTCTCTTGAATTACCATATTTTGGATAACCGTTATTTTCTTTCATTACTTTGGCTAGATGTAAGAGGTTGTACGTCAAAAATGTAGTATTTCTATTAGTAAATTCATTGTTTTTAGCGTCTGCTTCCTCATCTAAATAACTTGGTCCAGGACCAACTTCACCAATCCATCCTGCGTCTGCTTGCGGTGGTATGCTGTAACCTATATGTTGCATTGCATATAATAATCCCATAGCACAGTGTTTTACGCCATCTTCATTACCTGTTATTATACAACCGCCAACCTTGCCGTAAAACACGTATTGTCCTTTATTATTAGTTTTGCCACTCATACCGTATAAACGTTCAATAAGTTTAGTGGCAACAGAAGACTTTTCTCCTAACCAGATAGGTGTACCAATAATTAAGATATCAGCATCCATAATATCTTTATATAATTTTGGCCAATCATCTGTATCATAACCATGTTCTGTCATGTCTGGATAAACACCATATGCAATATCATAATCTACTACACGATGATAGTTTACTGTAACACCTTCAGATTTCATGATATTCATAGAAACATCTATTAAGCCCTTTGTATGACTTTTTCTTGGAGATATTTTTAATGTACAGTTTAAATAAAGTGCTTTAAGAGAAGAAAAATCTGGCTTAGACATAGTGTTATTTTAGGTTTATCCTAAAGATACTGGTTTTATATCTATTGTGAAATGTTAATAGGAGCAACCTGTCCTGGTTGCATGTCTTCTAAATGGTAGTTGCCAATACGTATACGTACTAATCGTAATGTAGGAAAGCCAACTTTTGCAGTCATTTTTCGAACCTGTCTAAATTTTCCTTCGCGAATTGAAATAGATAACCAGCTAGTTTCGCCGTGTCTAGAGCTTCGTATTGCTTTTTGGCGTTCAGGAAATTGAGGTGTTTTATTTAGTTTAAATGCGGTACACGGCTTTGTATCATATTGCTTACCATTAATAGGAATAGTAAGTCCGTTACGCATTTCATTTATAGCACCTTCTGTAATGTCACCACTAACTTGTACAATGTATTCTTTTTCGTACTTAGAGCTTGTAACAGCGGCACTCACTTTACCGTCTGTAGTTAATAGGAGTAAACCTTCAGACATTTCGTCTAACCTACCAATACTCATAGTGCCTTCAGGAAAATTATATAATTCGCCTAATAGTTTTTTATTTCGGCGTTTCTTGCTGTTATTTATAAACTGACTAAGATAACCGTCTGGTTTATAAAGTTTAAAATGTTTGTGTGTAGAGTTTTCAGCATTCATAACTAAGAAAATTGCCAAGCTAAGATTCTACTTTTTTTGTGACCTTGACTCATTTCTATAACTTTTACAGAAGCTTTTAGTTTCTTAAGCTGCTTTTCAAGTTTAGGTAAGTTTTCTTTTCTGGAGACTAATGTTGTAAACCAAGTGACATTTGCTTTAAAAGCTGCACTTTGTTTAATCATACGTTTAATGAATAGAGCTTCGCCACCATTACACCAAAGCTCGTGAGATTGTCCACCAAAATTTAGCTTTAACTCTGTTGTGTCGTTTAAGTTTTTAAGCTTTTTTAAAGCCTCACGTTCTGCATCTTTTTCTGAGGTATAAAATGGTGGATTGCACATAGTAAAAGTAAATTGATCATTTTCATTTATAATGCCTTCAAAAATATTAGCATTGTTTTCTTGATGCTTTATTGAAATTTTTTCACTTAAACCTTTGGTGTAATTAACATTTTTAATTGCTTGTATTACAGAAGTTTTGTTAATATCAGAACCTACCATATCCCAATTGTATATTTGAGTTCCTAAAATTGGATAAATGCAATTTGCACCAACGCCAATGTCTAATCCCTTAACTTGTTGTTTTTGATCTATAAGGTCTGAAATGTGGTGAATATAATCTGCGCGACCAGGAATTGGAGGACATAAAAAATGTTTAGGAATATCCCAATCTGTAAGATTATAATGGTGTTTTAATAACGCTTTATTTAGATGATATACAGCGTCGGGATTAGAAAAATCTATACTAAGATTTCCATACGAGTTTTTAAAAACAAAGTCTTGTAGCGGTTTATGTGTGCTAATTAAAGCAGTAAAATTATAGTCGCCGTTATGTATATTATTAGGATGCAGAGAAAAGAATGGTTTAAAATGCTTCGAAAACGTAACCTAGCAGCCAATATAAGATTAGAAAAACTACAATAGTACCAATACAACCACAACGGCCACCACCAATTTTCTTAGCACCCCAAAATGCAACAAGTGCTCTTAGTAATTTTTTCATAGTAATTTATTTTAAACGTTTACCAACAGTAGTAAATGAAAGTCCTTGTTGTCCTGAAGTAGAAATCATAACAGCTTCAAACAATGGTTCGGAAGAGTTAGGTTGTACAACCCAATCAAAAATGAAATTACCTCCAGTGCCGCCTTCTTTATCTATTTCATCTATAACAATTTCTACAGTTTCCATTGGTTTCAAATAAATAGGATCTGTAAAATAGGTACGTATTAAATCGCCTTCTGTATTAAAATATTCTGCCTTAGTAAGAAATACAGAGTCACTCCTATGTGTATTTCTTAAACTTATTGTAGCAGTTAAATCATGTGTTCTATGTTCAGACAAACTATAAATTTCAGAATACACAGAAAGGTAGGTTGAGCCTTGCTCTAAACTGTCTAGTACAGAAATATCTTTTATAGCTCTCTTTTTCCAGTTTACAGGATCTACAGTGCTAAAATCCTTTTGCTCCTGGCAAGACCAAAATAGTAATGATATTACAGTAAGTAAAAGGAAGTGTTTCATATTAACTCATTTTAGTAATCAATGTTTGTAAAGAGACATCTTCTTGCTCACCAGTTTTCATAGATTTTAAGGCTAACAAATCATTTGCTATTTCGGTTTCTCCAGCAACTACAACAAATGGTATATTTCTTTTGTTAGCATAATCAAACTGTTTACCCATTTTTTTCTTGTCTGGATATAATTCTGCAGATACACCGTTAGCTCTTAATTTCTTAATAGCTTGCATAGCATATAATGCCTCTGTTTCTCCAAAGTTAACAAAAAGGACCTTTGTATTTTCAGAAACCGTATCAGGAAATTTATTAAGTTCTTCTAAAACAAGGTAAATTCTATCTAAACCAAAGGAGATACCAACACCACTCATATCTTTAAGGCCAAAAATACCTGTAAGATCATCGTAACGGCCACCACCGCCAATACTTCCCATACTTACACCTTCTGGAGCACTAACCTCAAAAATAGCACCTGTATAGTAGTTTAGGCCACGCGCTAAAGTTATATCTAAATCTAAAGTTGCAGTTTGTAATGGTAGTTGTGATATGGCTTCTTGTATAAACTCTAATTCCTTAATACCTTCCATTCCTATTTCTGAAGATTCAAGGATACTTTTTACCGTTTCAATTTTATCTGAAAAACTTCCAGAAACATTAAATATGGGTTGAATTTTAGAAATAGCTTCTTCAGAAATACCTTTAGTAAGCATTTCTTCTTTTACATTTTCCTCGCCAATCTTATCTAATTTATCTAACGCTACAGTAAAGTCTATAAGTTTATCGCTAGCTCCAATAACTTCAGCAAAACCGCTTAACACCTTCCTGTTGTTCATCTTTATCGTTGTGCCATCAAGATTTAACGCAGTAAAAACACTGTCATAAAGTTGAATAAAATCTACTTCTTGAAACAAACTTTTACTACCAACAACATCTGCATCACATTGGTAAAACTCTCTAAATCGTCCTTTTTGAGGTCTGTCTGCTCGCCACACTGGTTGTATCTGGTAGCGTTTAAACGGAAAGTCTATTTCATTTTGATGTTGTACAACATACCTAGCAAAGGGTACAGTTAAATCATAGCGAAGTGCTTTTTCTGAAATTTTAGGAGTCATTACAAGACTGTCTTTTTCAGCATATGTAGTATCATCTACTTTTTTAAGAAAATCTCCGCTGTTTAATATTTTGAAAATAAGACGATCGCCTTCATCTCCATATTTTCCCATAAGGGTTGCGCTATTTTCAAAACTTGGAGTTTCAATAGGTTGAAAACCGAAATTTTGAAACTTAGATTTTATAGTATCTACAATGTAATTTCTCTTTGAAACTTCAATAGGAGAGAAGTCTCTTGTGCCTTTTGGTATGCTTGGTTTCTGTGCCATAATTATTTGAAAGCGCAAAGATACTTAAAGAAACTTCAAAATTTAAGTAACTTTATCATTGGTATGGCGTCTTATGAGTGAATTTTATTTAGTAGAACCGTAATCCTATGTTTGGACTCTTTAAGGAAAATGTACGAATAGCTTTTGATAGTATTAAAAGCCAATTACTTAGAACCATTTTAACGGTAATGATTATTGCTATTGGTATTACTGCACTTGTGGGAATACTTAGCGCAGTTTCTGCACTAGAAAATACAATTAGCGGCGATTTTTCTGCTATGGGAGCCAATACATTTAATATAAGACAGTATGAGTTTAATATACAAATGGGAGGTCGTCCAGGAGAACGCCAAAAGGTAAATCCTATTTTGAGTTATAATGAAGTAAAAGAATTTAAAGAAAAATTTGAGTATCCATTTTCTCAAACCTCCATTTCCTTTACAGGTACAGCAAGTGCCGAAGTAAGATTTGAAACCGAAAAAACAGATCCAGAAGTTAGAGTATTAGGTGTAAACGAATACTTTTTAGACAATTCTGGTCTTAAATTAGAAAAAGGCAGAAATTTTACAGTCTTTGATATTGAAAACAATAACAACGTTTGTATTCTAGGAGCTGATTTTTATGAAGTTCTATTTAAAGACATAAATCCTATTGATAAAACGATTAGTATAAGAGGCGTAAAGTTTAAGGTAATAGGAATTTTAGAAGAAAAAGGCTCTACGTTTGGGAACAATCAAGACTTAAGGGTACTTATACCTATTCAAAATGCACGTTCTATTTTTACTGCGCCAAATATAAACTATGAGATGAGCGTGAAAATAGATAATAAAGAAATGATGGAAGGTGCTCAAGATGAAGCAACTATAACCTTTAGAAATATAAGAGGTCTTAGTCCTGTACAAGACAATAACTTTGGGATTGAGCGTAGTGATAGCTTATTAAATCAAATCTTTGCAATTACAGGGTATCTAGATATTGCTGCTTGGATTATTAGTATAATCACAATTTTTGGATCTTCAATAGCACTTATGAATATTATGTTGGTTTCTGTGACAGAACGTACTCGAGAAATTGGGGTTAGAAAAGCTTTGGGAGCAAAACGTAATACAATTGCCACTCAGTTTTTTATGGAAACCTTAATTATTGGACAATTAGGAGGTTTAATAGGTATTATATTAGGTATTCTTATAGGTTATGCTGTGGCATCTGCTGCAGAGTTTGATTTTGTAACGCCTTGGGTTGCTATTTTGTGGGCAACAGGTATTACCTTTTTAATTGCAGTAGTTTCTGGTAGTTATCCAGCTTTAAAAGCATCTAAACAAGATCCTATTGAGTCTCTTAGATACGAGTAACATTAAAACGTAAAGTACTTAACAATAGTCTCATAAAGATCAAACTGAGGTTCTTTAGGATCTAAGTAAAACTCTAGGTTGTCTAAGATATCTCCGTACTTGCTATTATCTATTGTAAAAATAATTACTGGGCTTTTAGTAGAGTAAAATATTTTCTGGAGTTGTTCATTATCAACTCTTGCAGAGTAATTTCCACTTAATAACCCTAAGTAAGAGAAATAACCATCGTATTCTGATAATACTGTTGCTACAGTATTAAATTTTTCATCTAGGATATTTATTTTAATTCGGCTAAACGGTTGTTGAGTACCATTTTTAGACCTGAAGACATATCCTGCAACTTCACCAGATATTTTTACAGGAACTTCAATAGTAGTAATTTTATTTGGGCTAAGTGTAATATTGTAAGAATCGTATTTTAATTTATAAGCAACACTTTCTGTGTTGTCTGTATTTAGCTCAACATAATAATCTATGTAGGGTTCTAAACTATTAAATTGTAAATCTCCATCAGGCATCTGGTTTCCATTTCTACCTTTGTTTAACTTACCGCCAAGGCCTACAACTACAGGTTCATCCTCATCTTTTATATCATTGTCGTTTAAATCTAAAAATGGTTTAAACACAAGATTAGCTCTGTTTAGAGTTATGTTTTTATCAAAGCTTAAGTGGTTGTCATAATTATTAAATAGTAAACCACCAGATATATTTTGCCCTAAGGTTACTAAGTCTTCACTAATAGCAATATTTGCTCCAGTACGAGCAAAGTTAAAGTCCCATCGTAATCCTAAGCTAAATAAGTTTGAGTTTGAAAAGAACTCTCTTGTATAACTAAAATCTAGTAATCCTCTTCCGTATAAATTCTTTCTAATTCTTACTCTGGCATAGTTAATTTTGTTTTGTGAGATTTCATATAATATCTCTGGCGACATTAAAAACCCGTTATAGATTTCAAAGGTTGTAAATCCTCTTAATCTATATAAGGCATTGGCGTTAGCATTTTTTAAAATACTGGTAGTTAAGTTAGAACTTAGACCAAATATTTTTCCATTATAAATGTATTGAGTGTTGGTAGAATAATTACCATTTCTGTTAGATCTGTAATCGAATCTAAATCTTGAAAACCCTTGTATAAACTTATATCTTAAAGGAAATGCTACAGTAGCATCTAACTGCCTGTTTGCTCCTTGAAATACTACAGTTTGGTTTTCATCTAACTCTGTATAGTTTGCCTGAATATTAAAGTTAGACGTTGAAAAGTAATTTATAGTACTCTTAAATCTTACACCTAAAGCATATTCTGAAGAAAAGATAAGGTTATTCTTTATTTTAAGGTTTGTAGATAAAAAAGGGTAAAAGCTTATATTACCTCTTGTCTTTACATATTCTGTACCTGCGTTTAATGTTAAAAACCTAGTTGCACCATAACTTCCTCTTACTTGAGAAAATACACTTCCAATTTCTTCTGCAAATGTTCCAGCAGTAATTTGATATTCAAATTCTTTTGGCGGTAAAAAACTAAATGGAACATTTATAAATCGTTCTTGTGTTTGCTCTTCCCCAAAACGTCCAAAAAACCTTAAATCGACATTAGTTCTTCCATAAACTACAGGTATAGAGAAACTAAAAAGGCCTGTGGCATCTGCTTCAGTATAATCTACCAAGACATCATTTATATAAAGCTCTACAGTCCAAAAGGGTTCTGTATATTCTGTAAGGTTGTAGTATTCAAAAGTGTTTCTTAATTGAGTAGACCTGTTTGTAATCTGTCCACCAATTAAAGGTGCGAAGTTTGTAGCGATTGAGTTTGTACCAACATTTCCTAAACTAAACTGCTTAAAATTAGTGTCTGAGTTATCGACATATTTATAGGTAGCAGAAAAATTTCTTAACGTAAGTGGCGTTTGTGCGTTACTTACAAAATTAGCAGCTAAATCTCCTCCCAAAAGCTGACCACCTGTGGAGACTTGAAACCTGTTAAAGGAATTACCATTTATAACTTGAGAGGTGTTAACTGCATAGGTGAGCGCACCAAACTCTATCCAAGGTCTTTCTCTTCTAGCTAATGTATCTCCTACATAAACAGTGTTTGTAATCTTATTAAGATTAAGGCGTCTTTCTAAAATCCTAGCTTCTTTCATAGCAGGAAGTTCAATAGCGCTTTTTGTGACAATAGCTAGTTCTCTATAAATAAAGCTACTTTCAAATTTAAAAACAGCATCTAATCGTTCTAAACTTAAATACAGGTTTCCTTGACTTAAATACACGTCATCTTCACCTAAAGCATATCTATTATCTCTAAAAATAATTTCTTGCTGTTCTGTATCTATGATATAGACATCTTCTGGAGAGCTTATAAAACCTTCAACTATTGATGAATCATCATTTATGAGAGATAACTTAACTTTTGTTATTGCAAATAACTCATTTATAGAAATATAGGTTTTGTTTTCACATATAATTGAAGACACTTCAGAATCCCGTAAACCTTCTATAAATAACCTTACAATGACCTCGTCACAATCTTGAGAAATTTGAGAGTATGATTGAAACGGTAATAATGAAATTAAAACAAACCCTAATAGAATGAGACTCCGAATTAATATTTTGAATGGAATAATGCGTAAAGTTTTACTCATTCAGAATTAATTATAAACATAACTTCTACGTCGCCATTATAATGCCCTGGCGAATTATTGCTTATGAGTAGGCTAGCCCCTAAAGAAACTGTGAGTGGATTTAATACCGATATATTAAAAGACTCATCATTTGGTAATTCTGGTTGCAAAAGAATAGTCTCATTAAATTGATTCACCAAATATACATCTGATGTGGATATTGATACATTAATAGGGAATACACTTGTTGTGGTAACTAAAAATTTAGCGGCACTTATTGTACTTTGGTTTAAAACTGTAATATTTTGTGATGTGGTTAGTGTAGAATTCTCTGTTAAATTTAAAACTCCAGAAGATTGACCACCTAAAGTAAACATGCCAAAATTATAAGGTTCTATATTTTGTGCAAGTATAGTTTGACCTATACTATATGTGTAAGTTGAACAAAGGAATAAGATAAGAAGAACTTTTAAATTATTCATTAGAGTTTTATTACATATTCAGCGATAATATCATTAATATTTCGTTCCTCTTTACTTGTTAGCGTAATTTGTATATTTCCTTCGCTTAAATTAGAAAATTCATCTGGCATGAGCATATTTACAACTCTATGATCATTTTTGGCATAGATTGCAATCCCAGGAATTTCTCCTATATTTTCTATACTACCATCACCATATAGGTAATCTATACTAATGGATCCATAAATAGACATATTACCAGACTTTGTAACTTTAAAAGAGAGCGCTCTTTTATTGTTTTCAGTAAATGGTAAGCTAACATCTTCAATAGCAACTGTTGTATTGTAAGCTCCTTTTCTAATAATATTAGGTATAGTTAAACCGTAAACTGCTTTAAGATTAACGCCCATAGCAGCCTCATTGTCTACCTCTAATACATTTGATCTTGCATTATTTCTAGGCACACCTTTAAAAAGTAAATGGGATCTATACTCTCCATCTTCCAATTCTGAAAAATTTCTCATTTGCAGCTTTACAGTTTGGGTTTGGTTAGGAGCTAAGGTTACTCGTCTTGGGAAAAATCTAAAATTTTTACTTGATGGGTTTTCAATAGAGTCTTCAGGTACTCTTTTAAAAACACCTGAATTATCTACCTTATAATTAACATACAACAAATTATATGTAGCGGTATCTTTTCCTCTATTTGTGAGGTATAAAGTTTCTGAGCGTTTATTTCCATTCTCAAAAACTACTCGTCTTGGCACTACAGATAAATCGCCTTGAGGGTAACAACTTGGTATACTTAATAATAAGAATAAGATATATAAAGCGTGTTTCATAATTAATAATAATAAGAGATGTGTTTATAAAAGTATTAATAAGTTGAGATAAAAAAAAGTACCATCTAAAAAAGATGGTACTTTTTAAATTAATATGTTGTGTAGGTTTATAAGTAATTTACAGTAACATCAAAAGTACCAGTGTATAAACCAGCAGCTTGATCTGCACCTACATTAAGTTTAGCACCTACCGTAAAATCTTCTGTTACACTCAAATCACCTAATACACCACCTAAAGTTACACCAGCAACTGGTAAACTAGATGTAAACGTATCAACAGTCATTGTGTCGTCGTTAGCATTTGTAATATCTATAGATGTAGGTAATGATATTGTAAAGATAGATATACCAGAACCAGTTACTTCAAAAGCTGCAGCTTCTGGACTAGCAGCTGTTTGATCACCTAATATTTGACTTACAGAACCAACACTTATAGTTAAACCTCCAGCAGGAGCTAATATAAATGATGAAGCTGAAGAAGATGGAATTACCACACCAAAATTAAGATCATTTGTTTTTTCAATTGTTAAGTCTTGTACAATTGTTGCAGAGGCATTTGCAGTTGCAGTATTTGTTAATTGTGCCGTAGCAGTTAAAATGCCAAATGTTGAAAGAACTGCAGTAAATACTAAATTTTTAAAAGTTTTCATAAGAGATTGTTTTTGAATTGTTAAATAAGAGACTAAATGTTTATTGTATTAATACACAAGCTAAATTATATTATTTATAAATATAAAATGTTAACAGTTTGTTAATTTAGGAAACATTTCACACCTAATATGTTAAAAGCTAATTTCATAGATAAAAAACACTAAGTAAATGTTAATTAAATATTATGCAATGCATTACACATTTACTTTAACAGTTGTATAAGCTTAAATGCTATGTGCAACTTGTTAAATAATAATCCATAGTCATTCAATTTTCTTAAATAATATCTGTTTAAAATAAATATTAGAGCTAAGCGTTTCAATTGTAGTTTTAATTACATTTGTGCCTATGCAGCAACGTTATTATGTTTTAGCCGCCATTGCATTATTCTGTTTCCTAAATATTAATTTTATATATGGACAGATAGGTGGTCAGTCTACATATCAATTCCTAAACCTTATAAACTCTCCTAGACAAGCTGCTTTAGGTGGAAAGAATATTACTATATATGACCAAGATCCCACATCTGGTCTTTACAATCCTGCCAATATAAATTTCAGAATGGACAACCAATTGTCTGTTAACTATGTAAATTATATAGCAGATGTAAATTATGGTACTGCTAGTTATGCTTATTTATATGATAGGAGAACTCAAGTTATTCATGCAGGCATTACTTACATAAACTATGGAAGCTTTGATGGGTATGATGAAAATGGTAATGCTACAAACACTTTTAGTGGTGGAGAAGCAGCACTGTCTTTAGGATATGCTTATAATATACCATACTCAGATTTTTATATTGGAGCAAATGCAAAGTTTATATCTTCAAAATTAGAACAATATTCATCTTTAGGAGGCGCATTAGATCTTGGTATAACTTATTTTTATGAAGACTGGGATTTAGTTATAGCTGCAGTTGCTAGAAATATAGGTACTCAATTTACTGCGTATGATGATACTTATGAAAGTATCCCTTTCGAAGTTAATTTCGGAATTTCACAACAATTACGAAAAGTACCATTGCAGTGGCATTTAACCTTTGAGAATTTACAGCAATGGCAAATAGCTTTCAGAAATACAAATAGAGATGAAGAAGATCTTTCTGGAAATGTTATTGAAGATGATCCAGGATTCTTTAATAATGTATTAAGACATACAATATTAGGAGTAGAGCTATTTCCAAAAGGAGGCTTTAATATTAGGTTAGGATATAGCTTTAGAAGAGGAGAAGAATTAAGAATTGTAGACCAAAGGTCTTTTGCAGGCTTAAGTGCTGGTTTTGGTGTCAAATTTAATAGAGTACGTTTTAATTATGCCTATTCTCGCTATAACAGCGCAGCTAGCTCAAGCTTTTTTGGTTTAAATATAGATTTACAATAATGCAGAAAAAAATTACAATTGCAATTGATGGGTATTCCTCTACAGGAAAAAGTACAGTCGCAAAACAATTAGCTAGCCATCTTAATTATATATATGTTGATACAGGAGCGATGTATAGAGCAGTAACGTTATATGCATTAAATAACAATATTATTTCTGAAACAGTTTTTAATAAAGAAAAGCTAATTAATGAATTAGATAATATTGAAATAACTTTTAAATACAATGAGACAAAGGGGTTTGCCGAAGTGCTATTAAATTCAATTAATGTAGAGCATCAAATACGAACTTTAAAAGTTTCAAATTTTGTTAGTCCAATAGCAACTGTTTCAGAAATAAGAAAAAAACTAGTAAGCCAACAACAGCGCTTAGGTAAAGACAAGGGTGTTGTTATGGATGGAAGAGATATAGGTACAGTAGTATTTCCAGATGCCGATTTAAAATTATTTATGACCGCATCTGCAGAAGAACGTGCTCAAAGAAGATATAAAGAACTTATTGAAAGAGGCGATGCTGTAAATTATGAAGACATATATAATAATGTTGTCGAAAGAGATTTAATTGATACTACACGTAAAGACTCTCCATTAGTTAAAGCAAAAGATGCAATTGAAATTGATAACTCTCAACTAACTTTAGATGGCCAATTTCATACCATACTACAACTTGTAAAGGATAAATTAGCGGGCAGATCATAAATCTCGCTTGATTATTAACACAGGTTAGTATTATTTGTTAATTCTTACAAAAAATACTGGTTTTAATCATATTTTATCGCCAATCGGTGTTAATGAAATGTTAAGCAGTTAAATTTAGGTTAAAGAGGTTGTGGTGAAAATCCAACAGTCCTTATTAATCGTTAATACTTTAAGACATAGTGTTTTAAAGCTACTGTGTACTAAACTAAGTTTAACTAAATCAACATTTCATTATGAAACAAAAAACTACTCGGAACTTATTTCTTACATTTTCCTTGTTGTTTGTTGCTGGCCTATCTTTTGGTCAAATTGTAACAAACGGCGATGATGCTGGACCAGGTTCCTTACGAGACGCAGTTGCTCAAGCTAACGCAAATGCAGGAGCAGACGTTATTACATTTAATGGAAACTTTACAGTAAACCTAACTTCTGGAGAGATATTAGTTACAGATGATGTAACAATTACAGGAAATGGTACTGGTAATACAATTATTGATGGTTCTTCCAATTCTGGAAGAATTTTTAATTTTCAGATGGATGGTGGCATTATTGCAGGAGCATCCTCAACACTAGATGCAATCACTATTCAAAACGGTTCAATTACAGGAACAGCAGATGGTGGTGGTGCTATATTTGTATCAGCTAATGATATTGTAGCTCCTAGTTCTTTAACTATAGTAAATTGTGATTTTAATAACAATTCCACAGAATCAGATACGTCTGGTGATGGCGGTGGTGGTGCAATTTATGCTTCAGATGTTTCACTAGATATTACAGGAACTGAATTTAATAATAACATAGCAACTGCTGCTTCTGGTAGTGGTGGAGCAATTTATTATGAGTCTCAAAGTGTTTTAACAACATTCTCTTTAGTAAATTCAGATTTAACAGGAAACATTGCTGGTCGTGCTGGTGGTGCGATTGAAACTAATACACCTAATGTATTAACAATTACTAACGTAACTTTTGATGGTAACCAAGCAACTGGTACACCTGGTAATGGTGGAGCGTTACATAATACAGGTATAAGTGATACAAACGTAACAGGTTCTACTTTTATAAATAATATTGCAGGATCAGAAGGTGGAGCATTATGGAATCAAGCTGGCGGAACAATGACCGTAAATGCCTCAACTGTAACTGGTAATGAAGCACAAGGAAACGATAGCTCTAACGGTGGTGGAGGTTTATTCAACAACGGTGGTACTTTAATAGTTTCTGGCGCAACTTTAGTAAATAATAATTCTGCTACAGGAACTTCTGGTTCTGGTGGTGGTATTTTAAGTACAGATGGAGATGTTACAGTTACAGATCCAAATACTACAGTAAATAGTAACATAGCAAACCGTGCTGGTGGTGGTATCGAAATAATAGATGGGTCACTTACATTACAAGATGTCTCACTTAATAGTAATAATGCTGGTGTTGCACCAAATGCTTCAGCAAGTCCAGGTAATGGTGGTGGTTTACACGTTTCCGGAATTGCTACTATTATAATTAATGGAGGTAATATTCAAGGAAATATAGCAGCTAACGAAGGTGGTGGACTATGGAATCAACTTGGAAGTACAATGACAGTAGGAAATACACCAACACCTAATTTCTCAGATAATATCGCAAGTGGAGATGCGCCTACTACAGGTGGTGGTGCAATATTCAACAATGGTGGAGACCTTATAGTATTAGCAGGAAATAATATAGTCAATAATCTTGCAGATGGTGTTTCAGGTTCTGGTGGAGCTATTTTAAGTAATGGAGGTACTGTAACAATTACTGAAACAACATTCACTAATAACGTATCTACACGTGCTGGTGGTGCTATAGAACATACTGGCGGAACCCTTAATTTAACAGGTGTAAATTTTGACAGTAATAATGTTGGTGTTACATCTCCTTTAAATTCTAATCCTGGTAATGGAGGTGCTTTACACGTAGGTGGTGATGCAACTACTAATATTACAGGTGGTTCAGTTATTAATAACCAAGCTGCTAATGAAGGTGGTGGATTATGGAATGGCTCTGGCATAATGACAATTATTGATGTTGTTATTGATGGAAACAGTGCTCATAGTGCTGCTGCAGCAACATCTGGCGGTGGTGGTATCTACAATGAAGGAGGTACTGTAACAACAGATGCTACGACACAAATAATAAATAACATTGCTACAGTAGGACCTTCTGGTTCTGGTGGTGGTATTTTAAATGCAGGTGGAACATTTACTGCTACAGGAACAACAATTACTAATAATACAGCAAATAGAGCTGGTGGTGGTATTGAAGCAAATAATACAGATTCAGGAAGTGTACCAGGTATTGTAAATTTAACTAATGTAACATTAGATAATAACAATGCTGGTGGTGTTGCTCCTGCTCCTGGAAACGGTGGCGGACTACACGTAAGTGGGTCTAGTGCTATTAACATTACAGGAGGAACCGTAAGTGGAAACACAGCTTCCAAAGAAGGTGGCGGACTATGGAACAACCAAGGTGTGATGACTATCACCGGAACAACTATAGATGGTAACGATGCGCAGGGAGACCTTGTTGCAGATCCATTGGAAATTGTAGGTGGTGGAGGAATCTTCGCTGAGGATGGAGCCGGATCGGTTGTCATCGGAGCGGGAACGATCATCTCGAACAACTTCGCCTCAGGAACACAAGGTTCTGGAGGAGGAATCCTTATGGCTACAGGAACTACATTGTCAATAGACGGTAGTGCAGGAGCTGTAATGATCACAGGAAACTCTGCAAGCAGAGCAGGTGGTGGATTGGAGGACTGGTCTCTAGACACGAACACCAACACATTGACCAACGTTGTGTTTATGAACAACACGGCAGGCTTGGATGCAGGAGCATTCACGGCAGATGGCGGTCCAGGAAACGGAGGAGCAATCCACGTTACGGGTCCAGGAAACAATACGATCACAGACGGATCTGCTTCAGGAAACCTTGCTGCCAATGAAGGTGGTGGATTCTGGAACGGATCAGGAGTAATGACGATAGTAAACACCGTAATAGATGCGAACACTGCCTCTGGTAGTGATGCTGCTGTAGCAGGTGCTGCAGGTGGTGGAGGAATATTCAATGAAGGAGGAACTGTGGATATCTCAGGAACAGCTTCAGTGACCAACAACATCGCAGATGGTGCACAGTCAACTGGTGGTGGTATCTTGAATGCTTCAGGAATACTGACAGCAAATGGAACAACAATAACAGGAAACCAATCCAACAGAGCTGGTGGTGGTATTGAGACCAATGGTTCAAGTTCAGTGACACTTACAGATGTTGCTTTAGATGGAAATATGACAGGTGTGGTAACCGGTCCTGGTGCTCCAGGAAATGGTGGTGGACTTCACGTAAGTGGAGCAGCACCAGTAACAATCACAGGAGGAACCGTAAGTGGAAACACAGCTTCCAAAGAAGGTGGCGGACTATGGAACAACCAAGGTGTGATGACTATCACCGGAACAACTATAGATGGTAACGATGCGCAGGGAGACCTTGTTGCAGATCCATTGGAGATTGTAGGTGGTGGAGGAATCTTTGCTGAGGATGGAGCCGGATCGGTTGTCATCGGAGCTGGAACGATCATCTCGAACAACTTCGCCTCAGGGACGCAAGGTTCTGGAGGAGGAATCCTTATGGCTACAGGAACTACATTGTCAATAGACGGTAGTGCAGGAGCTGTAATGATCACAGGAAACTCTGCAAGCAGAGCAGGTGGTGGATTGGAGGACTGGTCTTTAGACACGAATACCAACACATTGACCAACGTTGTGTTTATGAACAACACGGCAGGCTTGGATGCAGGAGCATTCACGGCAGATGGTGGTCCAGGAAATGGAGGGGCAATCCACGTTACGGGTCCAGGAAACAATACGATCACAGACGGATCTGCATCAGGAAACCTTGCTGCCAATGAAGGCGGTGGATTCTGGAACGGATCAGGAGTAATGACGATAGTAAACACCGTAATAGATGCAAACACTGCCTCTGGTAGTGATGCTGCTGTAGCAGGTGCTGCAGGTGGTGGAGGAATATTCAATGAAGGAGGAACTGTGGATATCTCAGGAACAGCTTCAGTGACCAACAACATCGCAGATGGTGCACAGTCAACTGGTGGTGGTATCTTGAATGCAGCCGGAACATTGACTGCAAACGGTACAACAATCACAGGAAACCAATCTAACAGAGCTGGTGGCGGAATCGAGACTAACGGAAGTGGTCCTGTAACCCTTACTGATGTTACTTTGGATGCTAACCAAACAGGAGTTGTAACAGGAACAGGAGCTCCAGGAAACGGTGGTGGTATCCACGTTAGTGGGGACAGTGCTGTAACAATCACTGGAGGAACCTCAAATGGGAATACGGCTGCCAATGAAGGTGGTGCACTTTGGAACGGTTCAGGAGTAATGACAATCGTAGACACTACTATAGATGCCAACACGGCATCTGGTAATGATGCAATGTCTCCAGGAGCTGCCGGTGGTGGCGGAATCTATAATGAAGGAGGAACTGTGGATATCTCAGGAACAGCTTCAGTGACCAACAACATCGCAGATGGTGCACAGTCAACTGGTGGTGGTATCTTGAATGCTTCAGGAATACTGACAGCAAATGGAACAACAATAACAGGAAACCAATCCAACAGAGCTGGTGGTGGTATTGAGACCAATGGTTCAAGTTCAGTGACACTTACAGATGTTGCTTTAGATGGAAATATGACAGGTGTGGTAACCGGTCCTGGTGCTCCAGGAAATGGTGGTGGACTTCACGTAAGTGGAGCAGCACCAGTAACAATCACAGGAGGAACCGTAAGTGGAAACACAGCTTCCAAAGAAGGTGGCGGACTATGGAACAACCAAGGTGTGATGACTATCACCGGAACAACTATAGATGGTAACGATGCGCAGGGAGACCTTGTTGCAGATCCATTGGAGATTGTAGGTGGTGGAGGAATCTTTGCTGAGGATGGAGCCGGATCGGTTGTCATCGGAGCTGGAACGATCATCTCGAACAACTTCGCCTCAGGGACGCAAGGTTCTGGAGGAGGAATCCTTATGGCTACAGGAACTACATTGTCAATAGACGGTAGTGCAGGAGCTGTAATGATCACAGGAAACTCTGCAAGCAGAGCAGGTGGTGGATTGGAGGACTGGTCTTTAGACACGAATACCAACACATTGACCAACGTTGTGTTTATGAACAACACGGCAGGCTTGGATGCAGGAGCATTCACGGCAGATGGTGGTCCAGGAAATGGAGGAGCAATCCACGTTACGGGTCCAGGAAACAATACAATCACAGACGGATCTGCTTCAGGAAACTTAGCAGCAGCTGAAGGTGGTGCGTTTTGGAATGGGTCTGGAACAATGTTAGTTACTGGAACTTCATTTGATTCAAATATTGCAAGTGGAGCAGACGCAACCAATGGTGGTGGTGCTTTGTTTAATATCGGAGGTACACTTACTGTATCTGGTGCTTCAATTACAAATAACGTAGTTGATGGAACATCAGGTTCTGGTGGTGGTATTTTAAATGTAAATGGTGGTATACTTTCTGTTACAGATACTGATATTTTAGGGAACTCTGCATCTCGTGCAGGTGGAGGAATCGAAGATAACTCTACTGTTGATTTAGGTGATGGCGCATTAGTAGGATCTGTAACTTTATTTGGTGTTCAGCTTAATAACAATATTGCTGGAAGTGCACCAGGAAATGGAGGTGGTTTACACCTTACAGGTGGTGCAGACTCTAACATTACAAGTAGTGTTATTAATGGTAATACAGCATCTAATGAAGGTGGTGGTGTTTGGAATGGATCTGGAGTTATGACAATTTCATTAACTACTATTGATGGTAATACAGCCAACGGCGCTGCAGCTACTAATGGTGGTGGCGGAATATTCAACAATGCTTCAGGAACTATAAATTTAAATACATCAACAGTATCTAATAATGTTTCAACTGGTGCAGCTGCTCAAGGTGGTGGTATACATAACAAAGCTACTACAACGCTTAATGTTACAGCAAGTACTATTTCAGGAAACACTTCGGCATCTAATGGTGGAGGAATTTATAACAACGGAACAGCATCTATACTAAATGCTACTATTGCAAATAATACTGCTACTGCAAACGGTGGTGGTGTATCTGGAGAGTCTTCTGTTACAGTTAAAGGTTCAATTATAGCCACAAATACTGCCGCTACAGGAACAGATGTAGATGGTACTTTTGTTTCAAACGACTATAATTTAATAGGTGATGATAGCGGTAATGCTTTCCCAGAGTCTGCAAATGATATTGAGAATGTGAACCCAGCAATTGGGCCATTAGCAGATAACGGTGGTACTACATTAACTCATATGTTATTGAGTACTAGTGCTGCAGCAAATGCTGGAGATCCAGGAGATACTTCTTTAGATCAAATAGGAAATGCAGTTTTCGGTGATGCTAGAGACATAGGAGCACTTGAAGACCAAGATGCCTTAGGTGTAGAAGATTTTGGTAACTCGCTTAGCGATACAGTGCTTTTCCCAAATCCTTCAACTAATGGAAATGTTAGTTTAAACATTCCTACTAATATTACAAATACAGTAACTATTAGAGTGATAGATATGACAGGAAAGCAAGTACACTCACAACAAGCTACCTCTGGATCAGTAACTCTTAACTTAAATAGGTTAGCAGTTGGTACTTACTTGGTAAATATTTCTGATGGAAATACAAGTAGCACTTTAAAACTGTTAATGAGTAGATAATCAATTTTTATAATTGTTAGCTGAGAATCGCTTCAGATTAATTTCTGAAGCGATTTTTTTATGAAATAGATTATAATAGTGGTTTGATAATCAATAAAAAGATTGTATTTTTGCACACCTTTAGCGAAAGTTAATGGAAGACTGAAAGTATACTGAAAATCAATTTATTAATACTTCTACATCTTTTTTCGCATAATGTCTTCCTAAGTAAATGTAGAATACAAATTATTTAATCAGCAATGGCTGAAGAAAAAACAACTCCAAAAGTCTTAGAAGAGCAAGTAGACACTCAAGCTACAGCAACTGCAGAAGAGACTACAAAAAAAGCAAATTACATCTCTCCAGCTCAGGAAAACCCTGAGAAGTTCCTTGAGGAATTTAACTGGGAAAACTACAAAGAAGGTATTGAGCCTATCGATGAAGGGAAACTAGATGAGTTTGAAAAATTAGTGAAAGACAACTTTGTTGATACATTAGATGATCAGTTAACTACTGGTACTGTTATTAACATTACAGATCGTGATGCTATTATAGACATTAACGCTAAGTCTGAAGGTGTAATTTCTCTTAATGAGTTCCGTTACAATCCAGATCTTAAAGTTGGTGACACTGTAGATGTAATGATTGATGTGCGTGAAGATGCAGAAGGTCAATTAATATTATCTCACCGTAAAGCACGTACGATTAAAGCTTGGGAGCGCGTAAATGACGCTCACGACGATGGTACTATCGTTAATGGTTTTGTAAAATGCAGAACTAAAGGTGGTATGATTGTAGATGTATTTGGTATCGAGGCATTCTTGCCAGGTTCTCAAATTGATGTGAAGCCAATTCGTGATTACGATGCTTACGTTGGTAAAACAATGGAATTTAAGGTTGTAAAAATCAACCATGAATTTAAAAACGTTGTAGTATCTCACAAAGCGCTTATCGAAGCAGATATCGAAGAGCAGAAAAAAGAAATTATTGGGCAGCTTGAAAAAGGTCAAGTACTTGAAGGTACTGTTAAAAACATTACATCTTACGGTGTATTTGTTGATCTTGGTGGAGTTGATGGATTGGTACACATTACAGATCTTTCTTGGTCTCGTATTAACCATCCAAACGAAATCGTTGAGCTTGACCAGAAACTTAACGTTGTTATCCTTGACTTTGATGAGGACAAAACACGTATCCAACTTGGTCTTAAGCAACTAAGCAAGCATCCTTGGGAAGCACTTGGTGATGAGCTAAAAGTTGGTGATACAGTAAAAGGTAAAGTAGTTGTTATTGCAGACTACGGTGCGTTTATTGAAGTAGCTGAAGGTGTAGAAGGTCTTATCCACGTTTCTGAAATGTCTTGGAGCACGCACTTGCGTTCTGCACAAGATTTTGTAAATGTTGGTGACGAGGTAGAAGCTCAGATCTTAACTATGGATAAAGAAGACCGTAAAATGTCTCTTGGCATGAAGCAACTATCTCAAGATCCTTGGACAGATATCACGTCTAAGTATCCAGTTGGTTCACGTCACGAAGGTATTGTACGTAACTTTACAAACTTTGGTGTGTTTGTTGAATTAGAAGAAGGAATTGATGGATTAATTTACATCTCAGACCTTTCTTGGACTAAGAAAATTAAGCATCCATCTGAGTTCTGTAACGTAGGAGATAAATTAGAAGTAGTTGTTCTTGAATTAGATGTTGAAGGACGTAAGTTAAGCTTAGGTCACAAACAAATTGAAGACAACCCTTGGAACAAGTATGAAGGTGAGTTTGCAGTAGGTACTAAACACACTGCTACTATTTCTGACATAGTTGACAAAGGTGCTACTATTGAATTTAACGAAGATATTACTGCATTTGTACCACAACGTCACCTTGAGAAAGAAGACGGAAGCAAATTAGGTAAAGGTGAAGAAGCAGAATTCGTAATTATTGAATTCAATAAAGAATTCAAGCGTGTTGTTGCATCTCACATGTCTTTACACAAAGAAGAAGAAGCTAAAATTGTGAAGCAAGCTGCTAAGAAAGCTTCTGAAGCAAATGCTGACAAACCAACACTAGGTGATGCTAACGCAGAACTACAAGCGTTGAAAGATAAAATGGAAGGTAAGAATTAATTTCTGCTAACTATTGCACATAAAAGCCTTTCAGATTAAATTCTGAAAGGCTTTTTTTATTAATTCAATTTTAATTACAGTCTGTATTGGCTGTGTGCTGTAAACTTTCAATAAAATCATTACTTTTGTGTTATAGAAGACCACACTTTATGAGTCAGAAAGTATTATTAAATGCTAAGGAAGTCAATATTATTCTTCATAGGTTGACTTGTCAATTAATAGAGAATCATAAAGATTTTTCAGAAACCGTTTTAATAGGTATTCAACCAAGAGGAATTTATTTAGCACAACGTATAAAGTCACTTTTAGAAGAAGATTATAAAATTCCTAATATTAAATTAGGAGAACTAGATATAACGTTTTTTAGAGATGATTTTAGAAGGTCAACAAAAATACTTGAAGCTAACAAAACACGTATAGACTTCCTAATTGAAGACAAAAGGGTAGTGCTGGTAGACGATGTTCTGTATACAGGAAGAAGTATTAACTCTGCCTTAACTGCGTTACAAAGTTTTGGAAGACCAAGACATGTTGAGTTACTTATATTAATAGACAGAAGATTTAGCAGACACTTACCAATACAACCAGATTATAGAGGACGACAGGTAGACGCTATAAATGAAGAACAAGTAAAGGTGCATTGGAAAGAAAATAACCAAGAAGACACCATATATTTATTACAGGAAACAGAGCAGTAGCTATGAGTGAATTAAGTGTAGACCACTTACTGGGAATAAAATACATTACCAAGGATGATATAAACCTCATTTTTGAAACTGCCACACAGTTTAAAGAAGTAATTAATAGGCCAATTAAAAAAGTGCCTTCGTTACGAGATATAACAATTGCCAACTTATTTTTTGAAAACAGTACTCGTACAAGGCTATCTTTTGAGTTAGCTGAAAAACGTCTTAGTGCAGATGTTGTAAATTTTTCTGCAGCATCATCTTCTGTAAAGAAAGGTGAAACATTAATAGATACAGTTAATAACATCTTGTCTATGAAAGTAGATATGGTTGTTATGAGACACCCAAATCCTGGAGCTGGAATATTCTTATCTAAACATATAAACGCAAGCATAGTTAATGCTGGTGATGGTGCACATGAACACCCAACTCAGGCGCTGTTAGATTGTTTTTCGATTAAAGAAAAATTAGGAGAGGTTAACGGGAAAAACGTGTTAATTGTTGGAGATATCTTGCATAGTCGCGTTGCATTAAGCAATATTTTAGCATTAAATTTACTTGGAGCAAAGGTTAAGGTCTGTGGTCCTAAAACTTTAATTCCTAAATATATAGAATCTTTAGGGGTTTCTGTTGAAACAGATTTACGAAAGGCATTGCAATGGGCAGATGTAGCCAATATGTTGAGAGTACAAAATGAACGTATGGATATTAGTTACTTTCCTTCTACTCGAGAATACGCACAACAATTTGGGATAAATAAGTCCTTAATAGAATCTTTAGACAAAGAATTAGTAGTAATGCATCCTGGACCTATAAACAGAGGTGTCGAAATGACTAGTGATGTTGCAGATAGTGAAAATGCTATTATACTAAACCAAGTTGAAAATGGAGTTGCTATTCGAATGGCTGTAATATACCTATTAGCATCAAAAATTAAACAATAATGAATCTTACCAAAGAAGAAAATTTCTACATCATAGAAGATGATAGAGATGATATTAAAGATTTTGCATCTTTCATAGACTATAAAAGAGCACATTTTTCTAATCAAAATCTTATTATCGACTTACTGAAATATGGCACTTTAACTTTAGAAGAGCTTTTAATGTTCTTAAAGTCTTCTAACGATCATAGGGGAGACAACAAATCTTTTGTAATTGTAAACGACACTATAAACATTGATACAGTACCAGATGAGCTAATGGTAGTTCCTACACTACAAGAAGCTAAAGATGTAATTCAAATGGAAGATATTGAGCGTGATCTTGGATTTTAAAATTAAATTATGAAGCTTACCATAATTGGTTGCAATGCCGCTACACCTACAACTACAGGAAACCCAACTGCGCAGGTGTTAGAGGTAAATAACCAAATGGTATTAATAGATTGTGGTGAAGGCACGCAAACTGCCCTAAGAAAAAATAAAATCAGATTTTCTAGAATAAACCACATCTTCATCTCACATTTACATGGTGATCATTTTTATGGACTAATTGGCTTAATTTCAACATTTAGTCTTCTTAAGCGTGAAAAAGATCTTCATATTTTTGGCCCTAAAGGTCTTAAGGAGATTATATTACTTCAATTAAAGTTATCTAAATCTTGGACTAATTTTAAATTATTATTTCACGAGCTTGAAAGTAAAGCCTCTGAAACAATATTAACTCATGAAAAATTTTTAGTTCAATCCATTCCACTTAAACATAGGGTTTATACTAATGGTTTTCTTTTTAAGGAACAACCAAAAGAAAGGAAACTCCTTATTCATAAAGCTTTAGAATACAACATTGACAAAGTTTATTATAAAGGTATTAAGAAAGGAAAGGACGTTGTTTTAGAAGACGGTACAATAATACCCAATAGGGAATTAACAGAAGATCCTCCAAAAGTGAAGTCTTATGCTTTTTGTAGTGATACCATGTATACAGAATCAATAGTTCCTATAATACAAGGCGCTAATGCTCTTTATCATGAAAGTACATTTTTGGAGCAACATAGTGAGTTGGCAAAGCTTACAAAACATACAACCGCAGTGGAAGCTGCACACATAGCAAAAAAAGCAAATGTCGGCTTGTTAATTCTAGGACATTTTAGTACTAGATATCCAGATTATAACATGTTTAAAAACGAAGCAATCTCTGTATTCGAAAACACAGAGATTGCTAAAGATGAAAGAGTATTTGAGTTTTAAACGCTTAGCGTCTAATTAACTTTAATGTTTTAAACTGTTGTCCTTGCTGAATTTTAACAAGATATACACCAGAAGCTAGATTACCTATATTGATTCTAAAAGCTTCGGAAGTACCTTTAGTGGTTAACACACGATTTCCTAAGATTGAATAAATTTCAACTTTAGAATTATCAGCATTAGGTAAGTTAAAGTTTAATGTATTGCCATTTGTAGGATTAGGATACATTTTAAACTCTTGCAATACAACAGTATTAGTTGATAAAGAGTTTCCCCAAATTTCAAAAACCCAATCTTCATTATCAATAAAAGGATTTCTATTACCCTGAAAATCAAATATTGCTTCTTGTCGTTGTAGTTCTTTTGCGCTTACAGGATCATTTACGTGCCATTCATAAAGCATATTTAACGCCCAATCTTCAAAAACCTGATCAGAAGATCCATCAAGCATAGAGTCGCCATCTGTATCATTAGTTTCCCATCCGCTAATTAAATTTTCGTAGCGCGTAGCAACGTAAAAGTATTGTCTTGCTATATCTCCCTTAAATTCATCAATAGGTTCAAAAACATTACCGGTCGGACCTGCTAATGCGCTAGAGCCTATCTTAGAGCCATTGTTAGATGTGTATGATACATTAGAAACTTCGCCGTATGCTAAATTTCCTCTCATACCGTTTACTTTTTTGTCTGCTGGTATTACGTGAAAAGGGTCAGTAAAAATTGGTAACCCATCATTATCAAACCAACTTCTTGGAAAAGAGTGTTCTCTATTAAAAAACTCACACTCATTTCCGCCACCAGAGCCCATATCTTGGTCTACTACAAACTCAAAATCACAATCTGAATACATTTCCCAAACAAAAGTGTTTCCGTTTTCTATTCTAGAGTCAGAATCTTCATAAACATCCCATAAGTCGCCATAAGACTGTGGCATATGAAAAGGTTGCCCATTGGCATCATCTACATTATCTATAATATTGTGTAATGCGGTTTTTAAACTATAGCCTGTTTGGCCTTGAGCATTATTATAATAACCCGATGGTGCTTGAGCAGCAAGCGTTAAAGTTAAACAGCAAAATGCTGTAAAAAGTAATTTTTTTCTCATTTCAATTAACTATTTTTTTCTAATAATGCCATGTAAAATCCATCATAACCTGATGTGGATGATAGCATTGATTTATCTTTTATTAATTTAAATTCTTTTCCTTCGTCACGCTTTAAGAATGCTTTTACCTGTTCATTATTTTCGCTAGGAAGAATAGAACACGTAGCGTAAACCATCTTACCGCCAGACTTTACCATTTTTGAGTAGCTATTTAATATTTCAGCTTGAGTATTTCTTAGCTTATCTAAAAATTCAGGCTCAAGTTTCCACTTTGCATCTGGGTTTCTACTTAAAACCCCTAAACCACTACAAGGTGCATCAATAAGAACACGATCTGCTGAGTTATAGAGTTTTTTTACAACCTTAGTACTATCAATATGTCTTGCTTCAATATTATGAGCGCCAGCTCTTCTTGCACGGCGTTTAAGCTCTTTTAGCTTATTTGCATAAATATCTAAAGCTATGATCTGACCTTTATTTTCCATTAAAGCTGCAAGGTGAAGGCTTTTTCCGCCAGCTCCTGCACAAGTGTCTATAACTCTCATTCCGTTTTCAACATCCAAAAAAGATGCCACTAATTGTGAGTTTGCATCTTGTACTTCAAACAAGCCATCTTTAAATGCCTTTGTAGTAAATACGTTTTGGCGCTCAACAAGTTGCAGAGCATCATCATAACCCTTTACGGGTTGAACTACTATATTTTCATCAAGTAATAAGCTCTTTAGCTTGCGTGTGTCTGTTTTAAAAGAATTTGCTCTTAATATAACTGGAGCTTGCTCATTTAAAGCTGCTATTTCTTTATCCCAAACTTTACCTAATTCTTTTTCACCTAGTTCATCCATCCAATCTGGAATAGATTCTCTAATTTTTCTAATCTTGCTCAACTCATCAAAACGCCCTTTTATACGACGTGTTGGAGTAGGCTCTATCTGTGGCCAGTCTGGTAAATTAATTCCTCTTAGTACACACCAAACAGCAAAAAGTCTAAAAAGATTTTCTCTTGAAAAAGGTTCTTTAACTTCAGCTATTTCAGCATAAAGACGTTTCCACCTTACAATATCATAAGTGGTTTCTGCAATAAAAGCACGATCTCTAGCTCCCCAACGCTTATCACGTTTTAAAGCTTTTCCTATTTCCTTGTCTGCATATTTACCTTCGTTAAAGATGTCCCTTAAGGCATCAATAGTAGCAAATACAAGATTTCTGTGAAGACGCATATATAAAAAATTAAGCCTGCAAAGGTAAGATTATAATAAGAATAGACCTATATTTAAAGCATGCATTTTAATTTTAAAACCATTGTTTATTGCACCTTATTTTTAATAATGGGATGCAAAACCACAACAGAAGAAGTTGCTAACTTTTCATCTGTAGATATTGAAGTTATATATACTAACGAAGACCTAAGTATTAGAGGTTTAGAGATTATAGCTGAAGATACATTAGCCTTAGCGTATAACACCGGTTTTGGAGTATTAAAACGACAAGGCAATAAGTTTGATGATAGCCAGATGTTCTTTAATTTTCCATCACCAAAACAAGATTCTGTCTTCTCAACTTTAGCGTTTAGAAGTGTTGCTGTAAACGATGCGCTTTATGCATTATCAATTGGTAATCCTGGAACGTTAATTTCTTTACCTTATAAAAATAAAGACGCCACAATATCTATAGTATATACCGAAGAAGGTGAATCTGTATTTTATGATTCTCTTGCATTTTGGGATTCTATGGATGGTATTGCTATGGGAGATCCTACAAATGGTTGTCTTTCTATACTTATCACTAGAGATGGTGGCTTAACTTGGAATAAAATTGCTTGTGAAGATTTACCGCAATCTTTTGATGGTGAAGCTGCTTTTGCTGCAAGTGACACAAATATTAAAGTGATAGGAGACAAGGCTTGGATAATTTCTGGTGGTAAAGCTAGTAGAGTTTTTTATACTGAAGATAGAGGATATACCTGGTCTGTAGCAACTACTCCTTTAATACAAGGAAAGGAAACTACTGGTGGTTACTCTATAGATTTTTATGATGAAACCAACGGATTTATTGTTGGTGGAGATTATACACAACCTGATAACAACTCTCAAAACAAAGCTGTTACTATAGATGGTGGCAAAAGTTGGTCTTTAGTTGCTAACAACTCTGGTATTGGTTATAAAAGCTGTGTACAATACGTACCAGAAGGACAAGGTAAAGCATTGGTTGCTGTAGGCTTTACAGGGATTAGCTTTACTAGTGATGCAGGAAAAGAATGGACAACACTAAGTGATGAAAGTTTTTACTCTATAAGGTTTTTAAACCCTACAACTGCATATGCAACTGGTAAAGGTAGAGTAGCTAAACTAACCTTTAATTAAGGTTGCTCCTTACGTTTTTCCTCTTCTTCTTTGTGACGCCTTTCTCTATACTCTTTTAGCAAACGACGTCTAAAGTCATCTTCTGCTTTAAAAAGTTTAATTGTTTTCTTTTTTGAAATTACAGGCGCTAGGTTTTTAACCAAGTTTCTGCGTTCTTTTACCTTATTTTCTTCTATGCTTATAAAAGTTTCTACAAGTTGAGCAGATTTACTTTCTGAAAGCTCATCACTACAATTGCGAAGTTCGTCTTTAACCTCTTTGTGCTCTCTTACATACAGATCATGTAATCTTTCACTATATGCGTTGTAAATAGGCCAAAATTTTTGAGCTTCTTTACTAGTTAACTCAAGTTGCTCTGTAAGGTAAGCGGTTTTAAGAGCTTCGATACGTTCTTTACTATCTGGTTGCGCCATAGCTGCAACAGATATAAAAAGGATAAATAGGGTGATATATGTTTTCATATTATTCAGAATAAAATGATTGATCGTCTATATTGTTTTCTAAATATTCTAAAATGGCATCATCATCTACATCAAAACTAGCTGTAAGTTCTGTGTTTTCATATAATGATGTAATATCAGATAAGCTAATGTCTAAATAGCCTTCTTCTAAAGCATCTTCAATACTTGTAATTTCAATAGTATCAAACGTTAATGTGTTTGTTTTTTGTATGTTAACTACCATCATACAAACAATTAATACAGCTGCAATTGCAGATAGGTACCAATAGTTTAAGCGAATGGTAGGTGTGTTAGATGTAGAAGTTTCTTCAGCATCTTTCTGAATATTAAGCTTAGCAAAAACGCTATCTTCTACAGTATTAAAATAACCGTCTGGAATAGTAAAACCATTAGGCGTACTCTCTTTAAGTTCATTTTCAGAACTTAGTTTAGAGAACATACGGTCTTCAAATCCATCAAAATAATTAGCTGGAGTTTTAAAACCTGAAGCGTTATGTGATTTATTATTCGTTTTCATTATTAATTTGACTCTTATATACTTAAAAGGTTTAATTTGTTTTTAAGTACTCTTCAATTTTTTTTGAAGCCAAGTGATAACTAGCCTTTAAAGACCCTTCACTTGTTTCTGTAATTTCTGAGATATCAGCATACTTTAATTCCTGAAAATATCTCATATTAAAGACTAGGCGTTGTTTTTCTGGTAATGTAGCTATAGCTTCTTGTAATTTTTTAGCAATCTCATCGCCTTCAAAATAAACATCGCTTTCTAAATTTTCAATAAGACTTGTTTGTAGCTCCTCATCTGTTATAGATTTTCTTTTAGCCTGTTTGCTTAAAAATGTAAGAGCTTCATTAGTTGCAATTCTATACATCCACGTGTATAACTTACTGTCTCCTTTAAATTTATCTATATATCTGTAAATCTTGATAAATGTATTTTGAAGCACATCATCTGCATCGTCATGAGACTTAACGATATTACGAATATGCCAATATAACCGTTCTTTATAATCGGCCATAAGCTTCCTAAAGGCTGTCTCTCTTGTGGCCTTGTCTTTAAGCTGAGTTATAAAAAGTGATTGATGATCTTCCAAGTACTTAAGATATCTTACTAATGGTTAGACGGTTATTTACAGAAAAGGTTTAATCTCCTTAAAAAAATATTATTCAACTAGTTCTACATCACTAATTGTAGCTTTCACTTTGCAGTTTTCTGCTTTAAATTTAAATTCTTGATCGCCTTTATAATGTGAAATTGCATAGATATTACAAGAGTCTAAATTTGTATTACTTTCAGAAAAGATAACATCTCCGTTTAGTAATGCCGCTGAAATATCTGAAGTATCTAACTGTACTCTAGCCATTTCTGCTATAGCCTCGCTAGTAAATATGCGATCTTTAAGCTTTATGTTTTTTAAAACTCTTGACTCTGGGCCATAGTCACAGGAAGCACGTTTGCCTCCCAAGAAAAACATGAGGATAATTATGCCTACAACAAAACCACCTAAATAGTAGCTCACACGATGTATAAGTTTCACAATAGAAAATTAAATGTTAGGGTGCAAATTTAGAAGTTATATCTCACAAACCGTAAGGTTTGGCAGCAGATTAAAATATAAGTAGGTTAATGTCTCTATAATTTAGATCAAACCACTCTGCAACAGACCTGTTAGTAAGTACGCCATGATAAAAATAAATGCCATTTCTTAAGCCTTTATCAAACCTCACAGTATCTTCTAATCCACCTTCTTCGGCAATGTGCAACAGGTATGGTGTAAAGATGTTACTAATAGAAACAGAAGCTGTACGGGAATATCTTGATGGTATATTAGGTACACCATAATGAATAACACCGTGTTTTACATGAATAGGTTCATCATGAGAAGTTATTTCGCTAGTTTCTACACAACCACCCATATCTATACTAACATCAATAATAACTGATCCAGCTTTCATTTGCTCCACCATTGTTTGAGTCACTAATACAGGAGCTCTATTATTACCTCTTACTGCTCCAATTACAACATCGGCTCGCTTTAAAGCTTTCATTAAATACTTTGGTTGTAGGGTAGAGGTATGTAGTGGCCTACCAATATTGGTTTGTATACATCTTAATTTTGTGATAGAATTATCGAACACCTTAACATTGGCTCCCAAACCAACGGCAGATCGTGCTGCAAACTCACCGACAGTTCCTGCTCCTATAATGACCACTTCGGTTGGAGGTACTCCACTAATATTACCAAACATAAGTCCTGTACCAGGTTTTTGACCACTCATTATTTGAGAGGCAATTAAAATAGACGCTGTTCCTGCTATTTCACTTAACGCTCTTACTGCTGGATATGTACCATCTTCATCTCTTATAAACTCAAATGCCAATGCTGTAATACGTTTTTCAGCTAGCTTTTGAAAATAAGATTTATCTTGGGTTTTTAGTTGAAGTGCAGAAATAAGAACCGAAGCTGGATTCATCATATCTATTTCTTCGTGAGTAGGTGGCTCTACCTTAAGAATCATAGGACAAGAAAATACTTTTTGCGTATCCTGTGTAATCTTAGCACCAGCCTCACTATAATCTTTATCTGTAAAACGTGCACCTTCACCAGCACCAGACTCCATCATTACTCTATGCCCGTGAGCTGTTATAGCTGCAACAGCATCAGGAGTAAGACATATTCGCTTTTCTTGATAGGAGTTTTCTTTCGGGATACCTATAAAAAGTTCGCCTTTTTGCTTCTTAACTTCTAGCTTTTCTTCTTGGGGCAATAATTCTGCTTTAGAAAATGGTGTACTAGGTTTACTCATGAGTCTTGGTTAGTGCTTACTTAGTAAAGTTAGAAAAATTACTGTAATGTAAGTTGCCTAGTATCAGAATTGATTGCTAATAATTTAATGGTGTGTACTTGATCTTCCAAAAATGGCGTGGCAATGTCTGGCCATTCTATAAAAACATAGGCGTTATCTGTAAGATAGTCTTCAAAACCAATATCATATAATTCATCTTCATCTTCAATTCTATACAAATCAAAATGATATACTTTATCAGTTAATCCTTGATATTCATTTACTAAAGAAAATGTTGGACTTCCTGTAATATCATTTACACCTAAACAACTTGCTAAGGCTTTTATTAAAGTAGTTTTTCCAGATCCCATTTCTGCTTCAAATAAAATAGTTTTATACTTAAACATTTCTATAAGTTGTGCTGCAATGTCATCTATTTCTGAAAGCTTATAAGTAAGTGTCATCTCTTTAAAATATGCTGCAAATATAGAGATATCTTATATGTGTTTTTAAATCCTTTTCCTACAAATGATTTATACATTAGTAATGCCTCCTTGTAAACTTTGGTATCTTTGTATTATAAATTATGAATATGTCTATTAACGAGAAAGCGCTTTCTGAATACGCTTGCTTTTTTCAAGATTTGCTTACATCACAAGGTATGACGGTGATAAATGCAACTATGCTTGGCGTTTTATTAAACTGTCTGGTTTTTGGAACAGCAGTCTATATGCTAGATCGCTTTTTAAGATGGGCAATTGTTGAAGGTTTTAGAGCATTTACCATTAAAAGTAAAAATACTTTTGATGATCATATGTTGCAGACCAACTTTCCAAGGTATGTAGCACATATTATTCCTGTAACGTTAATAAAATTAGCGTTACCATATTTGGTTTACGATTTTCCAGAAACGCTAGGTTTCTTTACAACCATAATTAACATATACGTTATATTCCTTGCGGTACGCTTGTTAAGAAGTATTTTAAGAAGTACTAAATACTATTTAAGAACTAAAGAAGAGTATGCAGACAAACCTATAGAGAGCTATGTTCAAGTATTAATGATCATACTCTGGGCAATAGGAATTATATTAGTATTGTCTCAATTATTCGGTACTTCTATCAAAGAGTTTGCATTATCTCTTGGTGCAGTATCTGCAGTAATACTTTTAATATTTAAAGATACCATCCTAGGATTTGTGGCAAGTATACAAATTTCTGTTAATGACATTGTTAGGATTGGAGATTGGATAACCTTTAGCAAATATGGAGCAGACGGTTATGTTACAGAAATAAACCTTGCTACTGTACGCGTTCAAAATTTTGATAACACATATACTACCATTCCTACATACAGTCTTATTAGTGATTCTTTTCAGAATTGGAGAGGAATGCAGGAATCAAAAGGGCGTCGTATAAAACGTAGTATTTTTATTAAACAAAGTTCTATTCGATTTCTTAATGATGAAGATATTGAGCGTTTAAAGAAAATTCAGCTTATATCACCTTATTTAGAGCATAGACAAAAAGAAGTGATGCGTTTTAACAGAACACATCAAATAGATAAGTCTCACATTGTAAACGGTCGAAATCAAACTAACTTAGGAGTGTTTAGAAATTATGCAACTGCATATCTAAATGAAAATGAATTAATTAACCAAAATCTATTTTTAATGGTAAGGCACTTGGCACCTACAGAACATGGTATACCATTAGAGATATTTTGCTACACACACCATAAACAATGGGAGAAATACGAGCTTATTATGGCAGATATTTTTGACCATCTTATTGCAGCCATAGAGTATTTTGATTTAGAAATCTTCGAGTTGCCATCTGGAAAAGATGTACAACGTGCGCTAAGAAATGATTAACAAGTTGTTGGCAGAAGTTTGAGTGACTTACAAGTATATTTGTGTTACTTACAACTAACCAATGACAAAACAACATCTCTACAACGCAATCAAAATTTTTGGTTGTATCGTTATCGTATTAACGCTTTTCAGGTTTGTCTCACTAGATTTTTGGTGGGTAAGAATATTCGATTTTCCACACGTACAACTTACCTGTATTACAGCGACAGCTTTAGCGTTATACTTTATAAAATTTGATTACAAATGGTTAAACGACTATATTATTATAGGCGGTATTATAGCTTGTTTTATCTTTCAGATCTCTAAAATTTATCCTTACACACCGTTGTCTTCTACAGAAATTGGAAATGTAACTGAAGACGAGCAGCACGACAGTTTAAAAATTTATGTGGCCAATGTTCTTCAAAAAAATAAAGAGCCTCGTTTTTTAATAGATGAGATTAAAACAGCAAATGCAGATGTTATTATTCTTACTGAAACAGATAAAATTTGGCAGAAAAATATTGCTCCTATTGTTAATGCGAGATATCCATATCAAGTAGAAGTACCACAAGACAATACTTATGGCATGCTACTTTATTCAAGAAAAGAACTTGTTAACCCTAAAGTGATGTTTATGGTAGATGATGGTATACCATCCATACACACCAAAGTAAAGCTAAACAACACACAGTTAGTGCAATTGTATGCTATACATCCTACGCCACCAATGCCGCAACACAATCCAACATCTTCAGATAGAGATAAGGAGATGATGCTTACAGCACAATTAGCTTCTAAATCTGAATTGCCAGTTATAGTAACAGGAGATTTTAATGATGTGGCGTGGTCACAAACTACAACATTATTTCAGCGTATAAGTGGTTTGTTGGATATGCGAAAGGGAAGAGGATTTTTTAATACATTTAATGCAAATAATCCTTTAATGCGCTGGCCTTTAGATCATATGTTTGTTTCTGAGCATTTTAGAGTTATAGAAATAGGCTTAGGAAATGATATAAACTCCGATCATTTTCCATTTTATGCCTCACTATCTTTTGAACCAGAAAAGGCAGCCGAACAAAAAATGCCTCCACCAACTAAAGATGAGTTGAGTAGGATGCAAGAGCAGATTAAAGGAAAGCCAGGCTTTGAGATGATAGATGAAATAACGAACTAAATAAAAGATTCACTTTAAATTATGTTACTATTACAAGCAACTACTACTAATAATGAATTAACAATAGTAGAGTCTACAGTAAACTTTTACAATGCGTTTATTGCACAACTTCCAGCAATAGGGTTAGGCTTGCTCATCATAATTTTAGGTGTAATCATAGGGACTTGGATAGGTAACTTCTCACGTAGGCGTATTTCTGCACGTACACAAGATCCTTTAATGAGTAAGTTTTTAGGAAAAGCTATACGGTTTCTCTTTATAGTTATTGCTATAATGATAGGATTACGTGCAGCAGGTTTGGGTGGTATTGCTACTGGTATATTAACTGCTGCAGGTGCAAGTGCCGTAGTGTTAGGTTTTGCCTTTAAGGATATAGGTGAAAATTTTATAGCAGGTATAATTCTTACGTTTAACAGACCATTTGATGTAAATGATACTGTAGCCATAGGCGATAATTTCGGAAAAGTAAAAGAGTTAGAGTTTCGGTATACAAAACTTAAAACCTTCGACGGTAAAGATGTGTATATTCCTAATAGTGACGTTCTTACAGAACCTGTAACCAATTATACAGAAGACGGATTTTTTAGATGGGATTTCATAATAGGAATAGCCTATGAAGATAATATTGAAGGAGCTAAAAAAGTAGTATTAGAGGCTTTGAGAAAAGAACCCAATGTTGTTGAAGATGAAGAACATGTAAATTTTGTGATAGAAGATGAACTTGCAACTAGTACAGTAAACTTAAAGGTGTTCTTTTGGGTAGACACCTATGATTTTAGGCGTATGGCACTTATTACCAAGGGAAATGTGGTAAGAAATGTAAAAGAAGCACTCGAAGAACACGGTTTCTATATGCCAGCAGATATTCAGGAAATTAAACTTTACGGTGGCGAAAAAGAATTTCCTGTTCGTATAGCACAACAGCTAAAAGAACCTAAAGACTAATTATTTAGCCATTCGGTCTTTTTGATATTCTATTTGAGTCTTACCGTGTGGTTTTGGTTTTCCATCTTCACCTAATGCTACCATTATAATAGTATCTATAGTAATAATTGTATCGTAGGTCATTTTATTACGCACTTCACATTTAAGTGTTAGGCTAGTGGTACCGTACTTAATTGGTTCTAAACCTATTTCAATAATATCTCCTTTTCTGGCAGAGCTCGCAAAATTAATCTCACTCATATATTTTGTTACTGTTTTAGGGTTTTCTAGTTGAATAATAGCATAAAGTGCTGCTTCTTCATCTATCCACTCTAATAGGCGACCTCCAAATAAAGTGCCGTTTGGGTTAAGGTCTTCTGGTTTTATCCATTTTCGGGTGTGAAAATTCATAGTTTATATTTTAAGTTAACATTGTTGGAACACTAAGCTGTGTTCCTAATTTTTTATTTGCTTGGTTAATAACATAAGCTGCTAATAACGGATGATCTTCATTTATCTTTTGATGTATAAACAAGTATATATTTTGTAAACCTTGCTTTTGCCAAGTTTCAAATTTATACATCCATTGGTCTAATCTTACTTTATCTTGTTCAGTATTAACGCTATTAAATCTAATAAACGCTGTATTTGTAGTTAAACGCATAGAAAGTACATCTCTTCGTCCTGGAGAATCTGTCATTATAAGCGTTACTTTAAAAGCTTCAAGAATATCACACAATGCTGTGAATACTTTAGGGTCTTCAAACCAACCTTTATGCCTAAACTCAATTGCAATTGGAATATCCTCTGGAAATTTCTGCAAGAATGGCTCTAGTCGATCTATACTTTTAGGAGCAAAATTATGTGGCATCTGTAAAAAGCACATTCCGAGTTTTTCTTCCAATTGAATAACACTTGCTAAAAACTGATCAAGATAGGGTTGGGCATCTTCAGATAAGCGTTTAAAGTGACTTATATTCTGAACTAATTTCGGAAAGAACTTAAACCCTTTTGTTGTCTTCTCTTTCCAAAGTTTAAATTGTTCTGGCGGAAAAATTCTATAAAACGAAGCATTTAATTCTATAGCATTAAACTGTGTGCTATAATAGGGTAACTCATCTTTTGTTCCTTTCGGATAAAAATCCTTAAGCTCTGTCTTACTCCATTTAGCACAGCCAATATAAAGGTTAATTTTTCCGTTAACTGTACAATTATTAAAAACACGTTTGGTCTCAAAATGATCTGGAGGTAAGGTGAAATCTACCAATTCCGGATTGTCTACTTTTCCAAACTTCATTTTAAATGAGATTACTTTTATATTCTTTATTAGTTATTACAAAGGTAGTTGTAAACGCTTAGAAAAAGCGATTAAACAAACAGCTAAACTCTATATAACTATAAGTGTTTAGGATTATAAAAGCTTTAAAATAAATTGAAAATGTAGTAGCTTAATTAAGCTTTGCCGGTTTGTAGCTGTAAGCGTTTTTCACGTTTTAAATAAAACAATAATAGGAGAGAAATACCACCACAAATTGAAAAGCCTACAAATAGAGGTAGTGCAGTACCACTAATATAACGACCAATAAATATACTAATTGGCACAGCCATAATGGTTGAAATAAATCCTGTGATAGCAGAAGCAATTCCTGCAATATGTCCTACAGAATCCATTGCCACAGCACGAAGGTTACCAAAAAGAAATCCGATGGCAAAAAACTGACACGCAAAAAAGCCTAACAATACCCAAACACTAGGATTAGGACTGTTATAAAATACACATACATATATAACAGACACTACAAAAAAGGCTAGGAGTGAGGTACTTATAAGTTTCTCCATACCATACTTAATAACCAATGAACTGTTTAATAAAATAGCACTTCCTATTGAAGCTGCCAATCCAGCAAAAATAAAAGGAAACTCATCTTTTAACTGGTATTGTATTTCAAAAATTTGTTGGGAGCTACTTAAGTAAACCATAAAAGAACCTGTGACAAACCCTGAGATTACGGTAAAAATAATAGTGCGTTTATGTTTTATGAGTTCTTTAAAACCTTCAGTAAATACTGTTGTCGATACCTTTTTTTTATGCTCCGCAGCTAAAGTTTCTGGTTGGCGTCTCCAAAACCAAAGGCATACTAAAATGCTTATTAACACCTGTACATAAAAGATACCTTGCCAATTGTAGGCATCTAATATAAATTTACCCAACGCAGGTGCGATAATAGGAACAAGAATAAAGACTACGGTAACAAAAGACATGATGCGCGCCATATAATCTCCAGAATACATATCCCTTATAATGGCAATACTAATTGTACGTGGAGCAGAAAGCCCGACGCCTTGTAATATTCTACCAATAATCATAACCTCTAAGCTATTAGCAAGAACACAAATCACACTTCCTATAAAGAAAATACCAAACCCCATATAAACAACAGGCTTTCTTCCTAAACTATCGGATAGCGGACCAAAGATTAACGGACCAACACCAAGACCTAAAAAGATCATGATGATAAGCAATTGGTTATTTACTATATCTGTAACACCAATTGCAGCACCTATAACATCCAGAGCAGGTAATAAAGCATCAATAGTTAAGGCTACTACAGACATTAAAGATGCCATTAGAGCCACAAATTCTAACTGAGATTGTGCTTTTTGATTTTGCATCCTGCAAAAATACTCTATGTTTTGCTCTCAAAATTTGTAATTTACTTAAGGTCTTCTTAAATTATGTAGGTTTAAAATTAACCTATGTTTGTGGTATTAGTTTTGATATATATTATGTAAAATAAGAACGTATGAAATGGTTAGTATATATAGTAATAGCATTAAGCATAGTAGGTTGTGGCACTGCTAAAGAACCTACAATTGAAGAACAAGAAGCTTATAATACTCTTAAGTCTTTTATAGCTGAAAAAGATTTTACAATACTTTCAGATTATGCAAGACCACAAGCGTCAAGCGGATTAAACAGTTTACAGAATTCAAATATTCTTGGGAACGGAAATTCTGTGGCAGGAATTAGTTTACAGGGAAATCCTAATTATTTAAAAGTAACAAACGATACCATTTCTGCGCATTTACCATTTTATGGAGAACGACGAATAGGAAGCGGATTTGGATCAAACGGTGCTATAGATTTTAATGCACAGCCAAATAATTATAAGGTGATTGAAAATGATAAAAAACGTGCTGTTGAAATCTCATTTGATATAAAGGGAAACTCTGAGTTATATACCATAAACCTAACTGTATTTTCAAATAAACGAACCACATTATTAGTTACAAGTTCACAACGTACTAATATAGAATACACAGGTAAGGCAAAGCGAACTGTGAATGAATCTTTAGAATAGAGGAAACAATTTTAAATACATCTTAAACACAAAATATTCTATTTTACATAATATAAATTATAGTACAAATCAATATATAAGAATATTAAGTAATATCGTCTAATTAGGATTTAATAAGCTTATTAGAATATTTAGCTTTAATAAGCATATATACACCATATGCTATTAAGCCAATTGAAATGCTTATAAATACCACATCTCCAAAGTTACCTTTCAAGAACTGAAACGCTTGTTCTTTATTTACAACGTTACCTTTACCATATGTTAACATACTTTTAAAGATTAGGTATACCGTAATTGCAATGACAATACCACGTGTAGTAAGTCCTAATTGACCTGAATTTACCAATAGTTGTTGTCTTTTACTATCCAAATCAAACTCTTGTATCTTTTCTTTGTACTTACCAGAATACACTTGATAAAGTTGATACATAGCTTTAGCTAGCAGTCCTATTCCTATTAAAACAAGTGCAATTTGACCTATTGTACTGTCTAATAGTGTTTGGAATGATCCGCCATTAGATGAATTTACATTTAATAGTATTTTAATTGCTGTATAAGACAAATACCCATAAAACAATGCACTAAAGAAAAATCCGATTTTCTTGGTTATGGTTTTAAAATTATTTGAGTTGTTTTCTTTGTCTATAAACGTTTGATAAAGTCTCCAGAACACATAACCTGTTAATCCTATTGCAATTATGGCTAATATAATTTGGCCATAAACTTGTTTGGCTAAGTATTTAAATGCTCCTAAACTTCCAGTTTCTTTTCCGCCTAAGCCTAAGGTTGTCATAGCACTAAGACCACCTATTAGAAGGTATATAATTCCTTTAGTAGCAATTCCAAATTTCGCAAAATACTCTCTTTTGTTTGTCATGTAATAAGATTAATCAAAAATGAAAGTACGCTAAAGAAAACCTTCTCTATATACATATAACACAGGTTTAACATTCGTTTGAAAAATTAAATTAACACCAATATTACTAGTCATAAATATGTACTATTTAAATGTAGAAGCTGGTAATTGCGTTTAGATATTTCAATTGATTTGTATAACGGTAATTGTAAGTTATCAACTCTACTTCAGACTATAGGTTTACTTTCAATTCTTACCCAATTTAACTAACTTGCATATAAACTTATCTTATGAAAACTCTTACTTGGACTTTACTATTACTAATTGTTGTTTCAGGATGTTCTTCTTCTAAAATAATACCTACGCAATGGGCTTCCAGTGACTTTAATGCAGAGCAAATTAATACCTTGTTAGTTTATGCCAATACAGAAGACAAAGCTTTACAGGTAGATTTTGAGAATATGGTAGCTACAGCATTAACCAACAAAGGCGTTACCATGTATAAAATGCATGATGAATTTCCAGATATAGAATACAAAGAAAATCCGTCTCAAGAAGAGATTAAAGAATTTGTGGCAGACTGTAAAGCAAAAGGTATTTACAATGTTTTACTGGCTTCTCAAAAAGCTGTTAAAGTTGATACTGTAAGAAAACATACGCTACATAATTATATGAATTCTTTACAGCCTTTAAAATTAGGATATACAGGTTCAGAAAATCTTGAGTATGATAAAAAGGAATTAACATCTTATACTATTGAAGCTGCCGTATATGATATAGCAAAGACTGCTGAAGATAAGCCAATTGCCACCACTACTCTAGTGGCTAAAAATCCAAAATCTAAGGATAAAGTAAAAGAACAATTCTTAGAAGCTATCATTGCGCTTTTTGAAAGTAACTAATCAAGTTAAAGGGTTATATACTTAAGTAGTTTTAGAGGTTTTTAAAGTGTTGCGTATATGCTCACCATCCCAATGGTTATCATAATCTACAACACCGCGCTTAAAGTCTTGTTCTAATAGCTTTTCTTGTTCTTCTAGTTCTTTTCGAGCTTTAAAAATGTAGTCTTCTTCTCGTTTAGGCTCTTTTGCTAATCGCCTCAAACTAGTTTCATCGTATTTAATAAAATTTTGCACTTGTCTACTAAGCGTATACTTTCTGAATCCTAACTTGTTTAAAACATCACTCGCCAATGCTAAAGATGTATCTAAAGTTTCGCGGTAAATATTTTCGTGACCTAGGTTTAACAATTCATAAGCATCATATCTGTTTTTAGTACGAATCATAAGTTCAACATGAGGATACTTCTCTTTAATTATTGAACTTATAGCTTTGGAAACGCCAATTTTATTTGTGGCACAAATAACAATTTTAGCTTCAGCAATACCTGCAGACTCTAACAGATCTAAGCGTGTAGCATCTCCATAATACACTTCAAACCCCATTTTTCTTAAGAAATCTACTCTATTAGAATCTTGATCTAAAATGGTTGCTTCAACACCATGAGACCGTAAAAACCTTCCAATTGTACTTCCAAAATGACCAAATCCAACTAATATAATTTTTTGAGATTTTGCAATATGATCCATTGGTCGTTTAATAGATTCTTTGGTGCCAAATCTCGGTAGTAGTAAGCGCTCATTTAAAAGACCAATAATTGGTGTTAAAGACATAGATAATGCCGTTATAACTAGCATAATATCTATTTGTTCTTGGTTTAAAATATGTAACTGAAATGCAAAAGATAAGAGTACAAATGCAAACTCACCTACTTGAGCTAAACTAAAGGTAAGCAGTAATTTTTGATCTAGTTTTAATTTAAAAACTTGTGCTGTAATAAATAATACTGCAGCCTTAAGTACTATGATGGCCAACAAAATACCGCCTATAGTAAACGGACTTTTAGCTATAACAATAAAGTTTATTGAAGCACCAACAGCCATAAAAAACAACCCTAAAAGTAAATTTTTAAAGGGTTCTAGAGTGCTCTCTAATTCGTGTTTAAACTCACTATTAGACAATACAACGCCACCTAAAAAGGCTCCCAATGCAGGACTTAACCCCACAAACTCCATTAAGAATGATATGCCGAAAACAATTAAAAAGGCAGCAGCAATTAGCATTTCACGAACACCAGTTTTTGCAACTTTGCGCAACATTGGTGCTATTAAATAACGGCCTGCCAACACTATTAAAACTACAGACACTATAATTGCTAAGGTTTGAAAACCAATAGGTAAGCTTTCAATTAAACTAGCAGTATTACTATGATCATTTGTTGTAGGCTCTGAAGATGCATTAGAAAGTAATGGTAATGCTCCTAACATGAAAATTACTATAATATCCTGAAACAATAGTATAGAAAAAGAAGACGAGCCAAAAGTAGTCTCCATAAGTCCTTTTTCCTTGATGGTCTGTAAGGCAATTGCGGTAGATGATAGTGCAACTGCCATTGCAATTACTAAGGAAACTTGCCAAGTATAACCCATCACATAGAAAAATGCGTAGGTAAATATCATGGTAAGCCCTACTTGTATACCACCCATACCAAGTATAGATTTTCGCATTTTCCAGAAATTTTTTGGTTCAATTTCCAGGCCTATTAAGAATAGCATTACCACTACTCCAAATTCTGCGAAGTGTAAGATATCGTCACCTTCTTCTCCTATAAAACCTAACACATAAGGTCCTATTAACACACCAGCTAACAAATACCCCAAAACAGAGCTTAACCCTAACCGTTTAACAATTGAAACGCAGATTATTGCACCTGCCAAAAATACAATAGCTTGAAATAGTAAACTTCCTGTCATGTTACTGTATTTTTTAACTGTGGCAAATCATTTAAAAAAGGACAATCCTTAAATGCTCCTAAATGAAATTCATCTTGCAGAAGGTCTAATAACTTATCATAATCTTCGCAATTCTTTTGCAAAGCTTCATCAGATAATGTGTGTGTTCCCATAACTGCAAATGGTGGTAAATAAGTCATACCACAGAGGTTTGCAGTTTGCTCAAACGGTCTTAAAAATTGCTCAACAGTAAAGCTGTTATATCCTTGAGAACAATATACGTCTTTAGAGCCACCAGTTGTTATTGCATTTAAACAGGTTTTACCCAATAAGGCATTACCATTTGGACCATAAGCCCAATCAAATTCCAAAACCATATCTATCCACTGTTTCATAAGTGGCGGACAGCTATACCAATAAAACGGATGATGCCAAATAATAACATCATGAGCGCTTATTAGTTCCTGTTCAAAAGCTACGTTAATATGAAAATTGGGATAATGTTCATACAAATCATGAACATATACGTTTTCCTTATCTTTAATTTGATTAATTAGTGCCGAGTTGGCTCTAGACTTCTCAAATTTAGGATGTGCAAACAGGATTAGTATTTTTTTCATCTTACGAATTTAATCGAAATTTATGAGTATGCTTTACATTCTATAAAGCATATTGAGCATTATAGACTTTCTAATATTGCTTCTGTTTGTGTTATGAGCTCTTCAACTTTACGAGCGTCGTATGCATCTGGATGTGCCGTGTTAAACTCACCTTTAGTATCTCCTTGATCATTATCAAAATACTGCCCAGATTTATCTTTATAAAATTCTTCTGTAGCTAACTCAACTAATATCTTCTGCCCTTTTTCTGCCGAAGACCAATGTTGACCATATGCTTCTTTTACCATTTTTGTATTTAGTAAAGAACCAGGATTTACTGCAATAGTTGTAATTTTAGGATATTCTTGAGCTAACTTAAAACTCCACATTGTAAGAGCTAATTTACTTTGAGCATAGCTGGCACTTTCTGCTATTTGCTCATTTCCCTTTAAAACAGGTATAGCAACAGTAGCTTGAGCTGCAGAGCTTAAATTAATAATTCTCGGAGCTTCTGAAGCTTCAATCTTAGAGATTATGGCGTTGGTTAATACATAAGGAGCAATATAATTTACTGCTATTCTCCTGTCTAAACTATTAGCACTCTTAGCAGTTTTTGATTTAAAAACACCAGCGTTATTTATGAGAACATCTAATGTTGAAATGGTTTCATTTATACGTTTAGCCATTGCTTTAACATCTTCTATTTTAGAAAAGTCTGCTACAAACCCATTAATATTTGAGTTGCCTGAGGCTTCTTTTAATTCTGAAATTACTTCTTTTAATTTCGCTTTATTTCTTCCGTGTACATAAATGTTATGTTGCTGTTTGGCTAACTTTAAGGCTGTTAACTTCCCGATGCCATCTGTACTTCCAGTTATTACTATTGTTTTACTCATAATTGTGTAATGATGATTATTGAAACTCTGGTAATACCTCTTTAATGATCTGTTCTAAAGTGGTGTTAATTGCCATGGTATTAAATCTTAAATTTAACGCTAAATGATTAACTCCTATATTTCTCAACTTGTCTAAATAATCTGTTAGATAGTTTATCCCCAATCTAAACCCTAATTGTATTGGTTGTGGTTTAAAATTAGGATCTTTTTGTAAATCCAAATACATAGGTTGCATAAAAGGTTTATCGAAATTGTGATAGCTGCTAACCAAATCTCTATAGGATTTAATTGTAAGTTGTTGTTGATATAAATCTCTCGGATAATTCATCCAGCCATCTGCATGTTCTGCATTCCACTCTAGCGTTTGTCTACTGCTACCTGTCATTAACAACGGTATTTTATGAGCATTTGCTTTTGGTAACATATCTATATTACCTTGTAAGTTTCCATAACCTTTTGTGTTAATTGTCGGAAAGTTATCCTGAAGCTGTCTTATATATTGAAAAGATTCTTTAAACAGTTCTCCCCTATTTTCATAAGAAATTCCCATTGCTGGATATTCATCATATCTATCTCCAGATGCCACACCTAATAGCAATCTACCATTAGACAATTCATCTATAGTTGAAGCAGATTTTGCAACGTGCAGAGGATGATGAAGCGGTAATGCAATGCTTGAGACACCAAGTGCAATTTTAGAAGTTTGACCTGCTAAAAAGCCTAAATATGTAAACGGATCATAAGTTTGGCCTGCATCTCCAAAACTAGGAACATTAAAAGGTATATCTCTAATCCATAATGCTTTAAAACCTAACTCTTCAATGTATTTTACACGTTTTAAATGCTCTTGCATTGTAGGTACTGCAGATTGAGCATAGTTTTCAATAGGTACGACAACGCCTACTGTTAACTCATTTGGTTTAAATACTGAGTTATATGCATTATTTATAGATTCAAATTGTGTCATAGTGTTGTTAGAAAAATGTGCTTCCTACTGCGGAAGCACATCATTATAATCTTAAAAGTTGATGGGTTTAATTATTCTCTACAACAACTTTCCCAATAGCTTTCCCGCTTTGTAAATGTGCATAGGCTTGACCAACGTTTTCTAATGAAAATGTTTGTGCATCTAGTATTGGAGTTAATTTTCCAGAATTACTTATTTCTGCCAAAGTTTTTAAAGTTTCTCCATGTTTCTCTCTTTTAAAATCGTGTAACATTGGTATTAACATAAATACTACGTGTAAGGCTGCACCTTTAAAATGCAAAGGTGTTAAGTCTAATTCACATAATGAGACTGTAGTAGCAATTTGTCCATTTAGAGCAACTGCTTCTATAGAGTTATTTAAATTTGCGCCACCTACGGTATCAAAAACTACATCAAAACCCGTATTGTTGGTATATTTCGAAGTATAACTTTCTACACTTTCTGTTTTATAATCTATAAATGTCGCTCCAAATTGCTCCACAATAGCTTGTTGATCTTTACCAGTTCCTGTTGCATAAACATCTGCGCCAAAGTAATTAGCTAATTGCACTGCTAAATGACCAACACCACCAGAACCACCCTGAACTAATACTTTTTGCCCATCTTTTACACCAGCACGAGTTAAACCCTCATAGGCTGTAATCCCTACTAATGGTAAGGCAGCTGTTTCACGCATAGTTAAGCCTTTTGGTTTATGTGCTATAAGTTTACTATCTGCAACAATATATTCTGTTAGAGTTCCAGGTAAATCTGCTAGACCACCAGCACAACCATATACTTCATCTCCTATGTTAAAGCCTTCAACACCTTCTCCAACAGCTTCTATTGTTCCAGAAAAATCCATTCCTAATAATGCAGGTGTTGCTGGAGATAATGGTAAGTCTGTTCCCATATTGCGTATCATCGTATCTATTGTATTTACACTTGATGCTGCTATTTTTACTAATACGTGATTTGTTTTTACTTCGGGTTTTTGAATGTCTGAAACTTCAAACTTTGCCTGTTCCCCATATTCCTTAATTAACATTGCTTTCATCTCTATCTTTATTTTTATTGATTAATATTTAATTTACTTCTTGTATATCTATTACCATTTGCTCCCAATTCTTTTGATTATCGTGATTAAATTGAGCACCATTATCATTTGCGTATTGAAAACGCTTAACCGCTGGAGTTTTACTAGTTGCCTGAAATAATTGGTATGCTTCTTCTTTTAAAGCTTCTTGTATAGGTAAATCTATTGAGGCATAAATGGCTCGTTTGCTAGCAGTAATAGATTCTGCTGGAAATTTTGAAATGCGTTGTGCTAACGTAGCTACATAATCATCTATTTCATCTGGATTTAAAGCTTTGTTTATAGTCCCGAACTTTTCAGCTTCATCTGCGTCCCAATCTCTTGCACCTAAGATAATTTCTAAAGCTTTGCCTAAACCAGTTTGTCTAGCCATACGAGAAGCGCCACCACCACAAGGTAAAATGCCCATTCCTACTTCCATTTGCATAAACTTTGCTTTTCCTCTAGCTGCAAAGCGCATATCTAATGCCAATCCCATTTCATGACCACCACCACGTGCAAACCCTTCTATTTTAGCGATAGTTGCCTGTGGTAATTTGCTTAATCGCTCTAAAACTACTTGCAGATCTAATAATTGTACGTCTTGTCTAGATACTGCTTCTATTGACATGTCTTTTAAAAGATCTGTATCATAATGGCACACCCAATAATTAGGGTTAGAAGATTCAAAAATGACCACTTTTACAGATCTGTCTCTTTCTAGACGTAAGCAAAGACTGCTTAAGTCTGCTAACATCTCTTGACCTTGAACATTTACAGGACCAAAATTGATATCTACGGTTAAAATGCCACCGTTTTGTTTTGCCGAAAAGGTTTGAAAATTTTTATACTCCATTGTTTTTTATTTAGTTGATTAGCGCTTTGTTTTAATTACAGTACAAATTTACTGTACGCATCCTGCTATAATTTGGTAAAAAACAATGTGTTATAGGTAAAAAATAAGGGTTATGTATCGTACTATGAAAGGTTTGCCTTAAAAGCACCAATGGTTTAACCTTTATAACTTAAGAATGTCTTATTTAGGTGACTAGAATCTGTAAAACCCAACTCTGTAGCAATTTCGGAGAATTGTAAATCTGTATATTTTAGCCGAGTTTCTACAAGTTTAAGCTTGTAATTTATAATGTATTTTTTCAGTGAGACATCTGTATGCTTTTTAAAGTATTCACTAATATAGTTTCCTGCCATATGAAACTCTTCAGCTAAGTGTTTCGTGGTAAGTAGTTCTGAATTATAAATATTTGAATGAATGTAGTTTATAATCTTTTGAATTTTAGAAGATTCTGTAACTTTTGAGGATTCAGAATTTAAAAACTGAATATTTCTCGCTATCAAATGTAAAATGACAGATAATGAATTCTGAATAATGAAGATATCATAGAACTGTTTCTTATGATATTCTGTAGTAACCATATTAATTAAAGACGTTAAATGCAGTTTATCTGAAGCATTTTCAAACTTCATCTCTCTTAATTGATGACTCTCACTATTTAAAATCTCTTCTATTTTTCTAAACCAATCATTAACAGGTAGGACTGCAGGTTGAGAATTAGTGTTTCTAAAAAAGCTTTTTAAAAATTTTATGGTTACTGTACTTGTTGCCGTTTTAGCGTTAACTATATAAATATCATCCGGGACAAATACAAAAATGCTATTAGGTGTATAAGTTACCGTTTTACCATTTATTTTAATAATGCCTGTACCCTTTTCAAAATAGAGAATCTCAAAAAAACGAATGGTTGTATATTTACAAAACTCAAAGAATGTTTGATCCTTATATTCCTGAATAACAATATTTTCTATAATTGTACGCGGCATAATAATTAAAGCTAAATATTATTTTGAAGTTATATTAAAACTGCCATTACTACGAATATAAATTGTAGTCTCTTCTAAAGCTTCTACTCTATGTACTGAATCTTTAGCTGCTCCAAAATAGCTACCTGATTGTAATGTAGAGCGTTTAGCATTTTTAGTAATACTATGAGTTAGGTTACCATTAATAATTACAGCTCTAAAATTTGGACTTAGGTTTTTAATACTTCCCTGAAAGCCTTTAGGTAATTTGATTAGTGATGCTCTTAATTGTTCGTTTTCATGAGTTCCCCATAAAAAAGCAGTTTGTACACCACTATCATTTTTAATCCACGTGATATCCTTAGCATTTAGCCAAACCAAGTTAGACTTGTCAATATTAACAGGACGTTCTCCATTATCAAAAGCTTCTGATGTTGGTTTTACCAAATAAGGGCCTTCTTGGATTTCTATATATGCCAAGTTAACTTTGCCAGAAGCTGCTGTAATATGTGCTTCGCCTGCAGGTTGTACCCAGAAGGAACCCTTTGGCAACCACATTTCTTCTGCCTTTTCATCATCATTATGAAGTAAACCAGAAATGACCATACCACGATACGTCACATTATGAATATGCGCAGGAGACGAAAATCCTTTTTTAAACTTTACAAGAAATCCTGAAGCATTCGTGCTAGTACGATCACCCCAAAGTTTACCGGCAGCAGGACTTTTGTCGCCACGTAGCGGGTTTAGCCAACCCCATTCAACTTGGTTTGCTGTAACTACTTCATTTATTGATGTTGTACTATCTGTAGTAGGTGTTTGTGCGTTAGCTAAAATTCCTATTAATAAAGCGATTGTAAATGCAGTGTAATTTTTCATGTGTTCGTCGTTTTAAAATTCTTCTAAGACTATTTTTCCCTTTGCTTTCCCTGTTTCTAAGAACGCGTGTGCTTTGCGAAGATTTTCTGCGTTTATTCGCCCAAAATGTTCTCCTACGGTTGTTTTAATAATATTGTTATCTATTAAATCTGATACCTTGTTTAATATATGGTGTTGCTCTATCATATCTTCTGTTTGAAACATAGAACGTGTAAACATAAATTCAAAATGAGTTGATACGGCTTTAGACTTAAAAGGCATAACGTCTAATGATTTAGGATCGTCAATAAACCCGAATTTACCTTGAGGCTTTATTAATTTAACTATCTCATCTATATGATGTTCTGTGCCATTTAAGCTTACTACATAATCTGGAGCAGGAAGATTGTGCTTTTCTAATTCCTCACTTAATTTATGTTTATGATTTAAGACGGTATGAACGCCTAAATCTTGTAACCAAGACGTTGTTTCTTCTCGAGATGCAGTACCAATGATGTTTAGCTTAGTGAGCTGTTTAGCTAACTGAACCATAATAGATCCTACGCCACCAGCAGCACCAATAATTAAAATAGATTTACTATCGTCATCTTTTGAGACTTGTAGCCTGTCAAATAAAAGCTCCCAAGCGGTAAGTGTTGTTAATGGCAATGCGGCAGCTTCTGCATAACTTAAATTGCTTGGTTTGTTACCAACTATACGTTCATCGACGAGTTGGTATTCTGCATTGCTACCTTGTCGTGTAAAATCTCCAGCATACCATACCTTATCTCCTACTTTAAAAAGACTAACATCTTCTCCAACTTCCTTTACTATTCCGGTAGCATCCCAACCTATAACTTTCCACTTGTCTCCTTCTGCTTTCATTCCAGAGCGCACTTTATAGTCAACAGGATTAACAGATATTGCCTTAACTTCAACAAGTATATCTCTTCCTTGTGCTTTTGGTGTTTCTAATTCTATGTCCTGAAGAGAATTTTCATTTTCTATATCTAAATTCTCTTTATAACCTATTGCTTTCATTGGTAATATTTTATGCGTTGCTATATTGTACTATAAAAAGTATAGCTACAAAAGTAAATGTAGTCTTGCAATCTCACAATAACGGTCAAACATGATAGTACCCTAAATTTAACAAGTTAAGTTCTTATATATTTAATCATCAGTAATTTAAATATTATAATTTTAACTATAAAAAGTATAGTTGTATACATTAGTTTAGTGTTGTAATTTTGAAATCTTATTTAAGATATTTATGGAGGTTGAACACAAAAAAAGATTAATAACTTACAACGACAAGAGCTTTTCTTGTACTACTAGTATTGCTATGGAGTTTATTGGCGGTAAATGGAAAAGCGTTATTTTAATATATCTTACTAGTGGCAAGAAGCGTTATAACGAACTTTATAAGCTTATATCTACAATTACAGAGCGCACACTAAGTTTACAGTTAAAACAACTAGAGAAAGATGGCTTAATTACTAGGCGTGTTTATACAAAAAAACCACCCTTAAAAGTTGAATACGCTCTAACTCCATTTGGGGAAACATTATCTCCTGTTTTACACGCTATTGCAGAATGGGGACAAGTAGTGGCTAAAGAAAAAGGTGAGATTATTGAATAATCTGAACAGCCAATACGATTCAATTTAAACTACCTTTACTAACTAAATTTACTCCTATTTATAGTGCAACAAATTAAAGCATACTTAGATCAAATTGCATCGATATCTGCTGCAGATTGGGCATTTTTTACCTCAAAACTTCAACGGCGTGTTATTCCGAAGAAAGATGTGTTCTTAAAATTGAATGAAATAGAAAATACCATATCGTTTATTGAAACAGGTGTAGTAAGATTATTTATCCCTAAAGAAGATCCAGACAAAGAAATTACTTTTGGCTTTACGTTTAAGAATCAGTTTGTTAGCGCTTATGATTCTTTTATAACTAGGCAACCTTCTGCCTACCAATTACAAGCACTTACAGAAACAACTTTGCTAAGTATTTCCTATAACGATTTACAAGCTGTTTATAAGACAACACAAATAGGTAATTTAATAGGACGGCTAACTGCAGAGCGTTTGTTTTTGGTAAAATCTAAACGTGAACAAAATTTATTAAACCTTTCAGCAGAAGAACGCTATATAAAACTCTTTAAGGAACGTCCAGAACTATTAAAAGTAATTCCATTAAAATACATTAGTTCTTACATAGGCGTGACAGCACAAGCCTTAAGTAGGATAAGGAAACGGCTTTAAATTTTAATTTAATTGATTTAGGTTCATTGTTTGGCATATAACGTGCAATTACTTTTGTATAAAAAAGTTATGGCTGTTATTCTGTTTGTCTTAGTACTTTGGTATGGAGGCTTATTTTTTCAATCGTTTTTTCTTCATAGGTATGCTGCACACCAAGTGTTTACAATGTCTAAGACAATGGAACGTATTACATTTATACTTACATGGATTTTTCAAGGCGCAAGTTATTTAAGTGCTTACGGATATGGAATAATGCACAGAATGCATCACGCATATACAGATACTGAAGAAGATCCGCACTCACCATCACATGATGCTAACATATTTGCTATGATGTGGAAAACAAAAACCATTTATCAAGATATAAACAAACAGCGCATTACTGTAGAACCTCGTTTTACTAAAAACATACCACAATGGTCTAGTTTTGATATGTTTGCAAGCTCAAGAATTTCTAGGTTATTATGGATAACTGGCTACATTTTATTCTTTGCATTCTTTGCAACTGCTTGGTGGCAATGGTTATTACTACCTATTACATTTTTAATGGCTCCTATTCATGGTGTTATCATAAACTGGTTTGGTCATATTTATGGTTATGTAAATTTTGCTATGAAAAATACGAGCAAGAACTTATTTAGATTCGATTTTTTAATGATGGGCGAAGGCTATCATAACAATCATCACAAATATGCAAGTCGTGCAAATTTTGGTGTAAAATGGTATGAGATAGATGTTACATACCTTGTAATAAGACTACTAGATGCTTTAAGAATTATACACCTTAAACCTATACCTATTAAGAAATAAGGTTAGTTTACCAATCTATAGGAAAATAATCTTTTAAGAATTTACCGCTCCAATGCTTTCCTGTGTTAATTCCATCAATTAAAGGATCCATTACACGTGCAGCACCATCTACAATATCAAGTGGTGGTTGAAAATCATGAACTTCTTGTTTCTTTTTAGAAAGTTCTGCAGGATCTTCATCTGTAACCCAACCAGTATCTACAGCATTCATATAAATACCAGATTTAGCTAATGTTGCAGCAGATGTATGTGTAAGCATATTAAGTGCAGCTTTAGCCATATTTGTATGAGGATGACGATCTTCTTTTTTAAAGCGATGAAACTTTCCTTCCATTGCTGAAACGTTGATTATATGCTTTTTACCTGTATCTTCTTTAAGCATTAGTTTAGATAATCTATTGCATAAAACAAAAGGAGCTACTGCATTTACAAGTTGTACTTCTACCATTTCAGTAGTTTCAATTTCACCTAATTTTAGGCGCCAACTATTAGTCTTACGTAAGTCTACTTGTTGTAAATCTGCATCTAATTCACCTTCAGGAAATACTTCAGAAGCTTTTAAAGAATTATCAAAACTATAAGGGATTTGAGATAGTTCTGCAGAGTTCCTTAATCCTATACCAGGTTCTGGACCGTGCCAAGTTACCGGCAAGACATTGTTTTTACTAGTTTTACTTGTAGAAATACTTAAGTCTGAAAGTTCCTTTAAACATTCAGAATGATCTTTTAAAAGTGGTTGCGCTAATTCTGGCAGCTCATTTATAGAACGTTTTTCATTTAACATTAAATGTGAGTAGAACCCAGAAGGACGTCTAACTGTTTGAGCAGCATTATTTATAAGAATGTCTAGACGCTCATATTTCTGTTCTATATAGTTACAGAAAATTTCGACACTAGGGATATGGCGTAAGTCTAAACCGTGTATATGTAAGCGGTCTTTCCATACATTATAATCTGATTCTTTTGAAAATCGGATAGCTGAGTTTGCCGGAAAACGTGTAGTAGCCACTACTCTAGCACCACTTCTTAATAGCATTAACGTAATGTGATATCCTATTTTTAAACGAGAACCTGTAATTACGGCAACTTGGTTAGTTAGGTCTGCTGTTTGAAAACGCTTCGCATAATTTAAATCGCCACAATCTGTACACATTGTATCATAAAAATGATGCAATTTGGTGTACACTTTTTTACAAACGTAACAGTTTCTTGGAGACTCTAGCTCTAGTTGTTCATCTGGAGCAGCAGTAAGAAGTTTCGGTGCTTCAAAAACCGAAGCTTCTCTGGCAGATCTTATGCCTGTTGCTTTTCTAGCATGTTTATCTCGCGTAATCATTTTACGCTTAGCCGCTTTTTTAGCGTCTTTTCGACGGCGATCAAACTCGTCGCGGTTTGGTCTAGTTAAGGCACCAGCTGCTTTAAATAAAGCTATGCGTTGCTCTTCTGGTAAATCAAACAACCTATTGGTGTCTTCTAAAAGAGATTGCAACGTTGCAATACAAGCATTTATATCTTCATTATTTGTAGCCTTGCTCATAGCAGCGAGTGTCTTTATAAATTAGGCGTCTTGTAAATTACGCTTAGATTGTCTGTGTACAAACTTTGGATAAATGTTTCGTTTTGCAAAACGGTTTAAGTTTCCAGCATTTACCAACTTGATATAAACTGGCTTTGTTACACCAAAATACTCATACGTAGTGCCGTCTGTAAAGGTTACTTCTAACAGCATACCTTTATGGTGGTAGTCTGCAATACTCTCTGTAGTTATAGTTTTAGTATAAGCCTCAAGATTTGCAGCCTTTGTTTCTGGTGCCATGCTTACTAAGAAGTGGTATCCATCAATAATTTTTCGGCTTTGTATTTCGGCTTCAGCTTTTTTTGCATCGTCACTCTGAAATTTATCAGGGTGCCATTCTTTTACTAAGTTGCGGTAGCTTTTCTTTAAAGTCTTTAACTCTATTTCCTTTTCTACACCAAACAACTTCTTATATTCTGAAATGCGTTTCATAGTTTATCTTTTTTGAAGGCGCGAAAGTACGCTTATTTTTAGTCTGCATGCTTATGTATTAAGCATTTAATTTTAGATGCTTAACTTTTGAAAATCAGACAGAAAAAGCGATTTGATGAAGAGCATTGAAAAACCTGCAATCCAGACTAATAAACTTATACAAATACTTGAATAAAGTTCTTGTTACTCTAAAACTGTAATTCTTACTTTCTTCTTTTTTAAGCGAGTATCTGTAGTTTTATTTGCTATTTGTTGCGCTTTTTTAGCAGGTACAGCAACAAACGCACAGTCTTGCTTAAGTTCTATTATACCAACTTCATGTTTATCAAGTTGTCCTTGTTTAAACAATAGTCCCGCAATATCTCCTTTTGAAATTTTATCTTTTCGACCACCAGATATAAACAGTGTTGCCCAAGTTGAAGCTAATTTAGGAACATTAACTTCTGGTGTGATAATTTGCTTTGCGGTTATAAATTCTGGCAAATATTCTTCTTTCCATTGCAATACATATGCTGTACCTTCAGAGTCCATACGTGCGGTACGGCCATTTCTATGAGTAAACTCTTCTGCTTTTAAGGGTAGCTGAAAATGTATAATGTAACTTAACTCAGGTATATCTAAACCGCGTGCAGCCAAATCTGTGGCAACGATAATTTGATGAGTTCCATTTCTAAATTTAATTAGAGCACGTTCTCTATCTATTTGATCCATACCTCCAAAGAAACAGCCGTGAGGTATGCCTTCATCTAATAAAAAGTCACTTACAAAGCGTATAGTGTCTTTGAAATTACAAAATATGATACCAGGCTTATTACCAATATGATGTAAGAGTTGAGCTAAGGTTTCAAGTTTATTCTTATTAGGAGATATAACCTTTTTAATTTCTAATTTAGAGCGTTTTGTATCTAAATAGTCTATAGTTAATTCTTTTGTGACACCAACAAAAACAGGTATCTCATCTAATCGGGTTGCAGATGTTAAGATGCGTTTTTCAATAGTTGGTAACGCTTCAATAATTTCTTTCATCTCTGTTTCAAACCCAACTTCCAGAGACTTATCAAACTCGTCTAAAACTAAAGTCTTTAATTCAGCAGTCTCAAAAGTTCCTCGTCTTAAATGGTCTGCTACTCTACCAGGCGTTCCAATTAAAATAGCTGGTGCGTGAGAGAGTTCAATTTTATCTTTCGAAAATGGCCTTCCACCATATACCGCATTAGCTTTAAAGCCAGAGCCCATTTCTCTTATAACCTGCTCAATTTGTATGGCTAGTTCTCTAGATGGAACTAAAATTAGAGCTTGTACTTGTTCTATATCTCTATTTAAGTCGTTAATTAATGGTAATAAAAAAGCTACGGTCTTTCCTGTCCCTGTTGGAGATAGTAATACTGTATTTGCTGTAGATGTGATCGCTAACAGTGCTTCCTCCTGCATAGGATTAAGCGTTTTAATATTAAGCTTATCTAGAATTTCCTTTTGGGTTTTTATATCTGTAGCCATTTTTCTCAAAGTTTAAGTGCATCTTGTGTACAGCAAAGATAGATAGAGTTTAAGAGCTACAATACGATTTGAGGTTTAGTTATACTCTTTGTTTATGATAGTGGTTAATTGGTTACAAGTTTATAACCAACACCGTGTACGTTTATTAGCTGTATAGAAGCATCTGAAGCAAGTTTCTTTCGTAATTTAGAAATATAAGTGTCTAAACTACGCCCAACTACTACTCCATTATCTTCCCACACTTTTTTGGTGAGTTCTTCTCTCTTTATAACTTCATTTGGCTTAGCTACAAATAATGCCAGTAGTTCGCATTCTTTATTAGATAGTTGGATTTCCTCTGCTTCTTTAACCAAAATTAATTGATCTGGATAAAATTTAAAATGACCTATATAGTTTGTGTTTTGTTCTTCTTGCTGCTCTCTTTTATAGCTTGCATATTTACTATAAAACACAAGCACAAGAAATGCCAACACCAATGTAACTAATATGTAGAATATTATAGTTTTAGTTGAAGATGTTTTTACTGGTATTTCTGTTAGCATTACTAGTATGGTGTAACAATCATTTGGTAAAACACGACCACTACAAGGCACTATATCTTCATCTTTAAAAGCTGTTGTAACATAACTATATGCAACTTCATTCGAGGTACAATCTACCACTTCAACTAAATAATTATGGATGTTTAGTTTAGACTTGAAGACATTATCTATTGTAGCGTTTAATACTTCAGGATCTATTTGAAATGAGCGTTCAAAAGATAACTTATACGTTGTAGCGTTTGTTTGCTCAATAGGCTTTACTAAAGAAGTACTGTCGTTTTCTAACAATAATAGTTGATGCCCAACACTTCTTAAAGCAACTTTAATATGTTCTGAGGACACTTCAGGTTTTTCCTTAGTGGAACAACTCAAAGTAAGCAATAGAAACAACGTTGCTGTAAATAAAATAAAATATTGATATCTAAACTTCATAATATAGTGCAAATAACACGCAATTTGCTGAATTTTTACAGCTGTTGACACTTCTTTTACATTCTTTTGACACTTTTAAATATCCCTAAAAGTAGCTTTACTCTAAAATATAAAAATTATGAATAAACTACTTATTTGCCTTGGCGTGATGATGCTATCTGTTTGCATCTCAAATTCTCAAAAGATGTATGATTTAGATACAGATGAAAGTCTACTAAATTGGAAATCTGACTATGTCTTTAAAATTGCTGGTCATCATGGCTTTGTTAAGTTTAACGACGGAAAACTTATTACCATAAACGGAAACATTACTGGTGGTCATTTCACTATAGATATGACAACAATTGAAAATGTTGATGGTGGCTATAATGAAGGTTTGGTATCACATTTAAAGAATGAGGACTTTTTTGATATTTATAAATATCCCACAGCTTATATAGAATTTACAAATGTGGTATATAATAAAAGCATTAATGAACATTTAATTGATGCGATGTTGACTATTAAGGATGTTTCTAAACCTGTAAAATTTACAGCTAAAGCAGATGGTACCGACAACACGATGACCGCAAGATTTAAAATAGATAGATCTCGATGGCAAATTAATTACAATCACGATTTAAAAGATAGTACGATTTCTGAAGCTGTAGAGTTTAATGTGTACCTAAAGTTTAAATAATGTAAATTTTGGCGTTGGTACAAGACGTAACAACGCCAATCAAAATATTAATACATTGTATTTAAGTTTTTAGAGACCTTAGAAATTTGTTGTATAACATCCCAATGTTCACAGATTTTCCCGTTATCATCAAATTTAAAGAAATCCATAGTTACATATTCATCTTGATCTGGCCAAGTTTGATGTGTATGTAGGGCAACCAAATCACCTTCTGCAATACATCTTACAAACTCTATACTTTTATTAGGGTATTCGGCGTGCATACGTTCAAAATAATTAATAAAACCCAAAGTTCCATCTTCAACATGTGGATTGTGTTGTATATACTCCTTTCCAACAAAATTTTCAATTGCTTTTTTAGGGTTTCCATTGTAGGCCATTTCATAAAAAGCAATGGCTCTGTTTTTATTTTGTTCTAATGACATTCGTTTAATTTTTATCCAAGATAATCAATTTCTTCAGCACTTATTCTTGTCTTATTTAACCTAGGTTAATCAAAAGAATTAAGGTTAGTTAAAAATAAATGTAGTGCTAAAATTTGAAATAAATTTGCACTAACAATCAATATAAACTCACTAAAAACACAAAATAGTAAATAGGTTTTATGTTGAATATTTTAAACGTGATAAACATTTTATAATGGAGTTATTAGATAAATTAAATTGGAGATACGCTACAAAAGCAATGAACGGAAAGACTGTAGATCAAGACAAAATCGACAGGATTTTAGAAGCAGCACGTTTAGCTCCAACATCTAGTGGTTTACAACCATTCGAGATAATTGTGATTACCAACAATGATATAAAAGGACAAATAAAACCTGTAGCTTGGGATCAATCTGTTATTACAGACAGTTCTCACCTTCTTGTTTTTGCTGCTTGGGATACCTACACTGCAGAACGTATAAACCAAGTTTTTGATATGACAAACTCTGTAAGAGGTTACGAAAATGAAGGTTTTGAGAATTACAGACAAATGTTACTTAATACATATCCTCAAAAGGATGCCGAAGAAAATTTTATTCACGCCTCTAAACAAGCATACATTGCATTTGGACTTGCTGTTGCAGCTGCTGCCTACGAAGGAGTAGATGCTACGCCAATGGAAGGTTTTGATCCAGATGCTGTAGATAAAATTTTAGGCCTACGAGAAAAAGGTTTACGTAGTGCTGTATTATTACCATTAGGATATAGAGATGAAGATAATGATTGGTTGGCAAACCAAGTTAAGGTTAGAAAACCTAAAGAACAATTAGTAACAGTACTAGATTAATATATAATGACCAATTTTTTAAAAATCACCACACTAATAGCATTAGTGATTACAGCTACAAGTTGTAAAAATGAATCTAAACAAAACGCTTCTGATACACTTGCAGAAGCATCACAACAAAACGAAAAAACTATGAATATTTTATTTGTATTAACATCTCACGATCAACTAGGAGATACTGGAGAAAAAACTGGGTTTTGGATTGAAGAATTTGCAAATCCATATTACACGTTAAAAGATAAAGGAGCAAACATAACTATTGCAACTCCAAAAGGTGGCGCAGCACCAATAGACCCTAAAAGTGATGATGAAAGCGCAAGTACAGAAGATACTAAACGCTTTAATAACGACGAGGAGACTCAAAAATTAATAGCTAACACAAAAGTACTATCTACTGTAAATGCAGAAGATTTTGACGCTGTATTTTATCCTGGTGGTCATGGACCTTTATGGGATTTAGCGACAGATGAAACTTCTATTAAGTTAATAGAAACGTTTAATTCTCAAAATAAGCCAATAGCTTTTGTATGTCACGCACCAGCAGCTTTAAAAAATGTGAAGTCTCAAGACGGTACACCTTTAGTTAAAGGTAAAAAAGTAACTGGTTTTACAAATACAGAAGAAGAAGCTGTACAGCTTACAGATGTTGTTCCTTTTTTAGTTGAAGACATGCTTAAAGAAAACGGAGGTGAGTATTCTAAAACAGAAGATTGGGGTGCCTATGCATTGCAAGACGGTAACCTTATTACAGGTCAAAACCCAGCATCATCTGAGTTAGTTGCAGAAAAATTGTTAGAATCCCTTAAGTAAGCTCACTTACATTCTAATAAAATGCGCTTAAGGCTTTGTCCTTAAGCGCATTATAATTTTACCATATTTTCGGTTTTAAATTCATTTAAAAATTACTTTAAAAGCATATGATTTCTATGAGTTATCATGTACTTTTGAAGCCTTAATTATCAAGAATCTCAAAGAGAGATAGCAACCTGCAATAACGAGCAAGGTGCTAAAATAGATAAGCCAAATTCAATTGGAAAAAATGTTAATTCATACCCATTTGCGCTTCCTAACATCTTTTGTGATTCTGTAATAAAACATATTATGACAGAAATACCTTTAGTATCCCCAAAATCAAGTTTTAAAGCTTTACTCCCACTTTTTGTATTTGTATTTACCTTTTTAGGCGTAGGTATTTATCAGGGAGATTTTTATGCACTTCCTTCTCCCATCGCAGTAATTGTTGGTATCATAACCGCATTTATACTTTTTAAAGACACAATAAATGCTAAAATAAATACTTTACTTAAAGGCTGCGGAGATGACAAAATCCTAACAATGTGCCTCATCTATTTGCTTGCGGGAGCTTTTGCAACAGTTACCAAAGCAACAGGAAGTGTAGATGCTATAGTAAGCTTAGGCTTAGATGTTATTCCTATTCAATATATTTATTTTGGAGTATTTATTATTGCAGCATTCTTATCTGTTTCAACCGGTACATCTGTTGGTGCAATTGTAGCTCTAGCCCCAATTGTAGTTGGTATTGCAAATCAAGGTGGTGTATCCTTACCAATACTTTGTGGTGGCTTACTTGGTGGAGCAATGTTTGGCGACAACCTTTCTGTAATATCTGATACTACAATTGCTGCCACACAATCTTTAGGATGTAAAATGAGTGACAAGTTTAAACAGAATATTAAAATTGCATTACCTGCTGCAATTGCAACCATTATTATACTTATTATACAAGGATTCGGATTTCAGCCAACAGAGGTAATTGAAGCCTCACAACAGTATTCAATTTTAAAAATATTACCATACCTGTTAGTAATAGCATTAAGTATTATTGGAATAAATGTATTTGTAGTATTGCTATTAGGTGTTATTGCTGCAGGAGTTTTAGGTTTGGTCTATGCAGATTTCACCATTATTGAGTTTACAACATTAGCATATACAGGTTTTACCAGTATGACAGAAATTTTCTTACTCTCTCTACTTACTGGAGGTTTAGCAGCATTAGTTGAAAAGCATGGCGGTATACAGTTTATTTTGGATAAGATTAAGTCTTTAATAAATAATAAAGCAACTGCTCAGCTTGGCATTGGTGCACTAGTAAGCAGTATAAATTTGGCTATAGCAAATAATACTGTCTCTATAATTATAGCAGGACCAATAGCCAAAACTATTAATGATGATTATAGCTTAGATAACAAAAAAACAGCATCTATTCTTGACATTTTTGCGTGTATTACTCAAGGTTTACTTCCTTATGGGGCTCAAGTACTAATGATTTTAAGTCTTACAGAAGGCGCTATAGATTATCTAGACCTAATATCTAACACCTGGTACTTATTACTGTTATTAGTGTGGACACTTTTGTTTATGACATTTAAACCTTTAACTAACTCTAAAAAACGAAATCGCATTTAAGCTGGTACTGCATTAAGATCTTTCATTAATTCTGCAAATAAAGTTACAGACTTTAAGCGGTCTTCGTAATCGTAAATATGTGATACTACCATTAGCTCATCTGCTTGTGTGTCTTCTAAAAATTGTTTTGTTTTTTCAGACACCATTGCTTTGTCTCCAGCAAAAGCATAAGCCATCATTCGCTGTAATGCAGGGTTTTCTACTACAGCTTTTAAATCTGGCGTCATAGCTGTTGGTGGTTGCATATAATCTAATCTACCAGTTAAAACTCCTATAAGCATACGTATCATAGATGTAGAAATGCGCTCTGCTTCTTCATTTGAGTCTGCAACTATTGCATTAATGCAAGCAATAGTTTTTGGTTCTTTAAGAAATTTAGAGGGTTTAAATTCTCGTCTATATATCTCAAATGCTTCAAACAAATGTGTAGGAGCAAAATGACTTGCAAAAACATATGGTAACCCAAGTTTGGCTGCTAAGTGGGCACTATCTGTACTTGAACCCAATATGTAGGTTGGCAAGTTAATACCTTCAGCAATGGGCACTCTCACTTTAGCATTTACATTTTCTTTAGAAAAGTACTTTTGTATTTGCTCTAATTCTTGAGGAAATTGATACACAGCTTGCATTCTATCTGGTCTTATGGCTTGTGCTGTGGTCTGGTCTGTTCCTGGAGCGCGTCCTAATCCTAAATCTATTCTATCTGGATACAAGTGTGCAAGCGTACTAAATTGTTCAGCAATAATTAAAGAAGAGTGATTTGGTAACATAATTCCTCCAGAACCAACTCGTATACTTTTGGTGCCACCAGCAATATGACTCATTAAAACAGAAGTTGCAGAACTGGCAATACTCACCATATTATGATGTTCTGCCAACCAGAATCTTTTATAGCCTAAATCTTCTGCAGCTTGCGCTAATTTTAAGCTATTCTTAAAAGTATCTGAAACCGAAACTCCTTTACCAACTGTTGCTAATTCTAATATTGAATATGGTATAGTTTCCTGTGATTTATCTTTAGACATTTACGAACTTTTTTACTTAGTATACATTCTTACACATCGTATGTAATATTTAAATAGTCGTAATTAGAACAAGAAGTATACAAATTCACTAAAATGATTTAATATATCCTATATTTCAGTAATAAGTATTCAACTATAGGTAATTAGAGTACAATTTGACCTTCTGTTTTCCTCTAACTTTGCAATGTATACGTAACAATTGTATATAAACACAAAATACTTAGTTATGAAAAAGGATAAACTTAAAGGTAATAAAGCAGAACAACCTGCAAAAGAAGAAACACTATTAATACATCCTAAAAAACGACTAAACTCTAAACCTTTTTTACGTTTTGGAAACGGTAATCAATCTAGGTTTCTAATGTTTTAATTGAAAACTAATGATTAAACGAATTTTAAAAAAACTAATGATAACAATTATAGCAATTATAGGTGTATTGGTTGTATCCTACCTATTGGTTACCACCTATTACCCAAATTTTGGAGGGAATATTTCTGAAGATCGACAAGAACAATACCTAGCGTCTACTCAATTTAAAGACGGGAAATTCCATAATACGAATCCTGTACCTAAAGATTTAAGTTTTATAGAAACTATACCTCTAGTTTATAAATTCTTCACAACTAAAGTTCCTAATGGCCGACCTATGAAAAACTTGGAAGTAAAAAAAACAGACGTTAAACACATTGAAAACTATACGGGTAGCGCTCGCTTGGTTTGGTTTGGACATTCATCATTTTTATTGCAGATAAAAGGGAAAACAATTTTATTAGATCCTATGTTTAGTAACGTAGCTGCTCCACATCCTTTATTAGGAGGTAACAGGTTTAACAAGGAGATGCCAATAAATGTAAAACAGCTTAAAACAATAGATGCTGTTATATTTTCTCACGATCATTATGATCATCTTGATTATGAAACAGTAAAAAGTATACACGAAAAAACTAAGCATTTCTTTGTGCCACTTGGTCTTGGAGGACACTTACAATATTGGGGCGTTCCTGAAACTAAAATAACAGAACTAGATTGGTGGGAAGATGTGTCTTATGAAAATTTAAAATTGGTATGTACACCAGCTCAACATTTCTCAGGTAGAAAGCTTAATAATTCACAAAGCACGTTATGGAGTTCTTGGGTTATTACATCATCATCAGAAAATATATATTTTAGTGGAGATAGTGGTTATGCTTCTCATTTTAAAAGTATAGGTGAAAAATATGGTCCTTTTGATATCGCTTTACTAGAATGTGGCCAATACAATGAACAATGGTCCGATATACATATGATGCCAGAAGAAACCGCTCAAGCTGGTTTGGATGTTAATGCCAAGAAAATTATGCCAATACATTGGGCTGGTTTTAAGTTAGCATTACACGATTGGAAAGACCCGATTACTAGGGTTACAAAAAAAGCTGATGCTTTAGGTATTGAGGTAATAACCCCGCAAATTGGTGAACATATCATTATAAACGATTCAACTAATACTTTTAATAAATGGTGGCAATCACTTTAAATATAGTTTATTATGAAAGATATTTTAAGAATAAATAGTATAGCTGAAGTTCATAAATTCTTTGGATTAGAAAAACCTAAACACCCTTTAATCTCTGTGCTTCGAGTTACTAATGAACTACAGAAAAAAGACTTAGAAAAGTTTAAATATGCTTTAGGTCTTTATCAAATTAGCTTAAAAGAAAGTTGTGCCTATACCATTTCCAACTACGGTAGAAATCAATATGATTTTGAAGAAGGCTCTATGATATTTATGGCGCCACATCAAGTTGTTGAAGTGGAGAAACAAAATATTCCCACAAACAGCGGAAGCTGGTCAATCGTTTTTCATCCAGACTTAATTAGAAAATCTGAACTCGGTAAAAAAATAGATAAGTATTCATTTTTTGATTACGCATCTCACGAGGCGCTTCATTTATCAAATGATGAGCGTAATACACTATCTGCTATTGCTACAACAATTGAGCAGGAATTTACGCAGCAAATAGATATGCATAGCCAAACTTTAATTATTTCAAATTTAGAGCTGTTGCTAAACTATTGCATACGATTTTATGATCGCCAATTTTATACAAGGACAAATCTTAACCAAGACTTGGTGAGTAAATTTGAAACCTTACTAAAAGATTATTATGCTTTAAATAAACAAGAGGAATTAGGTATTCCTACTGTACAGTATTGTGGTGCTGCATTAAATATGTCTCCAAAATACTTAAGTGATTTGCTAAAGAAGGAAACTGGCTCAAGCACGCAAGACCACATACACAAGTTTATTATTGAAAAAGCTAAATATAATCTTCTAAATTCAACAGTGAGTGCAAGCGAAATAGCCTATAATTTGGGGTTTGAGTATCCTCAATATTTCAGTAAAATATTTAAAAAGAAAACTGCGCTTAGTCCCAATGCGTTTAGACAAAGTTATAATTAATACCGTTGTTAATAGTATTTAAAGCATGATTTGAAATCTAATAATTTTGAGTTTTTATTATGAAAACTCAAATAGCTGATTTGTACCTTTAGTAAAAACTATAACTATGAAAAACTCAAAAGGATTATTGGCTTTATTAGGCTTGGCAGCAGGCGCATTCGGATTTTGGAAATATAAAAACATGACTCCAGAAGAAAAAGCTAAACTTAAAGAACGTGCTAATAACGCAGGAAAGAAAATAAAAGAAACTTATGACGATGTTGAAGGGCAACTATCTGAGAAAATTGATAAATTAAAAGATTCTGTTAGCAATTAAATAATTGTTTCAACAAAAAAGAAAACGGCTTTGTGATACATACTCATACTCACAAAGCCGTTTTTTAGTTTATAATATTTACCAATTATTCTAAAGTTAATACTAGGTCTTCTGAGTTTACCATAATATTTTCTTTAAGAATAATTTCTTTCACAGTAGCATCTACATTTGCAGTAATTGTAGTTTCCATTTTCATTGCTTCAATAATAAATAAAGGTTGATTCTTTTTTACAGCATCTCCTTTTTTAACAAGAATGGTAGACAGCATTCCTTGTAACGGCGCACCTATTTCTTTATCATCTGCTTTATCAGCTTTTTTATACTCAACCTTATCTACCTTAACAGAAGTGTCTTTTATTTTTACAATACGACCTTGGCCGTTAACCCTAAAATAAACATCTACAATACCATCTTCGTTAGGTTCTCCAACAGAGTCTAAGGTAATTAGTAGTGTTTTACCTCTATCTAATTCAATAATTATCTCCTCACCTATCTCCATGCCGTAGAAAAAGTTTTTAGTAGGCAGGTTTATCAGGTTGTCATATTTTAAATGATTGTTATAGGCATCTAAAAATACTTTTGGGTAAAGTTTGTAAGATAAGAAGTCTGTAATATCCAGTGTTCTACTCATATCATTTTCGAACATGTCTTTAAACTCCTTATACTCTTTATCTATATCTAATTCTGGTAATTGAGAATTTGGTCGCTCTGTATAAGCTTTTGTGTCTTTCAAAATAAGTTTTTGCAAGTCTTTTGGGAATCCACCAACTGGTTGCCCTAAGTCACCTTTAAAGAAACTAACTACAGATTGCGGGAAAGATATACTATCTCCACGCTCCAATACATCTTTTATTGTAAGGTTATTACTTACAAGATACTGTGCCATATCTCCAACAACCTTAGAGCTTGGTGTTACCTTAACAATATCGCCAAAAAGTGAATTTACATCTGCGTACATTGCCGTTATTTCGTGGAAACGATCTTCTAAACCTAATGCTTGCGCCTGTGGTTTTAAATTAGAATATTGTCCTCCAGGAATTTCGTGAGTATACACATCTCCAGAGCCTGCTTTAAGACCAGACTCAAATGGATAATAATAATCTCTCACTGTTTCCCAATAGTGAGAATATTCACTTAAAGACTTGGTATTTATTGTTGAAGAGCGCTCTTGATACTTAAGCATTTCTACAACTGAATTGAAGTTTGGTTGAGACGTAAGACCAGATAAGCCTCCTAAAGCTACATCAACTACATCTACACCAGCTTCAACAGCCTTTAAATAAGTAGCTGCCTGTATGGAAGATGTATCATGAGTATGTAGGTGAATAGGAATATTTACGGTATCCTTTAATGCCGATATTAACTCATACGCTGCATAGGGTTTTAATAATCCAGCCATATCTTTAATGGCAAGAATATGTGCACCTGCATTTTCTATATCTTTTGCTAAACTTGTATAATAGTTAAGGTTATACTTTTTATTTTCAGGGTTTAGGATATCGCCAGTATAACATATTGACGCTTCTGCAAGACCTTTAGTGCGAGTTCTTACGTGTTCAATACAAGGTGCTATTGATTGCATCCAGTTTAAAGAATCAAAAATTCTAAACACATCTACTCCAGTATTCCAAGATTGTTCTACAAATTCTGCAATAAGGTTGTCTGGATATGCAGTATAACCAACACCATTTGAACCTCTAATAAGCATTTGTAATAATACATTAGGCATTGCCTCTCTAAGCAATTTTAAGCGTTGCCAAGGGTTTTCTTGTAAAAAACGCATACAAACATCAAAGGTTGCGCCACCCCAAACTTCCATACTAAAAATGTCTGGATGATTTTTAGCATATCCTTCTGCAACTTTTAGCATATCGTAAGTACGCATACGTGTAGCAAGTAAACTTTGGTGTGCATCACGCATTGTGGTGTCTGTAAAATGTACTTTCTTTTCTGCTTTTAACCACTTAGAAAATTCATCTGGACCTAATTTTGTAAGTAAATCTTTTGTGCCTTCTGGATAGCTGGCAGACTTATCATACTTTGGTACTTCGGGTTTTATAAATACTTTAGATGGATCTTTTTTCTTTACATCTGGATTTCCGTTAACAATTACATCTCCTAAATAGGTTACTAATTTTGTTGCTCTGTTTCTAGGTGCTTTAAACGTAAATAAGTCTGGATGAGATTTAATAAAGTTTACAGTTACCTCACCTTTTCTAAATGTGTCATGAGCTAGTATGTTATCTAAGAATGGCATATTGGTTTTTACGCCACGTATTCTAAACTCGGCTAAAGCTCTTCTAATTTTTCGTGAAGCACCATCTAATGTTCTACTATTAGCAGTAACTTTTACCAACATAGAGTCGAAAAAAGGTGATATTGTAGCACCTTGATACACACTACCAGCATCTAGACGAATACCAAATCCTGAGGCACTTCTGTAAGTAGAGATTGTACCATAATCTGGTTTGAAATCATTTTGAGGATCTTCTGTGGTAATACGGCATTGTAAAGCATAACCATTAACCTTTACAGCTTCTTGATTAGGAATCTTAATTTGTTGATCGCTTAACTTATAATTTCCAGCTATAAACAACTGTGTTTTTACCAAGTCTATATTAGTAACAACTTCTGTAACTGTATGTTCTACTTGTATACGCGGATTTACTTCAATAAAATAAATAGAGCCATCATCATCTACCAAAAATTCTACAGTACCTATATTATTATAGTTTACCGCTTTACAAATCTTTACTGCATACTTATATAAATCTTCTTTTATAGATGTATCTAAATCATACGAAGGTGCAAACTCTATTACCTTTTGATAACGACGTTGTACAGAACAATCTCGTTCAAACAAATGCACCATATTACCATGATTATCTGCTACAATCTGGATTTCAATATGCTTAGGGTTTTCTACAAATTTTTCAAGAAAAACGGTATCGTCTCCAAATGCATTTAAGGCTTCGCGTTTACTTTCGTTAAATGCACGCCTTAACTCATCTTCTTCTCTTATAACACGCATACCTCTACCACCACCACCAGAAGCAGCCTTAAGCATTACTGGATAGCCAATGGCTTCTGCCTCGCTAATAGCAATATCAATAGAGTCTAAGTCTTTTGAGTTACTTTGTATAATTGGGACATTATTCTCTAACGCCACTTGCTTGGCAGTAATCTTATCTCCTAAAGATTTTAAAACTGACACTTTAGGTCCAATAAATATGATTCCGTTGTCTTTACACTTTTGAGCAAATTCTGCATTTTCAGAAAGAAACCCATATCCAGGATGAATAGCATCTACATTATTTTCTAATGCTACTCTAATTAATTCATCCTTATTTAAATAGGGTTTTAAAGGATCGTTGTCCTCTCCTATTTGGTAAGACTCATCTGCTTTATATCGATGTAATGAATAGCGATCTTCAAAAGTATAAACGCCAACTGTTTTTACGTTTATCTCTGTACACGCTCTAAAAATACGAATAGCTATTTCTCCTCTATTGGCAACTAATACTTTATTAATATTCATTGGGTTATCTAAATTTTAGTGGTAAAAATTATATAAGAATCTAAGTTAATAATTATTGTACTCGTAATTTCTTCTGAATTGTTATAATAACGCTAACAAGTTACAAAATAAACCCAAAATACAATGCACGCATAATAAATGTGTGTGCTAGTATTTTATTGACAAATGTTAATTAAAATAAAAATAAGATTAACAATCAATTAACTTCGTTAAGTTCGGTTTATTCCGAACCAATCGTAATTTTGTAAAAAATATATAACTATATGAATGACATTTGTCATAAGAAAAGAGATTTAGTAGAAAAACTAGGTGTGTTTATTGAGCAAAAAGACAGTCTTGCTCCAGTTGCAGCTAGAATACTCTCCTACATCATATTAACTGGGAAAGTAGGAACTACATTTGAAGATCTTGTTACTCAATTATGTGCTAGTAAAAGCACAATTTCTACACATTTAAATCACTTAAGTGATTTAAAACGAATAGAATATTTCACTAAAGCTGGAGATCGAAAAAAATACTACATCATTAATCGTGACAGTATTTTGCAGCATATAGACGAAATGATAACTACTTGGAATGTTCAGAAAAATCTTCATTCAGAAATTAAAGACTACAAGGAATCTGTAAACAACCTACCAGAAACCGAAGAAAAAGATATGTTCGACCTAACCTTTCATATTAATTATTTAGAATTTTTAGCAGAAGCAACTTCCTCTATCTCTAACTTAAAAGAAAAACTTAAAAACAACCCTAAACTATAACCTACACTAATGAAGAAGAGAATCATATATTTAAGCCTGTTGTTAGGTGTCACCACAGTAACGCTTATAAGTTGTGGAGACAGTAATGCTAACTCAGAAACACAAGCCCAACCTAAAGCCACTCCTATGGCTGTAAGTACTATTCCTAATAAAACTGTAACGTCTTATTTAACTTACCCAACAACTATTGAGGGAAAAGTAAATAGTGAAGTTAGAGCTAAAGTATCTGGCTATATACAACGAGTGTTGGTAGATGAAGGTGAACAAGTAAAAAAAGGACAAGCTCTATTTAAACTTGAAACACAATCTTTAAGTCAAGATGCTGCTGCTGCAAAAGCTAATGTAAATGCTGCTCAGGTTGAAGTAGATAAATTAGTGCCTTTAGTGGAAAAAGGTATTATAAGTAATGTACAATTAGAAACTGCAAAAGCTAAACTTGAACAAGCTAAAAGCGGTTACAATAGTATTGCTGCTAATATTGGTTATGCAACTGTGAAAAGCCCTGTTAATGGTTTTGTTGGTTCTATAACTTATAGAGAAGGTTCTTTAGTTAGTGCTACAAGTACTAAACCATTAACTACTGTTTCAGACATTCAAGACGTTTATGCTAATTTTTCTATGAATGAACGCGACTATCTTAATTTTTTACAGAAAACTGAAGGAAAGAACTTAAATGAAAAACTTAAGAATTTCCCTAATGTAAAATTAGTACTTGCCAATGGTCAGGAATATGCTCATAGCGGTGTTATTGAAACTGTTACAGGACAGATAGATCCTAATACGGGAACAGTAAGCTTTAGAGCTGTATTTAAAAACCCTAATCAATTAATTACTAATGGAAACAGTGGTACTATAAAAGTACCTACGGAGTATACAGATGCAGTAGTTGTCCCGCAAACAGCAACATTTGAACAACAAGGACAAACTTTTGTATACAAGGTTAATAGTGAAAATTTAGCCATTGCTACACTAGTAAGTGTAAAAGACACTTCTAACAACTTGTTTATTATAGATTCTGGTATTTCTGCCGGAGACAAGATTGTTGTAAAAGGTATTGGAAAGCTTAGGAATAAAACACCTATTGCTCCTCAAGAGGTACCTTTTGATAGTATTGCGAAGCCTATTCAAACATTATTTCAATAACTGTAGCTCCTAGAACTTATGTTAAAAACATTTATAGAGAGACCTGTATTATCTACAGTAGTCTCCATAGTCATTGTTATATTAGGAATCTTAGGTCTTTCTACGCTTCCTATTGAACAATATCCAGATATTGCACCACCAACTATACAAGTAACTGCCACCTATCCTGGCGCGAGTGCAGAAACCATATTAGAAAGTGTAATAATTCCTATTGAGGAACAAATTAATGGTGTGGAAGGTATGACCTACATAACATCAGACGCTACTAATAATGGAACCGCTAATATTACTGTTTTCTTTGATCAAGATGTAGATCCAGATATCGCTGCTGTTAACGTACAAAACCGTGTTGCAAGAGCAAACCCATTATTGCCGCAAGAGGTTATACAAACAGGAGTGCAAACACAAAAGCAACAAACTAGTGCTTTAATGTTTATGTCTGTACTTTCTAAAAATGAAGATTACAATGACACTTATATACAGAATTACCTAAGAATTAATGTAATACCATCTTTACAACGTGTTAACGGTGTTGGAGATGTTAATGTATTTTCGAGACAAGATTACGCCATGCGTATTTGGTTAAAACCAGAGAAACTTGCTGCTTATGGTCTTATACCGGCAGATGTTTCTGCAGCTTTGAGTGAACAAAACTTAGAGGCATCTGCAGGATCCTTAGGACAAAATAATGGAGAAGCTTTTACATATGCTATCACTTATAGTGGTCGATTTAAGACGGCAGAGCAATATGAGAATATTGTTATTAAAGCATTAGATAATGGCGAATACTTAAGGCTTAATGATATTGCAAAAGTAGAATTAGATGCCCAAGGTTACGACTCAAGCTCCACTACCAATGGTTATCCTAGTATTAATTTGGCCATTTATCAAACTGCAGGATCTAATGCACAAGAGATTATTGAAGATATTAAATCTGAATTAACTCGACTTGAGAAAGATTTTCCAGAAGGAGTTGAAGCATTTATAAATTACGATACCAATAACTTCCTTTCTGCATCTATTGAAAAAGTGGTGCATACTTTATTAGAAGCATTTTTATTAGTGTTTATAGTTGTATTTATATTCTTACAGGATTTTAGGTCAACTCTTATTCCTGCTATAGCCGTACCAGTTTCGATAATAGGAACATTTTTCTTCCTAAACCTTTTTGGTTACTCTATTAACCTGTTAACGCTGTTTGCAATGGTACTCGCCATAGGTATTGTGGTAGATGACGCCATTGTGGTTGTCGAGGCTGTACATGCCAAGTTAGATGAAGGTGCAAAAAGTGGAAAAAAGGCAACTTTAACCGCTATGAATGAAATATCTGGTGCTATTATATCTATTACATTAGTAATGGCAGCAGTGTTTATTCCAGTAACGTTTGTACAAGGTCCTACAGGTGTATTTTACGAACAGTTTGGTGTAACTTTAATTGTAGCCATCTTAATTTCGGCAATTAATGCATTAACGTTAAGTCCTGCATTATGTGCCTTATTTTTAAAACCACATAATGAAGATGCTCAAGAGAAAAAAGGGTTTTTACAACGTTTTTATAGGGCTTTTAACCGTGGTTTTAATGCTACAATACAACGCTATGGGCGTTCTCTAAGTTTTCTGTACAGACAAAAATGGATTACAGTTGCTATTCTAGTTTTAGCTGGAGTTGGTATATGGTGGTCTGCCACTACTACACCAACTGGTTTCGTGCCTACAGAAGATAGAGGTTTAATATTTATTAATGTTGAATTACCTGCAGGCTCATCTATAGATAGAACAAATGAGATAAACCAAGAAATTTACAATCAAGCAAAAGAGTTGGAAGGTGTAGATGGAATCTCGCTTATAAATGGTCGTAGTTTAATTAGTGGATCTGGTAGTAATTACGGATTAGGCTTTATTAAACTAAAAGATTGGTCAGAGCGTGAGGATGAAAGCCTATCTACAGAAGCTATAACTAAGCGTTTATTTGGTATTGCTGCGGGTATTCCAGAAGCAAAGATTATATTTTTTGCGCCTCCTAGTATTCCAGGATTTGGATTATCATCTGGGTTTGAGGTAAACTTGCTAGACCGTACTGGTGGAGACTTTAAAGACTTAGATGCTGCAACACAAGAGTTTATTGGCAATTTAATGTCGCATCCAGAAATACAATATGGCCAATCTTCTTTCAATACAAAGTATCCACAATATGAGATGGATATTAATGTACCGTTAGCTAAAAAGTTTGGAGTTCCTGTAAGTAGTATTTTCTCTACTATGCAAGGATATATTGGTGGTGTATATGCATCAGACTTTGCAAGGTTTGGTAAGCAGTATCGTGTATATATGCAAGCGTTACCCGAAGATCGTACAGATAAAAATTCTTTAAATGAGATTTATATTAAAACTGGCAGTGGTGAAATGACTCCTATTACTCAGTTTGTAACACTTAATAGGGTTTATGGACCACAAACTGTAACACGTTTCAACTTATATAATTCAACTAAAGTAAGTGGTGCTGCTAATCCTGGTTTTAGTACTGGAGATGCATTGGCAATTGTACAAGAAGAAGCTGCAAAATTATCAAGTGAATATGACATCGCATTTTCAGGACTTTCTAGAGAAGAAGTTAGTGCTGGAAATCAAACTGTGATTATTTTCATGCTATGTATTCTATTTGTTTACTTTTTATTGGCAGCACAATATGAAAGCTACCTACTACCCTTTTCTGTAATATTATCATTACCCTTAGGTGTATTTGGAGCCTTTTTTACTACCAAGGTATTAGGATTAGAAAACAACATCTATTTTCAAATAGCATTAATCATGCTAATAGGGCTATTAGCTAAGAATGCCATACTAATTGTAGAGTTTGCCTTGCAACGCCGTAAGCAAGGTGAGCCAATTGTAGATGCTGCAATAGATGGTGCTAAAGCAAGATTAAGACCAATTTTAATGACATCTTTTGCCTTTATTTTAGGACTTATGCCACTTGTGCTTGCTAAAGGTGTAGGTGCAGAAGGAAACAGATCTATAGGTTCTGGTGCAGTTGGAGGTCTTCTTATAGGTACCATTCTTGGTGTATTTGTAATCCCTATTCTATTCATCTTTTTCCAATGGCTACAAGAAAAAATTTCTGGCAGCCCTCAACTACAAGAATCTAAAAAATTAGAAGAAACAATTTAGACATGAGAAAAGGAATCATATATAACATAGTTGCTATAGTAAGTGTTTCTGCACTACTAACCTCTTGTTTTGTTGCCAAAGATTATACAAGACCAGAACTTAGCACTACAGAAAATTTATTTAGAACAGACCAATTACCACAGGATAGTATATCTGCAGCAACGGTTTCATATAAAGATTTATTTAAGGATCAATATTTAGTGAACTATATAGAAGAAGGTCTTTCTAATAATATAGACATACGTATTGCTTTGCAGCAAATAGTTGCTGCAGAAGCTTATGTAAAACAAGGAAAGGCAGGCTACTTGCCAACATTAGGTGCTAATGCAACCCTAACACATCAAGAACTTTCAAAAAATTCTCAATTTGGGTCTTTTCTTTCAAATACTTCTACAGATCAATTTGAGATTAATGCAAGTTTGTCTTGGGAAGCAGATATTTGGGGAAAAATCAGAAGTAATTCAAGAGCAACACAAGCTAATTACTTACAAACTGTTGCTGCTCACCAAGCAGTTAAAACAGAGTTAGTCGCGCGTATTGCTACAGCTTATTATCAACTTCTTGCATTAGATGCGCAGTTAGAAGTTACTAAGGCTTCAATTGAAACAAGGGACAATAGTGTTGTAACCATAAAAGCATTAAAAGACGCTGGACAGGTTACACAAGTTGCTGTTGACCAAAATGTTGCTCTTCTCAATAATGCTAAAGCGTTGGTTGTAGATTTAGAGATTGCTATATTTAGAACAGAAAATACACTAAGCATATTACTGGGAAAGGGACCTCAAAATTTTGAACGTGGAACTATTAATGATTTAGAGTTTACCACAGATTTGGCAATTGGTGTTCCTACTACTCTTTTAAGAAATAGACCAGATGTAATGGCTGCTGAATATGCATTGATAGAATCTTTTGAACTAACAAATGTGGCTAAAAGCATGTACTATCCTTCATTAACACTTACAGCTACTGCTGGTTTTCAAAGTTTAGACTTGGCAGATCTTATAGACACTAATTCTTTATTTGCTAACATAATAGGTGGTCTTACACAGCCTATTTTTAATAAACGTGCCATAAGAACTCAAAATGAAGTTGCTGTTGCGCAACAAGAACAAGCTTTATTAAATTTTAAACAATCGTTATTAATTGCAGGTCAAGAAGTTTCTAATGCACTATATGGATATAATGCTGAAACTGAAAAATATGAATTCAGATTAATTGAAATTGAAGCTTTGCGTAATGCCGAAACAAATTCAGAAGAACTGTTAAACAATGGTTTTGCAACATACTTAGATTTATTAACAGCCAGACAGAGTGCATTAAGTGCAGAACTTAATGTGGTAGACAGTAAGCTACAACAACAACTATATATAATAGATTTATATGAAGCCTTAGGCGGTGGATGGCAATAAGATAAAAGAGATGGAAAAAACAGAGTTATTAAAACACGCAGCTTCTCGGTTCACAAAATTTGGCAGTAAACGGTTTACGCTAGATGAATTGGCCAATGAACTGGGAATCTCTAAAAAAACAATTTATAAGCACTTTAAGAATAAAGAAGATTTGGTTGCTGAAAGCGTTAACCATCTCTTAGAAGAAGTCATGTCTAAATTAAACGCCATATTGGAAGATAAAGACAAAGATGCTATTCAAAAGATTATTTGGATTTATAAGATATGCTTTAACTATTTAAAAGAATTTAAACCTTCATTTATTAATGGACTTAAGAAATATTATCCTAAAGCAGATGTTGTTTTTGAAGGTTTTAGAAGTGATGTTGTACACCAAATGATTTATTATTTACTAGTTGATGCTAAGGAAAATACTATTATTAGAAATAATGTAGATATTAAATTGGTATCACAATTGTATTTTTTGAGGGTAGATAATGTTGTTTTCAAATCTGATAACCTATTCTCTCTTTATTCATCAGATGTATTATTAGATCACTTAATTATAAATAACTTAAAGGGTATTGTAAATTCAGACTATAAAGTTATTTACTAAGGCCAAATATTCGTTCAAAAAAGAAAACCCTCTTATGTGTTGTTTGCATAAGAGGGTTTTTATTTATTCTTTAAGTTCATGTTCTTCTAAGTCTTTCCGAAGATCTAATTTTCTTAAACTTGGTAACAATGCTCCAGTAGAAACCACTGTAATTAGCGTCATACTACCGCCAAATATTACAGCAGTAACTGTTCCCATAAGTTTTGCTGTTAAGCCACTTTCAAAAGCACCTAACTCATTAGAAGACCCTACAAACATAGAGTTTACAGAAGCCACACGACCACGCATTTCATCTGGTGTTCGCAATTGTAATATGGTTTGTCTTATAATCATAGAAATACCATCTGTTATACCACTTAAGAATAATGCAATTACAGAAACCCAGAACCAAGTAGACACTCCAAATAATATTATACAACAGCCAAAAGCAAATATGGCACCTAATAATTTGTAGCCTGCATTTTTATTGAGAGGAAAATACGCAGAGGTAAACATGATGATTAATGCGCCAACTGCTGGCGCAGCTCTTAATACTCCAAAGCCTTCTGGTCCTACCTTTAAGATATCTTGCGCAAAAACAGGAAGCAACGCTACTGCACCACCAAATAGAACTGCAAACATATCTAATGTTAACGCACCTAATATTATCTTAGTAGAAAACACAAAGTTTAATCCTTCCTTTAAGCTCTTAAAAACTGGTTCGCCTATCTTAGTATTTAAAATTGGTTTCTTAGGTATTTGAGTTAAACTTAAAAATGCCACTAAAGAACATGCAAATACAAAACACATAGACCAATGTACACCTATCCAATTAATGGCAAATCCGGCAATGGCAGGTCCAACAACTGCACCCATTTGCCATACAGAGCTACTCCAAGTTGCAGCATTAGGATATATTTTCTTAGGAACAAGTAATGAGAATAATGAGAATATAGTGGGACCAATAAATGATCTTACAACACCTCCTAAAAATACCAGTGCATAAATTGTATACAATACTGTATTTTGAGACCAGTCTCCTATTACTTCTGGCCAGGTAATGAGAAATAGTCCAAAACTAATGACAGAAAAACCTAGTATACACTTTAACAATAATCCTTTCTTTTCTTTTTGATCTACAACATGACCTGCAAACAATGCCAAAGAGACAGCCGGAATAACTTCCATTAAACCAATAATACCTAATGAAAAAGGATCTTTAGTTATACTATAAACCTGCCACTCTATCACGACAAATTGCATAGACCACGCAAACACCATAGCAAAACGTACTAATAAGAAGATATTAAACTCTCTAAATCGCAGTGCTGCGTAAGGATCATTCTTTTTCTTTTCCATAATGCGAAGCTACTACAACATTTATATATTTTTAAGACTTTATGGTATGAATCTTGTCCAATATACTATGCAATAAAAGTTATTGCAACACATATTATAATTAACCAAAAATTGAAGATTATGAATACGAGAGACAAAGGTTTAGGAATAGCAGCGTTAATAGGATTAGGTGTAAGTGCCTTAGCCGTTTTAGGATATAAAAAATTACCGAAAGACAAAAAGGATAAAATTAAGTCTACACTTAATGATGCTGGTACAAAAATAAAAGATACAGCTGGTGATGTAAGCGATACTGTTACAGATACTTTTGATAAAGTAAAAGGTAAGATTGCTAACACTAGTAAAAATGTAAATGAAGATGCTAAAGAGTTAGTATCTTAATTAAATACAAGTAGAAATGTAAAAGCGACTTATTTAATAATGGGTCGCTTTTTTTATGTAAACTTTTTTCCTTTTTTCATTTTCTTACTGCTATTAATAAAGTAAACGCCTGTAAGCAATACAGCTGCAGATACTAATGTCTGTGTGGTAATTGTTTCATCTAAAAAGTACCATCCTAAAAAAATAGCTATTATGGGATTTATATAGGCAGATGTTGCCACTTTTTCTGTTGAGACAACTTTTAATAAGTAATTAAACGACGTAAATGCGGCTATACTTCCAAAAAATATTAGTCCTAATAAAGAAAGTTGTGTACTGGTTTGCCAAGTTGTAGGAAAGCTCCAAGTCTCTCCAGTTATTACACTTGCTATACCCAACATAAAACCACCAAGAAGCATTTGATAACCAGTGTTTACAAAAAAGTTTTTTGGTAGTTCGGCTTTAGAAACAAAGACGCTACCTATACACCAACTTAAGACACAGGTAAAAATTACTAGCATTCCTAAAACGCTACCTTCTTGTGTAGTAAGCTCCTGTTGACTTACTAATAAATAAATTCCTATAATTCCTAAAATTATACCAACAACAGATTTTAGTTTAATAGGTTTTCTATCTACAATTCGCATTAAAACTAGAATAAGTAAAGGTTGTAATGACGCTTCAATAGCAGCAAAGCCACTATCTACAAATTGTAATGCCCAAACAAACATCCCGTTACCGTATGCAAGAAATAAAAATCCTGCCAAAGCACAATTCAATAGTTGTTTCTTAGAAATTTTAAGGGATAATTTTAAACATTTAGCAATGATAAAAATTAAAGATCCTGCAGCTGTAAAGCGAATACATGCTAACATTAAAGGATCTAACTCTGTAACAGCTAACTTATTCATTACATAGGTAGAGCCCCAAAATACATAGATTGAGAAGAAAGCAACAATTATAAGAAGCGGATTACTTTTCATTACAAAATAATAAAGCCTTAAAAGATTCCTTTCTTTTAAGGCTTAACAAATGTAGGTGCTTATTTTATGTTTTGCTATACCTGTACGATTTTAAATATAACTATCATTAAGAACTAAAAAAGCCGATAAGTAAGACTTACCGGCTTAATTAATTCAATAACAAAAATTAATTTTTCAAGGATTGCATATCGATTACAAAACGGTATTTCACATCTGAGTTTGTAACTCTTTCGTAAGCAGTGTTAATAGTATCCATATCTATCATTTCTACATCACTCACAATATTATGTTCTCCACAAAAATCTAACATTTCCTGTGTTTCTTTAATACCTCCAATAAGAGAACCAGCAACACGCTTACGTCCCATTATTAATCCGCCACCATGCATTGGCTCTAAAGGTTCAATGGCACCTACCATACACATTGTAGAATCACGTTTTAATAATTGTATATAAGGATTAATATCGTGTTTTACAGGAACCGTATTCAACAAGAAATCAAAAGATCCTTTGTGCTTTTTCATATCGTCTTCATTCTTTGAGATTAAGACTGAAGATGCGCCTAAACGCTTTGCATCATCTGCTTTAGAAGGTGATGTTGTAATCATTACAACTTCTGCTCCCATTGCTGCAGCTATTTTAATACCCATATGACCTAAACCACCAAGACCTATAACTCCTACTTTATCACCTTTCTTTACATTCCAATGTTTTAAAGGAGAATACGTTGTTATTCCTGCACATAGTAAAGGTGCTACTGCTTTTTCGTCTAAGTTTTCTGGTACTTTAAGTACGTAATATTTATCTACAACAATAGTTTCAGAATAGCCACCAAAGGTATGTCCACCTAAGTGCTTATCCTTACCGTTATATGTGCCAACCATTCCTTCTTCACAAAATTGTTCAAGATCGTCTTTACAAGCACTACACTCTCTACAAGAATCTACCATACAGCCTACTCCTACTAGCTCGCCTTTTTTAAAGTTAGAAACATCACTTCCTACTTCTATAACGCGACCAATAATTTCATGTCCTGGAACAACAGGATATTTAGAGCCACCCCAATCGTTTCTTACTGTATGTATATCACTATGACAAACACCGCAGTAGGAAATCTCAATTTTTACATCGCGATCTGTAACGTCTCTACGTTCAATAGTCATTTCTTTTAAATCGGCATCACTACTCTTTGCGCCGTATGCTTTTATAGTACTCATATAATTATTTATAATTTTACTTTAAAAATACGTTGTTATTTTACCATAGCCTTTTGTTTATAAGGCTTTAGTTGAAGTTTAACAACATTAATTAACCTATGGTAATATGGTATCGATTATAAATCTATTTAGCTGAAACTTTCCAGATGATTCCTGCATCATCATCATTTACTAAAAGGCTACCATCTGGCGCTACAGCTACACAAACAGGACGACCATACACCGTACTTTCTTCTTCTGAAGCAATAAAGCCAGTTAAAAAGTCTTGTGGTTTTTGGGGCTTACCATTGTTAAATGGAACATACAGTACTTTGTATCCAGAAAATTCTGCTCTATTCCAAGAACCGTGTTGGCCTACAAATGCACCATTTTTATATGTTTCAGGAAATTGATCTGCCGTATAAAATGTTAAACCTAAAGATGCGGTATGGTTACCAACAGGAACATCTGGCATTATTGCTTTATCTACCAAATCTTGGTGTGGTTCGTCTTTCCATCTAGGATCATTTATTTGTCCATAATAGCTATAAGGCCAGCCGTACCAACCACCTTTTTTTACACTTGTAATATAATCTGGTACAAGGTTGTTTCCTAACTTATCACGTTCGTTTACTGCTGTCCATAATTCTCCGGTAACAGGATTCCAATCCATTCCAACTGGGTTTCTTAATCCACTTGCATAAGTAATTTCACCAGAGCCGTCTAGGTTAACTTCTAGAATTGTAGCACGACGGTCTTCTTTTTCCATGCCTTGCTCTCCTACATTACTAGCAGAACCAACAGAGATGTATATTTTGTCCTTAGCTTTATTAGTGATAATATTTCGTGTCCAATGGTTGTTATAACCACTAGCTGAAAGCTCAACAATCTTAGTACCTTCACCTTTTAAACTAGTATCACCTTCGGTGTATGGAAAACTGTACAAGCCATCTGTATTAGCTACATAAAATGTATCATTAATAATAAGCATACCAAAAGGTTGATTTAAGCCTTCCTTAAAAACAAAACGTTCATCTATTTCACCATCGTTATCATTATCTCTTAAAAGTGAAATTCTATTAGCACTATTTTTAGTGTTACTTTCTGTTACGAAAATATCGTTATTTGGCGCAATGTAAGTCCATCTTGGGTGTTCTAACTCATCTGCAAAACGAGTGACCTTAAATCCTTCTGGAGCAAGTGGTGTTTGGCCTTCTGGCCAAGCAATTACTTTACTGTTTTTTGTTACAGATTTACTGGAGAATGGAGCTTCAAGTGTTAATGGACCTATTGCGGTTTCAACCGTAACTGGCGATGCTGTTTCTGCAATAGTTTCTTTTTCCTCTTTGCTAAGTTTAGATTTACAGCTCATTAACACTGCAAAACAAAGTAATGTTGTTATATATTTCATAGTTAAGTTTTACTTAAAAATACGTGATTAATAAAGGCTTTCAACACTTCAAAAATCAATTAATATAATTTTAACTAACAATTAAAATTCAATCTTAAAATTTAATAGGAATACCTCAAAAAACTATGAGACAGTAAAGTGTTAATTATAAAACAATGCTTAAGTTTGGCGTTAGATATGATGTAAGACGCAAGGTTACGTTTCCATAGAGTTGTGGTTAGTGCCTTTTGAAACAGATTTTTTTTGATATGACAAACGAACAACACCATAAAGGTTGGAATGAGATAAAAACAAATGATTCTTGGGCTCTGTTCAAGATAATGGGTGAATTTGTAAATGGATTTGAACGCATGAGCCAGATAGGACCTTGTGTTTCTATATTTGGATCTGCTCGTACAAAACCAGACCATAAGTATTATAAGCTAGCAGTTGATGTTGCAGAGAAAATTGTACAACACGGTTATGGTGTTATTACTGGTGGTGGACCAGGAATTATGGAAGCTGGTAATAAAGGTGCGCACCTAGCTGGCGGTACATCTGTAGGGTTAAATATAGATTTACCTTTTGAACAACATGACAATCCTTATATAGACTCAGACAAGAGTTTAGATTTTGATTACTTCTTTGTAAGAAAAGTAATGTTTGTAAAATACTCACAAGGTTTCGTGGTTATGCCAGGTGGTTTTGGAACTCTAGATGAACTTTTTGAAGCAATAACATTAATACAAACTACTAAAATTCAAAAATTCCCAATAATATTGGTTGGTACAGATTTTTGGAGTGGTTTAGTAGATTGGGTTCGTAATACCTTGTTAGACAGCTTTCAAAATATTAGTGCACATGACATGGACCTTGTGCAAGTTGTAGACACCGCAGACGAAGTCTTAGATATCCTAGATAAATTCTACGATGAGTTTAATTTAAGTCCTAACTTCTAAAAATACCGTATATCATCATATATGGCATATGTATTGTTAAGTAAGTAACTGGTTTTAGATTAAATAATTCACTTTGAGTATTAGGAAAATTCTCCTCTTTTTTTGTTTAGTAGCTTCTGTAAATAGTTTATTTGCACAACATGCTACGTCTCTTAATGTTAAATTAAATGATGACTTGCATCAATTAGAAATACAGCAAGAGCTAACCTTTGTAAACACCTCTGCAGATTCTTTATCTGAAATATACCTTTTAGATTGGGCCAATAGCTTTTCAGATAAAACAACACCATTAGGTAAACGTTTTTCAGAAGACTATCTGCGAAGATTTTATTTTGCCAAGCCAGAAGAACGTGGTCATACCACTATTCATAAGTTAACAAACTCTAGGTCTCAAGATTTAGTTTGGGAACGTCCTAAAGACAAGCAGGACATTATTAAGGTGACTTTACCTACACCACTTGCGCCAAACGCTTCGTTCGAGTTTAAATTAACGTACACTGTTAAAATACCCGACGAAAAATTTACACGCTATGGTTTTTATGAAAATGGTGATTTAAAGCTTAGATATTGGTATATAAGACCTTCTGTTTATACTACAGAGTGGAAAGCTTACAGCCATAAGAATTTAGATGATCAATTTGTGCCTAAAAGCAACATCACCATAACTATAGAAGTCGCCAACGATAAGGTTGTTACTTCTTCTTTAAATACTTCTGAACGTGTTGATGGTGACAAGAAAATTGTAACACTTACAGGAAATAATAGGATTGAGAACAAACTGTATATAACGAGTGAGAACACTTTTGATAAAATTATTACAGACTACACCTCTATTGAAACAAATATAGATGATGATGATTTACCAGAAGAAGCAAAAGCGCTAGCCGTAGATAGAATATTATCTTATTTAGATACAGAATTAGGTTCTTACCCTCACGAAAAGATACTTGTCACTAATGAAGACTATTTAGCCAACCCAGTATATGGCTTAAATCAATTACCAGATTTTATCAATCCCTTTCCAGATGGTTTTCAATATGAAATTAAGTTATTAAAAACCATAACCAACAATTACCTAGAAAACACTCTCCTACTAAACCCAAGAGAAGAAAAGTGGGTGCACGATGGTATACATATTAAAATCCTTATGGATTATGTAGATAGGTATTACCCAAAAATGAAACTCTTAGGTAGTTTAAGTGATTTTTTTGGAATACGTTGGTTTCACGCAGCAGAGTTAGAGTTTAATGACCAATACCCATATTTGTTTATGAATATGGCTCGTATGAATTTAGATCAAGCTTTAACTACGCCTACAGATTCATTGGTAAAGTTTAATCAGAATATAGCAAACGCTTATAAGTCTGGAACAGGTTTCGAGTATCTTGAAGATTACTTAGGTACTGAAGAGGTGAAGATTACAATGAAGGAGTTTTACCAAAACTTTAAGCTAAAAGAAGTTTCTTCAACAGATTTCATGACGTTGTTACAGAAGAACGCTTCCAAAGATTTATCTTGGTATTTTGAAGACTATGTAGGAACTAACAAAAAAATAGATTTTAGAATAAAGCGTGTAAAGAAAACTAAAGACTCGCTTACCGTAACAATAAAGAATAAAAGAAATGCTAAAATGCCTGTGTCTCTTTATGGTATTAAAGATGGCAGAGTAATAACCAAAGATTGGGTAGAACCCTTTTTAGGAACACAAACAGTTACAATACCTAGAGACAGTAGTGAGCGTGTTGCTTTAAACTATGAAGGCATAATCCCTGAATTTAATCAGCGTGATAATTATAAAAGTGTATCTAAGCTAACTGCAAAACCAATACAATTTAGACTTTTACAGGATATTGAAGATCCCAAATATGCACAAACATTCTTTATTCCAGAATTTGATTATAACATTTATGATGGTGTAGCTATTGGTTTAAAAATGTATAACAAAGCTGTATTAAGTAAAAATCTAGCCTACAAAATATCTCCTAAATATGGATTTGGAAGTAATACTATTGTTGGTTCAGCATCTATCTATAACACACATTATTTTGACAATAGTAATTTAAATGCTGTACGCTATGGTGTTGGCGGTACTACATTCTCTTATGCAAATGATTTATTTTATAGAAAATATACACCATACTTAACCTTTTATTTTAGAGATACCTACTTAAGAAATAATGAAAAGCAACGCCTTAATTTTAGGTATGTTGCTGTTGAAAGAGATAGAGATCAATTAAACGTTGTAGATGAGCCAGATTACGGTGTTTTTAATGCAAGATATATTTATAGTAACCCTAACCTAGTTAATTATTTTTCGGGTTATGTAGATTACCAATTATCTGATAGTTTTAGTAAGATTTCTGCCAGTGCCACTTATAGAAAGTTGTTCCTTAATAACAGGCAACTTAATTTAAGAGTGTTTGCTGGAGCTTTTTTATATAATGACAACACTAACTCAGACTACTTTAGCTTTGCTTTAGACAGGCCAACAGATTATCTGTTCGACTATAATTATTATGGCCGTAGTGAAGAATCTGGATTATTTAGCCAACAAATTATACCTGCAGAAGGTTTCTTTAAGTCTAAACTAGAACCTGCATTTGCAAACCAATGGATGACAACATTAAATGGAAGCACAAACATCTGGAAATGGATATTTGCATATGGTGATGCAGGCTTAATTAAAAATAGAGGTAGTAATCCAAAATTTGTTTATGACACTGGTGTACGAGCAAGCTTAGTTGCAGATTATTTTGAAATATTTTTTCCTGTATATTCAAATAATGGTTGGGAAATTGCTCAAGACAACTACGATGAAAAGATTAGGTTTATTGTCACGTTAGACATACAAACTCTAATAAAGCTCTTTACAAGAGAATGGTACTAAGCTTCAGCATTTCAATCTTAAACAAGATCAAATAAAAAGTGGTTAGGTAACCACTTAGGATCTTCTAAACTTAGCCGTTTCTTCGAACACGTGTTCTAAAATTGCTTTATCATCATCAGAAAATTCTATCTCTCTTCGTTTCATCACAATTTCAGCAACTTCAAAAGCTTTTTTAGTTAAATAGGTTTGTGTTCCTGCACTGCCACCCCAACTAAAACTTGGTACAAAATTACGAGGAAAACCAGCGCCAAAGATATTAGAGCTTACTCCTACTACTGTACCCGTATTAAACATTGTGTTTATTCCACATTTAGAATGATCTCCCATCATTAATCCACAAAACTGAAGTCCTGTCTTTGCAAATCCTTCTGTTTCATAGCTCCACAGTCTTACTTCTGCGTAATTATTTTTAAGGTTAGAGTTGTTACTGTCTGCACCTATATTACACCATTCTCCCAACACAGAATTCCCTAAAAAACCATCGTGGCCTTTATTACTGTAACTAAATATAACAGAGTTATTAACTTCTCCACCTACTTTACTATGTGGTCCTACAGTTGTCGGTCCATATATTTTAGTACCAAGTTTAGTGCTTGCGTGTTCACATAATGCAAAAGGACCTCGTATAATTGAGCCTTCCATCACTTCTGCATCTTTACCTATATAAATAGGTCCGTTTTCAGCATTTAATGACACATTAAAAACTTTAGCACCTTCTTCAATAAATATATTGTTAGGGTTTACTGCAAATACAGAAGACGACAGTGGTTGAGAAGATCTGTCTTCTGTAATTAAGTTATAATCTTCTTTAATTGCATCACCATTTTTGGAGAATATATCCCAAGTGTGTTTAACGGTAATTGGTGCAGAATCTATTTCAATAGTTTGATAGTCTTCCAGGTCTTTTTCCTCATCCTCTAATGTATAGAAAGCAACAATCTCTGTATCATGAACAAGAGCTTGTCCTACTTTTAACTTTTTAATCTGCTCTACAAGATTAGGATTTGGTAAATAGGAAGCACTAATCATAATATTGTGTTCCATCTCTACCATAGGCCATTTTTTAGACAAATAATCTTCGGTAACTGTTGTAGTAGTAATGCCTAAATACTGTTCCCATTTTTCTCTAATAGTTAATATTCCTATACGTATTTCGGCAACTGGCCTTGTATATGTAAAAGGTAATAAACTATCTCTGTGAGCACCATCAAATAAAATATAATTCATGTTGAGTTGTATTAGTAGTTAGTCTAACATTTTAAGTTTTGCAAAACGTAACAACAGTTTTTTAAGACCGCCGTTTTCAAAATCTATTTCTGCTTTTTTATCTTGGCCAACGCCTTCAATTTTAATAACTTTTCCTTTACCAAAGCGCATATGCTCTACCATTTGTCCTTCAGATAAAGAAATTGGTGCCGCTTTTTGAACTTCTTTAGAAGCATCTGTAGGTCTTAACCTTCTAAGTTTTCTTAATTGCTCATCTGTAGGTTTGTGACTTGGTGGTGGCGTTCCCTTTTTAGGTTTTGTTTGTCTAAATTTACTCTTATCTACGTCTCCCCAAAGATCTGGGCTAACAAGTGGTTTATACTTATAATCGTCTTGAGGTATCATCCAGTCAATATACTGTTCATCTATTTCCTCAATAAATCTACTAGGTTCAGCATCTATTAACTTTCCCCAACGGTATCTACTTTGTGTGTAGGTTAAATAGGCTTGTTTTTCTGCTCTAGTGAGTGCTACATAAAATAAACGACGTTCTTCCTCAAGTTCAGACCTTGTATTCATACTCATAGCACTAGGAAATAAGTCTTCTTCCATACCAACTATGTATACATAAGGAAACTCTAATCCTTTGGCTAAGTGAATGGTCATAAGTGCAACACGATCATCATCTCCTACCTCTTTATCCATATCTGTAGCAAGTGCAATATCTTCTAAAAACTCGGCAAGACTTCCTGTTGCATCGGCTAGTTCTACTTGGCCTTCAACAAAATCTTTAATACCATTTAAGAGTTCTTCAACATTCTCAATACGTGCAACACCTTCTGGAGTGCCATCTTTTTTAAGATCCTGAATTAAACCTGTTTTTTTTGCAACAGCTTCTGCTACACTAAACGCATCGCTTTCTTTATTAAGAATTTGGAAATGGTGAATCATATTCACAAAATTCTTAAGCTTGTTTTTAGTTCCTGTATTTACGCCAATATCTACTTTGTCTATATTAGCCATAACCTCAAACATAGAGCGTTTGTAGTGGTTGGCAGCAATAGCAACTTTATCTATAGTAGTTTGTCCTATACCACGAGTTGGATAATTTATTACACGTTTTAAGGCTTCTTCATCATTAGGGTTTGCAATAAGACGTAAGTATGAAATTACATCTTTAATTTCCTTACGCTGGTAAAATGACAAACCACCGTAAATCCTATAAGGAATATCTTTTTTACGCAACGCATCTTCCATTGCTCTAGATTGCGCATTTGTACGGTAAAGAATTGCAAATTGACCATTTCTTAATTGGTGTTCCATTTTATTCTCAAAAATAGAACTTGCAACAAAACGGCCTTCTTCACCGTCATTTATAAGTCTATTTACACGAATTTTAGGACCTTCATCATTAGCAGTCCAAACAACTTTATCTAGTTTGGTTTTGTTTTTATCTATGATAGAATTTGCAGCGTTTACAATGTTCTTTGTTGATCTGTAATTTTGCTCTAGTCGGTACATTTCAACATTATCATAATCCCGTTGAAAGTTTAGAATGTTATTAATATTGGCACCTCTAAAGGCGTAAATACTTTGCGCATCATCTCCTACCACACAAATATTCTGAAATTTATCTGAAAGTGCTCTAACAATAAGATACTGAGAGTGGTTTGTATCCTGGTACTCATCTACCAATATATATTTAAAACGGTTTTGATATTTATTAAGCACTTCAGGAAACCTATTTAAAAGCTCATTGGTTCTTAATAACAAATCATCAAAATCCATAGCGCCTGCTTTAAAGCAACGCTCTACATACTCCTTGTATATATCGCCTAATCTTGGGCGTTTTGCCATCGCATCTGCTTCAATTAATTCTGGGTTTTGAAAATACGCCTTAACTGTAATTAAACTGTTTTTATAAGATGAAATGCGAGAGTAAACCTGTTTGTATTTATACACATCTTTATCAAGATGCATTTCTTTTATTATGGCACGAATAAGACTTTGAGAGTCTTGAGTGTCATAAATAGTGAAGTTAGAAGGATATCCTAACTTATCTGCTTCAAATCTTAAAATCTTTGCAAATATGGAGTGAAAGGTTCCCATCCATAAATTCTTAGCTTCACTGGCGCCAACAATTTCAGAAATACGTTTCTTCATTTCTTTTGCCGCTTTGTTAGTAAACGTAAGCGACAAAATATTAAATGGGTCTACCCCATTTTTCATTAAGTGTGCTATACGCATGGTAAGCACTCTTGTTTTACCAGATCCGGCACCTGCTATCACAATCATTGCACCGTCCTTTTGCAGTACTGGTGCACGTTGTGCGTCATTTAATCCTTTTAAATAATCTATCAAAATTCTTGCATTAATTCAACATGTGAAATTATAAAAAATGCGCCTGAAATGTTTCTCATAATGCTAATAGTTTTAAACAAGCTTGTAAGCGATGTTACTCTTAATTTTTTAAATATCTTAGCCTTTTAAGACCGTTATTTTCGATTGATATTTTAATTACATGGATGCATTTTTTCATTTCTTAGGCCTAATCCCTTGGTGGCTATACATTATAATAGTATTGGCCCTTATTGCAATAAGAGATATATTCTTCAATAAAAAACACATTATAACACATAACTTTCCGATAGTTGGTCATTTTAGATATGCATTAGAAAGTATTGGTCCAGAATTAAGACAATATATAGTTGCCAATAATAGAGAAGAGCTTCCTTTTAATAGAATTGAACGTGGATGGATATATGCTTCAGCTAAAAACGAAAATAATTATGAAGGCTTTGGAACAGATAGAGATATTTTTGAAAACAATTACATCTTTGTAAACAACGCCTTGCTTCCTTATAAAGTAACAGAAAATCACCCTAATTATAAAGACCCATACTTTTTGCCGTGTGCAAAAGTTATTGGAGCTTCTAAAAAAAGAGCGAGACCTTTTAGACCAAGTTCTGTCATAAATGTTTCTGCAATGAGTTTTGGTTCTCTTTCTGCACGTGCTATAGAGTCTATGAACAAAGGTTGTAATCTTGCTCATGCTTATCATAATACAGGTGAAGGTGGATTATCTCCTTATCACAAAACTGGTGCTGATGTTGTTTTTCATTTTGGTACAGGTTATTTTGGCGTAAGAGATGGAAAAGGTGGCTTTTCTATGGAAAAAATGATTGCGTTAGTAAAAGACAATCCGCAGATTAGAGCTATTGAGGTTAAGTTGTCTCAAGGTGCAAAACCCGGAAAAGGCGGAGTTTTACCTGCTGCAAAAATTACTGAGGAAATATCTGAAATACGACACGTACCTCTTGGAAAAGATGTGCTTTCACCACCAACGCATTCTGCTTTTGAAGGTGTTGAAGGTTTAATAAATTTTGTTGAAGATATTGCTACTGCTACAGGATTACCAGTAGGTATAAAAGCTGCTATAGGAAAATTAGACCAATGGAAAGAGTTAGCAACATTAATGAAAACAACCGGTAAAGGTCCAGATTTTATAACTGTTGATGGTGGCGAAGGTGGTACTGGTGCTGCTCCACCAAGTTTTGCAGATCACGTTGCCTTACCTTGGATGTTTGGGTTTTCCGAACTTTATAGAATATTTGATGAACAAGAACTTTGTGATCAAATTGTGTTTATAGGTAGTGGAAAATTAGGATTTCCTGCACAAGCTGCCAAAGCCTTTTCTTTAGGTGTAGATTGTATAAATGTTGCAAGAGAAGCTATGTTGGCAATTGGTTGCATACAGGCTAAAGCGTGTCATAATAACACATGTCCTACTGGTGTTGCTACACAAAACAAATGGTTACAACGTGGTATAAACATTGAAGATAAAGCGGTACGTACTAACTTTTACTTTAAAAACTTTAGAAAAGAGTTTTTAGAGATGACACATGCTTGTGGGTACGAACATCCTTGCCAATTAACTATGGATGATGTAGAAGTTAGCTTAGGAGATAAAAATCTTATACAGCCATTGGCAGCATCTTTTGGTTACCATAAAGTAAAAGTACCTTTTACCTCTATGAAGGATTTACAGGAATGTCCGCATCTTGGTGGTCATTATAAAACAAAGAAAGAAGCCAAGAATGTAAAAAAAGCAAAGCAAAAAGAAGAAGTTAGATATTAAACCCCAAATTATGAATACTGATAAAATTTTAGAGCTTATATTTTATACCGCGCCAGCAATAGTTGTAGGCTTGGTCGTATTTTATTTCTTGAAAACTTGGCAAGCAGAGCAAGATAAAAGACGCTATTTTGAGCTTCAGAAAGAAAACCAAAAAGAAGCCTTACCTCTTAGATTACAAGCTTATGAGCGTATGACGTTGTTTTTAGAACGTATCTCCTTAGGAAACCTATTATTACGAGTTAAACCTTATAATGACGAGGTAGATGCTTATGAAAACTTACTTATTAGTACTATAGAGCAAGAATTTGAGCATAATTTAGCACAACAAATATATTTAAGTGATAGAGCTTGGGGTGTTATTAGAGCATCAAAAAATGCTACAATGTCAATAATTAGGAAGACAGCAATGAACGAGTCTGTAACAAACTCTGATAAGCTGAGAGAAACAATACTCTCAGATTTAATTGATCGTCCTACACCTACAGATGCAGGACTAGCTCAATTAAAAGAAGATGTAAAAGCGTTTCTTTAGTCTAACGCTAATAATTCATTAAAGTAATTGTAAAGTTCCCCTTTAGTTATATTAGAGCCTTGTTGTATTAAGGCGAAAATATCTTTATTACGGTCTTCTTTAAGTACTTTATTAGATGTGTATATATCCACAGCATCTGTTTTCAAATTCTCTTGAAGCCATTGGTAGCCTTCTGGAGTTGTAATATCTATAACGTTATTATTAACTTTTACGCCAATAAGCGAAATTTGGACTTGGTCTATTTTAAACAGGAAGATTTGCTGTTTAGAATAGTGCTCTAAGTATTCTACTTTATTTAAAACACCTTCCCAAACCAGGTCGCTAAAAACATCTAGCTCTGCTTCTGCAACCTCTGGTTTATCTTTTTTTATGGTTTCCCATTCTTCTCCAGTTATAGATTGGGTTGCAAGAAAGTTTATAAACTCTTCATGCATTTCTTCAAATTGTTCTTTTGTAAGTCTTGAATATTTCATGATGTCTAATTATTCTAAGTCGTACTAATTTAATTAAAAAGGAAAAGCCTACTCAATAAAGAGCAGGCTTTTAAAATTGTAATCTAGATAAGACTAGTTTTCTCCTACAACGTCAAACGTTACAGTTTCAACTACTTCTCTATGAAAACGAACTGTCGCTTCATATTGTCCTAGTCTCTTAATGTTTCCACCAGCAATGCTAATGTACTTCTTGTCTATCTCGATACCTTCTTTTTCTAAACGCTCAGACAAATCTGCGTTAGAGATGCTTCCAAACATTTTGTCTGCTTCTCCAGCTTTTGCTGTCATTGTTAGATCTAAAGAATTTAATTTTTCAGCTAAAGACTTAGCAGCTTCAATAGCTTTACGTTCTTTATAGCTACGTTGCTTTAACGTTTCTTCTAAAGATTTAATGCTAGATGGTGTTGCTAATACTGCTTTACCTTGTGGGATTAAAAAGTTACGTCCGTAACCTGGCTTTACTTCTACCACATCGTCTGTGAATCCTAGATTCTCAACGTCTTGTTTTAAAATAAGTTGCATGTTATCGGGGTTTACTTGTTATATAAATCTGTTACGTATGGCATAAGTGCAATATGTCTTGCACGCTTTACAGCTTGCGCCACTTTACGCTGATACTTTAAAGATGTTCCTGTTAAACGACGTGGTAACAATTTACCTTGTTCGTTTACTAACATTCCTAAGAAATCTGGGTTTTTGTAATCAATATACTTAATTCCATTTTTCTTAAAACGACAGTACTTCTCTTTCTTAGAAGTCTCAATATTAAGCGGAGTTAGGTATCTAATCTCGCCGTCTTTCTTTCCTTTTGCTTGTTGCTCAATAGATGTTGCCATGGCTTATGCTTTTTCTTTGTTACGTTTAACTCTTGTTTTAGCCCACTCTACAGCATGTTTGTCTAACTTTACAGTAAGGAAACGCATAATACGCTCGTCACGTCTAAACAAAACCTCTAGTGGCTCAATGTGCTCTCCAGCTACTTGGTACTCAAACAAGTGATAAAAACCACTTTTCTTGTTTTGGATTGCGTAAGCTAATTTTTTTAGCCCCCAATCTTCTTTGTTAACCATCTTGGCATCTTTAGAAATAAGAAAATCTTCAAATTTCTTAACTGTCTCCTTTATCTGTTCATCAGATAAAACGGGATTCAAGATGAAAACAGTTTCATAATGATTCATACGATTGAATTATTTAAATTAAAATTGCGTGCAAAAATACGTATTAAATACATATTTACAACCATAAAAACAGGACTTTTTTTGGTCTTTTACAGCGATAAAATCAACATTACCAACGACCAAAGATTTAAATTACTTGCGGATTGTCTTAAAATGCGTTAATATTGTTTAGAAGTAACACTAACATCTCAATAAAATAAACTTTGGAAGACGTAAAATTAAAATGTGTAGTTGTAGATGATTCTGGCTTACAACGCCTATCTATGGTTAAACTTATTAAAGATCACCCTAACCTTCAATTAGTTGGAGAGTTTAGCAATGCCATAGAAACTAAAAATGGATTGTTAGATTTAGGTGTCGATTTATTATTCCTTGATGTTGAAATGCCAATTCTTTCTGGTTTTGATCTTTTAGATGACTTAAGAAACAAGCCTCTTATAATTTTTGTTACAGGAAAAACTCAATATGCACACAAGGCTTTTGATTATGAAGCTATAGATTATATTCATAAACCAGTCACAAGAGATCGTTTTAATAAAGCGGCTGCAAAAGCTATTGGTCTTTATAAATTACAAAATGACAAATCTTCTGTTGAAGATGACCGTTTTATCTTTGTAAAGAGCAACCTTAAGAAACGTAAAGTTATGTTGGGTAGCTTAAAATATATTGAAGCTCTTGGTGATTATGTGAAGTTTGTAACTAACACAGATTCTTTTGTGGTGTTAGCAACAATGAAGTCTTTTGAAAAGGAGCTTGAGGATGAAAACTTTCTTCGTATTCACAAATCCTATATTGTAAACTTAGATCGCATACAGCGCTACAACAGTCGTGAAGTGGAAATTGATGGTGAGAAAATTCCATTAAGCAGACACAAAAAAACGCTTTTAGCAGATGCGCTAAGCTCTAATTAATAAGGATCTACATTAATTACACAACGTACACCTCTATACTGCCCTATTGCTGTATAGCTTTTTAAAATCTTATCAATCACTTCTTTTGTTTTAGAAAGTGATTGTTGTTTCGGGATTTTTAAAATTACATTCTTGTAATATTCATTTCGTATTCTAGACACTGGTGGAAACTCTGGTCCCAATACATGTTCTTTAAATGTATTAGCCATAGATTTTGCAAACCATAACGAGGCTTCATTAACTTTATTAAAGTCTTTATTTCTAAACGTAAATCGAATTAAACGACATAACGGCGGATATTTATATTGGTGTCGCTCTTCTATTTGATCCTTATACATACCCACATAATCATTAGTGGAAACTTGCTGTAATATTTGATGAAAAGGATTATAAGTTTGTATAAGAACACGACCGCGCTTTTTTGTACGTCCTGCCCTACCGGCAACTTGTTGTAGCATTTGAAAACTACGCTCGTGTGCTCTAAAGTCTGGAAAATTTAACAAGCTATCTGCATTCATAACACCTACTAAGCCAACATTTCTAAAGTCTAATCCTTTGCTTAGCATCTGTGTCCCCACTAAAATATCTATCTCTTCATTTTCAAATGCTGTGATAATTTTTTCATAGCCATGTTTACCTCTAGTGGTATCTAGATCCATTCTGCCTATGTTGTGATCAGGATATAATGTCTTTAATTCTGTTTCTACCTGTTCTGTTCCTAAGCCTTTTGTTGTTAAGTCTGCACTTCCACATTTCATACATTCTAACTGCATGGCAATATGGTAGCCACAATAGTGACAACGCAGTTGGTTTTTATAGCTATGATATGTTAAACTTACATCACAATTAGGACACTGTGGAGATTCTCCACAAGTAAGGCATTCTAAATATGGTGAATAACCTCTTCTATTTTGAAACAAGATAACCTGTTCACCTTGTTTTAGTGTATTTAATATCTCTTCTGCCAAACGGTCTGAAAAATGACCGCTCATCTCCTTACGCTTATACTTCTCCTTAATATTAACTAACTCTATTTCTGGAGGCAGTACATCTCCAAAGCGTTTATTTAGGGAGACGAAACCATATTTTTGATGCTTAGCATTGTAATAACTTTCTATGCTTGGTGTTGCAGATCCTAATAATACTTTTGTTTTAAATAAATTAGCCAACACTACTGCAGCATCTCTCGCATTATACCTAGGCGCAGGATCGTATTGCTTAAATGTAGACTCGTGCTCTTCATCTACAATAATAAGTCCCAACTCCTGAAATGGTAAAAAGATGCTAGATCGTGCTCCAATTACAATTTTACCTTTAGTTTTATTCTTTACGTGATTATAAACCTCTACACGTTCATTTACTGAATATTTACTGTGATATATAAGCACTTCTTCTCCAAAATAAGACTGTAAACGTGTGATAAGCTGTGTGGTTAGAGCAATTTCTGGAACCAGGTAAAGTACTTGTTCTCCTTTGGCCAGTACATCTTTAATAAGGTTTATATAAATCTCTGTCTTTCCGCTTGAAGTAACGCCGTGTAAAAGGCAAACGCTATTAGTTTCAAAAGACTGCTGAATACTATTATATGCTTTTAATTGATGCGCATTAAATGTGATATCTTTTAAAGTTGATTCTCCTTCAAATTGTACTCTATCTTCCTGTATTTGATAACTTTCTAAAATACCTTTATCAACAAGCGATTTTATTACGCTAGACGAAGTATTACATAATTTAGCAAGGTCTGAAGCTTGTAATTTCTTTTCAGAAGCAGATGTTTCAAACAGTTTAAAAATCACTTCACGTTGTTTTGGTGCTCTTGATAGCTCATCTAACAGGTCATGCAGCTTGTCGTCTTGCTTATAAATTGCATTTAATCTTACATAGCTTACTACTTTAGGTTTGTACTGCTCATATATTTCTTGATTTATGATAACAGCTTGCTTATCTACCAACCTATTTAAAATTGGTAAGACACGCTGCTTATCTAAGATTTGCATAATTTCCTGAATGCGCAATAGTGATTGGTTTTGAAGCGCTTCAACAATTAAAAATTCATTATCATCTAACTCAGAGAAATCAATATTAGCGGCTTTATTTAGCTCGACAACAGTTTCGCTCTCTAACAAAAAGGCACTAGGTAAAGACGCTTTTAAAACTTCGCCTAAACTACACATATAGTAAGACGCCATCCACACCCAAAATTTAAGTTGTCTTGAAGTAACGGTTGGGTTAGAGTCTAAGATTTCTTCTATAGGTTTTGCTTCATACTTTATAGGTGGCGTGGTATGTTTTGCAAGTACAACACCTGTATACACCTTAGTTTTACCAAATGGCACAGCTACACGCATACCTTCTGCAATATTTGCAAACTCCTCTGTAGTTAGCGCATATGTAAAGGTGTTCTTTAACGGTAATGGTACAATGACATCTATAAAGTAGGCCATAAAAACTTAGATCTTAAACTTCAAAAATACATATTTATAAATGTTGTGCGGCTATAAACCAAAAAAGTCCTGAACGATTGCTCAGGACTTCTTACATTGCTATTAATTATGCGACTACTCTAGCCTTATCCATTCTTGCGTTCTGTATAAGAAAGCGACATAACCTCTTACTTTTAAACGATTAGGATTATCTTCTGTAAGCCAGATTTTAGATTTGTAAATTTTACCATTTTCAGGGTCTGTAATTGTACCGCCAGAATACTCATTACCATCTCTTTCAAGACCTTTTATAATATTCATTCCTAAAATCTTGATGTTTTTATCTTCACCTTCACATTCTGAGCATACTCTATCTCTGGCTTCGGGATTTAAAATTTTTATGATTTTACCATATACTTTACCATCTTTTTTAAAAATCTCTATGTGTGATTTTGCCTCACCAGTATTATCGTCTATAGTTTTCCAGATGCCAACAACATCTTGCGCATTAGAAAAGGTAAAACATAGCATTAATATAATGCTGCTTAGTATTAATTTCATATTAAATTTTTTGTTGAAGGTATTACAAATTATATACCGAAGCTATTCTATTTTAAGATTTGTAATATATTTATAAAAAATTTTCAAAAACAAGTTGCTTAAAAGTTAATGATTGTTATCTTTGCACCCGCTAATTGCTACGGGCTCGTAGCTCAGCTGGATAGAGCACCTCCCTTCTAAGGAGGCGGTCATAGGTTCGAATCCTATCGGGCTCACATCATATACCCCTAACTGCTTATTTATAAGCTATTAGGGGTTTTTTGTGTTTAAATAGTTTGGATTTGTAACGCACAAATTATTTAATATTTAATAAAATTTTTAAAGTGAAAGACAGCATTGTTAAAAACTAAACTATAAGTTACACTATTTTTATAAGTAGGTCTGCTTTAAACTTTTAATTTTATTAAGATAAATAAGCGCCATTAGTAATTCTGCATATAAAGACTATTAGTATAGCTAAGCGGAAGTTTATGGTGGATATAAACTAGTTGTAAAACATTTTGACCAAAAAATGAATATTAGAGTATTGAACGAAAATAAAGGCGTCAAAATTGCCAGTAATATTGCACTATTGATGTCATTACTAATTTTACTTTTCGACCATTTGAGATATTTACATACTGCGCTGAATTTGGATAATCCATTAATTTCAAAAGATTTGATTTTCTACGCAAACAAAAGTTATATACTTGGCGGAATATTTCTGATTTTAGGAATAATCGGACTAAGTATCTTCAGAATTTTAAAACTAAATCTGATTGGGTTAATATCTATAATACTATTTATAATCATCTATTTATTGACCACTAATGGGCTTTTTAATTAAAATATGTGTGTTTTATTGCTTGTGCAACTTGGCAATAATTGTACTGATAAAGACTGTAAATTGACAAACGGAAAGTATAAAGTAGTTTACGAAGAACAGTTTTCAAATTATCCAAAATTTGAGTTTGAAATTAATGGACAAAACTTAACAGAAATCAACTCTGAACGAAATCGGAATTATATCATCGAAAATCTTGGAGAAAATTCGTTCCGACTAAAATCGTTGGAAAAACTAACTGACCCTTTGAATGAATTTCAAAAGACATTAATGTCGCACGGAAAACCATATTATGAAATAACGGATTGTAAAAATGACACTATCGAATTTATAATGCGAGTAAATTTGCACGTGATTTCACATTCTGGAAAATTTGTAAGAATCGAATGAATAAGAAACGTTTTACAACAATGTATATAAAAAATAGCGCGAGCATTTGCTAACACAAAGGTTCGGGCACTTTTTCGAGGTCGCCAAATTTTTAAATTTGGCTTGTTTCGAGAAATAAAATTAACAAGAAAAATTTAAAAATTCGGCTCGAGGACAACCGAATGGATAGCGTGCAAATCAGCGCTACTTTTCATATACTCGACCGTTGGCAATAATTTTAAAAAAACAAATGAGAGATTGGATAAGGAAAGTTCTTGGAATTGATACAATAGATAAAATTATTAATGATAGTAATACTGCTACACAAACGAAGTTGGAGAATATATCTAAATTGTTAGAAACAAATTCTGAAACCAATTCAAAATTAGAAAATATTTCAAAACTTTTAGAAACAAATAATAAGGAAGTTTCAGAACCAATAATTGAACCTATATCAGATATTCAAATAAGTAACAAATCTGCTCTAATTGATTTTAAATTAGATAACAATTTTAAGCTTGACGAAAATTGGGCATTACTCAATTCGACAAATAAAACAGAGAATTTCTTTTCTCAAGCAAGTGGAGCTTCAGCAATAGCAGCAACCACAGCTTACTCAACAACCGGTTTATATACAGCGACAGCAAGTGCAAATAGTTTAATGACTTATGGAAACGGAACTTTAAGCTCAATAACTATGAATGGCTCAAAATTTGGTCAACACGCTGGTTTCGTTAGTGCCAATGCAGCAGTTTTTACACCACTTTTAGCATTTCAATTTGCATCAATGGTTACAGGGCAATATTATTTTAAAGGCTTAAGCAAACAACTAACTTCGATTCACGAAAGTATCAATAATTTAATCTCACTTCATCATAATGAGAGATTAGCAAAATTACGTTACATCAATTTTAAAATTTCCGAACTTAATAAAAGGTCATACTTTACTACTGAAGATTATATAACAATAGACAAATTAAAGTATGATTTGTCAACAATCCGTTTTGAATACTTATTGACTGCCGAACAAGAGATTAATAAATCACTTGATAAAGTTAAAGAAGTCGTCAAAGTAAAAACAATTGATATCATCAGTGAAGACACAAACGCTTTAGAGCGTATGAAAATTTCAGTAAAAGAGAAAACCACAAGATTATCATCAATAATTAGTGAGAAATTTAGTTCGTTATATCAAGATTCAGTTGTTGAAAAAGGTATTGGCTCGGTTCAAAAATTAACTGAAAACTCAAGTAAAAAAGCTACCAAATTAACGAATGAAATTATTGAAAGTAAATATTTCTTTTATTCAGATGTTTCTTTAAAGGCAGAGCATTTATATCAATTATCAAAATTACTTGAACTTAAAATGAACCTATCTGATAAAGAACCAGATTCAAATAGAATTGGTAAAATTAAGGAGTTGTACAGTTCCATTTCCACTTTTAATATGAATGATAGCGTTTTTGACGAAATTGAGGCTTTAAACGCACAATTAAAAAACAAACTTGTAACAGATATTGGAATTTTAAAAGATAACAGTATTTCAAATCGGAATAAAATTATTGCTACTGGTCAAAAGGTAAAAGACGAATTAGAAAAATCTGAGGATATGATTTCTCGCAAACATATTTTATTTAGAGATATTCAACAAATTAAAAGTGGATTTGAAAAACCAAATCAAATATTGATTGATAATAGAAACGGCAGAACGGAAGTTTATGCGAAAAAAACTATTGCTAACATTGTATATAAAAAATAGCGCGAGCATTTGCAAACACAAAGGTTCAGTCACTTTTTTGAGGTCGCTAAATTTTTAAATTTGGCTATTTGGGAAAAGAAAGATAAATAGAAAAATTTAAAAATTCGGCTCGAGTATAACCGAATGGATAGCGCCTTTTTTCAGCGCTACTTTTCATATACTCGACCGTTGTAGCATATTTAAGAAAAACCATAATCTATAAATTAAATAAATATGAAGAAAATTACTTTACTACCAATTTTATTATGCATACTAATCGTTTCCTGCCAAAAGACTATCGATGGTTCAAGCGAAGAATCAATGAAAAACTCAATTAAGGAGATTAATGAATCGCTGGAAGATGATAAAAAAGAAGATTTTCAAGAATCGATGCAATTATTGATGTTTAATGGACTTGAACTTTCTGACTTAATGGAAGATGGCGGAGCAGAAAAAACTGCGGAAGATTTTAAAACTAGAATTAACGGTATGACAGCAGATGATATTATTGAAGAAGGAGATAAGATTAAAAAGCAAATAGAACAAAAGAAAAAAGAGCAAGCTAAATCAGAAGTTTTAGAGCTTTATACCGCAAGAGAAAATGCAGAAAAGGATAGACAAATGTTATCTAAATTTGAAGTAGTACGTTCTCGATTTTATATGAGAAGTGAAGGAACATATTATGTAACTAAAAAGCCGATAATTGAATTGACCGTCAAAAACGGAACAAACCAAGCTATTTCAAGAGCATATTTTACTGGAACATTGGCAAGTCCTGAAAGAACTGTTCCTTGGATAAAAGATGATTTTAATTATGAAATTTCAGGTGGTTTAGAACCGGGCGAAGAAGTAACTTGGTATTTAGCACCAAATATGTTTAGTGATTGGGGAGAAGTTGATGCACCAAAAGATGCAATACTAACAGCAGAAGTAACGCAACTTGATGGCGCAAACGGAGAAGAATTATACTCAACAAATAACTTCGGAGAAACTGAACAAGAAAGGTTGGAAGAGTTACTTAAATCATACCCAGAGTTCGCGAAATAAACGTGCTACAACAACGTATAAAAACAATAGGGCAATTGTAGCATATCCGAATGGTTCGGGCGCAATTGCAAGGTCGCCAAATTTTTAAATTTGGCTTATTAATAAACAGTAAATAAAAATTAATATTTATGAAACAAATTTACATTTTAGCTTTAATTACATTTATCACCTGTGTTAAAATCTCAGCACAAACAACTGATGTTGTAACGGGATTAGATAATCCTAATTTTATAAAAGTTAAAAATAATGAACTTTATATATCCGAGTTTACAGGAAATAAAATTTCTAAGATAGATCTTAATGCAATTACGCCAACAACTACAGATGTTATAACAAATGTAATTGATCCATACGGCATACAATTTAATGGAAATGATTTATATATATCTGAATCTAATGAATTTAAAATTTCTACGATAGATATTAGTGAAACTTCACCAGCAGCAACCGATGTTGTAACTGATTTAAATTTACCAACGGGTATACTACTCAACGGCAGTGATTTATATATAGCGGAAACTGGAGAAGATAAAATTTCTAAGATAGACATTAATTCAGATAATCCAACAATTACAGATATTGTAACTGATTTAGATAATCCCATTGATATAGTATTTCATGAAAATAATCTATATATATCAGTACGTAATGAAAATAAAATTTCTAAAATTGACCTTAGTGCAACTACTTTAGTGGCAAATGACTACATAACTGGTATTAATACGCCAATGGGTTTAGTGGTTAATGGTTCTGATTTATATGTGTCTGAATATGAGTCAAATAAAATCTCTAAAATTGATCTTAATTCAGATAATCCAACAGCTACAGATGTAGTAACTGATTTAGAAGGTCCTATCGGTATTGCTATTTTTGGAACAGATTTGTATATTTCTGAAATCTTGGCAAATAAAATCTCAAAATTTAGTTTGAATACTTTATCTGTAGAAGAATTCTTATTAAAAAATACAGTTGAAGTTTATCCTAATCCTACATCAGATTATTTTCAAATTTCTGGATTAATTGATATCGAAAACTATTCAATATATAATAATTTAGGAGCTAAAATAAAAACTGGAAAAATCTCAAATCAAGAAAAAATTGATATTCAAAATCTTGCTAATGGGTTATATATGTTGAAGCTTGAAAATGGAAACAAAGTGAAAATTATTAAAAAATAAATAACGCTTACTAACAGGGTAAAACTCTATCCAACACAATTAAAAGCTCTAAGAATCCACCTATAAATTCTTAGAGTTTTTTTATGTAAATACTCAAAAATTTAATTATTTAAATTAAACAACATAAACTTACCTTTGATTATATAACAGTAAATTTTAAAACTAACCTTTTGATCACTCATTCAGCTTTAAGCTGCAACACTTCAACTTGAACTTACGTCTTTAGGAAAACTATTAACCAATTCATTATGAAGTTTCTATATCTCCTAATATTTGTTTGTCCTCTATTTCTTTCTTGTAAACATAAAACCGAAAATAAGTCTCAAGACCCAGAACCAACATATAATGACCTAGAAAGCGGCCTTTTGCCTGCTGTAATTGTTGGAGATTCTATTCTCCAAAACCATACTATTAGTGAAGCTATGGAAACGTATAATGTTCCTGGCGTGAGCTTAGCCTTGTTTAAAGATGGAGACATTGTATGGACTAGTCAATATGGTACTATAGCTAAAGACTCTGCACAGCCTATTACTAGTACAACTAAGTTTCAAGCAGCCTCAATTAGTAAGGCAATTACGGCTTTAGGCGTTTTAAAATTAGTAGAGACGTATAACTTAGATCTGGATACAGATATTAATACCTATTTAAAATCTTGGAAGGCTGAGAGTGAATTTACCGAATCTAAAAAAGTTACAATAAGACAACTTTTAAACCATACATCTGGCGCCACTGTGCAAGGTTTTCACGGTTATAGTAACGTTGGTATTACGCCAAGCTTGTTAGATATTGTAAACGGTAAAGGAAACTCTGCAAAAGTAGAAATTAGTACAGTTCCTGGAACGCAATTTAGTTATTCTGGTGGTGGTTATGCTATCTTGCAAATGCTGGTGCAAGATGTTACTGGTAATGATTTTGAATCCTATTTTCAAGAAGTTGTTTTTAGTCCACTTAAGATGACGCACAGTACGTTTAATCAATTTCCTAAAGACAATATCGCATTAGGTCATGATGATTCTGGTAAAATGCATCCTGAAGGGCATTTAATTTTTCCAGAACTCTCGGCAGCTGGATTGTGGACAACTCCAACCGATTTGGCTAAATTTAGTATTGCTATTGCAAACAGTTATAAAGGCAAACCTAATTCGTTTATTTCTCAAGATTTAGCAACGCAAATGTTAACGGTCACTAAAGTTTGGGGATTAGGTGTTGGCGTTCGTGGTGAAGGCGATACTGCATTCTTTTTTCACGCAGGCGGCAATCCAGGTTCTTATAAATCTATACTAATAAATCATTACAATAAAAATACGGGCATAGCAGTAATGACAAATGCTAAACAAGGAAACACTTTAAATGATGATATACTCCGATCGTTTTCAGCGTTGTTTGAAAACAGCGTTTTCGAGCCGACTTACATAACTCCATATGAACTTAGTGAAAAGGAGACAGATGCACTTGTAGGTAAGTATCAACTAGAAGAAGAGGATAACTATTTTCTAGATGTATACAGTACAGACTCAAACAGAATTGTCTTATATGATTTAAATGATGGTATGAAAGTTACTTTTGTACCAGTCTCAAAAACTGAATTTATAGATGTTGATAACGGCGGAAAATCTTCTTTTACTATAGATTCTATCACAAATAAAGTCGTTAAGATGAACTATGGTGAAGGATATGTCTTTAAAAAAGTAGATGAATAAAAATTCAAAAAGAATTTAAAATAAGTACTAGTTTACTTTTTGATTTTCTTCAATCTTAAGCTGAAGTCTTTCTTTCAAAAAAAGAATCCTTCTACCCTAACAATAATTACTTATCCTTTTAATCTTCATGAATTGAATTTTAATTTTTAGCTTTATAGATGGTTTGTTAATCAAGCAGCTATATTCTAAAGATTGAAATAGTTGTTTACTATTAATTATAGAAACAATATGAAATTTAAACTTTTACTACTTGCAATAGTTTTCGCCAATTCAATTTTTGCACAATCTAATCTAAATGAAAAACGATTAGATAAAACCTTAAAATCCTTACAGGTAGCTACGCAGACTGTTGGATTTTCTGTCGCAATAGTTCAAGGAGATAAGGTAATCTACGCAAAGGGATTTGGATATAAAGACCTTGAAAACAAACTAAAAGTAGATGAACATACGCTTTTTCCTATTGGCTCTACATCCAAAGCATTTACTACAGCATTATTAGGAATCATGGAAGATGAAAAGGATTTAAAGTTTACAGACAGTCCTAAAAAGTATCTCCCAGAATTAGAGTTTTACAATACAGATCTAAATAATAACATCACGATTAAAGATATGGTTAGCCATAGAACAGGCTTACCACGACACGATTTATCTTGGTATTTATTTCCTACAGAAAGTAAGGATAGTCTTTTAGCACGCGTAAAGCATCACAAACCTTTTACAGAGATAAGAACACAGTGGTATTACAACAACTTTATGTACCTAGCACAAGGTTTAATTACAGAAAAACTTACTGGTAAAAGCTGGGAAGACAACATACGCGAACGTTTTTTTAAGCCATTACAAATGCAAACGTCTAACTTAACTATTAAAGAATTAGAGGCGTCTGCAAATGTTTCAAAAGGATATGTTCTTGAAAAATTTTCAACATCTAAACTAACGCCTTATTACAACATTGCTGCAATTAGTCCAGCTGGCAGTATAAACAGTAGCGCTAGTGAAATGGCCAATTGGATTAAAATTTGGCTAAATGATGGTAAGTTTAACAATACACAGGTCTTACCAAAAAACTATGTAAAAAAAGCCATTAACCCTTTAATACTAGTAGGTAATGGCATTGTAGAAGATAAGTTCCCAGATCAACATTTAAACAGTTATGGCTACGCGTGGTTTGTCTCTTCTTACAAAGGCCATTATAGGTTAGAACATGGTGGTAATATAGACGGTTTTAGTGCTAATGTATCCTTCTTTCCTACAGATAATTTCGGTATTGTTGTACTTGCAAATCAAGATGGTTCTGCATTACCTACACTGGTTAGAAATGCCATTTCAGATGAATTACTAAACCTTGAAAAAACAGATTGGGTAACTTACTATAATGAGAAAATAAGTGACCTTAAAAAGCAGCAACAAGAAGAGTCTAATAAGAAAGAAGAGCAAGCTACTAATGTTTCAACGCCATCACATAGTATTGAAGCTTATACAGGTACGTATAACAATAAGGGTTATGGAACTATAACTGTTGAAGTTAAAAACGATTCCCTTTGGGCTAAATTTACTAGAGAAAAAGCCTATCTCAACCACACGCATTACGATATATTTAAGCCTCACTTAGTAAAAGGAAATACTATAAATATGGAAGATGATTTAGGGTTTAATTTCAATTTTAAAACAAATGACTTAGGAGATATCGACGGTGTTCATTTAAAGCTAGAGCCCACATTAGAGCCACTCTTTTTTAGTAGAAGCCCATCAGAAATCATAATTAAAGACGGTAAATTAAAAACATTTGTTGGGAGTTATATACTTTCAGGTTCAGAATTAAAAGTAACTTTAGAAGACGGAACCTTAAAACTCAATGTTCCTCAGCAACCCTTATATACGTTAACACCTGTGTCTCAAAACGAATTTATAATTAAAGGGTTATCTGGTTATAAAGCAGAGTTTAATGAAGACCGTCTAATACTACACCAACCAAATGGCACATTTACCGCAGTTAAAAAATAGTAGAGTGTTTATGAGATTCGTTTTTTATTCATTAGTCGTATTACTCGTTTTTTCTTGTAAGAAAGCTAAAGAGCCAAATACTATATATGATATTGTTATTGAAGGTGCTCGCGTTATAGATCCAGAAACACAAACAGATAGCGTCTTAAATGTTGCAATACAAAATGATAAGATAGCTATACTTACAACTGAAAGCTTAAAAGGTAAAAAGGTTATTGATGGTCGTGACAAAATCTTGTCGCCTGGCTTTATAGATTTACACGCACACGGTCAAACAAACCTCGAAAATGAATATCAAGTTTTTGATGGTGTTACCACAGCTTTAGAATTAGAAATTGGTATTGATACCTTAAAGCAATATTACCAAGCAAGAACCGGAAACGCATTGCTAAATTTTGGAGCTTCTGCTTGCCAATTGGCGTATAGAAATAAGGTTATCGTCAAAGATGATAGAGTTTACAACACTATTTATGAGGAGTTAAACGACTCCGCTGTTAATGTAGCACTTACCGAAGATAAGTTTTCAAGGTTAAGAGAAAAACTTAAAGATGCATTAAATTATGGTGCTATTGGTATTGGTGTTCCTGTTGGTTACTTGCCTAATGCATCAATAAAAGAGATTGAAGACGTCTATGCCTTTGCAGGTACGCATAATATTCCTGTTTTCTCACACATACGTGAAGGTGGCGCTATAGCGTTTCAACAAGCAATTAGCGATGCTATTTTAAACAAAACGCAACTACATCTCTGTCATTTACCAAGTATGGCTCGAAAGGATATCGCTTTCTGTTTAGATGCTGTTGAAAAAGCTCAAGCTCTTGGTTTTCCCATTTCAACAGAATTATATCCATACACTGCTGGAAATACTGAAATAGGATCCGCAATTTTTAATGAAGGTTGGCAAGAGCGATTAGGATGCACCTACCAAGACTTACAATGGGTTGAAACTGGCGAACGATTAACACCCGAAACATTTAAAACTTATAGAAAAAAAGGTGGATCTGTAATTGTACATATGATGAAAGAAAAATGGGTAGATAGTGCAATGGCTTCTAAAACAACAATGATTGCTAGTGATGGTGGCTCATATTCTCCATTAGGACATCCAAGATCTTCAGGAACATTCTGTAAAACAATACATACTTATGTAAAAGAAAAACAGCTTATCACAATTAATAATGCTATTGAAAAAATGACACTAATGCCGGCCAAGGTATTGGAAGGTATTGTTCCAGATATGAAATTAAGAGGCAGAACACAACCAGGAAGCTACGCAGACCTACTGCTTTTTAATTTAGATGATATTAAAGATAATGCCACATATACAAAAGGATTTCAGAAATCTTCTGGAATGGATTATGTGATTGTAAATGGTAAGATTCTTATTGAACATGGTGAGTTACAAGTTAATTTATTTCCTGGAAAAGCTATAAAAAGTCAACTCAACTTATGAAATCTGCAACAGTTATCGGAAGTGGTATTATTGGATTAACAACAGCTCTTAAATTACAAGAAGCTGGCTATGCGGTTACAATTGTTGCAAAGGAAATATTTTCTGATACCCTTTCGTCTAAAGTTGGTGCAATATGGTTTCCTTTTCAAATTGAACCATTACATAAAGCACACCAATGGGCAGCACTCTCCTATTCTGAATATGAAAAGGATCAAACTAATGATAACGGCGTGTCTTTTATACCATTTACAACAGTTTACAATACGCAATCTAATACCAATTGGATATCTGTATTGCCTAGCGGAAGTGTGAGAATTGCGAAAAGCGATGAGCTTTTAAATGAAATGACACAAGCTCATATTAGTACAGTACCATTAGTTGAACCATTACACTACTTACCTTACCTTTTTAACCGTTTTAAGTCGAATAACGGCACATTTATAAAACAACAGATTTATACGCTAGAAGAAGCTTCAAACTTAAATAATTTTGTTATTAACTGTAGTGGTTTAGGTGCAAGAGAGTTATGTAACGATAACGACCTTAAGCCAATGCGTGGACAAATATTAAGATGTGCTCCTATTAACTTACCATCTTATGCAGACTCGACCACTAAAGGTGCGTTAACCTATCTTATTAATAGAACTAATGATTGTATTATTGGTGGTACAGATTACGAAAACGATTGGAATCTAAAAGTAGACCCAACAGATACCGAACTAATTTTAAATAGATTTTCTAAATTTAACTCAACTAAAAATCAACCTGAGATCTTAGAGGAAGTTGTAGGTTTACGACCAAAAAGGCCATCTGTAAGGTTTGAGTTGGATAAAACTTACCAAAACATCTTCCACAATTACGGGCACGGTGGCGCAGGATTTACAGTTGCTTGGGGATGCGCTACTGAGCTTGTTAAATTACAATGCTCTTAGCATTGTCTCACTTTTTCGTACAGTTTCAATAAATTCTAATTCTGGATTGCTCTCTGCAGTAATTCCGCCACCAACATAAATTGTCACTGTATCATTTAACATTGAGAGGCATCTTAAATTCACAAAAAGTTTGGTAGATAATCGTTGCTTTCTATACGCTAAATTTTCTGTGTTATTCTTATTAATATCTCCGCTATTTATTTCTCCTAAAAATCCAGTGTAAAACGACCTATCGTAAGATTCCTTTTCAGTAATATAAGAATACGCTAAGTCTTTAGGATAACCACAAACTGCAGGTGTTGGATGTAAGCTGGACAATATTGCACTAAGCTTTGTATTAGGTTTTAAGAAGCCCTCTAAATTAGTTTTTAAATGTAAGATGTTACCAGCTTTTACTGTTTCTACTTCAGAAATGGATATTGATCTTGCATATGGTGAAAGCGCTTTCTTAATAGTAGTAGTTACTATTTCCTGTTCATCTATTTCCTTTGTTCCCCAATCTTCTAAGAGCTTATCATCAGTTTTAGTACCTGCTAAAGCAACTGTTTTAAAATGCTGTCCATTTAACTGGAAAAGGGTTTCTGGAGTAGCACCAAGCCACAAGCCTACTTTAGGGTGATACCAGATATATGTAAAAGCAGAAGGATATAACTGAAGTAATTCTTCAAATAACACTAAAGCAGACTTCTCAGTTGAGCACCTAATTGGTCTGGATAACACAACTTTACTTAAGTCTGTTTGTTTTATTGTTTCAACAGCCTCACTTACTAATTTTATATGTGCTCCTTTTGCTTTATTATCTTCTAATGTCCTAACATCAGACGCTTTGCTAAACGATTGTGAAAATGAAAATGGAGTTTCTAAAACCTCGCAGTGTTCAGTCTTAAATAAAATAGTGGTATCCTCAAGGTTAAAAGGTGCAAAGACAAAACCATCTTCAGAAAAATCTGCTGTTGGCAGTAATGTATCATTAAGCTGAAAGTAACTTTTTATTGTAGGACTATCTGGAAGATTAAAAAGTGTGAACGGCAATTTATTGTTCAGCTGCTTATTTGCTTTTTCTATGAGAGATTTAAACTGTGTCATTAATTTTTAGGCAGAGCTATTGTGGTAAGTTTAACTACTGATATTAAATTATCCTCAACATCTTTAATCTTGATATCCCAAAGCTGTGTTGTGCGCCCTTTATGAACTACTGTAGCGTAAGCAAAGACCTCACCTTCTCGAATACTCTTTACGTGGTTTGCCGAAATCTCGATACCTCTTATATAATACTTCTCTGCATCTAGAAATAACATACTTGCTGCACTACCAACACTCTCTGCCAAGGCCACCATTGCACCACCGTGAAGAACGCCATCTGGTTGATGAACCTTAGGAGTAACTGGCATTTTAGCTACCAATACATCATCTCCTACATCAATAAACTCAATGTCTAGAGTTTCCATCATAGTATTCTTGCAAATTTCTTTACATCTACTTAATACCTCTTCTTTAGAATATTTCATTTCGTTTGGTTTACTTTGTAAAGATACAATCTATAGCTATGAATTCTAAGGAAAAGCAAATCAAGTATGAGAGTAGCAACTCCTATTCTACCCTAAATAAACTAACAGAAGACACTAAACATATCTGGCTAGTTTTTCACGGTATGGGTTACTTAAGCAGATATTTTATAAGAGAGTTTGAAGAATTTGATGCTAAGGACCATTATTTTATAGCTCCACAAGCTCCAAGTAAATACTATCAAAGTAAAGATTTTAGAAGAGTTGGCGCTTCTTGGCTAACTAAAGAAAATACTGTAGTAGAAACTGAAAACGTGCTTACGTATGTTAATGCTATTTATAAAGCTGAAATAAAACCTATTTTAGAGAAACACAATCATGTAAAATTTCATGTGTTAGGGTTTTCTCAAGGCGTTTCCATAGCAAGTAGATTTGTAGCTAAATACAGCATATCATGTGATAATCTTGTTTTACATTCTGGAGGTATTCCAAAAGAATTAGAACCCTTAGACTTTAAAACATTTAAAGGCAAAGCTTGGCTTCTTTACGGTAACGAAGATGAATGGTTAACAGATGAAAAATTAGAATATGAAAAAGGAAGAGCTTTAATTCTATTTAGTGAAAGGCTTACAACCTTGGAGTTTCAAGGAGCACACAAGCTTAACACAGAAGCTTTAAACAAAATTATTTTTAATACAACAGCATAAAAAAAAGCCACATAATCTATGTAATAAGATAAAGTGGCTTTAATCAGTTTAAAATATTAAATGCTATAATTTCTTAGCATTTTTAACCTTTTGCTTAGTAAGAGCAACGTCTAATACTTGAGACATGTCTGTCACATAATGAAACGTCAATCCTTTTAAGTACTCTTCTTTTATTTCTTTTATATCTCTACGATTGTCTTCACATAAAACAATTTCCTTGATCCTTGCGCGTTTTGCAGCTAAGATCTTTTCTTTAATTCCGCCAACTGGCAATACTTTTCCTCTAAGAGTTATTTCACCAGTCATAGCCACGCTCTTTTTAACTTTGCGTTGCGTAAACAGAGAGACTAAAGACGTTAACATTGTTATACCAGCACTTGGGCCATCTTTAGGTGTTGCTCCTTCTGGCACGTGAATATGAACGTTATATTTTTCGAAAATAGTTGGTATAATGCCAAATTCTTCAGCGTGTGCTTTAATGTACTCCATAGCTATGGTTGCACTCTCTTTCATAACTTTACCAAGGTTACCAGTAATGTTTAAGTTACCTTTACCTTTAGAAAGTATAGACTCTATAAAGAGAATATCGCCACCTACTCTAGTCCACGCTAAACCTGTAACAACTCCTGCAACATCATTATTCTCATATTTATCACGCTCTAATTTAGGAGAACCTAAGACTTCAACTACATCATCATTTGTGATTTTTACACTATAGTCTTCTTCCATAGCGATATTCTTGGCAGCGTATCTTACCATTTTGGCAATTTGCTTTTCAAGACTTCTTACACCACTTTCGCGAGTATAACCTTCAACTATTTTTTCAAGTTGTGGCTTTGCTATCTTAAGGTGATCTTTGGTAAGACCGTGTTCTTCTAACTGCTTAGGTAATAAATGCTTTTTACCTATTTCAACCTTTTCTTCAATAGTATAACCCGTAACATTTATAATTTCCATACGGTCACGTAAAGCTGGTTGTATAGTATTTAAACTGTTACACGTTGCTATAAACATAACCTTAGAAAGGTCAAACCCCATTTCTAAGAAGTTGTCATGAAATTCATTATTTTGTTCTGGATCTAAAACCTCTAGCAACGCAGAAGAAGGATCGCCTTGGTTTCCTGTTCCTATTTTATCTATTTCATCTAAGACAAATACAGGGTTACTAGTTCCTGCCTTTTTAAGACTCTGTATAATCCTACCTGGCATTGCACCAATGTAGGTTTTTCTGTGGCCTCTTATTTCAGCTTCATCTCTTAAACCACCTAATGAAATTCTTACATATTCTCTTCCTAAAGCTTCGGCTACACTCTTTCCTAAAGATGTTTTACCAACGCCTGGAGGACCATATAAACATAAGATTGGCGATTTCATATCGTTACGCAGTTTTAAAACCGCTAGATATTCAATAATTCGTTTTTTAACATCTTCTAAACCGTAGTGATCACGGTCTAGAATTTTCATTGCACGCTTTAAGTCGAATTTGTCTTTGCTAAACTCATTCCAAGGTAAGTCCAAGAATAAATCTAAATAATTACGTTGTATAGAATACTCAGAAACCTGAGGATTCATACGTTGTAATTTAGAAATCTCTTTTTTAAAGTGTTTAGCTACATCTTCTCCCCAAGATTTTTTCTTGGCACGTTGTTTCATCTCCTCTACTTCATCCTCATGAGAAACGCCACCTAACTCTTCCTGAATAGTTTTCATTTGTTGGTGTAGGAAATACTCGCGCTGTTGTTGGCTCATATCACTCTGCACCTTACTCTGTATGTCATTTTTAAGCTCGAGCTTTTGCTGCTCAACGTTCATAAACTTCAATGTAGCTAAAGCACGCTCTTTTAAATCATTTGTAGCTAGCAATTTTTGCTTGTCTGCAACAGAAAGATTCATGTTAGACGACACAAAGTTTATTAAAAACGAAGGGCTTTCAATATTAGAAATAGCAAACGAAGCTTCACTAGGGATATTAGGACTTTGCTTTATAATCTTAAGTGCTAATTCTTTAATAGAATCTACAATAGCAGAAAACTCTTCATTTTCCTTTTCAGGTCTAGCTTCTGGAACTTCCTTAATAGTTGCTTGTAAATAAGGATCTTCAGTTATAACCTCATCTATCTCAAAACGCTTTTTACCTTGTATAATTACAGTAGTATTACCATCTGGCATTTTTAAAACCCTAAGGATTCTGGCAACTACACCAAGTGTATTTATGTCTTTTCCAGTTGGGTTCTCTACCTCTTCACTTTTTTGAGATACAACACCAACTACCTTGCTACCATTATTAGCATCTTGTATTAGCTTGATAGATTTATCGCGTCCTGCAGTAATAGGAATTACTACACCAGGAAATAACACCGTATTTCTAAGCGGTAAAATTGGTAAGGTCTCAGGTAATTTTTCTTTATTAATTTCTTCTTCATCTTCAGGCGTCATTAATGGAATTAACTCGGCATCTTGTTCTAAATCCTGCAATGACAAACTGTCAATATCTGTAAACTTTGTTCTGCTCATAGTATATGTTTCGCCATAATGTCACAAAATTGTGCACGTAGCGTTTAATTTTTGACTCATTAATTTGAAAAGTCATGCTTTTCAAGTAGTTATACTTAATAAGTCAATTGCTATGCCATTTGTAATTTTTCAAGCTTTCATCTCAGCAAACCATAATTTTATAAACAACAAAAGTTTTATTGGTTCTTACTTGAAATGAAATTGTATTACTGTGAATTGTTTTAGAAACCCTGATGCATTTTCATTAAATTTATGACCTATACTATTTTCAAATATGACATTTTGTCGTGTAAATATTGAATATTTATGCCATTTTAGCAGTGTATTTAAATGGTATACCAATTGCTTATCTAGCTATAAAACTTAAGAAGATGAATTTTAATAATTATACTATAAAATCACAGGAGGCCATACAGCAAGCGCAACAGCTTGCTCAGGAAATGGGCCATCAACAAATAGAAAATGAACACATTTTTAAAGCTATAGCTACTGTAGATGAAAATGTGACTCCATTTTTATTGAAAAAACTAAATATTAATGTACCACTATTCACTCAAATTTTAGATAAAGAAATCGAAAGTTTCCCTAAAGTAAGTGGTGGCGACATTATGTTATCTAGAGAAGCAGGAAAAGCTGTAAATGAAGCTTCTAGTATCGCAAAAAAAATGAATGATGAGTATGTTTCAATAGAACATCTCATATTAGCCATTTTTAAATCTAACAGTAAAATTGCACAAATATTAAAAGATCAAGGTACTACAGAAAAAGGATTAAAATTAGCTATTGAAGAATTGAGACAAGGCGACAGAGTAACTTCGCAAAGTGCAGAAGACACTTATAACTCTTTAAGCAAATATGCTATCAATCTTAATGAACGTGCAGAGACTGGAAAATTAGATCCGGTTATAGGACGCGATGAAGAGATTAGACGTGTGCTGCAAATACTTTCTAGAAGAACTAAAAACAATCCTATGTTGGTTGGTGAACCTGGTGTTGGTAAAACAGCTATTGCAGAAGGCTTAGCTCATAGGATTATTGCTGGTGATATTCCAGACAACCTTAAAGACAAACAAATTTTCTCTTTAGATATGGGCGCATTAATTGCAGGTGCCAAATTTAAAGGAGAATTTGAAGAACGCTTAAAGGCTGTTGTTAAAGAAGTAACCTCAAGTGACGGAAACATTGTTTTGTTTATAGATGAAATTCACACGCTAGTTGGTGCCGGTGGCGGCCAAGGCGCAATGGATGCGGCAAACATTTTAAAGCCAGCATTAGCAAGAGGAGAACTAAGAGCGATTGGTGCAACAACTTTAGACGAGTATCAAAAGTATTTTGAGAAAGACAAAGCTTTAGAACGTCGTTTTCAAAAGGTAATTGTAGATGAACCAGATACAGAAAGCGCAATTTCAATACTAAGAGGTATTAAGGAAAAGTACGAGACACACCATAAAGTAAGAATTATGGATGAAGCTATAATAGCTGCTGTGGAATTATCTGAACGCTACATTACTAGTAGATTCTTACCAGATAAAGCTATTGATTTAATGGATGAAGCTGCATCTAAACTAAGGATGGAGATTAACTCTAAACCTGAAGAGTTAGATGTTTTGGATCGTAAAGTTATGCAGCTGGAAATTGAGATTGAAGCTATTAAGCGTGAAAAAGATGAAGTTAAGTTAAAATCTTTACGATCAGATTTAGCAAACCTTAAGGAAGAACGTAATGAATTACATGCGCAGTGGAAAAATGAAAAGGATGTTGTAGACAATATACAACAGGCCAAACAAGATATTGAGCAGTTTAAGCTTGAAGCTGAACGCGCTGAGCGAGAAGGCGATTACGGTAAAGTTGCAGAGATACGTTATGGTAAAATTAAAGAAGCTCAAGAACGCTTAGAGAAACTTCAGCAAAACGTTGAAGCTCAAAAATCTGGAAAATCTCTCATACAAGAGGAAGTTACAAGCGAAGACATTGCAGAAGTTGTTGCTAAATGGACAGGTGTTCCGGTAACCAAAATGTTACAAAGTGACCGTGAAAAGCTGTTGCGTTTAGAAGATGAATTACACAAACGAGTAGTAGGACAACAAGAAGCTATAGTTGCTGTAAGCGACGCTGTAAGACGTAGCCGCGCAGGTTTACAAGACCAGAAAAAGCCAATAGGAAGTTTTTTATTCTTAGGTACCACTGGTGTTGGTAAAACTGAGCTTGCTAAAGCTCTAGCCGAATACCTTTTTGATGATGAAAGCGCGATGACACGTATAGATATGAGTGAGTACCAAGAACGTCACGCAGTAAGTAGACTTGTTGGTGCGCCTCCAGGATATGTGGGTTATGACGAAGGTGGACAGCTTACTGAAGCTGTTAGACGTAAGCCATACTCTGTTGTCCTGTTAGATGAAATTGAAAAAGCGCACCCAGATACTTTTAATATCTTATTACAGGTTTTAGATGAAGGTAGGCTTACAGATAATAAAGGTCGAATTGCAGACTTTAAAAACACCATTATCATTATGACAAGTAATATGGGAAGTGGTATTATTGAAGAGAAGTTTAATGCGGTTAAAGATATTCCTACTGCTATTGAAGCTGCAAGAACTGAAGTTTTAGGTTTACTTAAACAAACCGTAAGGCCAGAGTTTATTAACCGTATAGACGATATCGTAATGTTTACGCCTTTAAATCAGGATAACATTAAAGAGATTGTAAGCTTGCAGTTGCGACAGGTTACTAAAATGCTAGGTAAACAGAATATTACGCTAGATGCTACTGAAGAAGCAATAAGCCTGTTAGCAAAACAAGGATTTGATCCTCAATTTGGTGCAAGACCAGTTAAGCGTACAATTCAAAAAGAGGTGCTTAACGAGTTGTCTAAACAAATCTTATCTGGAAAGGTAACTACAGATAGTATTATTCTTATAGATGCGTTTGATGATGAACTTGTATTTAGAAACCAAAGTGATCTGGTTGAAGATCTATAAGATTGTATCAATTAAATTTAAAAAGCCTTTCAGAGAAATTCTGAAAGGCTTTTTTTATATCTAAGACCAATTACTTTTTCTTTTGCTCACGGTCTTTTTGTTCTTGCTTATCTTGATGATCTAAGTTCTTACGCTTTTCATCCATATCACGTTGTTTGTCGTGATCTTTATTAGGGTTCTTTTTATCAGTCATAAACACTTCTTTTTTTACTATTAAGGTTCAACTAAATTATTTAGAATTCTCATTAAAGGTTTTAAGTCCTTCTGCCAACCAAGCTTCAAATTCTGTCCCATTTGGTGTATATCCTACTGGTTTATTAAGTAAATTTAAATCACCATCTAACAACACATAGTAAGGTTGTGAGTTGTTTTTGAAGTTAAGTGTTTGAAAGGTAGCCCATTTATTTCCGATAGTTTTAATTGTCTTTAAGCTTCCATTTGGTTTAATGTATTTAAACTGCTCTGAAGCTTCCAATTCTTTATCATCATCAACATATAAGGAAATTAAGATATAATCATTTTTAATATGATCATATACTTGAGGAATACTCCAAACTTGCTCTTCCATCTTTCGACAGTTTACACAAGCCCAACCTGTAAAATCTAACAATATTGGTTTGTTAGTAATGCGTGCCTGAGCAAGGCCTTCTTCAAAATCTTTAAAAGCTTCTAAACCTAAAGGACCTTCTGTTTCTTTATTATAAATACTATAAAACAATGGTGGTGGAAAACCACTTAACAGTTTAAGATTAGCATATGCCGTATTGGTTAATCCAGGCAATAAGTACATTGCAAAAAGCAATGTTAATATTCCTAATCCTATTCTTGTTTTATGAGGCCTTTTCTTAGGACCATCGTGAGGAAAGCGAATAATACCAAATAAATACAATGCTAAACCAATAGCAACTATTATCCAGATTCCTATAAATATTTCTCGTTTTAAGATACCCCAATGTTGAACAAGATCTGCGTTAGACAAGAATTTAAATGCCAATGCCACCTCAATAAAACCTAGTACAACTTTTACGGTATTAAGCCATCCACCACTTTTTGGTAATGAGTTTAGCCAATTTGGGAATAATGCAAAAAGCGCAAACGGTAACGCTAAAGCTAAACCAAAGCCACCCATTCCAAATGTAAGTTGCATTGCTCCACCATCACTTGTTAAAGAACCGCCTAAGAGAGATCCTAATATTGGTCCTGTACAAGAAAACGATACTATAGCTAAGGTTAAGGCCATAAAGAAAATACCTATGATACCACCAACACTATTAGCCTTATCGTCCATTTTTGCACTCCAAGACTGCGGCAGTGTTAATTCAAAATAGCCAAAGAATGATAGTGCAAATACTATAAATATGATAAAGAATATAACGTTGAGCGTTACATTGGTTGAAATATTGTTGAGTATCTCTGGATCTAATGAATCTAATAAGTGAAATGGTATACTTAGCAATAAGTAGATGACAAAAATAAATAAGCCATAAAGTATTGCGTTAGTTAAACCTTGTTTTCTATTTTTTGCACCTTTTGTAAAGAATGATACGGTTAATGGTATCATTGGAAATACACAAGGTGTTAACAATGCTATTAAACCGCCTATAAAACCTAAAAAGAAAATGGTAAGGTTACTACTTTCTTCTGTGTCTTCTGCTTCATAGTTTTCAAATCCTTTTACATCTATATCTAATGCTTCAGACTTGGCGATATCTTCTGGAGAAACGTTGCCTATTGGTGTATTAGCTTTACTGCCATCTAAGGTTATAACAAAAGGCACAGATTGTGGCGCAAGGCAACGCTCGTCATCACAAACCATAAAAAACACCTCAGCCTCAACAGCAATAGGTGAGTTGATAAATTTAATATCTTGAGTAAATGTCACCTCATCTTCAAAATATTTAATATCCATTTCGAAGACTGGATCAAATAACTCTTTTCCTTCAGGTTCTTTAGTTGAATATAGAACTTCAAAGTTTCCGTCTGCGTTGGGAAAACTAAATTCAGTAGGGATTGGTCCGCCAGCTTCTACCTCGTTTTGTGAATACAAATGCCAGCCTTCATCTATGATAGCTTTTATACTTACCTCATAAATATCTCCTTTTTTAGAAATAGAGGTACTCCACTCTACAGGTTCAAAAATTTCTGTGTTTCCAAATTGTGCCTGAGTAGACACAGATACTAAGAAAAATAAAAATAGAAGGCCGTTCTTTAAAAATGCCATACAATTTGAGTTATTTGTTTTGTTAGTTTTGTTATTCTGAAGCGGTGATCTATACGGTGACCAATCACCCAAACAATACGATTGTTACTAGTTAATACGTAGGAATTTTCCTTTTGTGGCAAAGATAACTTTTCGTCTTTAAAGAAGTCGCTAAGCTTCTTTTTTCCTTTCATACCAAATGGCTGAAAATTATCTCCTGCTTGCCAACGTCTAATGGTTAACGGATATTGCAACGCATCTGCATCAACATAGGCAATATGTTTTTTAAGTTTAGCTAAGGCTTCAACCTTATTAAACTCTAAAGTACCTAAAGGAAATGACACCATTTTAGCTTCAGCTTCAACGGTAACAGTTTCTGAATGTAATGCTTCATTCACAGAAAGCAATAACGCATTTTGGTGTTTAATTAACCTATGTGTTTCAGAAAAGATTTGCTTGCCAGACTGTGCGTCTTTAAGTGCGTACACACTACTCCAATCTTTAAATTTAAATGCTTTTAAAAGTTGGTATAGAATTGCATCGTGGTTTTCAAAATCATTAAGCTTAGTCAAAGAAATAGAAAAACCTTTATCTGTATGTGTTACCAGAGTTTTAAATAACACATTGGTATAATCTTCTATCAGTTTTGAGGACTGCTGTAAATGATGTTGTGTGCGCTTAAAATTGTCTAGAAATACAGGGTTTAAATCTTCAAGTTTTGGAATTATATGATGTCTTATCGAGTTTCTCAAATATTTATCTGATGCATTGCTAGCATCTTCTCTCCAAATAATTTTTTCAGCTAAAGCATAGGTATGTATCTCTTCTCTTGAAAACGGTAATAAGGGTCTAATTATAGTGTTGTTAACCTTTGGTATTCCAGAAAGACCGTCTAAACCAGTACCTCTTGTAAGGTTGATAATAAATGTTTCTACATCATCATTTAAATGATGCGCTGTTAAAACATAATTATAATCAAATTCTTTAATTACTTCGTCAAACCATTGGTAACGTAGTTCTCTTGCAGCAATTTGAATGGATACCTTAATATCCGCAGCGTATGATTCTGTATTAAAATGCTCTACGTGACAAGTAATTTGCAATCTGTCTGCCTCTTCCTTAACCAATAGTGTATCTGCATCGCTTTCTTTGCCTCGCAAATTAAAATTACAGTGTGCGATAGCTATATTTAAACCTGAAGCTTTACAGAGATGTAATAACACCATACTATCTAAACCACCGCTTACAGCCAAAAGTAATTTATTGGAGTTAAGTTTGGGAAACGTAGTATTTATATGAGATTTAAAGGCTTGTAACACGTTTGAAAATTAAAGTGCAAAAATACAATTTATGCGTTGTTTAGTAAGGCTTCTCGCATAGCTTTTGCTTTTATAAGACATTCTTCATATTCTTTTTCTGGTATTGAGTTGGCAGTAATGGCACCACCAACAGAATAAGAAATGTAGGCTTTTTCTGCATTGTATAGTATACTTCTAATGACTACATTAAAATCAAAATCACCGTTAGGAGTTATGTAACCTATAGCACCACTGTATAAACCACGTTTAGCGTCTTCATATTCTTCAATAATTTTCATGGCACTTACCTTTGGTGCTCCTGTCATACTGCCCATAGGAAATGTACTTTGTAAAACATCAATTGGAGATAAACTGTCACTTACTTGAGATGTAACTGTAGAAATTAGTTGATGTACCTGCTCAAACGTATAAACTTTGCAAAGTTCTTGTACTGTCACAGATCCTTTACTTGCAGTTTTAGATAGATCATTTCTAACCAAATCTACAATCATAATATTTTCAGAACGCTCTTTGGGATCGTTTTCTAATGCTTTTTTTAGAGCATTATCCTTATTCTTATCCTTAGACCGTTTAGAAGTTCCTTTTATTGGCTGACTTACAACTGTAGTTTTTGATTTTTTTAAATATCGCTCTGGAGACGCACATAAGGCATAATTATTAAACAACTTTACAAAGCTTGCAAATGGCGGCTTTGAAATAACATTTAAACGTTTATAGGTTGCTAATGGTGTTATATGTCCAGACGTGTAAAACTCCTGGCAAAAATTAGCTTCATAAATATCTCCTCTATGAATATGCTCTAAAATGTTATTTAGCTTTTTAAAGTAATCATCTTTTGAGGTTCTTAATTTAATTTTTAATGTGTTAGATGATACTTCCTCAAATAGCTGAAGCGTATTAATAGTATTAAAATCTTCATCTATCTCATCATCTACCATTGCTAGATAGTGTGCTTCTAAAATATTATCCTTTAACAACCATAATTTTTTAGGTTGAAAAAAATAAAGATCTGGAAAATTTAAGCCATCAAAATTATTAGAGGTAAGAAGCTCTGTGTCATTTTTTAAGTCATAAGATAAATAGCCAAAGAGCCAATCTTTAGTAGTAGATTGATATGTCTTAAGGTCTTCGAAAGCATTTTGTGCATCTGTTTTTAATACCGTAAAACCATCTACAGCTAAAATAGCATCATATTCTGAGTATGCTTGAGTATGCAGATTAGAGTCTAACCAAACAACCTCATTAAACTCTTGAGACCATTGAAGAAGTTGTTGTTTAAAATGAGAAGTGTTCTTAAGAGTAAAGGTTTTATTTACACGCAAGGATCATAAATTAATGTGATGCTCAAAGGTACTCAACATATCATTAAGTCCCATCTCAAGGACATCATTTGTAATTTTATTTTCCTCAATTGAGAAGTTATCTTGAAAAGATGGGAAGCTAAAGCTCTCAACAATTTCTGCCCCAAACCTAGGAAGTACCAATTTGCAAAACTCCAAAGCAGACTTTGCTCCTCTTGCGCCTGGTGATGTACTCATTAATAATACCTTTTTACCTTCCAGAAAATTACGATCTAGTCTAGATAGCCAATCTAAATGATTTTTAAAAAAAGCAGATATACTTCCGTTATGCTCATTAACTGAAATAATAAGAGCATCATGATCTTTTATTATATTACGTAAAACTTGTAAATCTGCTGAGAAACTACGCTCATTCTCTAAGTCCAGACTATACATAGGTAATTCATAATCTAATAATGAGATAATTTTAACCTCGTGATCTATAATTTTATTAGCTACATAATTTACTAATATGGTATTAATAGAATGACGGCTATTTGAGCCTGCAAAGCAAAGAATCTTTTTCATTAGATAAAGAAATGGCATTTTTAATTGGTAAGCAAAATAAATTAAATATGAATTATGTAATAACATTAAACTAAATGAGCTATCTGAAAATCTTAATAAAATCTTAATTTTTAACACTATATTAACATCTTATTGGTATCTTTAAATCTTAATTAATCAACTTACTATCAACCAAATACCAAGTTGCTTTATGATTAAAAATTATATTTATATTGTTTTGTTATGCTTTATAGCAGACAATAGCTTTAGTCAAGTAGGAATTGGTAATATAAATCCTCAAAGTATATTAGATATTTCAGCATCTAGTACGGCTAACCCAACTGAAACAGATGGTTTACTAATACCGAGACTTGAGAAGTTTCCTGATGTAAATCCTGGTATTTCACAAGATGGTATGATCGTCTTTTTATCACAGACAGATGGTAATGATACTAAAGGTTTCTATTTTTGGGATAATGATATTCCAGACTGGATTCCTTTTGGTGGTGAGTGGTTAGATGGAGAGAATGCATTAGGGCAACAATTAATTTATGCTAAACAAGCAGATGCTAATGGTACTCGAATGGTGTTTACAGATGATGGTCGTATTGGAATAGGCACGGATACACCAGTTGAACGGTTTGAATTTAAAGGTCCTGGCGATAATGATTTTCAAATTACAAGTGCAAATACTAATCCGCCAAATTTAATATTTTATAATACTGGTGGTAGTTTAGATGCGCCAAATACCTTAGCTGCAAATGGTGAGATTGGTTCTGTAATCTTTAAAACTCACGATGGTGACCAAATTACAGAAGTAGGTGGTTTTAGACTGTATTTAGATGGTTCTGCATCAGACAATAGTACTCCTTCAAGATTTGTGGTTAATACAACACCTATTGGAAGCGTTTCTCAACAAGTAAGAATGTCTATTAGAGAAGATGGAGATTTAGGTCTCAACAAGTTAGAACCAGATGCTATTTTAGATGTTAACCCAGTAAATGCAAATACTCCAAAAGAAACAGATGGGATTCTTATACCTCGTTTAAATGCACTACCTAATACAAATCCTGGTGCTGCGCAGCATAGTATGCTCATTTATCTTACCCAAGAGGATAATAATTATAGTGAAGGTTTCCTGTATTGGGATAATAACGCCTCTTCATGGAAACAGTTGCTTACTGAGAATACTACACAAATAATGTTGAGAACGAATCCTACAACCATAGGTAATGTAAATACTGCATTTAATTTTAGTCAAGAATCTTTTAATAATATTACTGGTTCATCTTATAATACATCTAATAGAAGATTAACCTTACCACGAGGTGTATACGAAGTTGAATCTAATATTAGACCGAATAATCAAACATCTACTTTAAGTTATATAATGCGTTTAAACAACACTAATGAAGGCACTACTGCTGCATTAACGAGTCCAAACTCCAACACGTCTCAAGGTAGCATACCACAAATAGCTGTTTTTGAGATAACTGCTACAACTGGATATATAGATTTTATTGTTGTTGCAGACGGCAACAATAATTCAAACTTCAATAATTTTGGCGATTCAAGTTACCTAAAGATTAAAAAGATAAACTAATTGCTTTATAGTACCTTTGCACCGTAAAATTATATAACTGTGTCCACTACTTTTAAAGACTTAAACCTATCTCCTTCTTTACAGAAAGCTTTAGATGAATTAGGTATCGTACATCCTACTCCAATACAGGAAGAATCATTTCCTGTAATCATGTCTGGTAGAGATGTTGTTGGTATTGCCCAAACAGGAACTGGTAAAACCTATGCTTATGCATTACCTGTCCTAAGACTACTACCCTATTCTAGACAAGTAAATCCTAGAGCTTTAATAATTGTTCCTACGCGTGAACTTGTTGTACAAGTAGTTTCAGAAATTGAAAAACTTTGTACACTTAATGATATGCGTATTTTAGGTGTTTATGGTGGTACAAATATTAATACACAGAAAAAAGCTGTAGTTGAAGGGTGTGATGTTCTTGTAGCTACGCCAGGTAGATTGTATGACCTTGCTGTTAGCCACGTACTACAACTAAAAAACATACAGAAACTTGTGATTGATGAGGTTGATGTTATGTTAGACCTCGGATTTAGATTTCAGCTAGTTAACATTTTAGATATACTTCCTAAAAAGCATCAAAACATATTGTTTTCTGCTACTATGACAGATGAAGTCTCTTCTATGATTTCTGAATTCTTTAATAATCCTATAAAAATATCTGTTGCAAAAAGTGGAACACCATTAGTTAACATACAACAATATCGTTATAATGTTCCTAATTACTACACAAAGCAAAATCTAATTATTCATCTTTTAGAAGATGTTGAAACATACGAAAAGACATTAATATTTGTTCCTAATAAACGTATTGCAGACCGTTTATTTGCTGTTGTGGACAAGACATTCCCAGATCAAGCTAGTGTTATTCACTCTAATAAGACTCAAAATTATAGACTTAATAGTATTGAAGCTTTTGAAACAGGTGAACATCGTATCATGATTGCTACAGATGTTATGGCACGTGGTTTAGATATAGATGATATCTCTCACGTTATTAATATGGATACACCAAGCTATCCAGAAAATTATCTGCATAGGATAGGTCGTACTGGTAGAGCTGAGAAAAAAGGTACTGCATTAGTTCTTACTTCAGAAAGTGAGGTAGAATGGCTTAAAACCATAGAGGAACTTATGGAAACTAAGGTTGACACTATAGAGATGACTAATGATGTTGAAATTTCTAAAGAGCTTGCTCCAGAAGAACAACAAAAACCTGTAGAAATATATAATCCTCTAAAGAAGGAACCTTCAAAAGGTAAAGCATTTCACGAAAAAAAGGACAAAAACAGAAAGCGTAATGAAGGTGGTTCTTACAAACGTAAGATTGAGAAGAAATATAAAAAGCCAAAAACTCGAGGTCAAAAGAGAAAAGGTAAATAAATACTTAAAACAAAAATCCCCAAGCTATAAAACTTGGGGATTTTTTTATAATTAAAAGTCTTCAGATTTATACATTAAACAAGAAGTGCATGACATCACCATCTTGTACAATATAGTTTTTACCTTCTACACCTAATTTACCTGCTTCTTTTACTTTGGCTTCACTACCATAACTTACAAAGTCTTCATACTTTATAACTTCAGCTCTAATGAAACCTTTCTCAAAATCTGTATGTATAACACCTGCCGCTTGTGGTGCAGATGCTCCAACTTTAACTGTCCAAGCTCTTACCTCTTTTTTACCAGCAGTAAAATACGTTTGTTGATTTAAGAGCTTATATGCTGCACGAATTAATTTTGCAGAACCTGGCTCATCTAAACCTATATCTGCTAAAAACATTTCGCGTTCTTCAAAATCATCAAGCTCTGCTATATCTGCTTCAATACCTACGGCAAGAACTAACACTTCTGCATTTTCATCTTTAACCGCTTCTTTTACTTTGTCTACATAAGCATTTCCAGAGTTTGCTGAAGCCTCATCTACATTACAAACATACATTACTGGTTTGTCTGTAATAAACTGTAATGGCTTTACAAATTCCTCATAGTCCTCTTCAGAAAACTCTATAGCTCGAACAGAGATACCTTGCTCTAAATTAGATTTTATAGTATTTAAAATACTGTCTTCTTTTTGGGCTTCTTTATTACCTGTGCGTGCAGCTCTTTTAACTTTCTCAAGTTTCTTTTCTGCAGTTTCAAGATCTTTAAGCTGTAGCTCAATATCAATTGTTTCCTTATCTCTAATTGGGTCTACACTACCATCTACGTGTACAACGTTACCATCATCAAAACAACGCAACACATGCAAAATAGCATCTGTCTCACGTATATTACCTAAAAACTGGTTTCCTAAGCCTTCACCTTTACTAGCGCCTTTTACAAGACCAGCAATATCTACAATATCAACAGTTGCAGGCATTACACGCTCAGGATTAACTAACTCCTCAAGTTTTCTTAGTCTAGGATCTGGAACATTTACCACTCCAATATTTGGTTCTATGGTACAAAACGGGAAATTAGCACTTTGTGCTTTTGCATTAGACAAACAATTAAATAATGTCGATTTTCCTACGTTTGGTAATCCTACAATTCCGGCTTTCATATGGTAGTCATTAAATTTAGGGCGCAAAGATAAGGTATTACTCTAAATTTTAAAGCGTACATTTTTATTAGATAGTTAACTGCATAAACACCCAAGTTTCAATCTAAAATTACCTAATTATAATTTTTGCAACTTATTGAAGCTCTTTTATTTAACTCGTTATATTTATGTTTTTTGAATTAAAGATTAGTAAAAGATTAGCACTCCATTAATTAAAATTAACACGGTAGCTAGTTACATTTACTCTATAATTTAAAATTTCACAAGATGAAAAAGATCCTTTTACTTTTAGCGCTTGGTGCATTTGCAACAGGTATAGCGCAAGAGAACGAAAATAAAACAGAAGAAACTACAACAGTAAAAACTAAAGTTAAAACCTCTTCTGGAGAAGAAGTTAAGACTAAAAAAATGACCACTACTGCTAAGCAAAAAATTGCAGTTGCTGGTGATGGTACCAATCAACGTGCTGTTAAGTTACCAATGGATGTAGAAACGAACGCAGATTACTTTTATGATAGTAAGCCAATTCGTTTTGAAGAAGCTTCTGTAGGTTATGTAGTTTTTGAAATGAATGACGGAAAGAAAGTTAACATTGGTCGTATTTACCCAACAAAAATTGAAGGTACTTATAAATTAAAAATAGGTGATACAGTATCTTACGGTACTTTTGATGCTGACAATGCATTTCAGAAATCTGATGCCAATGCTATACAGCAAGCAAAAAGAAAATTAAAAATGGAAAAAGAAAAGCAAATGATGGATGATAGTAATGATGACAATAAGTAATCTCACTACCTCATAATACATTTAAGACTCCTATAATTTTTTAATTATGGGAGTTATTTTTTTTCAATAGCTTTTCAATCACAATACTTACATTTGCACAACAAATTTTTATTATGGCTTTTAGAATAGAAAAAGATACAATGGGTGAGGTTAAAGTGCCGGCAGACAAGCTTTGGGGCGCACAAACCGAACGTTCGAGAAATAATTTTAAAATAGGTAAACCAGCTTCTATGCCTTTAGAGGTAATTTATGGTTTTGCATACCTAAAAAAAGCTGCTGCTTATACCAATTGTGAGCTTGGCGTACTTCCTGTAGATAAAAGAGATCTTATTGCACAAGTGTGTGATGAGATTTTAGAAGGAAAGCACGACGACCAATTTCCATTAGTTATATGGCAAACTGGTAGTGGTACTCAAAGTAACATGAATGTTAATGAAGTTGTTGCAAACAGAGCACACCAATTAGCAGGTAAAACTATTGGTGAAGGTGAGAAAACACTTTTACCAAATGATGATGTAAATAAAAGTCAATCTTCAAACGATACCTTTCCAACAGGAATGCACATTGCTGCATATAAGAAGGTTGTAGAGGTTACTATTCCTGGTATAAAACAACTAAGAGATACGCTAAAACGTAAATCTGAAGAATTTAAGAATGTTGTAAAGATAGGCCGCACGCATTTTATGGATGCTACGCCTTTAACTTTAGGGCAAGAATTTGGAGGTTACGTTTCTCAATTAGATCACGGTCTTAAAGCGTTACACAATACACTTCCACATTTAGCTGAACTAGCTTTAGGAGGAACAGCTGTTGGTACAGGATTAAATACCCCAAAAGGTTACTCTACTCGCGTTGCAGAATATATAGCTTCTTTTACAAAACTTCCTTTTGTTTCTGCAGAGAATAAGTTTGAGGCACTTGCTGCTCACGATGCTTTAGTTGAAACTCACGGTGCATTAAAACAATTGGCCGTTTCTTTAAATAAAATAGGAAATGATATAAGAATGTTAGCTTCAGGACCACGTAGTGGTATTGGTGAGCTTAATATTCCTGCAAATGAGCCAGGTTCTTCAATCATGCCAGGAAAAGTAAATCCTACACAATGTGAAGCTTTAACTATGGTTTGTGCGCAAGTTATAGGTAATGATATGGCTATTGCTGTTGGTGGTATGCAAGGACAATTTGAACTTAACGTTTTTAAACCTGTAATGGCATCTAATTTATTAGAAAGTGCTCAATTACTAGGAGATGCATCTGTTTCTTTTGAAGAGCACTGTGCAAGCGGTATAGAGCCAAACCAAGCACGTATAGATGAATTACTTAAAAACTCATTAATGCTTGTTACAGCTTTAAATACTAAAATTGGTTATTATAAAGCTGCAGAAATAGCAAATACTGCTCATAAAAACGGAACAACCTTGAAGGAGGAAGCCGTTAATTTAGGATATGTAACCGCAGAAGAATTTGATGAATGGGTTAAGCCAGAAGATATGGTAAGCTCTAAAAAGTAGTTATTTCTTTTATAGAAAATACAGAACATTTAGATTCTCTTAAAAGCAATCTAACATCAAACGCCTCTTTATGAGGCGTTTGATGTTTATATAAATTTATTTTCTACATATTCCAAGTACTTTAACCTATATATCTAATACTAAAATGATTGAGATACTTATATACTATTTTTATTGGTTTTAAAACACTTAAATATGATTTATAGGCTTAAATACCAATAAATATATTTTATTGGTTTATGTACCGATATATTTAATATATTTGTAAGTGATGATAAAAACAATTGTAATTTCTGGAGATATTATATCCTCTACAAGTTTAACTGTAGATGATCGCAAGTTGTTAGAGCAGCAGCTTAAAACTCTTATTGATCAACTTGAAACTAAATATAAAACGTATTCAAGAATTATAAAAGGTGATTATTTAGAGTGTGTAGTGTCTAAACCACAAGATGCTTTAAAAGTAGCTTTACTTATTAAATGCTTTGTAAAAGCAATTTCTATTAGTAATGATGCAAGTTATAAAAACAACCATCGTATAAAGTTTTTTAAATCACACGGTATTCGTTTAGCCTTAGGTTATGGGGAATTAGAAAGATTTGACAAAACTGATGGTGTTATAGATGGTGATGCCATTTACCGTTCTGGTCGAATGATTAGTGAAAATTCAACACACGGTAAACAGAGAATTGTTATAAAGAATACGTTATTTTTTAGTAGTGATAATACAATTCTAAACGAGCAAATGGATGCTTTGCTTAGCCTATTAGATACAATTATAGGTAACGCTACAGCTAGACAATGTGAGGTTGTTTACCATAAAATATTAGGCTTATCTGAAGATGAAATCTCAACGCGCTTAGATATAGGGCAACCTACAGTAAATCAACACTCAACCAGTATAGGTTGGAATAGTATTGAAACCACCTTAAATTATTTTAGTACATTGTTCTCAAATTTATAGCATGGACATCAGCCTATTTTTAATCTTGCAATTAATAGCACACCTTCTTACAGACTTCGTATTTCAAAATAACAGACTTGCTACAGATAAAAACACAAAAGGATTTAAAAGCAGTTTTTTAATCTGGCACGGTTTAATCGCCATACTCCTATCTTGGTTGTTATCTTTTCAACTTAACTTTATAATAGGCGCCTTACTAATAGGAATTTCCCACTATATAATCGATGGTTGCAAACCTTTTCTAAATAACCATAAGAGTTTGGGCAGGTATGCATTTTATATAGATCAATTTCTACATATAATACTTTTTATTGCTGTCTCACTTACCTTCTTTACGCTAACAGACTTTAATCCCGTAATAAATGTGATAGCTGCAAAACAATATATAGTACTAACTGCAGGCTTTTTATTCATATTAAAACCAACAAATATCTTTATTAAGGAAATGCTTTCAACTTTTGAAATTGAAAGCACACCACAATCTCAAGAATTAGAAAAAGCAGGGCGTCTTATTGGAATCTTAGAACGTATTTTAGTGGTAATATTTGTCCTAATTGGGCAATTTGGAGCAATAGGGTTTCTTATCGCTGCAAAATCTATCTTACGTTACAAGGATACAGATTTACTAAAAACAGAATATGTGCTTATTGGCACTAAGCTTAGTTTTGGAATAGCAGTATTAGTAGGATTACTAATACAATTAATTCTTACATTATAAACTGAAAACTATTTGAATGTCAATACTTGATGTTGTGCAACATTATGAAAATAAGAAAAACAATTATATTTTTTTTAACAATTGTAACATTTAGTTGCCAAACGGAATTAGAAAAAAACAAACACGCATTTCAAAATACTCTTGGAGAAAATAAAATAAATGCGATTAATTCTTTGGTAACTGATTTTGAAAATAATCTGAAAAAGAATTATCCTAAACTATCTATTGATAAAGCGTACGAACAATATCTAACTGAAATAATATCTGACTCAACAACTGACTTTGAAAAGTTTAAATTTCAAACACCAAATACTAAATCTGAATTGACTAAAAGCGGATTATGGAATGAAATCTATTTGAAAGACAATAATAATGGATTATTGATAAATGTTACTGGTCAATATATGCGTGGACTGAATTACGTTGCGAAATCTGATAAGTTTGTTAAAAAATATTACGAAAAAAGACAAACTGCTGGAATGATGTCAAACGAACTCGTTGTTAACGGAATTTTGAATTCAAATCCTGATTTTAATAATTATTTTCATAAAAGGATTGTAGTTTTGGAGTTTACGTTCTGAAAAAAACGTTGCATAACACCGAATATAATTTATTGCTAGTTCTAGCCTACTTACGAAAATCCACGCGGATTTTCTATTCGGTTTTTATTTGCTAAATTTAGTGCTTAAACCACGCAACAAACCATATACAAACACGTTAGGAAGAATTATTAAAATGTAAGCAGAACTAAATCAGGAAAAAATACTAACCATGTATGGTTTCATTCTTCCCATAACTTTTAATTAGCTCACCTTCAAACTCTACAAGTTCTTTCCAACGCTTTTCAACATCTATACCTTCACCATATTGTCTTGCAAAGCCTAAGAAGGTTGTGTAGTGACCAGCTTCACTAATCATTAACTCTCTATAAAATTTAGATAATTCTTTATCCTTAATACGTTCAGAAAGTAGTTTAAAACGCTCGCAGCTTCTAGCTTCAATCATAGCAGAAAACAAAAGTCTATCTACCATTGCTTGTTGTCTGCTTCCACCCTTTTGAGTAAACTTAAAAAGTTGATTAACGTAATGGTCTTTACGTTCTCTACCTAAAGTATAACCACGTTCTTTTATGATATTATGCACCATCTCAAAGTGCTCTAATTCTTCTTGTGCCAGTTTTATAAGCTCTGTCACCAACTCTTCATGCTCACTGTTTAAAGTGATTATTGTAATTGCATTGGTAGCTGCCTTTTGTTCGCACCAAGCGTGGTCTGTAAGTATTTCTTCTAAATTACTTTCTACAATTGTTACCCAACGTGGGTCTGTTTCTAATTTAAGATGTAACATGTTGTTTTAGATATTTAGAATTTAATTTTAAGCAGAAAGTTAAATAAGATGTTTTATAAAATAACAATAGCTATTAAGCATCTATTTTCTGATGCCTAAACACTCTCCTATTTCTACTTTAAACTATTTATTATAATCTCCTTTATAATAGTGCTTTTTGTATTTCCAATAAGACAAAGCTCCTAAAATTACAACCACTGCAATTGAGTAGTAGATAAAATCTGGAGTTATTACTTTATCTCCACTTGCATAACTATGCAATCCAGAAAGGTAAAAGTTAACTCCAAAATACGTCATCATGATACTTGCAAACGCAACGATAGACATAAAGTTGAAAAACCAGCGACCTCTTAAACCAGGTACTAATCGCATATGTATCACAAATGCATATACCATAATACTAATTAGTGCCCAAGTTTCTTTAGGGTCCCAACCCCAATAACGTCCCCAACTTTCATTGGCCCATTGCCCACCTAAGAAATTACCTATGGTAAGCATTACTAAACCAACTGTAAGTGCCATCTCTGTAATAATGGTTATCTCACGTATGTTAAGTTTCATTTTAGCTTTATTATTCGAATTGGTAAAAATCATTAACAATAGTGAAACAACACCTAATATCATACCCAATGTAAATGGTCCATAACTACCAACAATTACAGCAACGTGAATCATTAACCAATAACTATCTAATACAGGTACAAGGTTAGCTATTGCAGGATCCATCCAATTCCAATGAGCAATCATTAATATCATTGAAGCTACAAATGCTGTAGACGCCAAAGTTAAATCACTTTTACGACCAAAAGCCAAGCCGAAGAACATAGTAGCCCAAGCCACATATATCATACTCTCATAAGCATCACTCCAAGGTGCGTGACCAGAAATATACCAACGTGCTATTAAGCCGGCAGTATGTATTATAAATAGTAGGATAATGGCAATTTTACCAATTAAAACCAAGCTTTTAATAAACTTGTTATTATAAAATATTTTAAGAATTACAAACAGTAGAGTTATTAGACCTGCAAGCATAAACATCCAAAATAAATTCCTGAAGACATCGTACTTATTATAAAGTATTTCTGTTTTAACCTTTTGGTCTGAAGGCATAATTTCTGCACCATGGTTACTTTGAAACTTTTTAATTGTTTCTAAGACCTCAGTTGCTTGAGCATAACCTTGTGTTTGTTTAGCTTGTCTTAATGTTGTTAAGTAAATTGGTAGTGCATTATAGGCAAATACCGAGTCTCGTCCCGTAAAGCTATGTTCCTTTAATTCTGGATAGCTTACCCATTTGTTGTTTTCTGCTCCAGGAACTGGAAATATTTTTAATAAATCTCCTTCTAAAGCACTGTAAAGCAAGTTTACCTTTTGATCTGTTTTTATAAAATCTTTTTGAAATGATGTAGGGTTTTGAGCTTGATAGGCATCTTCTAAATAAGGTGCCAGTCTATATGTTCCTGTAGCATCAAAGAATTTTGCTAATGGTAGTAGTTTAGCATCTTCATCTACACCTGTAATATGACGAATTGAATCGTTTTTACGTTCCACATGTATTAATGGAATATTATACCAAACTGTAGGGTTCTCTAACATACTTATAAGAACCTGATCACTAGTAAGACCATTGTACGAGTCTGCCTTACTTAACTTTCTTAAAAGCTCTGATGAATACGTGTTTGCTGGTTTCATACGACCGCCAGCATCTTGTATAATCATCTTACCAAACTCTTCTGCGTGTTCTTTGCTTACTGCATTAGCTACAATTAGAGAGTCTAATCGTTCTTGATCTATTTCTTGTACATCTTCGTGTACGTGATTAGGGTCACTATGGTCATGACCATCATCTGTAGTTTGTGCAAAGCCTAAAGCTGTACTTAGCACAAGTAAAATTGTTAACGCTTGTTTTTTAGCTTTTACTTTATCCAACATTTTCTTTAGTTGGCCAAAACGAGAACCTTTATCAAATAAAATTAGCATAAGTCCTAAGTATAATAAGAAGTACCCGATATACGTAATCCACGTACCCCAGAAATCGTGATTAACAGATAAGATTGTTCCTTTTTCATCGGCATCAAAAGAAGCTTGGAAGAAGCGATAGCCATCTTTATCTAATACGTGATTCATATAGATTTCATAAGGAACACTTTCACCATCGTCTACAATGTCTACCTTACTTTTAAAAGATTGGTAACTTGGTGTGGGATTGTTTTCTGTTCCTGGATATTTTTTAGCCTCAAAATCTTTTAGCATTAAAGCAAATGGAAGTTCATATTCCTTACTACCATAGCTTAGGTAAATATCATAGCCTCCAACTTCTAATTTCTTAGGGTCTGGCATACGTCCTTTACTCCCTAATAATTGAATATTCTTTGTGTCTCCATTAGCTTTTACCTCTAATGTTACAGCATCTGCCTGCCCTTTAGATTTTTGCTCAGTTTCAACAATGCCTTCTTCTCCTTTTACAACTGGATCTGGAAATACAAACTGCATACCAGCAACATTATAAAGCGAACGCAGGTTTAATTTCTGAACAGAATCTTTTAAAACTTCGCCTTTAAATTGATCTGCCATTCTCATAAAATCACCTTCAAAAGGTGTTTTTATAAGGTAATCACTACCATCTTCTGGTACTGTAATATTTATTGCGCCATCTGTTGGTTTGTTATAAGCAAAAAGAACATTATGAATACTTACAACTTCGCCTTCCTTAATAAAGTGATCGTGACGGTTACCGCCACCAGCTTCTACAATTTTTATGTAATTACTTCCATCTTCTGTTTCTCTAAAACCTTCTTCTGCACCATGAATGTAATTAACTACCTTAAAAGAAATAGGATCGCCCTTAAAATCTGTGTTTATTGTAATGTCATTATTTCCTTTAGGTGCTAGTAATAGCTCTTCACTTTTACGTCTTCGCAATGCTTCGCCATCTACCTCACCATCAATCATAAAAGTTAAAAAGGTTTTTTCAGACATAAATTTATTTGTGGCTTGTCCTTCTCTAATAGGCATAATACCTTCAAAACCTATATAACGTGTAATTCCTGCTCCAACTATAATAAGTACAAAAGACATATGTAATAATAGTGTAGACCACTTTTCTCTCTTGTGAAGGTTATATCTAAAAATGTTTCCGAAGAAATTTATGGCAAATAACACCATGATAACCTCAAACCAATGTGCATTATAAATGTATTGCCTTGCGGTCTCTGTACTGTAATAACTTTCAACAAAAGTACCTACACCCATTGCTACCGCAAAAACGATAAAAAGTAAGGCCATTAAACGTGTTGAAAAAAGGATGCTCAATAATTTATTTTGCATAGCGGAGAAGTTCTTTAAAATCCGTGCAAATTTAAGGCATTTCTGTCGTAATTTTAATAATATTGAAGTCTAATTAGATAGTCTTAACGTTTGCTGTACCAATACTTTTTATTTTGAAGAATTCTAAACTTTCTGTAGTTATCTTAGGTGCTGGTAATGTGGCATTTCATCTCTATAAAAGTTTGCGCTCTTTAGAGACTATAACATTGCAACAAATTTATAATAGGTCTAAAGATAACTTAGAGGTATTTAAATATGTTGAAACCACCACACTTATAGAAGACATTAAAGAAGCAGACTTATATATTATAGCTGTAAATGATGATGTTATAGGCAACGTAGCCCAAAAACTAAAGACCAAAAAAGGTATAGTTGTACATACTTCTGGTGCAAAACCATTAGTTGAAGTTGCTATGCACACTAATTATGGTGTGTTTTATCCTTTACAAAGTTTTTCCAAAGATTTAGAGCTTAATTTTCAAGAAGTTCCAGTTTGTATAGAGGCAAATTCAAAAAAAAGCTTAGAGCAATTAAACCTTTTGGCAAATGCGTTGTCTAAAAAAGTATATCATATAGACTCTAAACAACGTAAATCACTACATTTGAGTGCAGTATTTGTAAACAACTTTAGTAATTATATGTTTACAGTTGCTCAAGATTTGTGTGATACCAATAATGTTCCTTTTGAAATCCTGCACCCATTAATTACCGAAACTGCTCTAAAAGCAACATTGCAGTCTCCAAAAAATGTACAGACAGGACCTGCTAAACGTGGAGATAAAGAAACCATACAATCTCACCTAGAACAGCTAAAGGACACTAAGCATAAAGACGTATACAAACAATTAACTCTACATATACTAACCTACTATGGAAACAAGCTATAAAGAGCTTTTAAACAACATAACTACATTTATTTTTGATGTAGATGGTGTGCTCACAAAAAACTCACTACTCATTAGCTCTCAAGGAGAGTTACTAAGACAAGTTCATGCTAAAGACAGTTATGCCATTGAGCGTGCTATTGGTGAAGGTTATAAAGTTTGTTTTATGTCTCACGGTGATATTAGAGGGTTACGCATGCAACTTAAACTTATTAATGTTTCTGATGTGTTTTTAAAAGTTACCGATAAAGCCGAGCAATTAGATATTATCCTGGAAAAAGACAATATAAAGAGAGAACAGGTACTTTATATGGGAGACGATATACCAGACAGTTACCCAATGCATATGGTTGGGTTACCATGCTGCCCACAAGATGCTGTACCAGAAATTAAGGCCATTTCTAAATATGTATCTCATCAATATGGTGGAAAAGGATGTGTAAGAGATGTAATTGAACAGGTAATGAAGGTTCAAGGCAAATGGCTAAACAACTTTAGCTAAACTTTCTTAATTTAGGGCTCTGTAATTATAAACCATTTATGGAAGACCAAAACTTACCTACAGATTCTAAAGAACAAACAGCCCAAGATAACCTAGAGTTTAATTCAAGAATTCCTCTACAAGAACTTCAACAAGCAATTGAAGCTTTAAAAGCACAATTGTCTAAAGTTATTGTAGGTCAAGATGATTTTGTTGAATTACTTATTGTTGGATTACTATCTGACGGTCATGTGTTAATTGAAGGTGTACCTGGTATTGCTAAGACACTTACTGCAAAATTATTTGCTAAGACGTTAAAAACAGAGTTTAGCCGTATACAGTTTACACCAGATTTAATGCCTAGTGATGTTTTAGGAACCTCGGTTTTAAATATGAAAACTTCTGACTTTGAATTTAAACAAGGTCCTATATTTTCTAATATTGTACTAATAGATGAAATAAATAGAGCGCCTGCCAAAACTCAAGCTGCATTGTTCGAGGTTATGGAAGAACGCCAAATTACTATTGATGGCAATACCTATGAAATGAAACCACCATTTATGGTTTTAGCAACCCAAAACCCTATTGAACAAGAAGGTACATACGCATTGCCAGAAGCACAGTTAGATAGGTTTTTATTTAAAATTACAGTTGATTACCCTAACCTAGATGATGAAATTACCATCTTAAAGACTCACCACAACAGGAAAGCTGTACACGCAATTTCAGAAATAAATGCAGTTTTAAGTCCTGAGCAACTAATAACCTACAAAGACCACATTCAAAATATTATAATTGAGGAAAAGATATTTTCTTACATAGCAACTATAGTATCTAAAACAAGAAATCATCCTCATTTATACTTAGGCGCTTCACCAAGAGCCTCTTTAGCTATAATGACAGCTTCTAAAGCTTTTGCAGCAATACAAGGAAGGGATTTTGTAACACCAGATGATGTGAAAAAATCTTTATTTCCAGTCTTAAGACACCGTATTATACTTTCTCCAGAACGAGAGATGGAAGGTATGACAACAGAACAAGTTGTTACCATGATTTCACAATCTGTAGAAATTCCTCGATAAGTGATTCAATTTTTTAAATCCTTATACCTTCACCAGCGCGTATTTTATGTGTTGTTTTCCATATCAGCTATATTTTTAGTGTCGTTTTGGGTACCTCTACTCTATCCAATAGCCTGGTTAATTGTCTTAGCGTTATGTCTTGTTTTTTTATTAGATGTTGTTGCTTTATATAAGGGTTCTGGCATAATAGCAAATCGCCTTTTACCAGATAAATTTTCCAATAGTGATGAGAATCCAGTCTCAGTTACTCTAAAAAACAACTATAAATTTAAAATAGATGTTGCAGTAGTAGATGAGTTACCGATTCAGTTTCAAAAAAGAGATTTCAATAAAAATATTACTGTACAACCAAATTCAAATAAATCATTTGAATATTTGGTAAAGCCTGTAGATCGAGGTGAATATCATTTTGGACATTTAAACTGTTATGTTAGCACTAAGCTTAATCTTATAAAAAGACGGTTTACATTTAATAATGAACAGATGGTAAAAGTATATCCATCTTTCATACAAATGCGGCAATACGATTTTCTAGCCATAGATAATAGATTGGCTTTAACAGGACTTAAAAAAGTGAGGCGTATAGGTCACACAATGGAGTTTGAGCAAATTAAAGAATATGTTACTGGAGATGATGTAAGAACCATAAACTGGAAAGCTACAGCTAAACAAGCCCAATTAATGGTTAATCAATTTCAAGATGAAAAATCTCAACCTGTGTATTCTGTTATAGATACAAGTAGAGTAATGAAAATGCCTTTTGAAGGATTAAAATTATTAGACTACGCAATAAATAGCTCATTAGCGTTTAGTAATGTTGCTTTAAAGAAAAATGATAAAGTTGGTTTACTTACTTTCTCTAATGTTTTGAGTGATTTTGTTAAAGCTTTATCTAAAAAAACACACTTAAGTTTAGTATTAGAACGCTTATATAACGTAAATACAAAATTCTTAGATTCTGATTTTGGATTGCTTTACGCACATATAAAGCGAAAAATAACACAACGTAGCTTATTACTTCTTTATACAAATTTTGAGCATATCACTGCATTGCAAAGACAACTACCCTATTTAAAAGCCATTGCTAAACAACACGTACTAGTAGTCATCTTTTTTGAAAATACAGAATTAAAAGAATTGATTAATCAGGATGCTACTACAATTGGTGATGTTTATCACAAAACAATAGCGTCACAATTTGCATCAGATAAGGTTCTAATGCAAAAAGAGTTACAGAAACACGGTATACAATCTGTATTAACACCACCACAAGATCTTACTGTAAATACCATTAATAAATACTTAGAAATTAAAGCTAGAGGTATACTTTAAGAATAACCTACTTACTATTATAAGTTATACAACCTGCTATTTTAATTCATCTAAATTATTAAAATATAAATTTGATGAATGTTAGTTTTGAAAATATTCATAAATTGAATGAACGTAATTTCCTACAAATAGAATAGAGAAAATAAATAGTTAATAATAGAACTCCTTAAGTAATATTTAAAATGAAAATTGAAGCTAACTCTCCAGACGATTATATTTCTAAACTACCTGAAGATCGTCAAGCTGCTGTAAAAAAATTAAGAGATACTATAAAAGATAATTTACCAACTGGTTTTAAAGAAACACTAGGTTATGGTATGCTTGCATTTGTAGTACCATTATCAACTTACCCTGATGGTTATCATTGTGATCCTAAATTGGCCTTACCGTTTATTAATATAGCCTCTCAGAAAAACTTTGTTGCCTTATATCATTCTGGTATATATGCCGATAAAACGATACATAATTGGTTTGTGAATGAATATCCCAAGCATTCTAAATATAAGTTAGATATGGGTAAAAGCTGTATTCGTTTTAAACGAATGAATGATATCCCGTATGAACTTATTGCAGAACTTGCTCAAAAGTTTACGGTTTCACAATGGATAGAAACCTATGAAAAAGCTATAAAAAAGTAAATAAAAAAGTAAATAAAAAAGGCTAACAGTAACTGTTAGCCTTTTGCATATACTATTATAATATATTACTCTTTATAAAACTTTGCATCTTTACGCAGTTGCGCCATTTTAATGGCTGCGATTGCTGCTTCTGTACCTTTATTACCGTGAATACCACCACTACGAGCTATAGACTGCTCTTCGATATTATCTGTTAATACACAAAAAATAGTAGGTATATCACTCTCTATATTTAATTGTGCTATTCCGTTTGTTACTCCTTGGCAAACAAAGTCAAAATGCTTTGTCTCGCCTTGTATTACACTTCCTACAGCAATAATACAATCTAACATCTCAAAGCTTTGTTGTAGCTTTTTACAGCCATAAATAAGCTCAAAACTGCCAGGTACATTCCAACGTACAATGTTTTCCTTTAAAACACCATGCTCCATAAAAGCATCGAAAGCTCCTTGAAAGAGGTTATTTGTAATATGGTCGTTCCATTCTGAAACAACAATCCCAAACTTGAAGTCTTTCGCGTTTGGGATTGTCTCTTTATTATATTCTGATAGATTGTTTCCGGCTGTTGCCATAAATATCTTCTAGATTTAGTTTTGCATTGCTTTAGCTTGCCCTAAGTATACTGCTACTTGAGAAGCTTCAGTAGATGTTTCGTACTTATCTTTTAATTCAGTTAAATGTTTTACTGCTACATCTGCCTTACCTAACTCGATAGCTGTAATACCAGCTTTAAGTAAGAACTTAGGTGCTGTAAACTCATTTGCATTCATTTTAGCAGCACTTTCATAATAACCTAAAGCTTCTTCAGTTTGGTCTAATTGTAAAAATGCATCACCTATAGCTCCTTTAGCTAATGGTGCTAAAATTAAATCGTCACTAGAAAAATCTTCTAAGCTAGAAATAGCTTCTTTATATTTTCCTGTATTAAGGTATGCCATACCTGCATAGTAATTTGCAAGGTTACCTGCATCTGTACTACTATACTCGTCTGCAATGTCTAAGAAACCATACTTACCTTCACCACCATTAAGAGCTAAGTTAAATAAAGAATCTTTTGTAGTAGATGGTGCTATTAATGCATCATCAAAATAGCTTTGTGCTTGATACATTTCATTAGTAGCAGCTTCTTCATTAGGTGCTACCACAAAACGCTCATAGGCCAAATAACCTAGTACCACTACTGCAATAATACCTATTACAATTAAAATGATGTTTTGGTTTTTTGCAACAAACTCTTCGGTTTTATTTGCTCCTTCATCTAAAGAGTTAAAAACTTCTGCTGTTGTTGACTGATCTTCTACTTGTTCTTCGCGCTCTTCCTTGTTCTTAGGTTTGTATCCACGCTTCTTATATGTTGCCATAATTTACTTTATTGTGGCGCAAAAATAAACTTTTTATTGAGATTAAAAAGTGTAATTACATTCATTTTTTGGTACTTTGCACAAGTTGTCAACAGGATATGATAACCTCTTCATTAGCTAATTTACTATTGATCCTCATATTTTTATGCATTTAAAACAATTATCTCTTATAAACTATAAGAATTTTGAATCTGAAACTTTTGAATTTGATTCTAAGATTAATTGCTTGGTTGGCGCCAATGGTATTGGTAAAACCAATGTTTTAGACAGTATATATCATCTTTCTTTAGGTAAAAGTTACTTTAACCCAATAACGAGCCAAAACATTAAACATCATGAAGATTTCTTTGTTATAGATGGCGAGTTTGTTAAGCAAGACCGTACAGAAAAAATTGTTGTAAGTGCAAAACGTGGACAAAAAAAAGTAATTAAGAGAAACAGCAAAGCATATGAACGTTTTAGTGAACACGTAGGCTTATTACCTGTAGTTATTATATCTCCTGCAGATAGAGACCTTATTACTGAAGGTAGCGATACTAGACGTAAATTTATGGATGGTATAATTTCTCAGAACGATAAAACTTATTTGGATAACTTAATAAGCTATAATAAGGTACTTGCACAACGAAATGCTCTTTTAAAATATTTTGCTGCAAATAGAACTTTTGAAAGTTCAACACTCGAGGTATATAATGAACAGTTAAGTAACTATGCCTCAGAGATATTTGAGACTAGAACACTATTTTTAGAAAGTTTTATTCCGATATTTAAAGAACGCTACCAAACAATTAGCAATAACAAAGAACAAGTGACTATTTCTTATAAAAGTCAACTTAAAAAAGGAAACCTAGCTAGTTTATTTGAAGAGCGCTTACAGAAAGATTTACAACGCCAATATACAACGGTTGGTACTCACAAAGATGATTTAGATTTTGGAATTGAGAACCACCCGATTAAGAGGTTTGGAAGCCAAGGACAACAAAAATCATTTTTAATAGCTTTAAAATTAGCACAGTACGATTTCATTAAAGCAAAAAGTAAGGTGAATCCTATTTTACTTTTAGATGATGTTTTTGATAAATTAGATGAACAACGTGTTGAGCAAATAGTCTCTTTAGTCTCAACTGGAGAATTGGGACAACTATTTATAAGCGATACACATCCTGATCGTACTGAAGCTGTTGTAAAAAATACTGCTCAAGACTATAAAATGTTTAGACTATAAACTAAGTTGTTTAGTATCTTTGGTGAAAAAGAAATTTGCGCCATTTATTATCCTTATTATTGGTTTTAACCAACCTATCCCTATTTGGTCAAACAACCTTTACCTTAAATGGTACTATAAGAGATGCTGCTAGTAATGAAACTCTTAATGGTGTTAATGTAATTATTAATGAATTACAAACTGAAACCGTTACTAACACATATGGTTTTTATTCAATTTCTATCCCTGAAGGTAATTACACAATAACTTTAAGTTACCTAGGCTACAATACTATAAATAAATATATTAGCATTACAAATAAAACAACTTTAAATTTCAGCTTAACTGAATCATCTGAGACATTAGACACAGTTGTTATTAAAGAAGATGTAGAGCGTACAAATATTAGATCTCCTCAAATGAGTGTTAATTCTCTCTCAATAAAAACTATAAAGCAAATACCCGTAGTATTAGGTGAACCAGATATTATTAAATCGATTCTGCTTTTACCAGGTGTTACAAATGCAGGAGAAGGTGCTTCAGGATTTAATGTAAGAGGTGGCGCAGCAGATCAGAATTTAATATTATTAGATGAAGCTACAATTTATAATTCCTCACATTTATTCGGTTTATTTTCAATTTTTAATCCGGATGCAATAAAAGATATTAAATTATATAAAGGTGGAATACCTTCTAAATATGGAGGCAGAGTATCTTCTGTTTTAGATATTTATCAAAAAGATGGTAATAGTAAGAAGTTTTCTGCAGAAGGAGGTCTAGGAATTTTATCAAGCAGGCTATTAGTTGAGGGACCTATTCAAAAAGAAAAAAGCTCATTTTTACTCGCAGGAAGAAGTTCTTATGCGCATTTATTCTTAAAACTCACAGATAACGAAAACCTGGCTTATTTTTATGATTTAAATACCAAGCTAAGCTATAAACTAGACGATAAAAACACACTGTTACTTTCAGGATATTTTGGTAGAGATGTATTTAATCTTAACGACAGTTTTAAGAATGTTTATGGAAATAGCATTTTAAATCTTAGATGGAATCACGTATTTAGTGATAATGTGTTTACTAACCTATCTGTAATATACAGTGATTATTATTATGGGTTAGAATTAGATTTAGCAGAATTTAAATACAACAGCGGAATAAGAAATGGAAATATTAAATATGGATTTAACCACTATATTAATAATGACCTAAAATTAAATTACGGGATACAAAACACATTATACGAATTTAATCCAGGTAAAATTGAACCATCTACAACAGATTCTGGAATAAATGCATTTACGCTCACAAAAAAATATGCCCTAGAAAGCGGAATATACTTATCTGCAGAACACAATTTAACAGAGAAACTAACTGCCGAATATGGTTTAAGGTATAGTGCATTCTTTAGACTAGGCCAAGATCGGTTGTTTACATATGAGAATAATTTACCTGTAATATATAATCAAGAACAAGGTGTATATGAATCTGCAGACCCTGTAGGTGAAGAAAACTTTAACCGTGATGATATTATTAAATCTTTTGGGAATTTAGAGCCAAGAGTTTCACTATCGTACTTATTAAATGACCAAAGCTCTATAAAATTAAGTTACAATCGCATTGCACAATATATACATATACTTAGTAATACAAGCTCTCCTACTCCATTAGATGTATATACACCAAGTGGTAAATTTGTAAAACCCCAAATAGTAGATCAAGTTGCTGCTGGGTATTTTAAAAACTTTAATGAGAATGAGTACAGCTTAGAGTTTGAGGCTTTTTACAAATATATAAACAACAGAATTGATTATATAGACGGCACAGATCTTATTGCTAATGATGCTATAGAACAAGTAATTCTTAATGGTAAAGCAAGAGCATATGGCCTTGAAGTATTGTTTAGAAAAAATCTTGGTAAATTTCAAGGTTGGTTATCTTATACGCTTTCTAAAAGTGAACAAAAGACACCAGGAAGAAGTGAAATAGAGCCAGGTATTTCAAATGGAAATTGGTATTTAACCAATTATGATAAGACGCATGACATTTCTATAACAACGTCTTATAAATTAAATGATAAATGGACATTTAGTGGAAATTTTCTTTTACAAACAGGACAACCTACTACATTTCCTACGTCTCAATACCAATATGAAGGACAAACAATTCCAGTTTATGGTGAACGAAATACAGACAGATTACCTCTGTTTAATAGGTTAGACATTGCTGCAGAGTTTACTCCAAACCCTAATAGTGATAAACGCTGGCAGTCATATTGGTCATTTGGTATTTACAACCTTTATAATAGGAAAAATGCTGCAAGTATAAGTTTTAGAGAAAACAGAACTACCGGAGTTAATGAAGCCGTCAGGTTTTCAATATTTGGAATAGTGCCTTCTATAAGTTATAATTTTAAATTTTAATGAAACAAATAATATATATAATCTTAATTCTTAGTCTTTGCTCTTGTGAAGATGTCGTAGATATTTCATTAAATGAAAGCGAACCAAAATTAGTTATTGATGCATCTTTAAATTGGGTTAAGGGAACTAGTGGAAATCATCAGGAAATTTATTTAAGTTTAACTCGACCATTTTTTTCAGGTGAACCTGCTCCTGTCGATAATGCTTTAGTACAAATTAGTAATACAAATGGAACCGTTTTCGAATTTTCTCAAAATGA